>JADFAL010000040.1 GCA_015665275.1 Flavobacteriales bacterium | reverse complement strand
TGCAGATGTTGGATGTACAAAATATAGTGGTCCGAACGAAAATGCCAATTTCCCAGATAACTGTGGACAGGGTGGTGCTTTTACATGGCATTCACAAACCAATAATGGTAATATTAACGCAATGGCTGGATTGACAGGACACGCAGCGACTGACAAATACATTACTGTGGACGTAAATAGTTTTTCAGAATTCTGGTTACATGGATCATCAACATCTTCCCCGCTCCCGGTTGAACTAGTTGATTTCTCTTCGAGGTGCATAGATGGTGATGTTGCCATTGAATGGTCTACAGCGAGTGAAAACAACAGTATGCATTTCGAGGTTGAATCATCCGTGGATGCCTTTAATTGGGAAGCTATAGCTGTTGTTGATGCGGCACAGTTCTCAACAAGCTTAATAGACTATGCTATTTTGCATGAAGGAGCTGCTCGCGAAAAGAACTACTACCGCTTAAAGCAAGTGGATACAGATGGTGCTTATGAATATTACTCCATAATATATTCTGATTGTGGCAGTGATTTTGATGGCGCTCCAATAATATTCCCTAATCCAAGTAAAAACAATTTCACTATTGACTTTGGTGGATCTGGAATGAAGGGAATTGTTCAACTTACTTTAGTAAGCATGGAAGGTAAAGAAATTTCGAACAGACAATTGAATCTGGGCGAAGGAGTAAGTACATTTCAAATTAATAACCTGGAACTACAACCTGGACTCTATCTAATAAAAATGATAGATATGACTGGTAAGTTGTTTATAATCAAGCATCGTTTTAATTAAACTTTGTGGTCTGTATTTAATCAAAGGAGAGCGAACATTAGTGTTCGCTCTCCTTTTTTGTGTTCAATCCAATTACAGCAATTTGATGTATCACTATATTACCTCACCATCAACCAAACCCTTTTACACGATAATCTAAGCTGCATTCCAAGACTAAATCCTAATATTTTCTTCTTTTTTTAGGCAGCATACTGATTTAATTCAACAAACGGAGTTCCTCGTTTAATTACTGCAAAAGCTCTGGTTATAATTTTGTTTCTGACACTATTTTAAATATCTGTTTGGTTTGTTTCGTTATCATTTAATTTGAGAGCAATTTACTCGCACGACATTGCTCATAACAGTTAAATAAAGTCATTTGTGCACTTTATCTAAACTATAAAGCTAAATAAACTTCATTATTTGTATTTCGAGGTGATTTTGACGAATTTTCGCTCGCACCTATTTTGTTCCGTGAACTACTCAAAACAAGTGACTCACTTAGTTAGTGATAAAAAAGAAGCCTTTTAAAGCGAACGCTCGTTAATGGATCAATAAGAGTGTAGAGAATATGAAACATTCCTGCTCTTTAAAAGAAGTACTTATAACATCGGCTATACTTCATGCCGAAAGGGCTGGCACTACCGCTTGGCCTCTAAAAGCTCAATCGCTTTTAGTATATTCGAGTAGTCGGCACAAGAGAAAGTTCTACTTTCGAAGACGAACGCAGTGAAGGTAGTATAGCCGCAAAACGTTATAGTGCATTACGATCACACTCGACAATAATCGAATCTTTAAATTGGAAGGAATTATGAAACTAATATCAAGTATCTCTTTCCTATGTTCTTTTTTTTCCCACTCCCAAATTCAAGATGCAAATCTCATTTTAGACAAAATATCTAATTGCCCTTCTTGTTATCCAGATACAATATTCTATCCTGACAGCTTACAAAACTTTAAGGTAGTTTTTTACACTAAAATTGACTCTACTAATGATATCCGTCGTGGATTTATAGAATATTACAACAATTCAATTTTCACCTATCAGTGGATAGAAGAATCTGGAGACATCAGCTACCTTATTGAACTGGATGAAAAAGGGAGAATTAATTCACAAAATGTCCTTGTGAAAGAAACAAGTGTTACTATATACTATTATTGGATTAACGGTGCGATTAAAAAAATTGAACATTATGATGAGCTTTATTGCTCAGATGGTTGGCATCTTGAATTTGATGATTCAGGAAAACTCTTATCCAAAGAGTACTATGTTAGAGGATTGACAAGAAAAGAACTCGAATTAAGTCAAGGAGAACAAGACAAGCTAGTCAAAAGACCACTTGGGACATGTTTATGTAATAAATAAAAGACGCACTATAACACAACCTACACCTCATGCGGGTTACTACTTCGAGAGATCACTTATGTGTTAACAATACTATTCTTAGATTTAATTAAGTGATTCGCATTTAAAATGGCTAAAAAAGCAATAAATAGACTTAAAGTGGTTCTTGCCGAACAAGGAAGAACTAATAAGTGGCTTTCGGAAAAGTTGGGTAAGAATACTACGACTGTTTCTCGTTGGTGTACAAATGAAATGCAACCGTCTTTGGAAACTTTGACTGAAATTGCTGAGGTATTGGGTGTTGATGTTAGGGAGTTGTTGGTTAGTACGATATAATAGTTACAACGGCTACAACTAAGCCAACGTTTTAATGTGGCTAAGGTGTTGTTTTCTACCTTCTTGGTATGTAGCACTTATTACCATTCGAATTAATCGTATAGCGTCCTCCACGTGGTCCAGTATAGATAATTGGCTTATGTTTCTCTAGTGTTTCAGCCTGTTTCAATTCAGCACAAATGGTAAGATAATCAGGTGAAACTTCAGTTCCATAATTGATGGCTTTTTTGAAACTCCCGCATGCATCTTTAATTTGTGCAGGAGTTAATTTGAAACACAAACCCGTAATCTGTGTACACCATTCGCCCGTATTTACATTGTTTTTAACATTTTTCGTGTGATAGTCCTTCACCTTCATAAGGGCAAGCAAATAATGCGTCTCGCCATTTTTTGGATCGTGCTCTAACTCCTTTTTCAATGCGCTTACTGCTTTAGCGTAATCTCTATTTACAGCTAATAGTTTTGCATTAAAACTGTTGTAATATGGATTATTTGGATCTATTGAAAGTGCCTTCCCAATTAACTCAATCGCTTTTTTACGGCGTTCGCTGTCGTAGGTAGCAACTAGACCACCGTTTTTTGGATCGTAAATTGACAATCGTGATGCAAAATAAAAGGCGTAGTCGTTGTCTTTAATTTCACTGATGTATTGATTCACAAGATTTCGAATTTCATCTGCATCTTGATCAAAACTGTAGAGGAAAAGAATTTGAGCTTTGAAAAGTTTTTGTTCAAGGTCGCTACCATCCAATTCAATTGCTTTGTCAATATCCTTTAGTGCGAATTTTCCCTCTCCAATTAAAAAGAATTCGATCGAACGATCGAAATAATTGCCAGCATCTTCTGGATTTGCGTCAATTTTAGTAGTAATCGCTTTAAGTTTTTCAGAAGTTTCAACAACCGCTGATATGTCTTGATCCTTGACACATCTGCAACTTAAATAATTACCAACTCCCATTTTATCTCGAACAATACCTCCAAATTCGTGTCCAATCCAACGAACTGTCGCTTCCACTTCACCAGCTTTTGTGCTCGTCCAGAAGTAGGCTCTCTTTCTTGGTTCAAACGATTTAAATAATCCGTATTCATCCTTTTCCAAAGCCCCAGAAAGGTGCGCATAAAACATTAAATCTGGATTTGTTCTCAATTCTTGTGCTGGTTCAACATCAACTCCGTTTCTCGAAATATTACCGTAGACGTCAATATCCTCCTGGGTAACACCAGCGACTTTTTCTAACTGTTTCCACTCATTGTCGGAAGGAAGGTGCCATCCCTTTGGGCAAGCCGAACTTGCTTGGCTAAAGGTGTAAAATCGTCCGTTGTAATTACTGTAAATGACATCACCGTGCATTGTCAATTTTTTCTCTCCAGTATCATATTGTAAGTTTTCACCGAACCATTGCTGTCCATCAATTTCTACCCATTTGTACGTTCGTCCATCTCTTTCATCGGTAATTACTCCAATTTCGTTATTCGCAACTCGATCCATAAGGGTAACAAGTTCGTTTTCGAGGATAAAACCATAACTATAGGTTGATGTGCCTTTAACAAAGAACTCAAGTATTAAACCTTTACTGTCTCCCTCATCGAACTTGTAAACATTTACCAAGCTCGCACCAGTAGGAATAATCAACTTCTGCATAGCATGTAATTGCTTGTCTGAATGATCAAAATAAGCCTGGAATTGAGGGTAATATGCGAATACGTTACCTTCCCCTTCAGCGACCTGAGTAACATTTTTGAGAGGGTATAAGGTTGCAATACAATACTCTTCAATGACTCCTTTCAATTCTGTAAAGTGGCTTGAAATGCCTTTAAAACTTAGCTTCGACACCTTGTTGGTGTGTAGTGTTTTTCCAGATAGATCTTCTACTGCCAGTTTATTTACGGCAATATTTTTCTTGAGATGCTTCTGAGCGTTTTGATCCTCCTTATTAAGTTCTTGAGCAAAAGAGAATAGTGTTAGTGATACGAAAGTAAGTAGTAGAAAGTAGTGTTTCATGCCATGCTGATTTTATGCACAGCGAAAATAACAAATCTCAAAAGCGAATAAAACTATTTTCCTAACTTTATAATCTATGGCAATACTTGATGTTCTAAAGTATAACGGGGCTAATGATGTACTCGTATGGAAATGGCGTTCTGATTCAAACGAATCGCGTGAACATGAATTGAGAATGGGGTCACAATTAATAGTGAATCAATCTCAGGAAGCATGTTTTTACAAAGGAGGGCAGTTACTGGATGTACTTGGTCCTGGAACACACACTTTATCAACCAAAAATCTACCAGTTTTATCAAAACTAGCAGGTTTAGTATATGGTGGTAGCAGTCCATTTACTGCTGAAGTCTATTTTGTAAACAAGGCCGTTTCGATGGATGCCAAGTTTGGTTTGATGCCTTTTAATATGATTGAACCAACATTCAAAGTGCCGATACCTGTTTCTTGTCGAGGATCATTCGCCTTATTAGTGGAGGATTCGAAATTGTTCCTTACCAAAATGATTGGTACAGTGAGTGACTTTAACACAAAAACTCTTTCGGAATTGTTCAGAGGAGTAATCACTGAAAATGTAAAATATTCGATAACGACTATTAGCCGTGAACAGAAATTGAGTCCACTAGAATTGGAGTCAATTGTATTTGAAGTAAGTGGAGCAGTTAAATCAATTGTCAACGCTCATTTACAAGAATTTGGTTTATCACTGAAACTTTTCAATATAGAAGCCATTCCAGTGATCGATGATGATCAGCGAGTAAAGGATGTTGTGGCTAAGTTTCAGGAAATAATGGCAGAAGATGTGGACGAACGTATGCGTCTAAAGCGTCGTGCTGAGAATCTAGAGATTTATAAAGTAGAACGTAGCTTTGATACAACTGAAAAAGCCGCGGAGAATCTTGGAGGTGGCGGAGAAGGTGGAGCTGGAGGTATTCTGGGAACCATGGTTGGCTTGGGAATGGTGAATCCAATTGCAGAGCAGATGGGGAATATGATGTCTAAGAATACAGGTGATGTAAAACCCGCTACAGGTGCAACTACTGGAAATGAAGACACTATCAAATTACTAAAACAGCTAGGTGAGCTCAAGGACGCTGGAATTTTGACTGAAGAGGAGTTTTCAGCGAAGAAGAAAGAACTTTTAGACAAACTTAGATAACAACCAAAATTAGTATGAAAAACATTTTTCTAATTGGTGGAATTCTTGCCGTATTGTTCAATTCTCTGGCAGGAGTTATTTTAAGTAATTACCCTTCGTTTAATTGGATGCTTGCAGATATTAGCATTCTGGTTTCTACGGGATTAATCTACGTACTGTACTTCAAATACCTTGATAACGCTTTCAAGGCAGCATTTACTTTTTTGTTTTTAATTTCTGGATTGATTCGGTATTTGCTTTGCCTGTTCGCACCATCACAATTAGAGAATAATTGGTACATTCTAATGATAGCAGGTTTAATCGGGATGGAGGTACTCATTTTTGTTTTTGGAATAGCATTAAAAAAGAAATAAATGTATTCAGAGGAAATTGAAAAACTGATCAAGTTTGCATTGGTTGATGGAAAAGTGTCGGATAAAGAGCGTGAAATTCTAATTAGGAAAGCCGTTGAATCAGGCATAGATAAGGATGAGTTTGAAATGGTGTTGGATGCACGCATCTATGAATCTCAAAAGACGCAAGAAGAACCTAAAACAGAAGGTCCGAATACGTCAGCGAAACCAAAAGCGAATTCTAATAAATGCCCCAATTGTCAAGCTTCAATAGACTCTTATTCAACTATATGTGCGTATTGTGGGCATTCGGTTGTAGACAGAAGTTCCAACGCGACTATTCAGCGTTTATTTCAATTATTAACTGAAGCTGAATCACAAAGAAAGGATGAGGCAGACACAATATTAGGTGCTTTTGCGGAAGCTTTATCCGATGGACCGGATAAAGTTGACAGCAAGAAAATGGAAATTATATCGAGTTTTCCTATTCCAACAACAAAAGCTGATATTCTTGAATTTTTATCATTGGCGTATCCAAAAGCAAAACAAGCGGGAAATATTATCACCCGTTATTCGGAAAAGAATAAGCTTCATAATGAATTTGCACTTGTTTGGAGGAATAAGTGTAAGCAAATCATAATGAAAGCGAAGTTTTCAATGAAGGATGACACTGAAACATTAAACGAAGTATTGCACTATGCAAAGGAATTGGAGATAGAGTAGTTAATAGATGTATCACCATTACCCTCAATCAACATAATTCGATTCTTCTATTGACAAGCTTACTTCTGCTTTTTTACAAGCCTGCTTAATACATGCATGATAAGGTTCAAGATTAACGTCATTTTCTAATTTGTTCGAAAAAAAAATCAGCTCAGTAATACCCAGGTCTTTCAATTGTTTGGCAGCTAATTCCGAATGCTTGTCAACTTCTTCAGCTTTTAGCAAATGATCATAGGATTTGATTTCTTGCTTAGCAGGTATAATTCCGCACTTACCCGAAAGAATTACCATATTGATATCACTGGAGCTAGCTAAATTAAAAACGTTTGCAATTCTCGAGCTTTTATAGAGATCAATTGCTAAAATATTTCCTTCAGTTTGGTTTTTCTCTGCAGAACAATATGTACAATAGGCTAACATTATTGATTAGTTTCTATTCTGGTTTTAATGGCATATAATGTTCCTCAACTATGAAGTTGAAAGGACTTCTTGCTGAAAATGAGTTTAAATATAAGAATGATTTGTTATCACATTTTATGTTATAAATATTAAACCTCTATCATAAGTTTAAGCTCGTTCTAGTTCACTTTTTGCTGACGTCACACAACGCGGTTGATGGTGAATTGAATAAAGAGATATGGGATTAAATAGAAATTCATTATTCCAGCAAAATTTCCTCAATATTTAGGCAGGTTCTACTCGAAAATAAGTATAACTATTCTTATCGAAAATGAGAGGGGCTGTGGTTAGAAATACCACAAAGAAGTGGAAATTATGAAAAAATCAAATGTCACGTCACCGCCCTTGACATACCTCTGACACTAAAAGTGGTATTTTTGTTTCATGGAAGAAAAACCCAGACTGGCGCGGCTCACGGCAATCATCACCCAGCTTCAATCCAAGCAGTTGGTTACGGCAACGGAGCTAGCTATGTAGTCCCACTCGCGCTTACACCTGAGAATAAAAGCTTGCCATTCGGTGAGCTTTTTTTGTGGGATTATTGCTCTCTAAAGGGGGCTGCATGATAACAAATTATTAGAGCTCAAAACTCTCTTCCTGATAAGGAATAATGACGTCCCAACCCAATTTGCTTTGGATCAACACCCGGAATGCATCGAGTTGATGCGGTTCGCCATGATTCAGGAATACTTTTCTGCTTCTGCATGATCCTGTGTATATAAAGGTTTTGCAGGACTATGACTGGTGTATGAATGACGGTTCGCTCTATTGGCATCCTCTTCTTGAATCTTGCCACTATCTTTAAGTACAATGGCTGCCAATTCTTTAGTTGGATGTGTGCAGTAGATGGTTCCTTTAAAGCCATTTTTGACCAGTATCGGAAGGTAACCGCAGTGATCCAGATGCGCATGTGTTAGGAGAACGTAGTCAATTTGAGAAGCATCTCTGGTGATATTCTCCCAATTGAGTCTTCTTAGTTCTTTGAGGCCCTGAAAAAGCCCGCAATCTACAAGGATTTTGGTATCTCCAACTTCCAGTAATGTTTTTGATCCAGTAACGGTTCGTGCACCGCCTAGGAACTTTAGATGTATTTTCTCTTGATCTTTCATGATAGGGTAGAACAAGGTATCGAAAACTTATCAGATTGAATGTGGTTTCATTGAATCCTAGTAATTAGACCAACATTATAGTTTGCCGTGGTCGCTCCTTGCAATTGCTACTCAACGCATGCTTCACATTGTCCCTGAATTAAGACATTGTAAGCCATCGCCTTTCGGTTAGGGATCTTAGGAATGGATACTTCAATCTCTACACAATCTACTTTTCCACAATCGATGCATTGAAAGTGAGGATGCACATCGTGGTGGTCGTGCGTAGAGCAATCATGACATTTTGCATACCATTTTACGCCTTCGTGTCCAAGAAAAGAGTGGAGGACAGCGTCTTCTTCTAATCTTTCAAGAATCCGATAGATCGTGGTTTTATTCATCTGATCCTTCAGTTTCTCTGTTAAATCAACAACAGAGATGGCTTCCGAGGTATTTTCAAATATCTCCAAAATGGTATTGACTGATTTAGTTCTTCGAACTACTCCCATGAGTCAAAATTAACGCAATTAGGTTGCATTAGCAAGGGCGCTCATTATTTAGAACAGCGCAGTAAGAAACAAGCGGAATCGAACTTCTCTTCTATCTCTATTGTAAGCTGGAAAAGGTCCCTCATGAACCAGCTCATAACTGTCTTGAATCGTCGCATACAGACAGTCTTGTCGTTCAGGTCTCCCATAAAATCTTGAGGAATAACCCATTTCGAAGGTGCAAGTAACTCTGCGACTAAAATTATAATCCATTCCCAACAGTAATTCATGATTGAAATACATGAATTCATCGCTTTTGTATTCCTCTCTTCGTTCTCTGACTTCCCACTGATAGATGTCGGATTGCTGACTGGGACTATAATAACTCGAACTATCTAAATCATCGTAAATGTGAAGGCTGTATTGGTCCGCAAGTCCCATGTTAAATGCTGCACTTCCGTAAAAAGAGAAGAATGAGGTAGACTTTCCATTGAAATAGTATTTGGGACTTACTCCCACCTGCGCAATTACATCAATTTCATTATTTCTTCTTGGAAGGTATTTAATGTCTGGAATTGAATTGGGATCATAACTAGAATTCGAATATGTGTCATAGGAATAATAAGACGGAACGCTTTGCAATACGTTAATGTTATGGGCTTTGTCGAATCCAATCACCAATGGAACTTTCAGTGACCATCGATCGGTAAATTCATATTCCGGTTCAATGGACCATCTTCTGTTGTAGGGAGATATGCTAAACAAAGAGGTAAGGTTTGTACTAATTGATAATGGACCGTAATCGTGATCGAAAAACCGTTGTTCTTTGGGTTTGATTTCTGTATTCACCGTAACGGCGTAACTTTCGATGATGCTATCCTGACAATAAGCCGCGCTAATTAAAGCTAGGGTACAACAAGCTAAAAAGACCTTCATTATTGCTCCGTATTTAAGGTGAGGTTGCCAAAATAATCTTGGTAAAGCCCTCGTGAGAAAATGGATAAACCTGCCTCTATGTTGATTTTTGCCAATTCTTTGCGCTGTAATTTTCCGCTAAATTGCTTTTGAGGGAGGTAGTATCCTTTGCTGTGCAAGAAAATAGTTCGGTTCATGCCCTCTATGTTTTCAATGCCTTCGAATTTTACGGTCGTGGAGTCTCCTGTTGTTAAATGCGACATATACTTGTCGTCATTTGAAGCCAACGCTTCCGTGTCGTCATTGTTGTTACTACCCAAGGCAGAAGAAGGGGAGAGGCGTTGTACTGAAAGATTACTCGGTGCGCTGAAATCCATATTGATCCGATCAAGATCCCAGAACATGAATCCGGATTGAACGCGCAATTCAATCGATTCATCCGTTAATAAATCGCTGTCCAAAGGAATCACGATTGAATTGTAATTCACATCACCAATCAAATCCAAATCTTCAAGTTCAATCCATTCTCCATTCTTTTTTACCGAAACTGTCAGCAGAAACCCTGCTTTCTTGATATTTTCTCGGATTTCTTCTTTGGATTTCTTCTGATTGCTTTTGGCCCATAGATCGTGATGTTTACCGAACAATTTCGAGAATTCGTTGAACACAAGCCCGCCCCATTGGTGGTTTTTGACATTCAAGACAACTTTCGCATTTTGTGTATCCTCTGGCTTCTCAAACGAGGCGTACACATTGTTGTAGTCTTCTTCGCCTTTGTTGTCGAAGTAGTGACCGGCATCATCCGCGTAAGAAACCAAATCTGTTAAAACATTACCAGAGTTATCGTGCACTTCAGATGGTCTTACAAGCTCTTCAAGAGAATAAATTTTTCCTTGTTGATCCATAGAAATTTCTGCGTTCTCATTGTGTTGCACAACAATCAATTCTAGCATATTGGTGAACTGCTGTTCTTCTTCGTCATTGCGTATGAAAAACTCGTAGTTGCCAGAATTGGAAAAGTAATCAGGCATGATTTTGTAGTCGTCTCGTTCCAAATTCTCTGAAGTCGCGCCAGTGAACAAGGTATTGTTGAAGTAGTATTTTTCGCCGTCATATACATAGGTATGAGGACACGAGCAGGCAATGAGTAGCAGCACGACCAAAGCTGTAAACGTAGTTACGATAACAGCGCTTGCAACCGTTATAATCTTGAGTCCTCGGTTCATATTCATAAGGTCGAGACGATCAATATCTTCAGCCGTAAATGCAACATTCTTGCTGGATTCGTCCAAAGAATCGATAAAAACATGTACTTGATTGATGTAAGTCAAATCTTCTCTTGGAACCCGCTTTTTGCTTCCTGCGTACGCCTTATTCATGTACTCTTTAACCGTAGGATTCATGGCTGTGATGGTTCCTGTGAGGGTGTCATTAACAAATACGACATCTTTTAATTGCCATGCTTTGTCTCCTTTATGCACTATGAAGTAGTTTTTGTGCGCTGGACGCTTAGCGATTCGATTGTTCACGTATTCAGTATCAGCTCCTTCTGGTATGGTTCTGAATTTGTAGTAACTACAACTTTGCAGAATGCAGGCAATTAATATAAATGATACGATGCGATGGAAAGGTGTGATTTGGTACATAGCGTGTTAATTGTATTTTTCAAAGATCTCGCAGCCCTCATTGCGCATAACTTCAATGGAGGATTCGGTAGTATTGTCTTCGAGAATGTGTGTTTTTTTATTGCGACAGAACGGACAAGAACTCATGTAACCGTCCGTATCGATGTACAAGTACTTTGATCCAGCCCCTGGACATCCAGACTTCCGTTGATGATACCCAGGGTAAAACACGATGGGTAAATGATTGTTCGATTTATCAGCGTTTGTTTCAACGAAAAACTGTTCAGCAATATCGATGTGTTCGCTTCGCAGATAGACATCCTTTCCGGCGTAATTTCCAACGGCTCTTGGCTCTACAAGTTGAATAAAAGAAGCTCCTATTCTAGCAGAGAGTTCTAAGTAGGACTGCAAATTTTCTTTTGTTGTGTACTCTCTTGTGAGACAGATCGACATATTGATCACCAATCCAACTTCCTTAGCATGCTGAGCTGCTTCCATGGCCCAGTCAAATGCCTTCTCATTGCGGCGGAATTTGTTGTGTTCTTCGGCTTCATGATGGTCTAGGCTAATACTAAGACCCGTAAGTCCTGCGTCTTTTAATCGTCGCGCATTTTCCTTACTGAAATTAAATCCTGAAGTACTGATCCAAATATCACTTGAACCGTCTGAAGATTTCAGCAGTTCAACCATGTCATTGACCTTGGCCATTGGATCGCCACCACCGTACTGAATTAGCGGGATTCCTACGTTTTGGAGTTTTTTCAGAATCTTTTTGTGATCGTCAAGCGTCAACGTATCTTTCTTGTTCAATTCAGGCCCTTCATAGCAGTGTTCACAGTTCAGCGGACATTTTTTTGTGAGGGCGATCATGACGGTATTCAGTTGTTCCAGATTGCCTACTGGATCATTAATTGCTTTTCGCGCCTCAATATCAACCGCACGATTAAAGTTGCGGGTAGGCCAACCGTTGTTGTAAGGGCTGAGGTAAATTCTTCCATCTACGTACGCGACTTTTTTGAATGCCCCAGCAACATTATGTCTTTTCTTTATTTGGCGCACTCTACGAACGATTTTAATGAATCGCGCTGGCGATTTGTATTTCCGCACGATAAACACTGAAATACTCATCCAGATTCTCATGACGGTCCAACTCTTTCTCGCACCGGAAATCATCGTTGGCGCTTGAATAGCCGTATGTTGATTGTTATTCATTCAATAGTGTTCTTAACGCTTGCCTTTTACAATATAGCAACTAATTACATCGTGAAAATGCCACTAATTAAGCTAGTAGAAAAATTAATATGAGCAAAAAAGAAATAATGAATTGCGAAAAACACAAAAAGGGTACATTCCAATGCTCCATATTTTTGCTGGGATTGGACGGATGCTTACGTAATTCAAGATGTTTGAAAGAGATACCCGTTGACCCAGATTGCTTGCTTAGAACATGTAGGATATTCCTGCGTTTAGATGCAATAGTTGAGGTAACACCAATATGGCCTCGTTGGCAGGCATGGCTTTCTTCTGTTGCCAGAAATAGTTGCGATATCCTGCACCGAAATTCAACCTCCAATATGGATTTCTTAGCGTAAAGCTACCCCGCAATCCAATTTCTCCTGAAAGCGCTAGTTGGTTGTAAGAAGGCGGAGCAGGAGGGTTTGCATTGGTTTGAGCCGAAGGTAATTGTCCAGAATTAGTATCTGCAAACCATGGATAGTTTTCATTACTGGAGTAAAGTGTGTTGATTATTTCAGACTGCAATTGCACATATAAGGCAGCTTCAAACCTGCGCCGAACAAACGCGTATCCAGAACCAATTCCTACACCATACGACTGTTGCCTTCCAAGGAAGGTGTCTGCATTGGTAGTTGATGAGATATTTGCAGCAGAATAGACCAAGTTTCCTCGCAGTGAGAATCCTGTTAAGGTATTCTTCCATTCAATATATGGTGCAGCTTCCAAGAATCTTTGATACGTCGCGTTTCCATAGCTGGCATCCTCTGCGAATAAGGTTATTGATTGCGCATAATCAGCTCTTGCTTCAGAGATGGAAACAAAACTTCCCAAATTAAGACCTATACTGTGCCTCCAGTGGTGTCGTGGTTGTCTTGAATTACCTTCAAAACCGGGTTGTTGCAATTCCCATTCGGTTGATGGAATTTGAATTGGAAGCGATTGCATTGCCGGAAGGGATGCGATACGTTCATCTTCATTTTCTTCGGTGCTCAGTAACATCGGGTTATTCGCTGAATTATTTGAGGTTGGTTTCTGAGTGATTGTCTTTTTAATTTTAGATCTTCCTGAAGAATGGTGTGAAGAATAAGCATCAGTAGTATTTGTTGATATATCAGTTTTTGTTTCTGTTGTGTACTTTATTTCAGCGACTTGTGTGTTTTTAGTTATAGTATTGATTGAATTCAATGTGTTCTTTGCTTCAGCAGTAGAAATGTAATTTATCGCATAAAATGCAGACGCTCCAACAGTGATTAACAACAGTGGAAGTAACCACCAGAAAATACGTTTTCTGCGTTGCGCTCTGATGGCATTAACTCCACTCCAAACCGATTCCGGTGGCGCGCTTTCGAATCCTTGAAAACGACTCTTCACGATATTTTCGAAATCCTCATGAGCCATAACTCCGTGTTTTTAGTTCATTTTCCTCTGCAAGAATACGTGCTTGCAATTGTTTTTTCGCACGGGCATACTGCGATTTACTAGTTCCCTCGTTGATTTCTAGCATAACGCCAATCTCTTTATGAGTGTACCCTTCTATGGCGCGTAAATTGAAGACCATTCGAAATCCTTCTGGTAGTTCCTGAATTAGCTTCAACAAGGCCTCCATGTTCATGTTTTCTAGGCTGTCATTGCTCGAATACCCCGTATACTCTTGTCCGTACGTATCATGATGGGTATTCCGGCTTTTTTGACTTCGATACGCCTGCAATGCCGTATTTACGGTAATTCGGTACAGCCATCCTCCCAAATTCCCCTGATCCGTATAATTCTTTAATTGATCGAATGCTTTGATAAACGCATCTTGTAAAATATCATTAGCCGCTTCTTCGCATGAGGCATAGCGCAATGCGACACCTCTCATTTTAGGTGCGTATCGGTTGTACAGTTCGCGCTCTGCTTGGCGCTTTCCTGACCTGCAGGCTTGTACTAACTCCGATTCATTGAAGTGCTTATATTTCGATCGAATTACTTTAATCTATATACGTTTCTTATTCAAACGGTAGCGCTTTGCTAACGGTTAGTTTAGTTGTTTAACGAAAATGCAGTTTTAAATTCAAATCCGAAAGCGTGAGGGTTCACAGAATAAAACGGATCTCGATCTCCCAAATCGAATTGAAGGCGATAGTTGGCTCCTAAACCGAACTGCCATTTGTTCAAGAATAGATTCACACCAATTCCCGTTTGCGCACTTAGCATCCAGTCATGTTGCGTAGTAGTTGCGTATTCACCAACGCGATAGCTTCCAATCCAACCGGATTCTACATGCATTTTAATTTTACCTGGCAAGAAGTAATATCTTGCAAGAACGGGCATTTCAACATAATGTCTAGTTAAAGGCGCAACGGAAATCAGATAATAATCAACAGTTCCACAGAAATAATACGGATATCCATTCATTTCTTCTCGTTTTCTAGAATACCGGATTCCAGAACTGAGTTCGAAGTTATTGGCAAATCGATAGTTGACTCCAAGACCTGTTGTATAATGATATTGTTTCTGCCACATGGGTTCTATCACGCTCCAATAGCCGAAATCGTTTCGCATCATTGGAATAAAATTGTGTTCAGATTGAAAATGCGTTGAGACAGACCAGGTGCCCTTTTCCTGCGCAATACCAGCCATTGGAAGCAACATTAGTAGTAAGAAGCAAAGCTTTTTCATTGTTGTTTTTATTGATACAATGCACACCAGATAGAAAGGGTTGCAAGACCTTGAAAAAAAGATTTTCGGATGCCGTGTATAATGAGTCATAACGAATAATTCTCCGTTCATCACTTTATCCCTGCAAATGCATACGACTGATCAATTTCCTAGGAGGTTACCATAGTAAATACTGTACATTTGGCCCATGCAAAAAAACAATGCCCTGATATTTATCTTCATTACGATCATGCTGGATGCAGCGGGTATAGGGATTATCATTCCTACGCTGCCGGAATTGATTTCAGAAGTAGGGCAAATTTCTTTGGATGCATCGAAAAGCTATTATTTGTTGATTGGCGTTGCCTATGCCGGAATGCAGTTCTTGTTTTCTCCACTTGTTGGTGGATTGAGTGATCGATATGGTCGGAGGCCCGTTTTACTCTTTTCGCTATTCGGGCTGGGATTGGACTACATCATTATGTTCTTTGCGCCCAGCTTGATTTGGTTGGTCATAGGACGATGTGTTAGCGGGATGTTCGGAGCAAGCTATTCTACAGCAATGGCTTATATCGCCGATATCTCAACGCCAGAAAACAAAACTCGAAATTTCGGAATGGTGGGGGCCGCCTTCGGCGTCGGTTTCATTATTGGTCCGGCAATTGGAGGTTTTCTAGGCGAAGTAGGGGTCCGTATTCCGTTCTTAGCTGCGGCAGCGGTTTCTTTAATCAACTTCGTTTACGGATTGATAGTACTTAAAGAAACCTTACCACCAGAGAAGCGCCGTCCGTTCAATTGGAAACGATCGAATCCTGCAGGGGCTATTTTGCAATTACCCAAATACAGAGAATTGGGACTGTTGTTCGGAGTCATCTTCTTGTATTATCTGGCTGGTACAGCGATCCAAGTTACTTGGGTGTATATGACAAAGGAGAAATTCGATTGGTCGGAAGGAGATGTAGGATTGTCGCTAGCTGTCGTCGGAATTTGTGTAGCAGTGGTTCAAGGTGGTCTCTCGGGATACTTCTCAAAGCGCTATGGGAATGTGAAAACCAGCTATTTCAGTTTGTGGATGTATGTATTGGCCACAATTGGGATCGGTCTGGCGCCACAAGGTTGGATGCTGTACGTTTTGATGCTTCCTTATGCTATAACAGGACTTGCTGGACCTGCAATTCAAGCAATTATGTCGAATAATACGAAGGATTCCGAACAGGGAGAATTACAAGGAACCATCACCAGTGTATTGAGTTTGTCTGAAATTTTAGGCCCACTAATTATGATGACCTTATATTCGCTAACAACAGTGGGGCTCCCAGAAGGCAAAAGAGTATACGGAACGCCTTACTTCGCAGCTGCAGTTTTGGTAATGATTGCTGCGTATCTGTTTTGGATGGCAACGAAACGTTTCAGAAGTGATAAGCTGCAAGAAGGAAGAATTCTCAATGAGCCTCCATCGGTTAAGGATAAAGGGCTGGCAGACGTTGAAAGTGCGAAGCTTTAGGAGCCACTTACTTCTTTCTCTACGAAATCACGGAAATCGTCCATATACTTCTGAGACTGCTTCTTAAATGCACCGGGCATGATCCAGCCAAATAATTTCATTGATCCTTTGAGACGGAATTCATTTTCAGACCAGTACTTCGTTTTACCTGCATCGATTACTTCGAAATAATTATCGATATGATTGTATACGTTTTTTGCTTCGTACGATCCACTAGAAGCATTCGGTAAATTCCTTTTGGTAACCGTTTCGATCATTTCGATATCACGTTTCCCCATTTTGTAATGCATTTTGTGCTTTGCACCAACTTCCCCCGCTTTCCCTTCAATCAATTCCATCGAAACAAATCCTTTTTGCCACTTGGGCAGATTATCTGGGTTATCAAACAATTCAATCACTTTATCCCGTGACGCGTTTATAATTACTTCGTTTTTGTATTTCATAATTGTTTCGCTTTAGTATTAGAGGAGGTCAAAAGTTGGCTGAGGCTGTCGAAGCCAACGTCTCACTTCGCTTTCTCCAAAATAGATTCCACCACAGTCGGATCCAAAAGGGTAGAGGTATCGCCAAAATTAGCTTGCTCTCCTTCCGCAATTTTTCTTAGAATACGGCGCATGATCTTCCCGGAGCGTGTCTTTGGAAGTCCCGTAACCACTTGAATTTTATCCGGTTTCGCAATGCGACCAATACCCTCAGAAACGGAATCACAAACCGAAAGTTCAATGGCATTGTCGTCATCATTGGAATCAACTACAACATAGGCGTAAATCCCTTGTCCTTTAATATCATGCGGATACCCCACAACCGCAGATTCTATTACATGTTTGTTCGTGTTGATTGCATCTTCAATTTCCGCGGTTCCAAACCGGTGTCCAGAGACATTAATTACATCATCTACACGTCCGATGATTCGATACATTCCATTCTTATCGCGTTTCGCTCCATCTCCGGTGAAATAATAGCCTTCGTAGTTTGAGAAATAGACATTCTTACAACGTTCATGATCTCCATACGTAGTGCGTAAAATCGATGGCCACGGATGCTTGATACACAAATAGCCCTCCACTTCATTCTTTGTAATTTCTTTTCCTTCCTGATCCAAAAGTACGGGTTGAATTCCAGGAAGCGGATATCCGGCATGTGTGGGATTCATTGGTGAATGACTCCCAAGTCCAGAAATCATGATTCCTCCTGTTTCCGTTTGCCACCACGTATCTACCACCGGACAGTTTTCCTTTCCGATTTCTCGGTGGTACCATTGCCAAGCTTCATCATTGATAGGTTCACCAACAGATCCAATTACTTTTAGCGAATCCAACTTGTATGGCGTAACGAGCTCCAATCCGGCTCCCATTAATGAGCGAATAGCCGTTGGAGCTGTATAAAACTGATTGACTTTGTATTTATCACAAATGGCCCAAAATCTTCCACAATCCGGATAAGTAGGAATGCCTTCGAATACAACTGATTTCGCACCAGAAAGCAGAGGACCGTACACGATATATGAGTGTCCGGTAATCCAACCGATATCAGCCGTGCACCAGAAAACATCGTCTTTTTCGTATTGAAAAACATTTTCGAAGGAGTAGGAAGTATAAACCATGTATCCTCCGCAGGTATGTACCACACCCTTCGGCTTTCCGGTTGATCCTGACGTATACAAAATGAAAAGTAAATCTTCACTGTCCATTTCCGTTGCTGGACAAGTATCGTCCATGGAATTCACGAGTGATTGGTAATCAACATCGCGACCTTCGGTGTAATTCGTATCGTTATTCGTGTGTTTGTGCACCAAAACATGTTCAATCGAATCGCATTGCTTCAGCGCTTCGTCTACCATGGCTTTCAAGTCCAAATTCTTGGTTCCACGATTCAGCCCATCAGAGGTGATGACCAATTTCGCTTTTGCGTCGTTGATGCGATCTGCCAGAGCATTGGACGAGAATCCTGCAAACACAATAGAATGCACTGCTCCAATTCGAGCGCAAGCAATTACTGAAATGATTCCTTCCAGCGTCATTGGCATGTAGATACACACACGATCTCCTTTTTCAATCCCCAAGGACTTCATTCCATTCGCGAGTTTGCAAACTTCATGATAGAGTTCCTTATAGGTTAATGTCTTCTCTTTGTCTCCTGGTTCGTTTGGTTCCCAATAGAATGCTACTTGATCGCCTCGTTCTTCCAAATGACGATCCAGCATGTTTTCAGTGATGTTCAGGCTGCCACCTTCAAACCATTTCACATTGGGTTCCTCGAAATTCCAGTTCAAGACATTTGTCCAAGGTTTTTTCCACTCGAAGGATTGTGCAATCTCAGACCAAAAGATTTCTGGGTTCTCGACACTTTTCTTGTATTCGGATGTGTACGCTTCAAACGAAGGTATGCGTAAGTTCATGCAGTTGGTTTTCAACTAAAATAAGGAATTCGAAAAAATGTTGGGCAGAATGATGGCAATGTTGTCAGAAATGAATGCTTCGTTAACTTCACTTTGACCAGAAATGAATTGATTTAGGCAGGAGAAATACCGCTTTAAGATTTCTGAGATTGTCTCTTTTTGAGCCATTTAAACGCACTTTCGTGAGAGGCGAATGCTCTAATCGGGATGCGATTCTTACTGAACTGAGAAGATAAGTTCAATGAAATTCGATGCGTAGTGCTCTGAAGAATGATGGCCACCGCACGAATCCCACCGTAGACTTCTTTATTTTGCAGTTTCTTCTGAATTTCAGGACCAACAATGATTCCATCGAATGTTTTTACGAGAAGCAGGACAGTGCCGTGCTTGAGCGCATAATTCTGATTGGCCTTTCGCAAATATTGAATTTCACTTAATTGGATTTGATAATTCTCCATGACTTCATCCCATTCGATCATGAGAATACCAAAGTCCAACTCGCGTAAAATCAAGCTGAAGTAATCCGTTTGGACGTGTTGAATAATGGTTCCGGTACATTTTGCTGCCACCGTTTCAGTTAATAGTTGATCCAATTTAATGAAATTTTGGATTGAAACAGTAAAGTTACAAAAATGTGCAACAAATGAAACTAGCCCATGGACTCTGCGCTTTGAATACGGCCCAGGATGAGCAATATTGCCGACAAGGTGAAAAAGACAAGTGAGATGAAGAAGATTATTTTACCATGAGTACGCACATTTGATGCGTATGCAGGTGTTTTCTCTCCATCCGGCAATCTTTTTTTCGCTTTCCATAGTGAGTACCCGAGCAAAAGGCCAACGAATCCACCAATAAACGAAAAAATGTAGCCAATCAAAATCCAGCCTTCTTGTCCTGATTGCGGTTGGGCCATTTCTTTCTTTCGGTCGTTGCGCTTCGCGTCAATTTCAGAAACATCAATCGCTACATAGCGATCGCGTAAGATTTTCTCGGCAAGCAATACATCCAATTCATTCCATTCGGTAGATTCGATCAAGATGGTTTTGAGTTCGGAATTCGAGTATTCAAAGAGATAATAGTCTTTTGGAATTTGACTGATAGCTTCCTGCGCCCATTCCCAGAAAATGGCATTGGCATCTTCTTTATCCTCTTCCTTTACAAGAATTTCATATTTGTTTGAAGGGGTGCCACCAATAAAAATTGGATCAACAATTCCACCATCCAGATTCATTTCGGCAGGAATTCCTTTCAAATCCAGTGCATGAATTATAGATTCCGCTTCATCCAATGATCTGACTTTGCGAAGGGAGTAGGTAAGTTTGACTTCCTTCTCTGGGGATAATTGATCCAGAATCTCATTCTCCCTACTGTCATCTCTTTCTTCTGCCATCTTTTCTGCTAGTTTTGACCTAGATTTGAAAATACTGAAAGTTCTTCATAACGCAATACTTTGAATTACTACGAAAGACTCAATATCGCTGAAACTGCTTCTCCAGAAGCAATTAAGAAGGCTTATCGTAAGCTGGCAAAGCAGTTGCACCCTGATATGAATAGAGATCGAGATACCACGCAAGAATTCGTAGATCTTGAAGTGGCATATAGCTGTTTATCAAACAAACATTCCAAGCTCGCTTATGATCAATTGCTGCGCTTTGAACGGGAAAAGATTCTGAATCCAGCATTGAACCGCAAATACGCCAGTACCGTAAGGAAACGAACGGCGCCAAGAAGGAAACGAGCAAACTACCATTCAAACTTAAGTTACGAGCAATACCGTCGCGATGAGAAATACAATTCGTCGTTCTTTGGGGTGATCTTGAAAATTGCCTTTTTGTTTTTAACAGCCGGAGCCTATTATGGTTGGCTAGCATCAGAAGGGGTTGTTATGAGTAGGCAAATGCAAAAAGGGATGGAACCCGATATGAATCCCATGCTCTTTGTTTTTCTTTCAATAACTTCATTACTTGTAATTATTGGTCTTTCCTACCTATATGAACCTTTGGTAAAATATTTTATCGTTGGAAGAAGTACAAAGCATCAGAAAAAGTAAATGTTCACGTTTTATTATTAAACGTTACCTTTACACATCTTTAAACAGCCCGCATACCGACATTTTTCGATTTTCAAAGGGCAAGTAACATTTACGCATGAAATTTAATGAATTGGGTCTTGACGACTCGATCTTAACCGCCCTCAATCAAAAGGGATATACAACACCAACACCCATTCAGGAGCAAGCCATTCCAATTGTATTACGACAAAAGGACCTTCTTGGTGTTGCACAAACTGGTACTGGTAAAACAGCTGCCTTCGCCATTCCTATCATTCAATTGCTTGGAGAAAACCAGGTAAAAGGAGGGAAGCGACCCATTCGATCACTCATTGTAACACCGACACGTGAGTTGGCGATTCAAATTGAAGAGAACATCAAAGCATATGCAGCCTTTACGGATATAAGACATGCTGTAATTTTTGGCGGTGTGAAACAACACAGCCAAGTAGCGCAATTGAAAGGAGGCGTAGATATTCTTGTTGCCACTCCGGGCCGATTGCTGGATTTGATGCAGCAAGGATATATTTCGTTGAAGCAGGTAGAGATTTTCGTTTTAGACGAAGCTGACCGTATGTTGGATATGGGATTCATCCATGATATCCGAAAGTTGCTAGAAGTACTTCCAAAGCGCCGCCAATCGTTGTTTTTCTCAGCTACAATGCCCGAGAATATCATTGGACTTTCTCGTAAAATTCTTGACAATCCTGAAAAGGTGGAGGTTACTCCAGAATCTACTACGGCAGAAACTGTTGAGCAATTGGTGTATTTCACCAATCGTGAGGATAAGAAGAAGTTGATTTTACACATTTTGAAAGATCCAAAGAAGGATCAGGTCCTGATATTCTCTAGAACGAAACATGGAGCGGACCGCTTGGCAAGAGATTTAACCAAGAAGAAGATTGACGCTGCTGCAATTCATGGAGATAAAGCTCAGAACCAGCGACAAAAATCGTTGAAGAATTTCAAAGCCAAAACCCTACGCGTATTGGTGGCAACCGATATTGCAGCGCGTGGAATCGATATTGACAAGTTGAACTGGGTGATCAATTACGACATTCCGAATCTGCCAGAAACGTATGTTCATCGAATTGGACGTGTAGGAAGAGCAGGTGAGACAGGTACAGCGATTTCCATTTCGGAACCGGAAGAAAATGCATTCGTAAAAGATATTGAGAAGTTGATTGGTCAGCGTATTACTGTTGTTTCCGATCACCCTTTCCCGCAAACGGACTCCCCGATGACGAAGGCGGAGAAGAAAGAGTTTGAAAAAGAGAAACAACGCCGTAAGCAAGAATTTTTCGCGAATCGCAAGAAGAACAAGCAGCAAGGAGGGAAGCCGAAAGGAAGACGTTAATCTTCTCGGAAGGAACTCCAGAACGAGCCATTACTACCGGATAATACATACGTGTAATAACCACCTTCTAGTGGCGTTTCACCAGCGTAATCGATTGGGAATAGGGCAAAGGTGTCGTTCGCGTTTGTAATGGCGCGAATGGTACCATAATGGAATCCTCCGTCGTTATATAGAAAGTATGCGGAAGTATCTCCCGAGGCTAAAATGCCGTAATCATGCATTTCTCCTGTTCCAGGGGAAACTTCAAGAGATGTAAAATCATAACTGGTCGTATTTTCCACTCTCAAATGTATTGGGTGAAATTCTAGGCAATCGGAACTCACACATTCCTGCTTTTTCGTGCATGCCGAAAGCAATAGGAGCAGAAAAACGGGTAGAACGCGTATCATATTTTGTCAAATCTTTACACAAGAAAACGATTCTTACTGAATCACGAGGCTCTTAGACACTTTAGTTGTCTCAGTTGAGATTACTAATTCATAAGAACCAGATGGCAGTTGTTGGACATCAATTTTCTGTCCATCTGTTGCCTTTTTCGTAAGAACAAACCTTCCCGAGTTGTCAATAATGTCGACATTAAAACTAGACGAAAGATCAGCAGTAACTACCACGTATTCCGAAGTTGGATTCGGGAACAAGGCAATTTGAAATTCATCTTTTGTAAGTGAGGCTGTTCCTAATGTCAAGTCATTGGATCGAAAGATGCCTCCTCCGTAGGTGCCTACCAGCAATTCCCCATTAATGCCAGCAACCACATTGTTCCCATAAACGTTTGTCGCATGCATGTTTCCGGTGATTTCAGTCCAGGAGTTTCCTTCATCGCTACTTATCCAAAGACTTCCGTTCAAAACATGCGTCGTATCTTGTTCGGCGCCATTCAATCCTACGATTAAATGCCCGTTTTCTGTATAAATACTTTTGATTTGAACCGGCAATTGCCAAGGGCCTGAAATGGATGTTGTTCCAGAATCGTTATGTGTGACGTCAGCAAAAGGTGAACTAAAGAAATGAAGGTGATTAGAAGGGTTTTCATATCTGAATAACCAAATTATTTTTTGATGTTACAGAGTGCTGTAGTAAATCATTGGTGCACCGCTTGTGGGATATACGTCCATATTGCAAATAACAAACAACTCACCGCCTAGAATCCCGCCGGCACCGTCACCGTAATTCGCTCCCTTGTCTTCGGATGCACAAACACAATCTCCTCAGCGTGCAGGTGCAGTCGCTCGTCACGTTTTCCATATAAATCATCTCCAATAATTGGCATGTTCAAGCCGTCGGGGTGCGCCGCATGAACCCGCAATTGGTGTGTGCGACCAGTAATGGGAAAGAAATGAATGCGCGTTTTTCCGTAAAGACGATCCACGACTTTGTATTTCGTTTTGGCTTCTTTTCCGTACTCGTAGCAGACAAGTTGGCGCGGGCGATCGTCCAAATCCAGGCGAAGCGGTAAGTCAATTTCTCCTTCGTCCAATTCTAAGTTTCCGTCCAGCAAGGCTACGTAGCGTTTCGAAATTGTTTTCTTGATGAATTGCTGTTGCATGAACTTGTTCGCCTCCTTCGTTTTGGTGAAGAGTAAAATGCCAGAGGTAGCCATATCCAAACGGTGCACAATCATCGGTCCAGTAGCATTCGGATATTTCTCCCGAACCATAGAGTAGAGGTCAGGAAGGTCTGATTTTCCCGGAACGGATAAGAATCCAGAAGGTTTATTGATGATCACCAAATAATCGTCTTCGAAGGCAACGCTTAACGGAGGAATGAAATCGGGCTTCTTGAGAATTGGGTTGGGTTCTACGTCCAATCCCTCTAGCATGTGCCCTAAAATAGGTTCGCATTTTCCCCGGCAGGAAGGATAGAAACTTCCGTGCTTTCGAATTTCCGATTTCGGCGATTTGCCCCACCAGAATTCCGCCATACAAATCGGCGTTAGCTGATGTTTGAATGCATACTGAAACAACTTTGGCGCTGCACATTCTCCCGCACCGGAAGGAGGATCAATATTTAGATCTTGAAAAATGTCTACAAGATTCTTAGCGCGCCCTTTGGCGTTTAGAAAGGCATACTCGCTAAATATTTGCTGTTGCAAGCTGTTCGAAAACAATTTGCGCTGTTCTTTTAAACTGTTCAGAATGGCAATTTCCGTGTCAATTTTCGATTGTGACAGTTCTTTTTTGGTATTCCATTCTGCCACCATCAGCCGCAGTCGGTGTTTGTTGGACAGGCTTTCGCTTATCAATTCATTTTCTACAATCGCACGTTCTGTAGCATTCATATCCGATGGCAACTGCAGTCGTTTCTCTTTACGAAGGCGCTTTTTCTGTCGCATTTCTTCTCGGAATGCTTCAATTTCTTGATCAGCTTGTGCTACCAACGCATTATGGTCGGCTTGCATCGCTAAGAATTCTGGGCTCGATTCTTTCTCTCGTACGGCCTGATTGATCTTTCCGAGTTCCTGCATTCCTTCTGTAAAGAAGTTGCCTTTTTCCAGCATATCAAAAACGGGAGGAACAAAACCAGGGTGATCATTGGAATTACCCATTTTACCAGAAAATCCGGAAAGGTATCCCAATTCGCCATTTTGATTCTTCACAACGAGCACTCCGAACATTTTTCCGCTTCCATTTCCCTTTTTGGGGCCCTCAAGACCGAAGTTGTGCTGGAAGTCCTCTGAGTTTAACCGCTCTTGTAATTCTTTAGCAGCCAAGTGACTCAATTCATGCGGCTCGTAATAAAACGGGAAGGTAAACTGAGCAGGTAGGGGAATAGCAGCCGTAGGACCAATGAATGGGGTAAAGGATGATGTTTGGGCTGCATCTGACATGTCGCGAAATTACGAAGGAATTCTGTATCAATTAGGTTTTGCCTCAATTACACGACAAGGATGCATTTTTTCCAATTTGCTTCGTTGTTCCTCCGAAAGTTTATCCAATTCCAAGCCTACTTCTCGATAACTGTAGAACTCCAAAACTTTTCGGTGTGCTTCTTCAATTGCACTATGAATTTGAGCAAAGACGCTGTATTTGGTTTGCTGCGAAACTTCTATTCGAATATGCTGGAAATCATCTTCTTTGAATTTTTTCAGAATTGGTATGAGCTTTTTTTCAAGCGCATCGAGGGCAATAACTTCATCATTTATCGTAACAACGTGGTTCTGATTTGCTTTGATGTGTGTGATGTCTTCTGCGTTTATATTGGAGGGAGGAGGCACGTTATTTAATTTCTTCGGGATGGCTCGAATGTACGCTGTATCCTTTTCCAGGATTGCATTTAGCGTCAACAGGAAATAAGCTCGAAAGTAAGGGGGTTCAAAATCCTAGGCATCTAGTACTTCCAGCATTACTTTTACGCCCTGAACAGCTGTTGCATCTCCTGTAGACATCAGAGATTCCATCTTCTCCCGCAACTGGAAGTATTTCGATTTAGGCGCATCTAATTCTTCAACCTTATCGATACAAACGGGATCGTTGAACCACTTCAAGGCTTTGAAAAGACTACTGTCGTAGGTGCAACCCCTTGGTAATTTCGGGAAATCACCCGTTTTCAAGATGTTTTCGTAGAATGCAATTTTAGCCTTTCCACTGGTATTGGATAAAAGACCACATTTTACATACTTCTTCTCCAGCTTCGTTAATTCTTTGGTAAGATCTATTTTCTCTTTCTTGGCATGCGACAATAGGCAATTGTACATTTGGTCCTCTACTTCAAACTCATTCTCTGAACATGAAAAAAGGAGTAACAGCAGAAAAAGAGAAAGCCACTTCATCTATCAAAAAGACTTCAAAGCCTTGTACAAATCATGCAGCGGAAGCCCCATTACATTGTAATAGCAACCTTCAATTTTGGAAACGCCAATATAGCCGAGCCATTCTTGAATGCCGTAAGAACCTGCCTTGTCAAATGGTTGATGCTTATCTACATAGTGTACAATGTCGTCTTCTGAAATTTCCGAAAAATAGACTTCAGTAACAGTTGAGAAAGCAGACATTTTTTCTATGGAAGCCAGATTAACTCCCGTGATAACCGTGTGAGATCGCCCTGACAAACTGCGGAGCATTTCAATCGATTCGTTTCTGTCTTTTGGTTTTCCAACTACTTTCCCATCTAATAGTACTATCGTATCGGAAGTTACAAGGATTTCATTTTCCTTCAATGTAGGAATCAAGGGCTGAGCCTTCAATTTGGCCAGATATGCCGGAACTTTTTCGGGAGCCAGATCGTCCGGATAGATCTCTTCAATTTCGTCGATTCTAATTTCAACAGGGAATCCTAACTCACCAATAAGTGCTTGCCTGCGAGGTGATTTGGACCCTAGAACCAGTTTGTTATTAGTCATAGTAAAATAACAACCTCCAAATAACGGGGGTCAGCAAACCAGCTATCATTGCTAGCTTTAACCAGTTATTGGCTAGTTTATAATGTTTCTTAGTGTCACCGAGCAAGATAGTGATAATTGCTACAATCACCAAGGCACCGGCCGCAAATATAGATAGGAAGCCCAATGTCCCAATCCTAGGGAACATAAGGACTAGAAGGATGGTGAATAGTGCCGCTAAGGTTAAAATAACTGTTACAATCCAGCGTGAACTTTTGATTCCCAGAACGATAGGGATAGTACGAGCTTTTAATACTTCGTCACCGGGAATATCCTCCATATCCTTGATGATTTCTCGTCCCAAATTGATGATAAAAGCAAACCCCGCTAATGCTACAGAAAGGACTAAAATGATGATCTTGGCAGAGATGAAGGTCAATCCGTCGTTGAAGTTATTTACTTCCAATGCACCAGATGAAATCGATTGGTCGTAATAGAATCCAACGAGTAGGGGGACCATGGCCGTCATTCCAGCAATCATCACATTTCCAATAAGGAATTTGCGCTTGAAATACATGGAATAAAACCAAAGCATGTTGATCGTCATCAGATGGATGAAAACATATCCGAAGGTTTCAAGTTTCCAGCTAAGATAGGCGGCAACGCTAAAAGCAAACAAATTGATCAATACATGTGTTAGAATGGCAACGCGGCGTTTCACGAACTTACCGATAATCAATCTCTCCGGTTTGTTGATGCGGTCTGCTTTGCGATCGAAATAATCGTTAATGATATTACCAGCTGCAGCAATTAAGGTGGTGCTAAAAACCAAGAGGAAGAAATCCATCGACTGAATCCCAACTGAGGTGTCTTTTAGCAATCCATCGTAGAACCATCCAAGACCATACATCGTCAATGCGATGATGATCATATTCAATGGCCGCGTTAGCCGGATAAAATGTATCATTTGCTTATAATTCTATATTCTACACGTCGGTTTTCCTGATGTGCTGCTTCTCTTTCTGCGCTTGGCAATGCCGCAATTGCTGCATCCGAGTTGATAGGCTGTGAACTTCCGTATCCTTTTGAAGTCAATCGATCTCCAGAAATTCCTTTCGAAACTACGTAATCCATTACAGCTTTTGCTCTGTCTTCAGACAGTTGTTGGTTGTTATTACCGCGCGAATCCGTATGACCGCCAATTTCAAAGCTATAATCTGGATTCTCTTTCATGAACGAAACGAGTTTGTTCAACTCACCAAACGATTTCTCACGTAGTGTTGATTTATCCAAGTCGAAGAATACGTTGGCCAGTGGAATTCCAGTTCCAGATCCAATTGGAACGAGCGGTACATCTTTATGAAATGCGTCCATACCTTCCGGTTCTGTCATGTTAAAGTTGTCTGAATAGAAGGCGTATCCGGGATATTCAACCGTCAATGCATATTCTTTGTTCACAGGTAATGAAACGGTAAATTCTCCCGTGATAGGATCAGCTTCCGAGTAAATAACTTCTTCTCCTGTTTCGATATCTACCAATTTAAATTTCCCTGGAATTGGGTTCTTCGTATTGATGTCATACACCAAACCTTCAAAGTATAATGTCTTTGTCGGACGCATGTTTTCCGGCATGATGAAGTAGTAAATATCCAAATCTCCATAGCCTCCTTCACGGTCTGAAGCAAAGAATGCAACTTCTCCGTCTGGGCCTACCATTAGCGAGTTTTCGTCATATTTCGTATTGATAGGATATCCCAAATTCTCTGGCATTGACCATTCTCCTTTCTCATTCATTCGAGTCATGTAGATGTCCGATCCACCCATGCCGATGTGTCCGCGAGAGGCAAAATACAAGGTTTTTCCATCTGGGTGAATTACTACAGATTCCTCACGCCCCGGAGTATTAATGTGATCCGGTAATTTTTCTGCAGTGCTCCATTCACCATTGGGAAGTAAATGAGAAACGTAGATGTCGGAATTGTTCGTAGCATTACGTCCACGAATCCCGCGAATGAAATACAAAGTTTTCCCATCAGACGAAAGGGAAGGTTGTGTCTCCCAATGCAAAGTATTCAAAGTTCCGGGAAGATTTTCAGGGTCTGTCCATCGGTTTCCTAATTTCTTAGTGATGAACAAATCACAACTTCCACGTCCACCACGATTCTCTCCGTAGGATCCAAATTGATCGGCACATCCCACAAAAATCAGCGTTCTACCGTCGGCAGCAATGGTTGGTGCACCTTCATTGTTTACTGTATTTACGTTGGTAGGCATTGGTGTTGCGTTTTGCCACAATTTATCCTCCAATTGAGACACAAAGAAATCTTCCTGTTCCTTGTAACGCCCTTGAACACGCCCGTCTTTGATGCGACGCGTAAACAAAATAGTTTCTCCATCTACGGTAATGGTAGGGAAGTACTCCGGATTTTCAGTATTAATTCCCGGTCCAACATTCACGGGATCAAAAGGCAAAGGGTTGGCAATCGCGTTCTTTGCAAACACCGCATTCGCACGAATTATGGAAGCTTTTTGTTGCAGTTTTGGATTGGCATTCCGGTTTTGAAGATAAATGTCCAAGTTCTTGATCGCACTGTCATAATCTTCCGTAGCATGCTGCAAATTCCCAAGGAAGAAGTAGGTGACACCCGAGCGTAAAAAGTTTGGATTGATGGCCAAAGATCTCTTATAGTGATGAATCGCTTCGTCATACTCCACTTTGTATTCGTGCAGTTCAGCCTTCATCATATGCGCCTCAACGAAATTCGAATCACGATCTAGTGCTTTTTCCAAATATTCAATCCCTGCTTGATAATTGGGCTCACGCGCTCCTTCTGCTCGTTCGTCTTGCGGTGCCGTTTTAGCAGCTTCGAAAAGTTTAATTGCTTTTTTGTCTTTCGTGCTGTAGCCAACTTGTGCTTCGGCACATCCCGTTACGGCTAGGGCTAGAAAAAGTGTGTAAATGTATTTCACCATGGTTAAGGTATGTTCATAAACTTATGCGTCTGCAAGGATACGCGCCATTGCGGATGCGTTTTAATATAGTCAATTATCAAAGGCAAAAACCGTTCCTGTTTCGACCACTCGGGTTGCAAATAGAGTTGGCAATCTTCCGAAACTTTAGATGCATGACCTTCCGCCCACTCAAAATCCGAAGGATGCGCAATGATCACTTTTAGCTCGTTTGCCCTTTCGTATGCCTCGTCTGTTGGCGCTTTGAATTTCTTTGGAGAGAAACAGTACCAATCAATATTTCCATCTAGTGGGTAACAGCCAGAGGTTTCGATTGCGGTCTCAATTCCATGAGATTTTAGAGTGTCAATAAGCGTGTTCAAAGGATACATTGCCGGTTCTCCACCAGTGATAACGCAGAATTCCGTATTGGTTTCAACCACATTTTTAACAAGATCATCAATTGCGGTAATTTGATGTTCGCCAGCATCCCAGCTTTCTTTCACATCGCACCAAACACATCCAACATCGCATCCTGCCAAACGGATAAAATAAGCAGGCCTGCCACTGTAACTTCCTTCGCCCTGAATCGTGTAAAACTGCTCCATTACGGGCAATTCCACAGAGCTATTAAAATCCGGTTTATTCACAAATCAAAAGTAAGAAAAACCTAAGGTAAAGTGTGTGTGATTTACTACAAAGACGCATACGAAGGAAAGGTATTTTGGGAAAAGCTGTCTTTCTAGGTATTCATCTGAGTTTCGAATCAAACGGTCATGTTCCAACTTCTGGAGAATCCAAAGGATTCTATTCGCGTACTTCTACAGCACACGTCCAAGCGTTCCTTGCGCCTTTGCGGTCGAAAACCTGTGTGATTTTAAATAGTGTGAATCAAAATCTTGCGATTAAAAACCTATCTGCATTAATCCAAAGGAACTACGTTATCCAGTTCGTCTATGTATAACTCTAGAACCCCATCGTGTCCGCCTCGGAAATTCCGGTCAAATTTATATCCCTCTAACCACTGGTCGCCGCCGTACCCTTTCTTTTCTTTTACGCTTTGACCGTGTGTCTCATCAAAAGCTTCCACAAGTACTAACACTTCTGCGTTTCTCTTCTTCAAATCTGCAACGGTTAAACCTTTGAAGGGGGAATCGTCCTTAATAGCATGAACGAGCGTCCAAGACAATGGAAAGAAATGAATGTGTTCCAATTCCAATTCCAGTCGGAAGAAGTCCTTATTGAACTGATTGGCGTCTTCACCGCCTTTGTCAATGAACAGAATGACTTTTACTTCTGTATTCAATAGCGTGGAATCTCTCTTGTTGACAATTTTGAACATCATTGCCTGATGATCCTTGAAATCGGTGATTAAAATGTTATTTGAGAATGCAATCTTCGCTTTTGGTCGCGAAAAACGCCCATAAAGCAATCCAGTGATAAGTGCAATACTCATTAAACCAACAAATGATTCAACCGCGGCAACAACATTGGCACTCAGACTCAATGGAGAAACCGATCCGTATCCAACAGAAGTAAAAGTTTGAACCGAAAGGAAGAAGGCATCAAAGAAATCTGGAATATCAGTAGTACTGATGGAAAGCCCTTCAAGTCCTACCGAAACAAAAAGAACGGCGAAAATGCAATTGATAACAACGTAATAGAGAAGTGCATAAAGGATGAATGCCTTCCACGAACTCTCAATCAGAAACTTGTAAAAATCTCGCACACCACTAAGCGCACCTTTTCTACGAATGTTATAACTCCCATCAGGATTTACAAATCGCTTGATCTCAGTACTATAATTTGTGCCTAAACCAGGATCGGTGTTCTTTGCCATCCTGCTAAAGTAATGAAGTATGATTAATTCGCTTGCACAAGCCCCCAGTTCCGTTGCAAACGATCGTGCTCACGTAGAAATTGGATTAAAGGGCGTGAATGGTTCTTGCGACTGCGATTCTTCCGATTGGAGATGTTCTCAAATGATGTTTTAATCAACTCCAAAACATCTGAGTTCATTAAAACTTTCGACGTTTGCGTATCAAACTCATAATTGCGGTATACCGCGATAATTTTATCACGACTCTTAAGGTCATGCATGGTAGGAGCTTTTTTGCGCTCTAGTTCATCCAGAAATGGAAGAAGTTTGGCACTCAATTCAACGAAGTGCCGCAAAACTAAAATCGCTTCGTTTACGTCGCTTATGTGTTTTGATCTCATCTAATTGAATTAAAAAGGTTCTACTATCTACAACGCTTGCAATCATTAATGTGTTGGAATAGTGTGTGGTGGATGAACATTCGCTTGTGTACGATTATCAAAGCAACTTTCGTGATGAACGCCGAATATTCTATATTTGCTTGTTTTAAAACCTTAGGCTCATGAAACATTTATTACTATCGGCATCCTTAGCGGTGCTTTCTTTCTGTGGATTTGCACAGACTCAAATTGGAAATTCAGACTTTGAACAATGGGAAGCTGCCTCGGCTGGTGAAGAGCCCGTAAACTGGAACAGTTTCATGTCTGCATCTGGTGGCTTTACGTTTGCCGCTGACGTACAAGTGGAGCAATCTACAAACGTACGTCCGGGATCTTCAGGAACTACAAGCGCTAGAATTTGGTCAAGAGATGCAGGATTTGGTGTTACCGCCAATGGAAACCTAACTCTAGGACAAGTTAACATGGGAGCAATTGTTGCTAGTGATCCAGCGAACCATAATATTACAAGAACGGGAGATGCAGAGTTTTCTGAAGCATTTTCAGATATGCCTGATTCCATTGTGTTTTGGGTGAACTATCTTCCAATAGATTCTTTGGGTGGTTCTGAGGAAGCGCGAATGAAGGCTACTTTGCATGACGATTACGACTATCGTGATCCAGAAGATGCAGCTTCATCTGATGAAGTGGTCGCAACAGCGGAACTCAACTACCAATATACAAGTGGATGGGTGAGAATGTCTGTACCTTTCGATTATAGCGGTCCAGCTTCGAACGTAGCATATCTTCTTGTGACTTTCACTACAAATGCAACCCCAGGTGGCGGTGATGCGAATGATCAAGTTTGGGTGGATGATATTGAACTAATTTATAACAACAATGGATTGTCGGAAGGGAATGAATTCCCAGTAAATGTATTCATGAACAATCAAACAAGCGAATTGAACTTCCAAGTGAAAGGAGAGCAAGGGAAGTTTGAAGTGGTGGATATGTCAGGATCTATTGTTCTTTCAGGAGAAACAGCTCCAACGGTAGCGTTTGATGCTCCAACTGGAATCTACTTGGTTAATGTACTTGTAGGAAACGAATCCAAGCGTTTTAAGGTATACCACCAATAATAGTTTAAACGAATTAATAACGGGCTGAGCAGCAATGTTCGGCCCTTTTTATCTCAATATGAAACAGATTTTCGTATTTCTTTTCACATGTATGAGTTTTTGGGGTTTTGCCCAAGATGAAAACATGGGAACATTAATGGGTAAAGTAACAGATACCGAAGGTGAAGTTCTCATCGGTGCGGCTATTGTTTACAAAGGCGATGTTACCATTGGAGCGCTGTCGGATTTGGATGGGAATTATACCATTGAATTGCCTTCTGGAGATGTACGCGTGGTTTGTAGGTTTACAGGAATGGTAACGGATACCTTGGACTTAACCATTATCAAAGGAAATACGATCACCCAAGACATTGTTCTGAAGCCATTCATTGATCCGAATGTGAAGCAATTGGATGACGTAACGGTACGCGTTGGGAAATTCGATAAACCTTTCGAAGATCAAACGGTTTCCATGGAAATATTGAAACCCGAACTTATTGAGAACAAAAACACGCGAAGCATTGAAACGGCACTGGATCAAACTCCGGGATTGAATATTCTGGACGGAGAACCTCAAATCCGCGGTGGGAGTGGATTCACCTTTGGCGTTGGATCGAAAGTAGCGGTTATTGTGGATGACATGCCCATGCTTTCAGGAGATGCGGGGCGCCCTGAATGGGGATTCATTCCTGTAGAAAATATCCATCAAATTGAAGTAACCAAAGGAGCGGCTTCTGTGCTTTCTGGAAGTTCAGCGCTTTCGGGATCGATTCATATTCGAACGGCATATCCGGGCTTAAAACCGAAAACCAAAGTAAACGTTTACACCGGGCTGTATTCGAATCCAGGAGTAGAAGGTGGAACATGGTGGACAGGCGTGCCGTTGATTACTGGAGCCAATTTTTTACATACACGTCGCGCAGGACAATGGGATATTGTTTTGGGTGGAAACGTGAACTACGACCATGGATATTTAGGACCTCCAGTAACAGATCCTGGAATTGTTGATTCGGTTTCTAATTTTTCAGAACAACAGATGTCCATGCAACGTATCCGAGGTAATTTTAATATCCGACGCCGCTCCAAGAAACACAAAGGTTTGAACTATGGAATCAATGGAAACGTAATGTATTCAGAGTCCAACTTAACTTTCGCATGGCTCAACGATTCTTCTGGCTTGTTTCAAGGATATCCCGGAGCCGTTTTCTTGCAAGAGCAGTTCATTTTTAATGTCGATCCTTTCTTGAATTTCTTTACGAAAGCAAGTGGAAAGCACAGTTTCAGAGCACGTTTGCTATATACGGATAACGAATTGACCGCAAATCAATCGAACCAATCGGAGGTGTACTACGGAGATTACATGTTCAAAAAGCGTTACCAGAACCTGAATGACCTAGATTTTATTGGAGGCGTTACCAGCACATTCACCAATTCATTCGCGAATCTGTATGCGGGAGGAGGAAGTCCAAACAATCAATTGCTGAATATTTCTGCGTATACCCAGCTGGAGAAAAAGGTGAGACAAACTCTAAATTTATCCATTGGAGGTCGATTGGAATATTTTCAATTAAACGATTCCATTACCGCATTGAAACCTATTTTCCGCGCAGGAGCAAGTATCAAACTCTATCAAGAAACGTACTTACGTGGTTCGTACGGACAAGGATATCGTTTCCCAACAATCACAGAGCGTTACATTCGAACAGGGGTAGGCAATTTTGGTGTGTTCCCGAATCCTGAGTTGTTACCAGAAAGCAGTTGGAATGCTGAAGTGGGAATCAAACAAGGACTTAAATTTGGAGACTTATTCGGGTATCTGGATGTTGCTGCCTTCTGGCAAGAATATGACAATACCATAGAGTATTTGTTTGGGTTCTGGGGAGAAGATCCAACCGATCCATCGAACACGTACGGCTTCCAGTTTAGAAATACAGGCGAGTCGAGAGTTCTCGGAATTGACGTTTCTTTCTCAGGAAAGGCAAAACTAGGAAAGAAGGCCGAAATGACTTTTATTACCGGATATAATTATATCGTTCCTAAAACATTAACGCCAGATTTGGTGTATGCAACGGATATTCTGGGAAGTGATTATAGCTACAATTCAACATCGCTGGATTCAACCAATGGAATTCTAAAATATCGTTTCTTACATAATGTGAAAATGGATGTGGAAGTGATGATTCGTGAGAAATTTGCTATTGGAGCCAGTGCACGATACTTCAGTAAAATCTTGAATCTAGATGGCGTAATAGAAGAATTTGAAACGAGTACCACACCTCCTTTTGTTCAGAACATCCGCTATATGGATTACTTCAACAACAACCGAAATGGAAACTGGATTTTTGATGCAAGAATGTCCTACCAAATCACGGAAACGCATAAAATTGCGGTGATCAGTTCCAATATCTTCAATCGTGTTTATTCGCTTCGTCCACTTAAGATTGAAGCACCACGAACGATTATGCTTCAGTATACCTATAAACTGGATAAGAACAAGAAGAAGGCGTAAGTCTAAACGCTATTGGTTTTATTGCAGGTATTAAAGATGTACTTTAGGTAACTCTATCGAACCTATGAAACGAACTAAAGTTTTTCTCACTATTGTTTTACTAGGAGTATGTTCCATTTCCGCCTTCGGACAGTCTGGAGGAGAGGATTGTGCCAATGCCACTGTAATTAGCAATCTTCCATTTTCTGGTCAGGGATCAACCGTGGGAGCCAATGATGACTATTTCGAAAGTTGTCCAGATGTAGGGAACCAAGGAGGAGCGCCGGATCATGTATACCGATTTGATAATGGAGCAACGAACGTCATTGTTGATGTAAGCGTTTGTGAAGCAGTCACTAATTACGACTCCCAAATTTATATCTACGAAGGAACATGTGGAGGAAATCTTGTTGGCTGTCAGGAAGATGGTTGTCAGTCTCCTGCGTACAATGCTCAGTACAATTCCAGAATCGATGCTGTACTTTTACAAGCCAATACTTCGTATTTTTTTGTGGTCGACGGATACAACGGAGGATCATCCGGAAATTACCAGATTGACATTACCTTAAGTAACATTGTTGCGCCAGATTCTAGTGAAATCCCGTTAGTTTATATCAATACATCCATTTTTCCTATTCCAGACGAGCCAAAGGCAACAGGAACTATGCAAATCATTGATAATGGACCGGGAAATATGAATCATGCTACGGATCCGCCCTTTGGATATGATGGATTCATTGGAATTGAACAACGAGGAAGCTCTTCTTCTATGTTTCCGAAAAAGGGATATGGTTTGGAAACGCGAGACCTTCAAGGATTTAATAATAACGTATCTCTGTTTGGAATGCCAGCAGAAAATGATTGGGTGTTGCACGGTCCTTACAGCGATAAAACGTTAATGCGGAATGAACTCGCATACTATATGGGAAGTCATCTTACTGGGTACAGTCCGCGCACTCAATTGTGCGAACTGATCATCAATGGAATCTATCAAGGTGTATATTTGTTCGCCGAAAAAATTAAGAGGGATGAAGGACGTGTGGATATTTCTGTTTTATCGAGCACTGAAATTACTGGCGATGATTTAACGGGTGGTTACATTGTGAAAATTGACAAAAGTACTGGAGGCAACAACGGATCTTGGACATCTCAGCATTCTACTTGGTCATCCAATCCACAGCAAGTTGAGTTCTTTTACCATTATCCAAAACCAGATTCTATAGTTCCAGCGCAAGAATTATATATTCAGTCCTATTTTGATTCATTTGAAGATCGATTAAACGGGTCGAATTATCAAGATCCATCCGTTGGTTATCGTTCTCTGGCAGAAATCAATTCATTCGTAGATTATTTTTTGTTGTCGGAAGCAGTTCGAAATGTAGACGGATACAGAATTAGCACCTTTTTAATCAAAGATAAAGACAGTAAATACGGAAAGATTCGAATTGGTCCACCATGGGATTATAACTTGGCTTTCGGAAATGCTGATTATTGCGATGGAAGTGATGTTACGGGGTGGGCATATCAGTTCAATGATGTTTGTCCAGGGGATAATTGGCAAGTTCCATTTTGGTGGGAGCGATTGTTAACGGACCCTGAATTTAGCAATCGAGTTCGATGCAGATGGGATCAATTAAGAGAAGGACCGTATCACACCGATTCCATCTTTGCTCATATCGATTCCAATTTAGCTTTGATTTCGAATGCACAACAACGAAATTTTGATCGATGGGATATTCTCGGAACCTATGTGTGGCCGAACAATACAGTTGCTGGGACTTATTCTCAAGAGATACTTTATTTGAAAGAATGGATTCAAAACCGATTGGATTGGCTCGATGCGAATTTGCCAGGTTCGAATGGTGATTGTACATTTTTATCAGTAGATGAAACCATTGAAGAAATGGAATTGAAAATCTTTCCGAATCCAACTGATGGAGATTTTTATATCGAATTCAATGCATTCTCGGATAATTGTTCCGTTTCCGTCACGGATGTTAATGGGCGTCTGCTTTGGGAAGATGAGCTTACCTCAAATGGTTTGCAGGTTATCAATAGTGCCTCGTTTTCAGCCCTTAGTAACCTACAATCAGGTATTTATTTCGTCACCTTAAACTCTGGTGATCAATCCCTTTCAAAGAAGGTAGTTCTTAAATAACAGCACTACCCATTGCCTCGCCTTAATTAATGTCGTACATTTGCTGCGACTTTGGTTCTACAATTAAGTTGGGATTAAAAAGGAATCCGGTGTAAATCCGGAACTGTATCTGCAGCTGTAAGTACTTAAAGTCGGTTTCAATATGTCACTGTGAATGCTCCCCGCGTTCATGGGAAGACGAAGCCGATATGGTACGAGTCAGAATACTTGCCCTGGTCATATTAATGAAGACTTCAGATCAAAGTCGGATTTATGCTCATTGCAGTGTACAGGCAATGCCATATCTCTCATTTAGCTGATTCTTCAACGTTAAACACTTCAAAAATGAAACGATGAAGAAAATTTACTTATCAATTATCGCCCTTGCAGTGGGTGGAACAGTAGCTGCACAATCAACATTCGATTTCGAATCTTACACGTTAGGCACAGAGTCTTACGATAATGGAGGTCCCACTCATGGTGGTGGAGATTTCGTTTTGACCGAAACTGAGTCGATTCGATTGACAAATTACTACGATACGTCTTGGGGAGGATTCTGGGGTGGATATGCAATTTCAAACACTACCGATGTTTCAACGCAAAGTTCAGCAAATCAATATAGTTCTGTAACAGGAAGCGGATTTGGTGGATCAGCCAATTACGCAATCTACACTTCATCGGGTACCATGAGTGTTGAAAGTGCAAATACGCAAATTACAGAATTCAGTTTCACGAATACAGCATGGACAAAATTAGTCATGGAAAACGGAAACTGGTTGGGCAAAGTATTCGGAGACACGGTTAATGCCAATGGAGTTGTAGATGGAACGAACGGAGAGGATTATTTTATTCTTTGGATTTATGCATCGAACGATCAAGGTGAATTGGATTCAATGGAATTCTACCTTGCCGACTATCGATTTGCCGACAGCACCATGGATTATATTGTAGATACTTGGCAGACGGTTGATTTGACCACGGAATTTTCATTCCCAGTTACAGAGGTTAACTTCAGTTTTGATTCGTCTGATAAAAGTGGGATTTATAACAATACGCCCGAATATATCGCTATAGATGATATCAAGACTATGGGGGGCGTTGGATTAACGTCTAATGAATTATTAGCTATTGAAATGTATCCGAATCCAGCATCTGATGTTGTGAATGTAAGTGCTCCTGAAGGACAGCTGTCAATAGTTGACATGCAGGGGAATGTACTTTACGCGGAGTCACATAATGGACAATCTACTATTGATGTTTCAAACTTTGCTTCAGGAGTTTATGTAATTCGTTGGAACAATGCATCTGATTCGTATACGAATCGGATAGTTGTAAAATAGATGAAGAATAGTTGGTTAAAAAATAGTTGCTTAGTCGGGGGGATGCTTATCCTCTCGACTTATGCCTTTTCTCAAGAAGAGGTGGAAGTGGATACAAGTATCGTGTTGGTCAAACATATTGATGCGGTGAGAATTGGCGTTCAGGATATTGTGATGATTCGGATGCTACCATTGAAAGGGCTAACAAAGGATGATATTGAGCTTCTGAATACTGACGATGTCGCAGGTTTGGTATCAAAGGTTCCGGGCGCTACCGTTCGATCTTACGGCGGTCTGGGTGGCTTGAAAACCGTTTCCATGCGAGGACTTGGCGGTCAGCACACCGCTGTAATAATCGATAATTTTCAAGTAACCAATGCACAAGCTGGGCAAATGAACCTTGGACAATTGCAGTCTGAAGGTTTGGAAAGTGCTTTAGCCGGAACACAATTGGTCTTTGACGGATTACAATCTGTATCTGCAAACTTCACAGGTAATTATTTGCAATTCAACACCTTCATGCTCGGTTTTGGACGCGATAAAACAAGACTGAAGGCATCGGTCCGTTACGGATCATTCTTACGAAGAGAAGCTTATTTGCAAGGAGATAGATCCTTTGGGAAGTGGAGCGTTGCCGCCTTTGGTAAATTTCGAGATGCAGACGGTTCTTATCCGTATCAGTTTTTGAACGGTGCTACCTTAACGGATAATGTTCGCGGAAATAACGACTATCAGGACATGCACTTTGGTTTCAAATTGGGGCGTAGGATCAAGGACAATAGCCAACTAAAAATCATCTATCGCTCTTCTTTCATGGATCAAGGATTGCCGGGAGCCGTTCTATTGTACAATCAGTCCGCTGATGAGCGCATGAACACTCAGGATCATCGATTCATGGCAGATTATATTATTAATAAGTACCAAAATAGAATGCGGTTCTACTTGAACGGTGGAATTAATAATTTGGAATATTTTGATCCAACGTATTTGAGCGCTGCAGGTTTTGTTCAAGACCAATTCCAAAACTTAAGTCTCAATGGAGGTTATATTCAAAACAAACAATTCGATAAAATTGCTCTTAAGTGGGGACTTGAGGAGAAAATAGAGGCATTGCAGAGTAATCGTGAAGTATTGGGGGTACCCTTCAGGTCTTCATCCTACGGACTATTCGGAGCAAAAAAGATGCACAATGCCTTTAATTTCGAAGCTATTGCAGGCGCCCAATTGATGTATGATGATAATGGCGAATCTCAGAAAACACATGTGCAATTCACGCCAAGTGCCTCAGTTCAGTACGAAATTCCGCGCAAGCCGCAAATGAAGTTGGAATTCTTGTACAAACGAAATTTCCGTTTGCCTTCCTTTAACGAGTTATACTTCGGAGAAGTAGGAAATAGCAATCTTCAACCAGAAATCGCGCATCAATTTGATTTAGGCTATAATTGGAAGATTCGCGAAAATTACTACCGCTGGCGCTTTGAAATAAATACCCAAGGATATTTCAACCGTGTACAAAACAAGATTGTAGCAATTCCAACTAAGAATTTATTTATTTGGTCCATGCAGAATGTAGACGAAGCCATGATTTACGGCGGACTAGCTGAAGCAAGAGTCGTTAGAAGGTTTAGAGGTGAAAACCGGATCGAATTTTTGGCCAATTATACTTGGCAACGCGTCATCGACATTACACCGGGAGCAATTACCAACGGACATCAAGTGGCTTATGCTCCTGAACACACGGCGAATGCAGATATCATGTTTATGTACAAATCATTAAACATGCGCATTTCCAACAATTTCGTTTCGGGAAGATATGCTTTGAATCAGAACGTCCCGGCTAATTATTTGGACCCTTTCTGGACACTAGACGCAGCGGTTGGATACAAGTACACCGTTAAAAATAAACACAAAATTGGCGTACAAATTAACGTGCGCAACTTAACCAATGTTTCCTACGCATTTATTCGTTCTTATGTAATGCCAGGAAGACACTTCTTATTGACCTTGAATTATGAAATACTTTAATCTCATTGCCGCAATAGCCTTGGTTTTAACTTCGTGTAATGAGGATGGACCACAACCATTCGTTCCAGAGGTAAACAACCTAGAAAACGGTATGGTTGTCTTGTGTGAAGGGCTCTATCAGCATAATAACTCCAGTATTACTTGGGTGCAACTGCCAGGCGGTGCGAAAGATCCGTCTTTCTTTCAAACGAAAACGAGTCGTGCTCTGGGAGATACAGGAAATGACATGATTCGCTACGGTGATAAGATCTACATCGTTGTGAATGTTTCATCTACCATTGAGATAATGCGCGCATCCGATTTTTCGCCGATTGAGCAAATTCAAATGACAGAGAATGGTCAGCCCAAACAACCACGATTCATGGCTTCGGCCAATGGTAAAGTTTATATTACTTGCTATGATGGTTTTGTGGATGTGTTGGATACAGCCAGTCTGACTATTGACACACGAATTAGCGTAGGGGAGAATCCCGAAGGAATTGCGGTGAGCAACAACAAGTTGTACGTTGCCAATTCAGGCGGATTGAATTTTCCTGATGTAGATTCTACCGTTTCAGTTATCGATATTGCTACAAATACGGAATTGCAAAAGATATCCGTAGGAATTAATCCAGGTGGGGTACTGGCCAATGATGCCGGAGATATTTTCGTGATCTCGCGTGGAGACTACGGTCCCATTCCTTCTCGATTGCGAAAGATTGATCCCCTAACAGATCAAGTTGTAAATACTGCTTACGCGTTTGATATTAGCGGAATGACTTCAATGTCTGCAACCGATATGCTCGTCTATAACGCTTCTGGAGTGCAACGCTTTAATTTCCAATCAGATGATGTTGTAGCTACCATTCCAATTGACATGGCAACGGTAAATACCTTGTATCGGGTTCAATACCGCGCTTCCGAAGATAACGTCTACATTTTGGATGCCATGGGATATACGAATGAAGGAGTAGTGCGTAAGTACGATATGACGGGTTCTTACTTAACCAGTTATCAAGTAGGACTGAATCCAACAAAGCTTCTCTTTTTTGATTAATTTTCATTCGTGGAACATTTATCAGAAGAATTTTGGGCAAGTCGCTACGTATCTGGAACTACAGGTTGGGATCTTGGAGAAGTAAGCCCGCCGATTAAGGCCTATATCGATCAACTAACGGATAAAAATGTCCGAATTCTCATTCCCGGTTGTGGTAATGGTTACGAGGCGGAATATTTATGGAAACAAGGATTTCAAAACGTGCACGTAATTGATTTAGCGAAAGAGCCCTTGGAAAACTTAAAAAGTAGATGCCCAGAAGTTCCTAATGATCAATTACATCAAGGAGATTTTTTTGAGCACAAGGGAGAATACGATTTCATTTTCGAACAAACGATGTTCTGTGCTATTAATCCGGTACTTCGCCAGAGATATGCTGACACCGTGTATAATCTATTGAAACCTGACGGAAAACTGGTTGGGGTACTATTCAGTCGTGATTTTGAGGGCGGCCCTCCGTACGGTGGAAACAAGGAAGAATACGTCAGCTATTTCTCTGCGTTTGACCGAATCAATATGGAACCTTGTTATAATTCCATTACTCCTAGACAAGGGAGCGAGTTGTTCATTCAGGTGGTAAAAGGCTAAAAGTTAAAGGCTGAAAAGGGATGATTTTCAGCTTTCTACTTTCTGTGAACTCAGCACTTCCAAATTACTCTTCGGCACTTTCTTCCTCTGGTATTGAAAACATCTGAATATTGTCAATGCCCAATTCTTCAATTACCAAAGCGTTCCATTTTAAGAAGTCCTCTTCCCTCGTGCCGCGCTCTACCTCTTTAAAGAAAGTATCCATTCTTGCCGATGTTTTCTCCTTATGTTTTTGGTAGATTTTCATCCAAATTTCCTCAGATGGATTTTCAACGGCGTCGAGTTTAGCATTTAGTTTGCGCCTCGAAATTTCCATTAAGTCGAAGTAAACATTTAGAAACGCTACGGAACGTGGTGTTCGTTCAAAATTGTAGAAGCTTTGGAACGGATCATAAACAGTTCTTGTGCGGTATTGCCAGTTGCCACAGAGTGAATCTACCTCAAAAAGAATTTGTGCTACTAAATTGTATTTCTGGGCATTAATGGAATTTCCTTCGAACTGAGTTCTGATATCTGGCACCTTTTCTTCTTCATTCTTGGCAGGAGGCCGCAAATAGATGCGCTTTTTAGCCCAATGGCGGTAAGGGTATTCGTACATCCCAACACCCGAGATTGAGTTCTTCTTAAAAAGAGTTTTATGCGTCACAGTTTGCGGATCATCGAGAAACTGTTCGTTCTTTTCGCTATTTCCTACTCGGAAAGTAGTGTAGCAATCCCAGAAATCCGTGTGATGCTTAAAAGCAATCATTTTGTGGTAATCCGCGAATTCATGGCTCGGGAAATCAAATTTTGGGATGTAGAATTCCTCGTTAAAGTTATATGCAGCCAGTACGGCATTAGCTCGAATCCGATAGGAGGGAATAGGCTTATAGTTAATTGAATCGTGGGGGCGTTGCTTATAGAAGACACCATTATCGACATTATAAAAACTCTGCGGATCGAAGGTGAAATCAAAGTCAAAATCCATGGAATTCAAGCGAACTCCTTCAGACATGCGATCATACGTTTTCGTGATATGCATGTTAACATCTAGAAGTACGCCTCCTCTGTGAATTGCTATAAATGGACATTTTGAAGCATCTTGAATCAACAGCTCAACTTTGGTCAGGATATTAGTTGCTGAATCAATCCAGACTTTACCTGAGAATGCAGACCTTGCTTCTTTCCTGGGTTGAAAGGAAAGCACATAGGTAATGTCTCCATTCTGCTCTTTGTATTTAGCATTCATTTCTACTTTGAACGTTTTTACCAATTTCCTTCGTTTCATTCCAAAGGGAGAATCCGGAAAGAATTCATTAGTATTGAAGATGTCGTGTTTATACATAGCCCGAGACGTTTCTTTCGAATGAAAGGCCATGTTCGGCGTTTTTTGAATACCGAATCGGGCAGTTTTTAGTTCCAAATCTTCAATGTCATAACCATCGTATGTTCCATTATAATATCCTTGGAAATATTCGAGTTGATGCTCGTTCAAAAAGGATTGCATTTCCATGTAAGACTGCGCTACTTCATTCTTATGGCGCACATTTTTTTCGAGTGTTGGAGATGAGCTTGTACGGAATCGATTCATCCGCTAGTACAATTACATCATCCAGCAATTGTTCTAGAGGTTCCAGTTTGACAGTAGGTCCAATGCTTCCGGCAATAAGCTTTTTCTTTTGGAAGCCAGCGAAATAGAATACAATGGTGTCGTTATCAAATACTTCAGTTAGTTCGAAATTTCCATCTAGATCGGTAATCGTTCCGCGGCGATCTTTCAAGGTATACACCGACGCGTATGGGATAGGTGCTCTAGTTTCACTTTCAATCACCCTGGACTGGATTGAGTAATCCTGAGTGTAAGCACATTGAATAAGCAATGTTGAATAAATAAAGAGCAAGGTCAGTCGCAGAGCATCAGAAGCGGACATTGAGGCTCGCGAAATGATCCGCAATGGCTCAAGTGCTGATGTTCTTTTCGTAGTAATCAAAACACTACTAAGATAAGTATTGAGTGCGGATTTTAAGTCTCCGAAGAATAAATGAATGCTACCGTTTGCTTATCGTTGTTACAACGACCAGGCGCCTCCAATTTGTCTAGCGATTCCATCTGGTCCCACTACCGTAGCGGTAATGGCAACCTGTGAGCCTTCGGTGGTATTTACGATAATAGTTCCACTAGGACCAAGGCTTCCACTAACACCAGTAGCCTTTTCTCCGTTGCACGAAAGTGTCCATTTGGTGACTCTAAAAGCGGCTTTCAGCGGAATTTCGGGTGGGTATTTTGCTAACAATGCTCTTGAGCTTTTCGAAGCTTTAGTCCCTGATTTCGATCCGCCCCAGAAGAGAACGGGATCAGGAAGATTACTAACGCGGTATTCGGTACGGTAAATTTCTTGTAATGAATCTCCAACCCTCTTTTTTAGAACGATAACTGCGATTTTTCCGCCGGCTGGCTTCACAATATAACCACCTGGTTTGTTGACCTTTGAGATTGAAACATTAGTGCCTGTAACAGAAATATCATTGACACTCAATTCCGAAGTTTCGGGAATATTTACAAGCATTTGATTCGGGTACCCTCTGTAGAGAACCATTAATTCCGGTTGTTCCAACGAAATCACTTGTGAAAAGCTAGTGTTCAGCAGCACTAAAAAGAAGGCAAGTATTGAGAGTCGAAAATTCATTTTTATGTTTAATTAATTATTATTCTGTCGGTCGAACAAACCAACTGCCAGCCAACTTCCTTGAAATTCCATCTGGTCCTTCAACGTTGGCAACAATGGTGAATTCTGTTAACTCCGTAAAAGTCTGAGTTAACTCATTTAGGGATGAAATGTCAGTGCCTTCTCCTGTGTATGTTTTTCCATCATACTCAGCCTCCCAGGAAAGAATGGTGAAATCTACATCCATTTGGAAGTAATCGACATAATCACAGGTGAGCACCGGTTTTTGATTGTGAACAGCTTTTCCAGAAGAAGTCCAACCCCAATATAGAGTAGGGTTTGGCAAGTTTTTTACTCGGAATTCTTTCTTACCAATCACGGTAGTGGATCCATCTTCTTTTCTTTCCGTAACTGTTAAATACGCCATTTTGCCTTGACTTGGCTTCACTATGAAGTGATTCCCTTTTCTGGTAATGCTCACGTTGCTTCCTGTCAATTGGTAAGAACTTCCCTGCTCAGGGTGGGAATTAATCATAATCTTGTTCGCATAGCCTCGAAATAGAACGTTGGCTTCCATGTTTTCAATTGCTACGGTAGTTTCTTGTCCAAACGAAAAAGAAGAGAATAATAAAAGTGCTGTGATAAAGATTGTTTTCATACTATAAGTTTGAACATGAAATGCAATGCTATCAAAAAGTAACAAGATTATTGTCCGCCTTTCTTTCTGTATTTGCGAGAACGTTTGTTCACCCATTTGTGCTGGCGCTTGTTCGGTGAACGATACGTAGATTGATCTGGCGTTCTGAAAACGATTCCGGCATTGTATTGGAGATAGTTATTCGGAGTGTCCCAAAATCCCGGGAAAACTCCAAATTTCGCAGTTGCAGAGAGTCGAATTCCCATCCAATTCACAAACCAAAGGTTCAATCCACCGCCAATATTGGCTGTTGGAATATACGGGTCTGCGGTTCCAGTGCGGTAAGTGAAGCCAACTCCAGCAACGAGGTAGGGATCAATCCAACGAGCACGAGGAGCGTACAAATTGTAGAAACTATATTTTGCGTGAAGGTCAGCCGATAAGTTGATGCCTGTAACATTCATGGTATCATTAACCAATCGGTTTCCTGCATATTGCCCATAATTTGCCGTGAATTCAGCACTCCAGCCATACACAAAGTAACGATCAATCGTTAGCATTGTAGGGTAAGGCTTCAGGTTCCAGGATTGATTGACATTGAACATGCCTCCAAATTTGTTTCCGTCGTCCTCAATGGCAGACCAATGCACACCGAACATCCATTTGTACGGTTTAAAAGGCTTTACAGTCTTGTAAGGCTGGGCATATGCTTGCACTGATACAAGCAAAACAATGAGGAGTAGTGTTCTTTTAAGCATGTTCTTCATCACGTAATAACGAATTTACGATTAAAAGTTTCACCAACTAATGTGCCAGAGGTATTTTCTCCCCGGCTTCTATAGAAGTTTTCAACGTATTTTCTGCTGGAGGAATGGGGCATGACCACTTATGCGAGTAAGCACAGTAAGGGTTATAGGCCTGATTGAAATCGATCAGAATTTCTTTTTCCCTGGGGATGGTAACGTCCAAAAAGCGTCCTCCGCCGTAGGATTCTGACCCCGAAGTAGCATCTCGAAAGGGAATAAAGAGGTAATCCTCAAACTCCTCACGTTTAACAAGTTCCACATTTTGGTACACTGTCAATCGATGTTCGGTCCCATCAATGGTGAAAAAGAGATATCCGTAGCGTCGATATACCGGCAATCGATCCGTAGAAGTTGGCATTTCGAATTTCCGACCTTTTTTCTTTTTGAAACGTGCCGTAATTTGATAGGAAGTATCAAAGTCGAAATAGTCCAACCCTTGCCATTCGGTTCTTTCAATAGAATCCATCATGTGGATGGAAGTATCACGAAGATCGGCTTGGTGTTCGGTACGATTTTCCAGCGTTTCTTGCTCCGTCAATTGAGAAAAAGCGAAGGTAGAAAGTAGAAGGAAGGCTGTGAAGATTAAATTTTTCATAATTAGTTTCTTGCTCCAAAAATGGCACTTCCAACTCGAACCATTGTACTGCCTTCTTCAATGGCAATAGGATAATCGCCACTCATCCCCATGGAGATGTGTTTGAATCCATCGTTGAATTTGAAGTAGTGACTTTTTATAATTTGGAAGTAATTCTCGAGGTTTCTGAATTCTTCGCGAACTTGCTCAGTATCATCGGTAAACGTGGCCATTCCCATCAATCCAACAATTGAGATATTTCGCAATTCAACAAATTCACTCGATTCTAATAAATCCTGAACTTCTTCGAAACTCATACCGAATTTGCTGTCTTCTTCAGCGATATGGAACTGCAACAAGCATTCAATAATGCGATCGTGCTTTGCGGCTTGTTTGTTGATTTCTTTGAGCAATTTCATGCTATCTATTGCGTGAATCATGGACACAAAAGGTGCAATATACTTGACCTTATTCGTTTGCAAGTGACCAATCAAGTGCCATTCAATATCTTGCGGGAGTTGTTCGTATTTCTCGGCCAATTCTTGCACGCGGTTTTCACCAAAGATGCGTTGTCCGTGATCGTATGCTTCCTGAAGTAAAGCAACCGGTTTCGTCTTCGATACAGCCACCAATGTCACTCCTTCTGGAATTTCAGATTTTACTTTATCTAATGCTTCTTTGATCATTCGTTGATGTTATAAATGGTCAATCCACTGCGCAACTTTGGTTCCACCCATGTTGACTTTGGTGGCATTGTTAAGTTGTGATCAGCCACGCGTTTGATATCCTCAATTTCTACCGGGAACAAAAAGAATGCTGCTTTGAATTCACCGGATGCAATTTTCCCAACTACTTTTTCTAAGTCTTGCGTTCCAGGAATGAAGTCGATGTCGTCGCTCGTTTTTAAATCATCGATGCCTAGAATAGGCGAGAGCACGTATTCTGTTAAGATTTCAGGATCGAGCACCTTTACGGGGTCTTTTGTCTCAAAAAGTGACGCTTTGCATCGCATTTTAACCCATTTTCCTTCTACGCAGGCAGTAATTTCATGACGCTGCGTCGGTTTTCCAGGAACCAGCATCGGCTCAACGTCGAAATAATCACCTAGTTTTTCAATGAAGGCATCTGGGGTAAGTCCATTCAGGTGTTTTACCAACCTATTGAATTCTAAAATGTGCAGTCGCTTCTCGTTCAGGAAAAATGCTAAGAAGAAGTCTTCGTTCGGGAAGTGTCCTTGTCCTTGCTTTTCACGCCAGCCTTTCAAACCAACCGAGGAAGCACTTCGATGATGACCGTCACAGATGTATAGGTCTTCTACCATTTCAAAGGCATGCTGTACCGTTTCGGATTCTTCCTCGTCGAAAATCCAAAGTTCATGCTTTACACGATCCGTTGTTGTGTACTCGTATTCCGGGCGTTCCTTTACTTTGTTGTACAACAAAGGTTCAATTCGGTGTTCTAAGTCAGAGTAGGAGAGTACGACCGGTTCGGCATTATATCCAACAACGTTGAGGTAACGCGTAAACATTTCCTCGCGAGAGGTAATGGTGGCTTCGTGCTTTTTAATTTGATCGTTTTGGTATTCTTTGATACTTGCTCCGGCGACAATTCCCATATATTCATGGCCATCCTTGGTTTGGCGGTACAAATAAATGTGTGGATCTTCGTCTTGAAGCAATATTCCTTCATCAATGAACTCTTGATAGGCGTCGCTAACCATAGCAAAACGCTCCAGAGAATTCGGTTCCGTGCGTTCTTCTACACCAAACTCAGGGTTGATAATGTGAAGGAAGGTATAAGGATTGTCCTCAAGTTTTGCCTTGAGGACATTCTCCTTATAAGTATAATAGGGACGTGTGGCTACCAAATGAACGAGGTCACGCGTCGGTCGTATTGCTTTAAATGGGCTTATTTTAGCCATAGAAGTACGTCAATGTTAGAACGTACCAAAATTAGCAATAATTGTTTCTGCGAGTTCGGTACCGATTCGACCTTGTGCTTCAACGGTAGCAGCTCCAATATGTGGAGTCGCGGCAATTAGATCGTGTTCCAACAAATCTTTGCGTGGATTCGGCTCATTTTCAAAGACATCCAATGCAATAGAAGCTACTTTACCTGAGTTCAATGCATCGATTAACGCATCTTCATCAACAACACCGCCTCGTGCAGCATTTACGATGCGAACACCGTCTTTCATTTTTGCAAATTCTGTAGCTCCAAATACGGCAGATCCATCCGCCTGCTTGGGCACGTGCAAAGAGATAAAGTCTGCGGTAGCAAGTACATCTTCAATACTCGTTTTCGGAGTAATTTCAGCCGATGCTGAAAGTCCGTTTCCTAATTGTACGTCAACCTTACGTGGATCAGCTATCATATCTACAGCTTCCACATTCATTCCGGCACCAAGTGCATATCCCGCCAAACTTTGTCCAATGCGTCCGAATCCAACAATTGCCAATGTTTTACCGCGGAGCTCGACTCCTTTACCGTATTTTTTCTTCAAGGTTTTGAAATCTCCAGTAGCCATATGCTTTGCAGAATCATGTAAGGAGCGAGAAATTGAGAACATCTGTCCCATTACTAACTCGGCAACAGACTGACTTGAAGCTGCCGGAGTGTTTGCAACAATACGACCATTATCTCGACCATACTGTACATCGATGTTGTCCATTCCAACGCCGCCGCGCCCTACGAATTTCAATCCGGGACAAGCGTCAAATACTTCTTTACGCACTGTGGTTGCACTTCGAACCAACACGATTTCAATATTTTGCGCATTGATTTGCTCGATCAATTGATCTTGCTCGATTTTATCTGTTAGAACTGTATATCCCGCTGCTTCTAAAGCATCAATTCCTTGTTGCGAGATTCCGTCGTTTGCTAATACTTTCATTTTTTATGCTTTAACTCGTGCAAATTCATTCATCACTTCTGTCAATACTTTCACGCTGTCAAGTGTCAATGCGTTGTACATGGAAGCGCGATATCCACCTACAGATCGGTGACCTTTCAATCCAATGATTCCAGCGTCGTTCCACATCTTATCGAATTCTTCTTTCGCGGATTCATCGTTCAATAAGAAGGTCACGTTCATTTTAGATCGATCTTCTACTGCCGTAGTTCCTTTGAACATTGGGTTCTCATCAATTTCTGCATACAATGCGTCTGCTTTTGCCTTGTTTCGATCGGCAGCTCCTTGAACGCCTCCGGTAGCCATCAAATCGCGCAAGTTTAACATAGAAGCAAACACGGAGAATACAGGAGGTGTATTCATCATGGAACTTTTGTCGGCGTGATTCTTCAAATTCAAGTACTTCGGCATGAATTCAGATGTTGATTTCCCAAGGATTTCATCTTTTACAATGTATAAGGTAGCTCCTGCGGGGCCCATGTTTTTCTGAGCTCCAGCGTAAATCAAATCAAATTTTGAAACATCTACCGGTTTTGAGAAAATGTCAGAGGACATATCACAAACCAATGGAGCATGAACTTCAGGGATTTCCTGAAATTGCGTTCCAAAGATGGTATTGTTGGAAGTGTAGTGAATGTAATCTACATCTTCTGGCGCTTTCCATCCTTTCGGGATGTATGAGAAGTTCTTATCTTCAGAAGATGCGAATACGTTGGCATCAACGCCAACCGCTTTTGCTTCTCCAATAGCTCCTTTTGCCCAAGTACCAGTATTAATGTACCCAGCTTTTTTCTGGTCGCGCATCATGTTTAATGCGGTAATAGTAAAACCTAGAGACGCACCTCCTTGCAAGAATAGTACTGAATATCCTTCCGGTACATTAAGTGCTTTTTTTACGAGGTCTTGTGCTTCTTCCATAACAGCGACAAAGTCGGGGCTACGGTGTGATACTTCCAGAATCGACAATCCGTTGAAATCAAGGACTCCTGCTGCAGCTTCTTTAAATACATTTTGCGGCAAAATACAAGGTCCGGCTCCAAAGTTGTGTTTCATTTTGATGTGGATTATAGTTATAAAAAAAGGCCGCCCATCAGGCAGCCATCAAATTTGTTACTCTTCTGTTTTTTCTTCAGCTTTTTTCGCCGGAGCTTTTTTCGCTGTAGTTTTCTTAGCCGCTGCTTTTTTCTTAGCCGCTTTCTTTGGAGCCGCTTTTTTCTTTGGCTTGGCTTCGGCTACGGTTGGAGTAGATTTTTTACGTTTTCTTGTATTTCCATACGTTCCAAGAATTCGTTTTCCTTTAGTCGTTCTTCTATCTCCTTTACCCATAGTTTGTTTGTGTTTTTCAGTTCTATTACAAATATATTATTCTTTTTCTAAAATACGTCTGCGAATCTCACGCTCAACTGCTTCTCCATCGCGGATTATTTTGGTGCACCACTGAATTTTGAGGTATACTTGGTCGGCATGAGACAGTTTCCAGTCGATATTGGAATTTTCCAATCGATTTCGGAGTGTATTTAACGAAAGTGCTGCCGATACTGAAACGTTGAAGCTTTCGGTAAATCCATACATTGGTAATCGAATGGTTTGATCGGCTATTTCCAGAATGTCATCGGAAATTCCGTGTACTTCTGTTCCAAAAACCAGGGCGGTAGGCTGCTCAACGTTTAAGTCTTCTAGTGTTTGTTCCGTGTGCGGACTGGTGCAGACAATTTGATAGCCTTGTTTTTTCAATCCTTCAATACATTCTACTCCTGGGTTTTCTCCGGTAGAATGGGAGTGGAGATCAATCCAAGTGCTGGCACCTTTAGAGATTTCGCGCTGCACTACATACTCAACATCCTTTTCTATAGTATGCAAATCTTGAATTCCGAAACAATCACACGTGCGTATTACGGCCGATGCATTATGATCTTTACGGATGTTTTCCATTACTACTGCCAAATGTCTGGTCCTGTCAGAGGCAATGCGATCGTACATCTCCTGTTTGCTTTCGGAAATGATATCATAAAAGGCAGCAAGTACTTTCTCGTCGACGGTCATTTTGAATTCATTCGTGGTTTAAATGCACAATTCTTGAAAAAATAAATAATGTTAGAAACAAAAAAAGGGAGCAACAATGAAGTGCTCCCTTTAATAATCTTAGAATTCAGATTAGTTTACTTTCTCAGAAAGCTCTGAACCTGCTTTGAAACGAACAACGTTTTTTGCAGCGATTTGAATTTCTTTACCTGTCTGTGGATTACGTCCAGTACGAGCAGCACGCTCAGATACAGAGAATGATCCGAATCCTACCAAAGAAATACGGTCTCCTTTCTTCAATGCTGAAGTAGTTGATGTTACAAATGCATCCAATGCTCTTTTAGCATCCGCTTTAGACAATCCAGCTGAATCAGCCATTGCATCAATCAATTCTGCTTTGTTCATAGTATTGGTTTTTTAGTTTGTTAAAAAATTGTTGAGACAAATATATCGTAATATCCTTGCCACGCAAGGAATAGCGGGCAAAAAACGCGTATTTTGTGGATAAGTACGTTAATTTGTTAATAAAACACCCTGAAATAGCCTGTTTTAAAGGGGTTTTCGACGAACTATCTAAAAATGTCGTTAAATAGTGTAGGTACTTATACCGTAGCAACAGTAAGGTTTTCGATAGAATTACCTGCTAAGTAGTCTTTAAAATGCATTCGTCGTTTTCCCTCCGGTTGAATTTCAGTCGCAATTAAGTAGTAATCTTTACATGGGAATAATATGCCTTCCGAACTTGATATCAGAGCGCTTGTATTATCCACCGGTTGATCTGAAACTTTGGTGCCGAATATTTTGAATGTTTTCGTTTCCTGTTTGCTTTCGTCTGTAATCATGCACCAAGCAGCAGGGTACGGCGATAATCCGCGGCAGAAGTTGTGCACGCTTTCAACAGGTTGATTGAAATTAATAATGCAATCTTGCTTGAAGATCTTAGGGGCTGGTTTAAAGTCTTGCTGCATCAATTCATCTTGCGATGTTGCATTTGCCATTCCTGTATCAAGGTTCAATAAGGTATGGAGCATGACATCCGCTCCCAGATGCATCAATCTTTCATACAATTGTCCTACAGTTTCATCAGGACCAATGTTCACCTTCGATTGTTCGATGATTTTACCAGTATCGATTTCCTTTTCTATAAAGAAGGTAGTAACGCCGCTTTCTGTCTCTCCATTAATAATGGCCCAGTTAATAGGTGCTGCTCCTCTGTAATTTGGTAAAAGCGATGCATGAAGGTTAATTGTTCCTTTCGGTGGCATGGCCCAAACTACTTCGGGTAACATACGGAAGGCGACTACCACAAATACATCAGCATTTAGTGCTCGTAATTCACTGATGAATTCAGGATCTTTCAAATTGGTCGGCTGCAGAACATTCAAATTGTTTTCTACCGCATATTGCTTCACGGCACTTTGATTGATCTTTCTTCCGCGCCCGGATGGTTTGTCTGGTGCTGTTACCACGCCAACTACATTCATCTTCTCCTGAACCAATTTATCCATTATGGTAACTGCGAATTCAGGAGTCCCCATAAATACGACGCGAAGATCACTCATCTTTAAATGCTTTTAGTTTTCCAATCGAAAAGGCGAAGATAACCAACGCTCAATAATCCTAATATGATAAAGTAGACATATTCAACGGCCCATACCCAGTAAATGTCCCAGTTCCATACCTTTAAGAAGAGGTAAGCCGCTACTACATAAACGCCCACAGAAATGCACTCTATATAAAAGGTAACTTTCGTATTGCCACTTCCCGAAATCGTTTGGAAGTATACAGATGAGATTCCGTAGATTAAAATCGATCCTGAAATAAAGCGAAGTACTTCAGCCGTACCTTCTATATATACTTCTTTCGGGTTGATCAAACGAACAAGGAATTCAGGATAGAAAAGTGCCCCATGGAACAATCCAAAGAGGAACACGATGGTTAGTAATTGAATTCTTCGGTGAATGGTCTTGATGGCATCGTAGGATTTGTTCCCTAGATATTGACTGATATACGTCCTCGTCGTAGAAGAAAACCCCCAAATAGGAACAAAAGCCAAGAAATACAACGTTCGAATGGTTTGCGATACGGTTAATTCGTATTCGCCCTTTTGTTCTATCCAAATAAAGAAGATCGTCCAAGTGATTAAAGCCACCAATAATTGTAAGGTGATAGGAGAACCAATTTTGAAGAGTGACTTGAAGGATTCCGTATTATAACGTAAGCTTTTGAAAAGTTTATGTCGCTTTCGATCTTCGCTTAATACTAAGGCAATAATAAGGAATACCATTCCTGCACCATCTGCCAGCATGGATGCATAAGCCGCACCTGCTAATCCCATGGAGGGCATGCCGAGGTTCCCGAAAATCATTCCGTAGTCCAGAATGATATTTGTAAACGCAATAACCGCCGCACTAACAAGAATCATATAGGTTTTCCCCATCGCCATGAAATAGGCATTAATCGCCAAGGTGATCATGCTGAAGAGTAAACCAAAGCTTCGGATGCGAACAAATACAATTTCCGCCTCTGCAATCTTAGGGTTGTGCGTAAAGCTTCGGATCAAATCAGGTAAGAACAATTGAATCCCAATCAGCAGGATAAATGCAATCACAACATTGACCAGTAGTGTTGTTCCAAAAATTTGTGCCAACAGATGTTCTTTCTTCTCTCCAATTCTTCTCGCCATCAAAATTTGTGAGCCGTCACTCATGCCCATCAGTGCAACAAATAAAGTCACGAAGATCAATCCACCATTTCCTGCAGCATCGAATGCAACAATTCCATACCGACTAAGAAATGAAGAGTCCGTTATCATCACAACGGATTGGATGAAGGAAGAGGCCATCAGCGGAATGGCTACGGATAATATAGTACGATAACGTAAATCGAGCATTAGTCCACTTGAATTACAAGTCCTTTCAAATATTCTCCCTCAGGATGAAAGGCGCTGATCGGATGATCCATGGGTTGGTGCAATTGCTCTAAGATCCGGACGTTTCTTCCAGTTTCAATGGCTGCAGCAATTACCGTATTAGTGAATAACTGTTTATCGACCACTTGTGAGCAAGAGAAAGTAAAAATTATTCCACCCGGTTTAATTTGTCTTATAGTGTGTGCGTTTAATCGCTTGTAACCTTGAACTGCCTTATGTCGTTTGTTGCGATGTTTCGCAAATGCAGGAGGATCCAATACAATGATGTCGTAATCTTCGGGCAGATCCTTCATGTAGTTCATGGCATCTGCTACAATCGATTTGTGCTGATCTGTGAAACCGTTCAATTCGATATTCGCATCCGTCAATTCAATTGCTTTCTTCGAACTATCCAATGAATGTACCAGTTCAGCTCCGTTTTGAAGTGCCAATAAGCTAAACCCTCCGGAATAACAGAAGGTATTCAGTACTTTTTTTCCTTTGGCGTATTTCGCTAGTAGTGCTCGGTTCTCTCGCTGATCTATGAAAAATCCGGTCTTTTGCCCTGTAATCCAGTCTATATTGAATTTTACTCCATTCTCTAAGGCAATATGCGGCGTTTCACAAGCGCCATGTGAGTAGCCATCTTCTACTTCTGAACGTTCAGGTAACGTATCGCTCGATTTTGAATACACAGCAATCAAATCATCGCCAAGGGCATGCACCAAAGCAGGAACAATTTTGTCCAATTCTTTGTACATCCCAATACTGTGACATTGCACCACTGCTACTCCGGCGTAGTAATCAATAATTAGTCCTGGCAAACCATCGCCTTCACCATGAATTATTCTACAAATGGAATTGTCTTCTCTGAACAGATCACTGTTTTTTCTTGTTTGAACCGCATTTACCACACGATTTTTAAAGAATACATGATCAATTGGTTCCTCTCCAAAATTGAGAATGCGAACGGCAATTGTCGCATGTTGAAAGTGACCGCGAGCCAAGATGTTTCCTTTAGAATCGTGCACTGCTACCAAATCTCCATCCTCAAAAGGATCCGTTTTGGAAGTAATGGCACCAGAAAAAATCCAAGGATGCTTTCGCTCTATGGAATGTAATTTCTTAGGATGTATGTTGACTGTGCGTTTCATAATGCGGAGAGCAAAAATAGTCGGATTCCTCAAACTACAGCGGTTTTCGAGAAAATTGATAAAATCATGAACCAATGTTTAAATTAGATGTAGACTATACATATGATGCGCATATTACTTTTTGGTCTGTTTTTGATGGCTTCTGCTACCAGTAATGGGCAACACCTTGAGATCCCTGATACTAATTTTAAGAATTTCTTAATTCAATCGGGGATTGACCAGAATGATGACGGCGAAATACAATTGTCTGAAGCGGATGAAGTGCACCAGCTTAACTTTTCCAGCATTGGCTCGGGAATTATTAGAAGTTTAGAAGGAATTCGAGGTTTTCAAAATCTTGAGGTGTTAAAGATGGGGAAACCAATTTTCTCTGATTTCAGGATAATACAAAACTCCGGAATGAATTGGGGAGATCAAGAGTTTCGCCGTGGTAGCATTTCGATTCAGTTAAGAAATCTTGATTTGAGTTTTAATACCAGCCTAAGAGAGGTCGATTGTTCGGGACTCGAATTGGACTCCTTAAACCTTTCCAACTGTTCTAAGTTGGAATTGCTCAATTGTTCGAGAAATAACTTGCAAGAATTGAAAGTGAGCACCATTGCTCCTTTGAAGCGTTTGAATTGTTCTGAGAATAATTTGTCGGAGTTGAATCTTGAATATTGTACGCAACTGGAATCCTTGATCTTCTCCCGAAACAACATTAAGACCGTGTCACTGGAAGGTTTAAAATCGTTGAAACGTTTGGATTGTGATACCAATTTATTGACGGAATTATCCATTGGTGCTTCAGTTGAGTTTTTGTCCTGTGCACACAACGATTTGAAGGTTCTGAGCATTCATCCATCCAGCGAGATGCTTGAATTGTTCTGTAACGACAATGAGTTAACTTATTTAACGCTCAAGAGTTCATCGTTGGTAGAATTAAATTGCAGGAACAATGCCATCGCAGATCTTAATTTGGAGTCCGGACCTCTCAAGAAAATTCAGGCTCAGGATAATGAAATCAAGAAGTTCGACTTCACCGTCTATCCAAATCTTGTTGTTGCCAATTTCAATCAGAATAAGATTGAATATGTCGATCTTCGGAAGAATGATAAACTCAAGGAATTTCAATTGTGGCGCAATCAAGCGAAGGTATTGCACCTATCCCAACACGATTCATTGGAGTTAATTCAATGCGATGAAAATCAATTGTCAAAACTGAATCTTTCTGGCCTTCCAAGATTAGAACGATTGTACTGCTCACAAAACAACCTAAACCTGCTAGATGTTAGCAGCAATGTACTATTGAGACATTTCTATTTCGCAAAAAACAATGTGCAACAGATTGATTGCTCTATGCTGCCTAACTTAACCTTATTTAGCTGTGCGGCCAATCCAATTAAGCAGTTAGATGTTTCTCAAAATATCCTATTGGAAGAGCTTGGGTGCTCGAGCATGCTATTGTCGAATCTAGACATTTCAAAAAATTTGAATTTGGAAGCATTGGCATGTGGCAGCAATAAATTAACGCGAATAGATATTACAGACCATGTTTACATGAGATCGTTGAATTGCAGTAATAATCAGCTGACTGAATTGAATATTGGAGCCAAGAACGGACTTCAACATCTCAACTGCTCGAAGAATAAATTAAAGTTCTTAAATGTCAAGAATTGTCCGCGATTGACAATGGCCACCTTCGATCAGAATGCGCAACTCCAACAAATATGTATCTCTGATGCGCAATTGGAATTCGTTGGGCGGGATTCGACGTCAAGTTTTCGCTGGAGAAAAGACGAGAAGGTTCCTTGGGTTACCAATTGCGATTGAGTTTAAAGTTGGTACTTTTGCCTGCAAATTGCAATTATGACCTGTCGTATCCATTTTTATTTACTGAATGATCACTTTTCACAGGAGCACGCTGACGAACACAACAACGGCGAGCCTTCTGAATTGAATCGTTTGTATTTGTGGGAAGATGAATTTGCGATTAAAACCAAGGTCACGAAAGTAGACTCTCGCGATTACGAAGTGTACCCATTGCAAGGAAAGAACGGTGATGCCCCCTTCACTGAGGAAATAGCCGATATGCGATTGTTTTATTTGATGGATAGAGATGCACCGGTTGCCGTGGTTGGTTGTTCCGAGGTTTTGCTCGACTCGTATTCCATTCAGGAGAACGATGATGAAATCGTATTGGAGGCATTTCTGAAAGGGGAGGAGCCCTTAGCCAACCCAGTTACGGGAATTTACATTGCCTCTCGTTATTTCCCTAAATCATTGATCACAACTGAATGATTCGCGCAGAGAACATAGGAGTTCTTCGTGACGACTGGGTGCTGCGCAATGTTTCATTTGAATTGCCTGAAGGAAAATTACTGGGTATTATCGGAGATAGTGGAGCAGGAAAAACAACCTTATTGAAAGCTATTTCTGGTTTTCTGGATGTGGTTGAAGGAGAGGTTTCGCTAGACAGTAAGAAAATCATTGGGCCTACAGATAAATTGGTTCCAGGTTACGAGGAAATTCAATTGGTGAATCAGGATTTCGAATTGGATACCTTTCACACAGTAGCAGAAAATATCAAAGAGAAAGTATTGCACTTGCCAAAAGAGGATCAATCGGTTCTGGTGAAGGAAATGCTTGATCTACTTGAGATTGGTCATCTAAGTGACCGACAGGTACGTTGGATTTCTGGAGGAGAGCAACAGCGTGTATCCATTGCCCGAGCATTGGCATGCGAACCCAGATATTTATTGTTGGATGAGCCATTCGTTCATTTGGATCAACGCCTCCGCTTGAAAGTGATGGCGTATTTGAAATCTTTGAACGAAGTTCGGAAGACAGCCATTGTATTGGTTTCTCATGACGGTGCAGAAATGATGGGTTTTGTAGATGAGGTGATGCACTTATCTGATGGTGCTATTCAACGAATCGCTCCGGCAAACGAGATGTATTACCACCCTAAAACCGAGCGCCAAGCGGCTCTAATGGGAATGGTGAATACGATGAAGGTAAATGGAGAGGAAATTCTTTTTCGACCGTCTGAATATTCCGTGGAGTCCCCCAATATTTTAATCAAATTTGAGTCTTGTTTTGATACGGGCGTCGTGGTATTTAACTACTTTTCCACTGAAACGAACGAACGCATCGTACTTTCTTCGAGCAAATCGCTGGAGGATATAGAAGCTATTCGAATTCACAAACGCTCATGACCTTACGCGAACTTGGAAGTTTGTTAAAAACAACGGTGGTTGAATTCACCCGAGAGCATCCGCTACATCATGGTGCGGCTCTTTCGTACTATGCCATAATGGCCTTAATTCCCATTCTGTATTTGAGCGTAACCTTCTTTGGAAGTTGGGTCGGGCAAGACACGATGCAGGAAATAATTAGTGAACTTCTGCATGAAAATGTCGGAATCAAGGATGTAGGTGGAATTATCGAATTTCTTGGCCAGGTCGATTTAACCGGAAGCTTTGCGCTTAAAACCATAGGTGTAATTGCTTTGATGCTATCCTCCACGGCTATTCTGAATTCCTTGAAGCGAAGCATGATGGAGTTTTATGATTTGGACAAACGCAAATTAGGACGCAGAAAGAAAATTGTTCGAAACATTATTTTTCGCTTGGTATCAATGCTGGTGATTGGCGCCATGACCTCCATTATTATCGCCCTTTATTTCCTTGAAACGCTGGTACTCAGTTTGGAAGAAACCTATTTCTCCGACAATGCATTTATTAGTTGGTTGTTCTCTGGATTTGCACATCACATGCTTCCAGTGCTATTGAATTTTATTGTATTTACTTTTATCTTTAAATACTTGCACGATGGGGTAGTTCGCTGGAAAGTAGCAATTACGGGAGGTATTGTTACCGGGATTTTCTTGTACCTCGGACAACTACTTATTAAGTTCTATCTCGCGAATTATTTCTTTGCTTCAGAAGGAGGCGTTGCCGGAACCTTTCTTGTTATTTTGGTGTGGGTGTATTATTCTTCCCAAATTTTATTCCTTGGTGCTAAATTCTCGTATGTTTACGCCAAGTTCATTGGGTCTCCGATCCAAACTAGAGAGTATCTAAATGATTAAATATTGATCAATACTTGTTTAATTTCTAAGAAGTTGTTATTTTCGATTTATTAATAGGTCAAATTTGGTATGGAAATCGGAAAAAATTTAAAGCTTTTAAGAAATCGATTGAAGAAATCTCAGGAAGAGGTGGCGACGGATCTCGAACTTACAAGGAGTTCATACTCTGGTTATGAGAATGGAGTTGCGCAACCGAATCTCGAGAGTTTGGTATTGTTCAGCGACTATTACAAAGTAACAATCGACGACCTTGTGCGCAAGGATCTTTCTACGTTTAAAGAGAGTGATTGGAAGCGGGTAGATCAAGGATTACACGCCGATGTTAAGGGGCAGAAGTTGCGCGTTTTGACATCTACAGTTGATGCAAACAATGACGAGCTGATTGAATTGGTTCCTTTGAAAGCAAGTGCTGGTTACACAGCAGGCTATGCCGATCCTGATTACATAAAAGTATTGCCAACATTTCACTTACCCTTCCTTTCAAAAGACCGTAAATACCGTTCGTTTCCCATAAAAGGAGATTCAATGCCTCCTGTAGTTGAAGGCTCCTTTGTGATAGGTGAATTCGTTCAGAACTGGATGTCTATCCGAAACGGAACCCCGTGTATTGTGGTAACCAAAGATGAGGGAATCGTATTCAAAGTACTGCACAATTTGTTAAGTTCGGAGCAATCCTTCCAATTGTGCTCCACCAATACCTTCTATGAGCCCTATACAGTTCATGCCAACGACATTCTTGAAATCTGGAAATTCGTGAATTATATCTCACCGGAACTCCCAGAAGTGCGCATGGATGATAGTGGACTGTCGCAATCCATAAAGTCACTTCAGAAAGAAGTACACGATTTGAAAGGGATGATTAAAGGAGAATAATACTTGTCTTTATGAGTCGCTAGATTTTCTTTCGTTAATTCCTAGTTGTGGCGAAATTACTCAAGGTCAAGAAGGGGTGAATTGATAATTCACAACTCCGGCTTCGATAGCCTCAGCCATCGTTATATCCCTAATTCAATATTCCTTATTGATTATTCAACACTCCAAAGCTCAACTCATAACTTTCAAAGCATAATTCATTTTGCTTTGAAGTAAGTTCCTTCCTCATAATAAATCACATCATCGTGCATCATTGCTCTAATAGCTAATTGAAGCAGATCTTTCGATGCGGGGATCTCTTGTTCCAATTGTGCGAATGAATTCGGGAGCTTGGCCAGAATGATCTCGTGCAAGGATTTTGAATCAAACTCCTGACGCAAGCAATTGTCACAAATACCACAATCTCTGCCCTCTGATCCGAAATAATTAGAAATTAATTTAGAGCGACATTCCTCAGATCGCACGAATTCAATCAAGGATTGCAATTTCAATTCTTCGCGTTCTTTCTTATGTAAGTAGACGGACGGCCTTAACGTCAATTGAGTATCAGCGATGCGTTCCTGTAGAAATGTAATCTTCGGCAAGTTCGATTGAAACTGAACGTCGATAACACCGTATTGCTCCAGGCGCTCCAGATGCTTTCGCAGTTCGTTTTCTGAAATTTTTAGACGCTTGGACAATTTTCCTTCGTGTAAGGTGGTGAATCGATCGAATACTCCAGGGTAGCTTCGCGTCAATAAGGTAATCAACGGGGCTAAGGTGTCGTGAGCAACTTGGAAGGTATACAAAGCTTTATTGCCAACAATTATCCGCAACCGGGTAGGGAAGAAGCTGGATTCCGTAAAACCAAGTGTTTCGTTGAGTTGAAGAATGCGCAAAGCATAATATGCCTCACTGGCCGACACTTCAAATGTATTCGCAAAAGCAGGCAAGTTAAAAGGATAGGTTTCGTCCTTTCCTGAACCAATGGCAACCTGCAAGTAATTACAAATGGCGTTGTAAATTGTTTTAATTCGTTCTTTTGGCGGGTATTGCGCAACCAGCCTTTCTTCCATGATGGAAATATCGCGATCGTTCCAAAATCCAATAGCCTCAGACGGTTGGCCATCACGACCGGCGCGTCCAGCTTCCTGATAATAGGCTTCGAGATTGTTGGGCAATTCATAGTGTAGAACGAATCTTACATCTGATTTATCGATTCCCATTCCGAAGGCATTCGTTGCCACCATTATTTTTAGGCGATCCTGCATCCATTCATCGAGCATATAGCTGCGATCTTCGGAAGACATGCCTCCGTGATAGATCCCCGCCGGAATTTTGTGCGCTCGCAATTGCGTAACAACTTCCTTAACGCTTCTGCGCGTTTGACAGTAAACAATTCCTGTCTCATTAGGATGCTTTCGGCAGTGTTCTAAAACCCGTTGGATTTTATTTTCGGCATTGTGAAGGCTGTATAGAATGTTTTTCCGCTCCAAAGAACCTGCAAATTCCTTCGGTTGCTTTAATTCCAATTTCGAAACGATGTCCTCTTTAACCTTTTGGGTGGCAGAGGCGGTAACAGCAATCAAAGGAGTGTTGGGGTGATGGGCTCGAATTTCTGCAATATCTCTATACGAAGGGCGGAAATCGTGTCCCCACTCCGAAATGCAATGTGCTTCGTCAACGACAATCAATCCTACGTTCATTCGCTTGAAGCGCTCAATGAAAAGGTCTGATTTCAATCGCTCGGGTGACGTATAGAGAAACTTCGTATTCCCGAATCGAGCATTGTCAAGGGCAATATCAATTTCTCTGTACGAAAGTCCGCTGGAGATCAATGCTGCACGAATACCTCGCTGTTCTAGTTGATTTACTTGATCTTGCATTAGGGCGATCAGCGGCGAAATCACCAAAGTAATACCGTCCAGTGCCAATCCCGGAACTTGAAAACAAACGGATTTACCTCCACCCGTAGGAAGAATGGCCAGAGTGTCGTGCCCGTATATAACGCTATCAACAATCTCTTCTTGTAGCGGCCGAAAGGTTGAATAACCCCACATTTTTTGCAGTATCTCGCGACTTTTCTCCAAATCAATGCTATGGGATCAAAGCTAACAAATAAAAAAAAGGTGAAAATCAATACCCTATTGCATTAATAGGAGAATCTCAGTATCTTTGCACCACATTTCAAGGGTATGATTAAAGACACTATTTCCATAAAAATCAACAAGACACAGCATTCTAGAATTACAGAGGTGGATTGGGAAAACTTGCCGTTCGGTAAAGTGTTCTCCGATCATATGTTGGTAATGGATTACAAAGATGGTGCATGGCAAGAGCCTGAAATTATGCCATTCGGAGATTTATCATTGCACCCTGCAACTTCAGCGATCCACTACGGACAATCGATATTTGAAGGAATGAAAGCATACCGCGCTGAAAATGGCGATGTTATGGTATTCAGACCGGATATGAACGAGAAGCGTTTTGCTGAGTCTTGCGAGCGTATGTGTATGCCAACCTTGCCAGAAGGAATGTTCACGGAGTTAATTACGAGAACTGTAGATGTTGATCGTGATTGGGTTCCAGAGAAAGAAGGGTATTCCTTGTATGTTCGTCCATTCTTGTTCGCTACGGATGACTTTATTGGAATCAAGCCATCAGACAATTACAAATTTGTGATTTTCACGTGTCCAGTTGGAGCGTATTACTCGAATCCAGTAAACGTGAAGATTGAGGAATATTATACACGCGCTGCGGAAGGTGGAGTTGGACGAGCTAAGACTGCGGGTAATTATGCAGCTTCTCTGTATCCTGCGAAATTGGCGCAAGAAAATGGATTTCATCAGTTGGTTTGGACAGACGCAAAAGAGCACAAGTACATTGAGGAGTCTGGAACAATGAACATCGTGTTCGAAATCGATGGCAAGTTGATTACGCCAGCAGAAGATACTGATACTATCCTAAGAGGTGTTACCAAGCGGTCTGTAGTTCAAGTTGCAGAGAGTTGGGGAGTTACCGTAGAGGAAAGAAAAGTAACAGTAGAAGAAGTTGTTCAAGCTGCACGTGATGGAAAATTGACAGATGCCTTCGGTGCAGGAACAGCGGCTACGATCGCTCCCATTGCTAAAATTGGATTCCGCGATGAGATGTTTGAGCTTCCAGAAATTGAGACTAGAACGATATCAAATAAAATCGGAAAGTACCTAAGAGACTTGAAAACAGGCGCCATTGAAGACGATTTCAATTGGATGCTGAGATTCTAACGAAGATATGTTCATAAAGCCTCGATTTTTTTCGGGGCTTTTTTTATGATGCTAGTTGATTGAGCGTTATATTTGTCTTAACTAGAATTATTCTAAATAAGTGAAGTGAAGATAGTACTGGCAGATACCAATGAACTAATTCGTTTGGGGATTCGCGTTTTGTTGAATTCGGAACTGGAATGCGAAATAGTGGGAGAAGCCTCTAATTCACCAGAACTTGTGGAAATTCTGGAATCTTTTGAAGTAGATGTAATCATTATGGATTTTACGTCGGCAGGTTTTGAAATCGACGACATTGCAGTAATCAAGCGAGAGTTCTCGAAAATTAAAATGCTTGCCATTACTCCCGAACAATCGGCACAGGTATTGGTCGATGCGCTTCGTGCCGGAGTTACTAGCTACGTGAAGAAAGATTGTTCTTTCCCTGAGATTCTAGAAGCCGTAAAAGAAACTTCCATGGAGAATAAGTTTTTCTGCGGACAGATTTTAGAAACTATTCAGGAGGCCAATCTGAATATTGATGACATCGAACTGGACTCATTCACGTGTGAGCCTGTACTTATTTCTAAGCGCGAGAGCGAAATCATCACGCTAATCGCAGAAGGAAACACAAATACGCAAATAGCAGATCAGTTGTTTCTGAGTTCTCACACCATCAATACGCATCGAAAGAACATCATGTCGAAACTTGGGGTGAAGAACACGGCAGGAATTGTGATGTATGCGGTAAAAACCAACCTTATTTCCCCGAACAAATTCTTGTTCACTTCTGATACTAACTCATAAGCTTTTGAAGCCTGTAGTACCTTAACGTAAGGTCATCGAGCTGTGACGTACTGAGCTTGCCGAAGTGTCGAGAGGCCGAAAAGATTAATAATTTGAAAAAAGATCTAGCCTAACAATTGAATAAAACTCACAGAAAATACTGGATTTGGTTTTCGCTTTGTTATGCATTTATTCTTGTAGCAGTTTTTACGCCATTTTGTACAGAAGTATCATGGGATAAGGTGAATGAGTCAAGTCTCCCGATTGAAATTGATACGGATGAATACCTTTATGAAACTTCCTATTTGGCATTCGAACAAATGGGAGGGATTCTCAATATAATTGTGATCCTTTTAATAACCTTAGTTCTTCTAGTTACGACAAAGAAATGGCACAAGTATCTATTGGTTCCATTGGTTCCATTGGTTCCAATTTATTGCATACTACTGCTTTACAACTTGGTTTCAATCGGAGGCCCGAGTTGGGGAGCAACTCCCGTAGGAGGGTCAATTCGTTCAGGTTTTTTCTTAATGATGATTGGGACAATTGCCTTATTCGTTATTGCTAAAGAGAAGCCGGTTGAAGTTCCGTCAGAAGAAGCTCTGTCTTCCCCTTTGGATCGATTTCCCAGAGGAGGGCAAGATCAAACCTAGTGTCTAGCTTCTCAATATCCAGTGTCTCCCTTGGCACCATCTTTGACCGAATCACAATTGAAATTTTTTTTTCAAAGAATTGAACGTATTTTTAATTCGATTGTATTAGATATCAAACCGACAAAGGGTATGCTTAGACTTTTGCAAATATGTATTCTGATTTTCAGTGTGTTCGGCGTTTCTGCACAACAGGAAACTCCTGTGCCGGCAACGAATAACAATTCGAATACGAACAATCTTGAGCCATTGAATAATAATTCGTTCAACTATACGCTCGAAGAGGAGAAAGTGATTTCGCAGGATACGATTACTCTCGATACCGAAGCGGACAAAGCGAAGGAAATTAAAGGAACTTCGATTAATCGAGACAGAAAAGTAAAGAAGGCAGAGTCACGATCCTTAAAGCCAGCACCGAAATATCGCTCTGCGACTTTAGAGGAAGCGGAAGAGGAGAAGTCCTTGGAAATGTCTGCTGCCGAGGATGCGATGCCACCGAGCCCGAACGCGTATCAAATGGCTCCGGGATATCAAGATGCGAACTATGGATTTACCAATTCTAAAATTGAGTCATCACAGCAGACAATGCAGCGCTCTCCGTCAATAGAGCAGCAACAGGAAATGGATGATGCTGTTGGATATTTTGCGACCAACGCACCGAATTCATTCGAATATCATTATTTCAACTACACGTCTGGAAACTATGATGTTACCCGCATTGATAATTTACGAGAGGCGGAGAAAATCATGCCAGACAACAGTGATGTTCATGCGCAATTGGCCGCATATAACATCATCATTCGAGATGCCGATAGCGCAGATATTTACATTGATAAAATGTTGACTTCGGGGAGATTGAACGCCAATACCCTCGTATATGCTGAAGATTTACTTTTATCTGTTCCCAGTCAGGGGGTATTGATTACACACGGTTTTGATGATACGTACAGTGCTTACAAGAAGCAACAAGATGAAGGCGTGAGAGAAGATGTAACCTTGATTTCATTGGACTTCTTGCAAAGCGATTTCTATCGAAGATTATTAAGAGAAGATGGGTTTGCTTTTCCTGAACAAGATGTGATTGATGTGAACTACCTAAAAGCGTTTTGTGAATTGAATGCATCCAAATCGATTAGTATTTCAATGACAACGCCCAAAGAATATTTCCTGCTGATTCAATCTAATTTGTACGTGACAGGTTTGGTGTTTGAATATCATCAAGAAGTGTACAATAACTTTAGTAGGAACGAAGAATTATGGAATACCGGACTATCCAAGCATCTCATAGATGATGCTAAGGATGAAAAATCGAAGCAATTGTCTGCGAATTACCTCCCGATGCTCTTACAGCTTCGAAAGGTGTACGGACAAAAAGAAGAAAATCAAAAAGTAAAAGAAATTGATAAAGCGATAGACAAGGTCAGTCTGCAATGTAAAAAGTATGACCAAGTCCAAAAGCTGAAGTCAAGCTATTAATGCGCCTAGTTAAACCGCGATATAAAGAAATGACTGACGAGTCATTGATGGTAGCTATCTCCAAAGGGGACAAGCGTGCTTTTGACGAGATTTACCATCGTTACTCAGGTCCATTATTGGGCTACTTTATGCGCATGCTCTGGCGTGATCGGGAAAAGGCAGAAGATTTTGTACACGATATCTTCGCCAAGATCATTCGTAAGCCCGAACTCTTCGACCCAAATAGGACCTTCAAAACATGGCTGTATTCTGTAGCGAATAACATGTGTAAGAACGAATACAAAAAACAGGAGGTTCGAAAAAATACGTCGAACGGACTTGATGAAAATTATACAGTGGAAGACCATGGTACCAATGTGCTTTCTGAAGTTGCAGACAGTCAGTTCCGAGAGGAATTCCACCAATGCCTGGAAGACTTAGACAAAAAACACAGCGAAGTATTCCGATTGCGGCATTTGGATGGATTGTCCATAAAGGAAATTGCAGACATACTAGACATTAGCGATGGAACGGTAAAGTCAAGACTGTTCTACGCGACAAAATATTTGGCTTCCAGTTTGGAGGCGTTTAACCCAGTATTAAACAGGTAAGATGAAAAAGGATTTGATCGATACCATCATGGAAAAAGAGTTTCACGTACTTACGGAGTTAGAGCGGGAGGAACTGAGCACCTATTGTACTTCTGAAGATGAGTACAATCAGATGAAGGAAGTGTTTTTGGGCATGGAGCAAATGACACGGGAAAATCTGAAGCCAAAGGCAGAAACCAAACAGCGGTTGGATGAATTGTTTGACGCTACTTATCCGAAAGCAGCTCCGATTTGGTACAGTTCGGTGCTGGCAGTGGTTGTGCCCAAGGGGAAGCCTCTGTACCGTCAGCCATTAGCGCAAATTGCGGCAATTGCCTTGCTTGCGTTGTTGCTTGTTCCGTTTTGGAGCTCCGATTCACAGATCGAAAACCCGGAATCAACTCAACAAGTCGCTCAAGTAGAGCAATTAGAAACAAGACAGAAGTCTCAAAATCTAAAGGCCGAACCTGTAGCTGATACAAATGAAGATCCGATAATTTTAAAGAGGGAAACGGAAACAAAACGCAGCGAGGAACCAATTTTAGTTGCTTCCGCTGCACCGGCTCCAGGCGCATCTGCTACTGGCGCATCTGCTTCTGCTAGCAATCATCCAGACGGTGTTTTTGTTGCGGTATCGCAGCCTGCCAGCGAAGCACCAGAAATGTTTGATTTGTTAACAGCGACGTTCTAGAGAAGAATATCAAAGTGCTCTTTTTCTTGCTGTGGGCGTAATAAAACGATCCCCATTCTGAATAAATCAATGGTGACATGGAAACGTTCGTCCTCTTTTAATTGCTCCCAAGCAGATTGCATTGAAGAGCTCCAACGAATATCATCAAGAATGAAAAAAGTATCGTCATGAGTATACGGTAGTAATTGCTCTATGTATTCAAGCGTCGCGACTCCATCATGATGCCCGTCGATAAAAATCAAATCGTAGGTTCCTTTATCAAGCTTTGGAATGACTTCGGAAAATGTACCTTCCAACGAATGAATGTTTGTCAATCCCAATAATTCGAAATTCGATAAAGCTTCCTTTCTCGTACTCGGACACCCTTCAATAGTAGTAACCGATGCCGCTTCGTTTCCAGTCGATAAACTCACAGAACCAATTCCAATGGATGTTCCCAACTCGAGTGCAGACTCTAACTTGTAATGTTGCATCAACTGAAACAGCAACTTTCCGTATTTCCCCTTGCTGCTGCTATTCTTATAAAGCTGACCGAGAGACCTCGTGTTTCCCATGCGTTTGGAGCCAACACCATGATCTGTAATTTCAATTGTTCGTTGATTTCCCTTCAGTCTTGATTTTAGTGAGGCCATCCGATCTTTGAACGCTTTTGAAATTGGAGTTTGCAAGCATTTGTCCGTAAGTTCGTAAACAAACGGAGAATGAACGCCATGACGCCGTTTAGCGTTCCATCGATATTTCATATATTCGAAGCCCAAAAACACGAATTAAGAGTAAGATCCTTCCACGAAGATATGAGTACATACGATAAATCGTCCATCGAACAACAAAAAAGCGATATTTCAGGAGGGGCAAATACTGTAAAATTAGTAGGCTCTTGTGTTATTGGTAAAGGAATTCTTCGTTTAAACGATCTTGAAAAAGAATACTTTTCTGAGCGATACGATTCGTGGGAAGGGAAGGCTTCCTTTTTTATCCCTGCGTCTGGTTCAGGTTCGAGAATGTTCGCTGAATTGGCTCAATTTGTAACTACGGGCGAAGAATCCGATGCTCTTACGTCTTTTTTTGATGAACTTCCAGCCTTGGCTTTGTTTCAAGAACTTCCGCTGGTTGTTCGGGAGAAATTTGAAGCGTTACAGTCCATTTATTTAGCGGAGTACTTGATCAGTGAAGATGGAATGAAATTCTCGGATCGCCCCAAAGGCTTAATTCCATTCCATCGAACGGAGGAAGGGACAGTCAATCCGTTTCAAGAACAACTTAAGCAAGCGATACGATTGTTAGGGAGTGAAGGCAAGGTTCATTTCACCATCCAAAAGGACTTTGAAGGCCAAGTTTTGGAAAGCCTTCAGGAATTGGGATTGATGGATTTGGAATCCATTGTTTCGTTTTCTCATCAAGACAGTGCTGCCGATGCATATTGCTTTGACGAAGAAGGTGATTTGGTGGAAGTAGAAAACGCTCCGCTTCGAAGACCGGCAGGACATGGTGCGCTACTGAAGAATTTGAATGCTATCAAATCCGATTTGGTTTTCATTAAAAATATAGACAACGTTCAGCACCCGAATAAAGCTACTTTAAATCAAAGAGTTTGGAAGTATTGTGCTGGCTTGTTGTTAGAGTTTAAATCAGACATTGAAAAACTTACGAAAAACTTCAGTGAGGAAGGTTTAGCCGTATTGAACGAGAAATACCAATTTCTTTCAGAGCAAGAAATGGCGTCGTGTGATGTGAATCGACTGAAACAACATGCAAATAGGCCTTCGCGTGTCTGTGGAATGGTTGTGAATGAAGGGGCACCGGGCGGTGGACCGTTCTGGATTGATGATAATGGAGTTGTCACTAAACAAATCGTAGAGAAAGTTCAAATCTCCGAGAAGGATAAGCCATTGGTGGAGGAGAGCAGTCATTTCAATCCGGTATTCATTGCTTTATCGAAAACAGATATCAATGGGAATCAGTTAGACCTAGAAAGATTTGTTGATGTCTCTAAATATCTTGTCGTAAATAAGCCTCATGGCGGCGGAGTTTTGCGTTATCGTGAACTTCCCGGTTTGTGGAATGGAAGCATGCACAATTGGAATACAGTGTTCGTAGAAATTCCAAAAGAAGTCTTCTCACCGGTAAAATCCGTATTTGATTTAACGAAGGAGGCGCATAAGGCTTAGGTGTTAGACGTAAGACTTTGATGTAACCAAAGAATCTACCGTCTAGAAGTGAGTACAACGAACGGTCCTTTATCTAAAAGTGCAGCGGTCTTCAGTCTAGAGTTTCAATGCAACTTCTGCCGCTTCAATAAGTACTGCAACAAAACGTGATTGTACCCTTCGTTGATATCTGCAGGCATGAAATCAATGGCGTAATCAGAACAACACATTTCTATTTCCTTGAAATAACTTCCTATGGCTGTAGTATAGGCCTCCTTTAATTGGTTCGGTTGTAACTTCATAGATTCCCCAGATTCCATATCAATGATATTGTACGGGCGATTCTCCAATTCAAAATTGAGTTCTGTTCGTTTATCTATGGTGTGGAATACAATGACTTCGTGCTTGTTGTGTTTCAAATGCTGCAACGCCTGGAAAAACTCATCCGTTTTTTCCGGATTGTCCAACAAATCAGAGAAAATAACCACCAAACTTCTTTTATGCGTCAACTCAGCGATGTCGTGCAAAGTCTGAATGGTGGAGGTAGTCTTCCGATCTGATTTTTCGTATTGATGCAGGTGTTTCTCCATCTCGCTGTATAAAAATCGGTGATGGCGTACAGATGATTTTGCTGGGGTATGCACTTCAACACGATCCGTAAACAAGGAAAGTCCAACGGCATCTCTCTGACGTTTCAATAACTCTATGATGGAGGCAGCGGAATAAATTGAAAAACTCAATTTTGTTTGATCTTCTCCCACTGGGAAAAGCATCGAACTGGAGCAGTCTATCACAATTTGACAACGAAGATTTGTTTCCTCCTCATACTTTTTGGTGAATAGTTTTCCTGTCCGAGCGTACAACTTCCAATCGATGTGGCGTGTTGATTCTCCTTTGTTATATAAACGATGCTCGGCAAATTCTACCGAGAAACCGTGAAAGGGACTTTTGTGCAATCCAGTGATGAATCCTTCAACTACTTGTCTGGCAAGTAATTCAATATTCCCGAATCGTGCAATCTTCCCTTGATTGATTGTTGATTCCATAGCGAACACAATTTACGAATTTCAATCGCTCGTTTTTGCCAATTTTCACTAAGATTCCAAGAATGATTTTAATTCACTCAGATTCCAAGAATTTTCAGATGCGGTCATCGAGCCAAATTGGCATTAAATCTGAGGTCTTCGAACCAGCGCTTTACTGAGTCTACTGAAGTAGCCAAGATGCGAATGTTGACGAAACCTTCATCCTTCTACCTACAACTATTAACCTTCTACCTTTCGTCTCAATTTCCTACCTTTATACCATGAGTAACCTACTGACCTTTATTGCTTTATCCTTAAGCTTTTCAATGCATGCGCAATCGTGTGACACCAACGCTCTGATTATCGATCAGGTAAGAGCTAGCGATACAGATTCCAATATTCCCGTTGAGTTGCCGCGACATTATACATTCTTCAATCCAGACTGTACGCCTCGGAATACACTTTTAGTACATATGGTTGGAACTTTTGCTGCTCCATATCAATCAGTTCTTTTCCCCAAACATGCTGCAAACAATGGGTTTCACGTGCTTAGTTTGAAATACATCAATGATGAAGCAGCAAAAGTTCCAACTTCCACCTTCCAACAATTCATAACTCAAGAACTTATAGCTCCCTAACTTCTCTGTCTCAAAACCGAATTCACAATAACTCCAAACAATACAAGAGACATTCCTATTAGCAAGGTGTTGCTCAGTGATTCAAGGAAAATAAAGTACCCAACTATGAATCCGTAGATCGCACCGAGATACTGAAAAGGAACAATTGTGGCAGCGTTTCCGGAGTGCAATGCTCGGGTCATGGTAATCTGAGCAAATTGTGTGAACACACCAATAATGAGCAAGAACAACCACTCAATTCCTTGAGGAACGGTGAACTCCCACAGGCACAACAAAATCATAAATGGAATAGCAATCATTGGGAAATACATCACAATCGTAATGGGGGCATCAGTAGGTTTTAGTTTCATGATGGCGACGTAAGCTACGCCCGATAGCACTGCGGCTATCATCCCCGCGCCAAGCCAAAGGGGAGATAATCCACCGAAATCGGCATCGCTACCTTGATTGCTAAAAGCGAGTAACAAAGTACCCCCGAATGCCATTCCTATAAACGGCCACTGAATCCAGCGAATCCGCTCTTTTAGTAAAATCATCGCAAAAATAATCGTGAAAATAGGAGCCAGATATTGAATCGTTAAAGCCACGGCTAAAGGCAAGTAATGCATCGTATAGAAGAAGATGGTTAATGCTGCCGTTCCAGCCAGTCCTCGAATTAATAACCATTTCTTGTTATAGCCGAAAACAGGAAGTTTTTTTCTTCGAATAATGACATAACTCATCGCGAACGAAACAATGGATCGTGCTAAAACCAATTCATGCGCCGGATATTCCTGTAAATTAAGGTGATCCGTAAGAACATTACTCTGTCCGGGGCCGAGCGTTTTAACGAAAAAATTCACGATCAAAAAACAAATCCCTGACAGGATAATATAGACAATTCCCATGTTCACAGTAACAAAAGTAGTCAGGAAATTGTTCTAATAGTGACAAACTTGGAATATAGATTTTCTAATCTGCCGTTAAAATTTAATTGGTAGTTTAGCGTTGTTCTATTGACTATGAAACTGGCTTGCAAATTTTATGAGAACATTCAACATATGGAATGATTAAAATTTTCCTGCGGCTTCCGTGTGACTATTGAAAAGAGAACATTTACACATGAAAAGAGGTATTGTACTACTAACCTTCGTTATCGTTTGTTTTGCCGGAAGAGCGCAAGGCGAATATGAGCCCAAATACACTTGGAATGTTGAGTTGGGATTGCCCGTTGCGACCTCGAATCAACCATTTTGCGACATCATGCAGGGGCTCGTCACAATTAATACGTATCAGCAATATAGTTTTCCGTTCCATTTAAACGTTGGGCTTGGATTGAAGTATTCATACTTCACGGTGAATGAGTTTGCCATTTCACAACCCGTTTTCGGCGGTTTGCATACCGGTGGGGCATTTGCGAAAGTAGGATGGGATAAATTCTACGGTCAGACTTTCGGAGTAGACTTCGGAGTGAAAGTGGGCTACGCACAGCATTTCATTAATACTTTGGTGCAGCCTGTTGATGAACCCGAGTTTCGAAACCGTTTGAATTGGTCGAACGTATTTGCAGAGCCGGTGTTTAGTTTGATTCTTAAGGCAGATGAACGGAATTCGTACCGCTTAAATTTGGGATATACGTTTTACGGGTTCCCTTATGAGCCTGTCGATATCGGGTTGACTTCAAACGGTGACTACACGCCAGATGTTTTGGACAATTCGACCCAATTTTTCTTTATTGGTTTTGGGTATTCCTTTTATTTCGGTGAGAAAGTCAGCGAGTAATGTTTGTTGATTCCAATGAATTCAGTTCCATCCGAAGGTATTTTTCGGAGCAACTAGGTCAATTGTACAGTCCTGGTGAACTTAAAATCATTCTGAAATACCTTTTTTTAAAACGGTTTGATGCCAATGCATCTGACTATCTCCTTGCCGACGACAAACGCCTCTCAGAATCCGATTTACTTTTCTTTCATGACGCGCTAAAACGTCTCAGAAATAATGAACCTTTTCAGTACGTAATAGGAGAGGCCGAATTTTACGGATTGTTGCTGAAATGCGACGAACGAGCCTTGATTCCTCGCCCAGAAACGGAAGAACTTGTCGATTGGATTTTATCCGCACATTTCCAGAGTCAAATCAAACCCGAATTAGAACTTCAGGCCGAGTCGAGAAGCAATTCTCAAACAGAGGTATCCATCCTTGATATCTGCACTGGCTCAGGATGCATAGCTTTGGCTCTAAAATCAAAACTTCCAAGCGTTCGTGTTTTTGCTTTGGAATATTCCGAAGATGCTATCGATTTGACAAAAGAAAACGCAAACTTCACAGGTCTGGAATTGAATGTTATCTGCGCAGATGCGTTAACTTCTAATTACAACGATTTGATCTCCGAGCAGGTTGATGTAATCGTTTCAAATCCGCCATATATTCCAAATTTGGACAAGCGTAAAATGGCCGCCAACGTTTTGGATTTTGAGCCCGAAATGGCACTTTTTGTTGAAGATCACGACCCGCTCATCTTTTACCGAGAAATCTTGCATCGAAGCAAGTCGATTCTGAAGAATGACGGATGGCTTTATTTTGAGATTCATGAAGATTTAAGCGAAGAGATGCGGCGGCTTTTTGAGCATTCCGACTTTGTTAACATTGAACTGCGGAAAGATTTACAAGGCAGGGATCGCATGATCCGAGGGCAAGTAGTAACTTCGGTACATGAACGCCAGTGACGCAAAAGCGAGGATTGAACAGCTGACTATAGAGCTTAACAAGCACAATCATTTGTACTACGTTGAATCGAATCCGGAAATCTCGGATTACGATTTCGATATGCTGCTGAAGGAATTGCAAAATCTCGAAGAGAAATTTCCAGAACTGGCGTCTCCCGTTTCCCCGACCAAAAGAGTAGGAGGAGACATTACCAAGAAATTTGAATCTGTGGTGCATCGCTATCCGATGTTGTCACTGTCAAACACCTATTCCCAAGAAGAGATTCAAGATTGGGTAACGCGCATTTCAAAAGTAGCGGAGGGAGAATTAGAATTTGTATGTGAACTGAAGTACGACGGTGTTGCAATTGGCATTCAATATTTGAACGGAGTGCTGCATCAGGCGGTTACCCGAGGTGATGGATCACAAGGAGAGAATGTAACGACGAACGTTAAAACGATCCGAACTATTCCATTGAATTTGCAGGGGGATTTCCCAGAAGACTTTGAAATCAGAGGAGAAATCTTTTTCCCACTAGACAACTTCAATCGACTGAATGAATCCCGGAGAGAATCCGGAGAGCCGGAGTTTGCGAATCCTAGAAATACAGCTTCTGGAACGCTTAAGATGCAAGATTCTCAGGTAGTTGCCAGTCGTGGGCTGGATTGTTTTCTCTATGGAATTTATGGAACATCGTTAGAGAACGGTCATTACGAAACCGTTGAGCGCGCTGCTGATTGGGGATTTAAAATTCCAAAAACGGAATTGCGCTACATTGAAAAAACGAAGACTTTGGAAGGTGTGATGGATTTTATTAATCATTGGGATCAAGAACGATCCAACCTTCCATTCGAAATAGACGGCGTAGTTATCAAAGTGAACGATTACGCGCAACAAGAAGAACTTGGATTTACAGCAAAAAGTCCGCGCTGGGCAATTTCCTATAAGTTCAAAGCAGAGCGTGTTCAAACTGCCTTGGAATCTGTTACTTATCAGGTTGGGAGAACAGGTGCCATTACTCCCGTATCGAACTTGAAGCCCGTTCAGCTTGGAGGGACTACGGTTAAACGTGCGTCACTTCACAATGCGGATCAAATAGAGAAGTTGGATCTTCATACCGGAGATCAGGTGTATGTGGAGAAAGGAGGAGAGATCATTCCGAAGATTGTAGGTGTGAATCTTGATGAAAGAAAAGAGGATGCAGAGCGCGTCGAGTTTATTACAGATTGTCCCGAATGCGAAACAGAATTGGTCCGCAAAGAAGGAGAAGCGCAACACTATTGTCCCAATGAAGTAGGGTGTCCACCACAGATTAAAGGAAGGATCGAGCATTTCATTAGTCGGAAAGCACTAAATATTGATGGTCTTGGCGCCGAAACGGTTGACGCACTGTTTGATGCAGAACTTATTCGCAATTATGCAGATCTATACGATTTGACATTTGATCAGGTGGTGGAATTAGAGCGAATGGCGGACAAATCGGCGAATAATCTAATTGACGGGATTAATGCCTCGAAAGAAATTCCATTCGAAAAAGTATTATTCGGATTGGGAATCCGATTTGTAGGAGAGACGGTAGCTAAGAAGTTGGCTAAACATTTTAAGAATATTGAAGCATTAATAGAAGCTGATTTTGACGCACTTTTAAATGTAGATGAAATCGGGGAGAAGATAGCCAACTCCATTGTAGCGCACTTCCAAGAGGAAGAAAGCAGAGCATTGGTGAGCCGCTTGAGGTTGGCAGGACTTCAATTTGAAATGGAGGAAAAAGAGGGCGGAAGCAACAAACTCGAAGGGAAATCCTTTGTGGTTTCAGGAGTTTTCAATGCGTTTTCCAGAAATGAATTAAAGGAAGCCATCGAAATGAATGGTGGTAAAAACGTTGGATCCATCTCGAAAAAGACAGATTTTCTCGTGGCAGGCGATAAAATGGGGCCAGCGAAATTGAAGAAAGCAACAGATCTTGGAGTAACTATAATTACGGAAGACGAATTTATTGCATTGTTAAATGGGAACTAAAAGTTATTGGGATACAACCCGAAAAATGCTCCTGGTGGTCAATTTCGAAAGTCTCGAGAAGGTCCACGAATATCGCAATGCAATTAAAGCAATGGGTTTAAACATAAATGATTGCATGGTGCTAGCTATTGTGGAATCGAAAAAGGAGCGACAAATGCTCACGGAAATCCATTCGGTGGTATATGCTTCAGACAAAGAAATCAATGTTTTGGGTCGATGGAAGAACGAACATATTGGCAAAGTGCTAGGGGAAACATTTGACATTATGATCATTCTAGGAGATCATCTTCCAAAAGTGCTGAAGCAGCTGAAAAGAATTCGCAGTCACATGTCGGTAGGTGTCAACACCAATGCAGATTTTTTAACGATTGATTTGAAAACAGAGCAAAGCACGCCCGACCAATTACTTAATTTTGCAAAAACAACACTCGAAAAAATAAACTAGATGAACAATCCATTCTCAGGCTCTGGTGTAGCACTCGTGACACCATTTAACGATGATTTCACTATTGATTTCAATGCGCTGCGAAAATTGGTTCGCTACCAAATCGATAATGGCACTGATTTTCTAGTGGTTCAAGGAACTACGGGTGAGTCGCCAACGTTGTCATGGGAAGAGAAGATGGCCGTTTTAAAAGCGGTTCAAGAAGAGAATAACGGAGCGCTGAAGATTGTTTTTGGAATCGGTGGGAACAATACGGTTGAAGTTGGAAATACGCTAAAATCGCTCGATAACGCGGGAGTAGATGGGATTTTATCGGTGTCACCGTATTACAACAAACCTACGCAGCAAGGAATAATTGCGCATTACAAGCATCTAGCAACATGCACGGATTTACCAATTATTCTTTATAACGTTCCAGGGCGTACTGGATCGAATGTGAGTGCCGCAACTACATTGGAACTAGCAAAGATTGACAACGTTGTAGCTATGAAGGAAGCGTCTGGTGATTTTTCTCAAATTATGGAAATCATTCAACACAAACCGATGGGATTCTCAGTGCTTTCCGGAGATGACGCGATTACCATGCCCATGATTGCATCAGGAGCTGATGGCGTTATTTCAGTGGTTGCAAATGCTTTCCCGAAACGATTCGCTCAAATGGTGCACGCCTCTCAGGAAGGGAATTTGGATCTTGCCCGCGAAGCACATT
>JADFAL010000041.1 GCA_015665275.1 Flavobacteriales bacterium | reverse complement strand
TCTTTTTTTTTTGAACCGAAAAGGTTGGTCGCTTTTGCAATCATTACCACCCCAAACAGAATAACGATGATTGGCAGGATCAGTTTTGTGTCAATAAGCGCAGGGTAGTGATCATCAATTAAGAAAGCCGAACCGACTGCTATTAAAATATACCCTGGAAGTCCTCTGAAATTGTGACGAAAAAGTGTCACCACACCAAATGCAATCATAAAGCTTTTCCATGAAAGGATTCCGTCCGCAATGTGAACACCCGTCTGTTGAGCAAGGAATACTGATCCAAAGAAGATGACAAAGAGTCCTGCCATAATTTTTGAAACTCTGTTAGATGGTCTGTGATATTTATTTTTTGGACTCATAATTTGTTGTTTGATGAATCAAATGTAGTTGGTGGTTAGATGTATTACAAGAGGAAATCGGTGAACTGTGGGTATAATTCGGTGAATGGTGGTTGAATGGGCAAACGAAACGATTCTCTTGGTCAAATTGAAATAATTCGATATTCAGGTATTTGAAATCAGCAGAGCGCACGGCCTAGCGTAAACAAAACAAGGCTACCCAAACGAGTAGCCTTGCAATTCATTCTATACTGCGATATCTTATAATGTACCGCGTTTTGCTTGTTCTCTTTCAATTGATTCAAACAATGCCTTGAAGTTACCGGCACCGAATCCACGAGCTCCCATACGCTGAATGATTTCAAAGAACAACGTTGGACGGTCTTCAACCGGCTTGGTGAAAATCTGCAACAGATACCCTTCTTCATCGGCATCAATCATAATGCCCAATCCTTGCAATGTTTCGATGTCTTCACGCAGTTTGTGATTGTGCGCCATCAAACGCTCAGGAACAGCATTGTAGTATGAATCAGGAGGTGTGCTCAAGAATTCAACCCCACGCTTACGCATTTCTGATACTGTTGAAATGATATCGTTCGTGGCAACTGCAATGTGCTGTACGCCTGGACCTTCGTAGAAATCAAGGTATTCCTCAATCTGAGACTTTTTCTTTCCTTCTGCCGGTTCGTTGATTGGGAACTTGATGCGCCCATTTCCGTTACTCATTACTTTACTCATCAAAGCAGAGTAATCTGTGTGAATCTGTTTGTCATCGAATGAAAGGAAATTCTCGAATCCCATCACATCCTCGTACCATTTCACCCAAATATCCATTTCATTCCAGCCTACGTTGCCAACCATATGGTCGATGTATTTCAAACCAACTGGCTCTGGGCTGTAATCTGATTTCCATTCAACAAATCCGGGCATGAAAGTTCCTTTATAGTTCTTACGCTCTACAAACATGTGAACTGTTTCACCGTATGTGTATATTCCAGCGCGAACCACTTCTCCATGCTCGTCCGTTTCAACCGTAGGCTCCATGTACGATTTTGCGCCACGTTTTGTTGTTTCCTCATATGCACTTCGAGCATCTTCTACCCACAGAGCAACTACTTTTACGCCGTCACCATGTTTTACAATATGATCATTGATAGGAGACTTAGAGGTTAATGGAGTCGTTAAAATCAATTTGATTTTGTCCTGTTTAATTACATAAGAAACAGAATCTGTAGATCCAGTTTCCAGTCCTCGGTACGCATGTGATTGAAATCCAAATGCAGTCTTGTAGAAGTGTGCAGCTTGCTTTGCATTTCCAACATAAAATTCTACGTAGTCTGTTCCTAACAGAGGCAGGAAGTCTTGTGCTCCTTCAAATATTTTTTCCAATCCGTAATCTACGTTCTGAATGTCTTTACTCATAATCTAATATTTTAGTGCAGCCATGATTGGTAGTAATCTTGTACCTCCAATTCAAGGGCTTGTTTCGTTAATTTTAAAGGTTTAAATGTATCAACCATAACGGCTAATTCTTCCGTTTCTTTTTTTCCAATGCTACGCTCGTAAGCACCCGGGTGCGGTCCATGAGGAATTCCAGCAGGGTGCAACGTAATTTGACCACGCTCGATATTGTTTCGGCTCATAAAATCTCCGTCCACGTAATATAACACTTCATCAGAATCTATATTACTGTGGTTGTAGGGTGCAGGAATCGCATCTGGGTGATAATCATACAAACGTGGAACAAAAGAACAAATTACAAATGCATCCGTTTCGAACGTTTGATGCACTGGAGGCGGCTGATGCACACGACCTGTGATAGGTTCGAAATCGTGAATTGAGAATGCGTAAGGATAATTGTATCCGTCCCATCCCACAACATCAAACGGATGAGATGCGTAGTTATAAGAATATAAGATTCCTTCTTTCTTCGTTTTTACAAGGAAATCTCCCACTTCATCATGTGTTTCCAGTTCATGCGGCGGGCGAATATCGCGCTCACAGAATGGTGAGTGCTCTAATAATTGGCCAAACCAGTTGCGGTAGCGCTTTGGGGTGTAGATGGGTCGACTTGATTCGATCACGAACAAACGATTGTTCTCCGTTTCGAAATCGATTTGGTAAATCATCCCGCGCGGAATTACAAGGTAATCACCATAAGAGAAATCAATGTTCCCAAGCTGCGTGCGAAGTTTTCCGTTCCCTTCATGAATGAAAATTACTTCATCGCAATCGGCGTTTTTATAGAAATAATCGCGCAATGATTTTTTTGGAGCCGAAAGAACCAAAGTTACATCGCTATTGGTTAGCATAGGTACACGGCTCTCTAGGTAATCATCTTTTGGGTCTACTTTGTATCCCATGAAGCTGCGCATGCGCAATTGCTTTTCGAATGCTACTTCTGGATTCACATCTACTGCTTCAACGAAGTCTTTTACGATCGTTGGTGGATGATTGTGATACATCAAACTCGACATTCCGTCAAAGCCAATGGTCCCGAAAAGTTGTTCTTGAAACAATTCACCATTTTCTTTCCGGTAAACTGTATGTCGTTTTTTGGGGAACTTCCCCAGTTTATGATAAAAAGGCATAATCTTTCTTTAATAAATTGAAAATCGCTTGATCAATAACAGGGAAGGGGACTCACTCAGGATTCCTTTTGTTTAAGTAGTTCAAATGAAGTTGTAGTTCAGTCCACATTAGCTTAAAATTAGCGAAATTGGCGAAAATAGATGCTTCTTACCGTCGAAAAAATGATAATTGTCATAAAAGTCACGATTCCCCGTTTTTTTGTAATGTAACTAGGAATTTTGTCAAATAATAATTCTATTTGTTGGCATAATTTGGACGTATGGCAGAGAAGATTTTAATTATCGGAGCGGGTGGACAGATTGGTACCGAATTAGTACTGAAACTGCGTGAGATGAAAGGGGAAGAGAATGTAATTGCTGCGGATATTCGTGACAATTGCTCGGAAGTGATAGCTAATGGCCCCTATGTGAAGATGGATGTTATGGACCGCGATTTCGTGCGAAAATACATCATCGACAATGAAATCAAACAAGTCTATTTGTTGGCTGCACTGCTGAGTGCGACTGCTGAAAAAAATCCTGATTTCGCTTGGAGGCTGAATATGGAAGGTCTTTTCACCATTCTTGATTTAGCCAAAGAGAAGTATCTAAACAAAATATTCTGGCCAAGTTCTATTGCTGTTTTTGGGCCAACAACCCCTAAAGAGAATACGCCTCAGCGCACTGTAATGGAACCCAGCACGGTATACGGCATCTCAAAACAAGCTGGAGAACGCTGGTGTGAATACTACTTCAATAATTTTGGGGTGGATGTTCGAAGTATCAGATATCCAGGGTTGATTTCCTATACAAGTCTTCCAGGAGGAGGGACAACGGATTATGCAGTAGATATTTTCTATCAGGCAAAACTTTCAAATCAGTACACAAGCTTTTTAAGTGAGGATACGGCTTTGCCAATGATGTTCATGGAAGATGCAATTCGAGCAACTATTGAACTTATGGAAACGCCTCAGGAAAATGTAAAAGTAAGGTCATCGTATAACCTAGGTGGAATAAGCTTTACCCCGAAGGAATTAGCGGATGCTATTCGCAGGGAGAATGCTGGTTTCTCTATTGATTACGCACCAGATTTCCGTCAAAAAATCGCCGATACTTGGCCGGGCTCAATTGACGATAGCGATGCCAAAAATGATTGGGGTTGGCAAGAGGCATACGACCTAGAAAAGCTCGTAAAGGTCATGTTGGAAAACGTCGATGTCGCGTTAATTCAAGATTGAATTAGTTAAAAATCAAACAATTACAGTTAAAAAACATCATTATTTTCATCGATGAAATTGACCCATTCAGCGAAAAGTGTTATGAATTCTTTGCAAAGGGGCACTGTATTCGTATATTCGATTCTAGAACTGAATACTCCCGAACGAATAAATTAGCTGAGAGATGACCAAACATGCTTTACTACTACTAGGTGTCCTTGTCGGGATGTGTGTATCACCTTCTTTAGCCGGACACGATCAGGGCGAACCCACCAATCAAGTTGTTGATGGCCAGAAGCAAGGTAAATGGATTTACCTCGGAAAGGATCGCCCAGAACTCGGATTCCCTTCTGAAGGAAAAGTGGAAGAGGGAACTTACAAAGACAACAGAAAAGAAGGTACTTGGATTAAGTATCATAACGACGGTAAGACTCCAAAGCTTAAGGGGGAATACGTAAACAATAGACCTTCAGGAGGATACGAGAAGATCGGTGCCAACGGCGTCGTGATCGAGCGTGGAACTTTCATGAAAGGAAAGTATACTGGAAAATTGGAGCGTTTTTATGAAGACGGTAGTCCGAAGTATGTCGGTAATCACAACGAAAACGGTGTAGAGGAAGGAAAAGTAGTGTACACGTACCCGAACGGGCAAGAAGAATTCGTATACGAAGCCGTTGACGGAAAACCAACCGGACAGGCAATTCGTTACTACGAAAACGGAAACATTAAAGAAATCATCACCTTCGGAGCAGATGGAACGCCAATTGATAAGGAATACCGCGAGCCGGTTGATCCAATTTCACCCGTGGCTAATCCTGATTTCCAGAAAAACGAACGTCCACCTTCAATAGGAGCGGCGCCAAGAACAAACGGAACTCCATTCAAGCCAAATGGATACAATAAAGTCTACAACGACAATGACGAAATCTGGCAAGACGGTGACTTCAAGAGCGGACGATTGTTCGAAGGAAAGGTATACGTTTATGATGATGATGGAATTCTATTGAAAGTTCGTGTCTTCAAGAATGGTTTCTACCACTCGGACGGACAGCTTTAACGATTAAGTAAAATATTTCGAAAGCCTCGGTGAATTTCACTGAGGCTTTCTTGCGTTCAATCCCTATATTTGTTGGAATCAACTACCAATCAATGGCAAAGAAAAAAGGTTCTGCTACATACTCAATTCCCGACTTTTCACAATCACCTCGAATTGACAAAGTAGGCGTCGAAGAACGAGTTTCCAGATTTCAAAAGAGAAGTATCAAGAATGAAGCTAAAATGCAAGGTTTGCGAATGGCTTTAAATATGATTGATCTAACTACGCTAGAAGGAAAAGATACTCCAGGAAAAGTTAAACAGATGTGCTTCAAGGCGGCGCATTTGCATGATGTTCATCCTGGTCTACCCACAGTAGCAGCAGTTTGTGTGTATCCTTCAATGGTAGCAACGGCTAAAAAAGAAGTGGAGGGAACAGGAATTAAGGTGGCGTCTGTATCGACGGCGTTTCCGTCAGGGCAGGCACCATTAGAGGTGAAACTTATCGATACGAAGTTTGCTGTAGACGCAGGAGCAGATGAAATCGATATGGTGATTTCTCGAGGGAGGTTCCTCAGCGGTGAATACAACTTTGTATTTGATGAAATCGCAACTATTAAGGAAGCATGCGGAAAAGCTCGATTGAAAGTTATTTTGGAGACGGGAGAATTGGTGACATTGGATAATGTACGTCGCGCAAGTGATATTGCTATGTATGCAGGTGCCGACTTCATCAAAACATCCACTGGGAAGATTCAGCCTGCTGCTACAATGCAGGTTACCTATACCATGCTAGAGGCAATTCGCGATTTTAAATTGAAAACAGGAATTCAGGTAGGAATGAAGCCCGCCGGAGGAATTTCCAATTCAAAGTTAGCGTTACATAATCTTGTAATGGTGAATGAAGTTCTTGGATCTGACTGGCTTTCAAACGAATGGTTCCGCTTCGGAGCAAGTAGTTTGGCAAACGACGTCCTAATGCAAATCATGAAATTAGAAACAGGCGTTTATCAATCGTCTGATTATTTCTCAATCGATTAAACATGGCAAAGAAAAACGAAAAGATAAATTGGGAATATGCACCTGCGCCGGAGAGTACAGGGCATATCAATTTGAAAGAACAATACGATCTGTTCATCGATGGGAAATGGGTGAAGCCAAATTCTGGAAAATACTTCGAGAGCACCAATCCCGCAAATAAAAAGAAGTTGGCATCTGTGGCGCACGCTAATGAGAAAGATGTTGATAAAGCAGTGAAAGCGGCACGAAAGGCATATGACAACGTATGGTCTAAGATGGCACCATCCGAGCGTGCTAAGTATATTTATCGTATTGCACGGTTGATGCAAGAACGCGCACGTGAATTTGCCGTAATCGAATCTTTAGATGCGGGAAAGGTGATCAGAGAGTCGCGTGATGTTGATGTTCCTTTGGCATGTAATCACTTTTTCTATTATGCAGGATGGGCAGACAAATTAGAGTATGCCTTCCCGAATAGAGAGGTGAGTTCTTTGGGGGTTGCAGGACAAATTATTCCATGGAACTTCCCCCTTTTGATGGCAGCTTGGAAAATTGCTCCAGCACTTGCAACGGGAAATACAGTTGTATTAAAACCAGCTGAAACAACTTCATTGACAGCATTGAAACTTGCCGAAATTATAGAAGAATCAGGTTTGCCTGCTGGAGTTGTGAATATCGTTACTGGATATGGCGATACAGGTGCAGCCATAGTAAATCATAAGGATGTAGATAAAATTGCATTTACCGGATCGACTGCCGTAGGTAAGATCATTCAGAAGGCGATTGCTGGAACGCATAAGAAAGCCACTTTAGAATTGGGAGGTAAGTCTGCGAATATCATTCTCGAAGACGCTCCGTTAGATCAGGCTGTAGAAGGCATTGTGAACGGTATCTTCTTCAACCAAGGGCATGTTTGTTGTGCTGGATCGCGTTTGTTCGTTCAGGAATCGGTTGCTGATCAGGTGATTGAAAAATTGAAGCACCGAATGAACTCCTTGATTGTTGGAGATCCAATGGATAAGAATACGGATGTGGGAGCAATCAACTCGAAGGAACAACTCGATGTCATTAACTCGTATTTGAAAATTGGTCAGGCAGAAGGAGCTATAATGTATCAAGCAGACTGCTCTGTACCATCAAGCGGGTACTACTGCCGCCCAACCTTGTTTACAGGTGTGGCTCAATCGAGTAGAATTGTTCAAGAAGAGATTTTCGGCCCCGTGTTGACTATTCAAACCTTTAGGACAGTTGATGAAGTGATTCAGAAAGCGAACAATACGCCGTACGGACTGGCTGCGGGTGTTTGGACAGATAAAGGCTCAAGAATATTCAATTTAACAACCAAGCTTCGTGCAGGAGTTGTTTGGGCGAATACCTACAATAAATTCGATCCAACTTCTCCATTTGGAGGATATAAAGAGAGTGGATTTGGCAGAGAAGGCGGTCTTCACGGATTGGAAGCTTACGTAAAATTTAATTAAGATGGCACGATTGGAAGTTTTGAAAACATACAAGATATATATCGGAGGCGCTTTTCCTCGCACGGAATCGGGTCGTTATTATACACCGAAGAACACGAAAGGTGAAGCCTTAGGGAATGTTTGCTTGTCTTCACGAAAAGACGTTAGAAACGCGGTAGTAGCTGCTAGAAAGGCTTTTGGAGGTTGGTCGGAGCGCGCTGCATTCAATAGAGGTCAGATTTTGTACCGAATTGGTGAAATGCTCGAAGGAAGAAAAGCACAATTCGTAGAAGAATTGCAATTACAAGGCGCAACAACAGCGAAAGCTGAAAAGGAAGTCAATGCTGCAATTGATCGTTTGGTGTATTACGCCGGATGGTGTGATAAGGTAAGCCAAGTGAGTGGTAGTGTAAATCCAGTAGCTTCGTCTCATTTTAATTTCTCCGTGAACGAGCCGACGGGAGTTGTCGGCATTCTAGCCGATCAGTCAACATCCCTGATTGGGTTGGTATCTCAGATAGCACCAGTAATTGCAGGAGGAAGTACGTGCGTTTGTATTGCTTCAGAAGATTTGCCTTTGTGTGCAATCACATTTGCTGAGGTGTTGAATTCGTCAGATGTACCGGGAGGAGTAGTGAATATATTGACTGGAAGTCCAGATGAAATGATGAAGCCTATGGCTACACATATGGACGTCAACGCAATTGTATATGCTGGAAAGGATGCAACAATGTTGAATAGCATTCAAGAATTTGCCGTTGAGAATCTCAAGCGTGTTCGCAACTATCCGCAAGATTGGATGGATTCTGGAGCACAAGGATTGCATTACATTACGGATCTAATGGAATTGAAGACTACATGGCATCCGATTGAGAATATTGGAGGAGCTACTTCTTCGTATTAGACAAAAAAAAAGCCGCTCAATGAGCGGCTTTCCTATAGCAACCAAAGGTTGATTAGCGTAGTGTAAATACAATTGGTAAGCTACATCTGGTTCGTACTTTTTTACCTCCAACTTCGCCAGCTTCCCACTTAGGCATCGCGCGTACAATTCGTTTTGCTTCGCGATCCAGGTCTTTGGAAACTCCACGTTCTACTTTAACATTGGAGATGCCCCCGTCTTTTTCAACTACGAATGAAAGGTAAACTCGTCCTTGTTCTTCCATGTCGATTGAAACTTCAGGGTATTCAATATTGTTTACGATATATCTTGAAAGTTCTGTTTGTCCTCCGGGGAAAACCGCTTCCACATCTGGGAAGGTGATAATCTCTGCTGAAACCGTAGGGCCTGGGGTAGGCCTTGGAGTTGGTCTTGGCGGCAAGACCACTGGTTCTGGAGCGGGAGGAGTGATTGTATTGTCTACACTGTCAATAATCGCTTGAGGAGGAGCAACATAGGTGTCCTCTTCTGCAATTGGTTCATCAGGTGTGTCCGGTTCATCTTCCTGCGTGATATTGATTACTTGTTCGCCAGAATTTCTCTGACTCATCAATTCTTCCTCAATTGGGGTTACGTAGGAGAAAGATGCAAGGATCAGTCCACCTGTAAATAGCAATCCAGTGAGCGCCAAAGGCATTCTCAACGAATCCAGATTTTTTTCTTTGATTTTTTTAGTTTCCATAACGTTCGGTATTAATGAATTTAAGTTGAACGTTAGAAACAGTGCAAACTTTATACCAAAAAAAACCCGGTCGTGAAACCGGGATTCTATCTGTATTTGAGTACTTTTTAGTTCAGTGTAAATACAATTGGAAGACGACATCGTGTTGCCACTTTCTTACCTCCTGCTTCACCTGGAACCCACCTTGGCATAGAGCGTACAACTCGTTTTGCCTCGCGGTCCAAATCTCTTGATACCCCACGCTCAACCTTCACCTGAGAGATTGATCCATCGGCGCCAACAACAAACGAAAGGTATACTTTACCTTGCTCGTCCATGTCGATAGATGTTTCCGGGTATTGGATGTTATTTACTATGTATGACTGCAATGCAGCTGCACCACCTGGGAAGGCTGCTTCTACATCCGGGAAATCAATAATTTCTGCCTTTACTTGCTTTATTGGAGCGGCTTTCTTTTTTGGTGGCGGCGGAACGGGAGGAGCTGCTTTTGGCTCTTTCTCTTCGTTTTCTTTCTCCTTGATTTCTTCTACTGGAGGTGGAGTCGTTTCAACAGTTTCCTGCTCAACTTCTTCTACAATTTCCTCTTCAAGCTCTTCCTCCACTTCAATCCCAGAATTGTTCTCGCTGATCTTTGAATCAGATAAACCTTGATCTTCTACGACTGTTTTGAATGTAAAAGAAGCAAGTAATACTCCTGAAACAAACAATAGACCGATCAAGGCAAGTGCCCACTTCACGCGTTCTATGTCTACGGATTCGCTCTTTTTGATCTCCATAATTCTTTAATTTAATCGTTGTAAATATATTAAAAATTGGTGCAAAATGCATACCAAAAAATCAATAACACTTGTTGTATAGTAAACGAAATGACAAGATTCCCATTACAGTTCCTACAATGTCAAATAACAGGTTCCAAAGAAGCAACTCGGAATTTGCATGTTGGATCCAGTAAATGCTCTCCGCTGCAACAATGGAAATGATCGCCACTGCGGGGACTATTACAAATGCCTTTTTCTTCAGTACAGCGTAACGTAGCTGTCGGTTCAATCCGGAGAGCCATAAATGTGAAAACCCTACGAAAAGAAGTCCGTGAATAAGCGATCGCGCCGGCAATCCACCAAATACTCGAAGTATTGGTTCATCTACTGGTGTAAGAAACAACAGCCACATGAAGAGGTACCAGATGGTCCCAGGAAGCAAGTATCGAACGATCACGTTCCGAAGAATTACTTGATCAAATCGGCGTACGCCTCAGCAGAAAGTAGTCCGTCCAATTGAGAGGCGTCAGAAACAGCAATTTTCACCATCCATCCATCTCCGTAAGGATCACTATTTACCACTTCTGGATTCGCTTCCAAATTTTCGTTGAATTCAGTAACTTCTCCTGAAATAGGCATGAACAAGTCAGAAACAGTCTTTACTGCTTCGATAGAACCGAAAACTTCTTCCGCGTCCAATGTTTCACCTTCCGTTTCAATTTCAACGAAAACAATATCACCCAACTCGCTTTGAGCGAATTCGGTAATTCCGATGATAGCAGTATCACCTTCAACGCGCACCCATTCGTGATCTTTAGTGTACTTTAATTCTGCAGGAATATTCATTTTAATACAATTTAGATGTCGCAAATGTAAACTTTTTCCGCACCAAAGCGCATTCCTCGAAGCCGAAGTTCTGCACAAAGCATTGCATCTTTTTAACTAATTTTGATTCCTATGGTAAATCAGGAGCAACTGAAAGAATTTCGATCGCGAATCGATACTATTGGTGATTATTTGAAAATCAGCGAAAAGCGCTTGCAACTGAGTGAAGAAGAGCTGAAATCACACGATCCTGATTTTTGGAACGATCCGAAAACTGCAGAGATTCAAATGAAGAAAATCCGCGGTCTTAAGGCTTGGGTAACAGATTTCGATGCTTTGAACGAAACATTTGGAGATTTGGAAGTTCTTCTTGAATTTATCAAAGAGGGTGAAGGTTCTGAGGAGGAACTGGACAATCTGGCGAAGAAATTATCTGAGGACGTGGAAGCACTTGAGTTGAAAAACATGCTTTCCAGTGAAGAAGACAGCCTGAGTTGTGTGGTACAAATTACAGCAGGTGCAGGAGGAACAGAAAGTTGTGATTGGGCCGCGATGCTTATGCGTATGTACTCTATGTGGGGGCAAAAGAACGGATACTCAATCAAGGAATTGAACATGCAAGACGGCGATGTCGCTGGTATCAAGCAGGTTACGTTGGAATTTAACGGTGAATTTGCCTTCGGTTATCTGAAAGGTGAAAATGGAGTGCATCGATTGGTACGAATCTCGCCTTTTGATTCCAATGCGAAACGACATACGTCCTTTGTGTCTGTTTATGTATACCCGCTCGTAGATGATTCTATTGAGATTGAGGTGAATCCAGCGGATATTTCTTGGGAGACTTTCCGATCCGGCGGAAAAGGAGGGCAGAACGTAAACAAGGTAGAAACAGCCGTTCGATTGCGTCATACCCCTTCAGGAATTATCATTGAAAATTCTGAATCTCGCTCACAGTTGGGGAATAAGGAAAAAGCGATGCAGCTCCTGAAATCACAATTATATGAACTGGAATATCGTTCGCGCATGGAAAAACGTGCGGAGATTGAGGCAGATAAGAAAAAGATTGAGTGGGGATCACAAATTAGGAATTACGTGATGCAGCCTTACAAATTGGTAAAAGACGTAAGAACGGGACACGAAACAAGTAATGTAGACGCCGTTCTGAATGGTAGTCTCGATGATTTTTTAAAGGCCTATCTAATGGCCTACGGAAACTAATAATATGGCAGAATATACAGTTTATCACAACCCAAGATGTTCTAAAAGCCGGATGGCAGTGCAGTATTTGGAAGCAGAAGGTAAGTCGTTCGATGTTGTGGAATATTTGAAGGAAGTTCCAACAGCTGACGAATTGGAGGCAATTCTCAATAAATTAGGAATGGAACCTCAGGAGTTGTTGCGCAAGAATGAGGCTGATTTCAAAGAGAATTTCAAAGGGAAAGAATTGTCTAGAGCGGAATGGATTGAAGCCTTGCGATCTTTTCCCAAATTAATCGAAAGACCCATCGTTATTAAAGAAAAGAAAGCCGTTATCGCCCGTCCGACGGAGAGAATTTTAGAATTGGACTGATCTTTGTCAATCAATTGTGAAAAATTTGCGTTCACGATTGCGGAAATGCATTATATTTGCAGCCGCGTTTTAAGTAAGCCTTTTACATGAATCTGCATACGATTTTAACAAGAACTGATAATGGTTTCGGCCAACGACTAGTGGAGTGGAGTGCTTCGCGAGGAATAACGGCTGTGGAATTCGATCCTCGATCTGAGGAGTTGCCAGATGGAATGTTGCTCATAAATGCCAATCAAGACTTTATTAAAGAAGATATCGATTTGCACGATCAGTTCGATAAAAAGCACATTCCAACGCAAAAGATTGATATCAATGGAACGCTACAAGTAGCTATTTCCAATTTTAATCTTTGGTTGACCTCTAACAAATGTCAGCGTGTGCTGATTGTTGGTTCAGATGAATTGCTTGAAAACGAGAATCTGGAACGCTTCCTCGAGAAGGTGTAATTCAAAATCCCCCAGTATTTCCTAGATCATCTTTTTAATTGAAAGAGTTGCCGTTTGAGATTTTCAAGGTATGGAAGAGATGCGTGCGTTTTTGCAAGCTTTTTGGATGGCTTAATTTTCTCGATATATTCTTCCAAATCTTCTAGGTCACTCCTCAGCGCAGCATCATGTCCTAGCAAATTTTTGAACTCGCTGTAGACCGCAACTATGGATGTTAAAGCATAGATATCTGAGCTTATGGAAGCGTCCGTTAACTCCAATGAATTTAACAGTTTTGGTGTTTGTTTTCTGTAGGTTAGATATTCCGATTTCACTTCTGATTTAGGAAGCCCTTCCATCATTTTTACCTTCAGGCTGTAGAGGTTTAGCGTTTCTTTATCTTTCCATAATTCCATGCTTGGAACGGCTTTGTTCACTTTATCGATAGCTGCTTTGTAGTTGTCAGGGTCTTCGTACCACATTCTGCCAACATACCTTGTCAATGGAGACAAATAGCCGCCATAGTATTGCCAGTTAGTAAAGGATTTGGAGTCGAGCTCTTCCAGTTCCTTTGCCCAAATCTGATTGGTAATTTCGTCGTAGCTTTTGATGTCGTTATCGCTAGTAAGTTCATGGATTACGCCTCTATTTGCGAAGAAACGATTGATCCTCACGCGATCCAATAGATTGTATGGCGACGTAGCATAGAAGGTTTTTTCCGGATTACTTTCAATTAGGTCCAACACCATCAAATCGTAAAAAGTTAAATAGCCTTTACTGAAGGAGAATTCAATTTCTTCTTCGCCGATACTTAGTGAAAGCTTCTCAACTTGATCTACTTTGGGAGCATTGAATGAGTCGTCTAGCGGTGCTGATTTTACCAAGTTGATTAAATCTAGAGCCTTCATTGACTCGCGCTGTTTTTCGTAATCAAACAAGACGTAATAGATTTCATTCTCACGGAAGTAATTTAAATCTGAGGTGATCTTTAAACCGTAGAGTTGTTCTTGCATCTCGGCATACCAATACGTTTGCAACAGCGATTTATTGACCACAGTCACGTCTTTTCTGTAGTTCTTCCTCTCCTGCATGAACCATAGCGGAAAAGTGTCGGTGTCTCCTCTAGTTATTAAAACTCCATTTTGCTTGCAGTTTTCCAAATAGGATTTTGCCAATTCTTCGTATTCTTTCGGATAATTTGCCTTTTTCAGATACTTCTGCGCTTTGTCTCTCTCTTTCACGGACATTAGCGTCGCGTAGTAGTGCATGTAGTTATTCGCAATTTTCAAGCGGACTTCGCCAATTTTGAAGGTTTCATAGTTCTTGTCTTTTGCTATTATTTTATCATAATAGGAGAGACTCTTGTCTGCAGCCTCCATGAATTTTTGAATCCTTTTCGGGGATACCTTTTCGTAAGCATCGACGTTATTATAATTTTTGGCGAAAGAAGCTCTATTTCCACGGATTCCTGGGCGAATGTAGAACATGGATTTATTGTCATACGCCCTCGCTAGTTGCTCCAGCTGCCACAATTTAGGCTTTTTTACTTTTTCCAAAGCATCAATGATGTCCAAAGGTGCATCGCCATAACCGAAGTATAAGTGGAAGTCATAACTATCGGCCATTGTGATTTCACGACTGAAGTTTTTGGAGGCATCTTTATTGAAGTCTAAGGCGTTTTCAAGTGTAAAGTCTTCGAATTTTCTCGTTTTGGAGTTCCAAACCAACGCTTCGTAATCAACTTCGACGTTTTTTTCATCAGAGATGTATTGCAAGAAATAACCTTTGGGTTTCTTTGCTAGGCGGAAGTATCCTTCCTTGGGGCCGTGGTTGATTGTTTTGTTGCAATGCGCAACTACCTTATGAACGGTAGGATAATCATTCTCGATTTTAACATCAGAATCTTCCTTGTCCGGAGATCCACAAGCTATAAGTACTAAAAGGGGAAGTAGAATTAATGGCAACAACGTCTTCATAGTGCATTTCGTTTGAAGCAACAAAATACAAATTCGACGAGGTTACCAGTGAAATATTCTATTTCATAGGCATCGCATCACCCACCGCTTCAAATTCGCTATCTACTGGCTCCCACAGTTCAATTCGATTTCCCTCGGGATCTTCGATGTGGAGAAATTTGCCGTAACTAAACGATTCAATTGTATCGACAATTTTGACCTTGGCAGCTTCCAATTGCGTTTGCAGCGCTTCCAAATCATCTACCCGAAAATTCAACATTACTTGTTGCTTCGGATCACCAAAATAATCACTGGACGCTTCGAATGTGCCCAGTTGGCAATATCCTTTTTTCGAATGGGTATCTCCATTGAATTCGAAGAGTACGCCGTAGGCGTTGGGCTGCATTCCCAGAACATCCTTGTACCAAGTGCGCATTGCTTCCGGTTGTTGAAACTTGAGGAATACGCCCCCCAATCCAGTTACTTGAGCCATGTGTTTTGTTTCTTTCGAAATAAGGCAATTTCAGCAGAAACCGTTTCAAATTCAGGCAATTCAACTTGATTTTTGAGTAAATCTTCCATTGTTTCGCGTTCACGGATTAGATGAGCCTTGCCTTTGTATAACAGCACTTCCGCAGGGCGAAAACGAGAATTGTACTGATTCGACATACTAAAGGCATATGCTCCGGCATTCGAAATAGCAAGTACATCTCCTTCGCGAACTTCAGTTAAAAGGCGGTCGTGCCCCAAGGTGTCGCTTTCACAGATGTAGCCGACGACAGAATACAACTTCTTCTCTCCCGAAGTATTGCTAACGTTTTCAATTTGATGATATGCATTATAAAACATGGGGCGAATCAAATGGTTTTGTCCGCTGTCAACTCCTACAAATACGGTTGATGTGGTTTGCTTCACCACATTTGTGCGTACTAGGAACTTCCCTGCTTCACTCACGATATATTTCCCTGGCTCGAACCATAATTCTAAGTCACGACCATATTCATTACAAAACTGCTGAAAGGAATCCGCGATTCGAGCTCCAATAGTTTCAATATCAGTGACCATATCGCTTTCTTTGTATCCAACTTTGAATCCACTTCCGAAATCCATGAATTCCAAATCTGGAAAGTGCGTTGCCGCTTCGTACAATAAGGCTGCTCCGCGAAGGAATACATCTGCGTCGATAATGTCGCTACCTGTATGCATGTGCAGTCCACGAATGTTCAATCCGTAATGCTCTACGATCCGCTCAATATGGCGTACTTGGTGAATTGATATTCCAAACTTCGAATCGATATGACCTACGGAGATATTACTATTGCCTCCGGCCATAATATGTGGATTGATTCGAATGCATACCGGAACGCTTCCTCCATATTCACTACCGAACTTCTCCAGCATGTTCAAGTTGTCTAGATTGATATGCACCCCCAATTCTACCGCACGTCGAATTTCCTCAAATGAAACGCAATTTGGGGTGTACATAATTGATTCTGGCGCGAATCCTGCATGTAGTCCAAGGTGAACCTCTTGAATGGATACGGCATCAAGTCCTGCTCCTTCATTCTTGAGCAATCGCAAAATATTGATGTTACTCAGCGCTTTCATTGCATAGTGTAATTTGACGTCCAAGCGTTTAAAAGCCGCGTGAAGTTTACGGTATTGCATCGCGATTCTCTCGGCATCATAAACATACGTGGGCGTTCCATAATTACTGGCTACCTCTAGAAGTGTTTGAGTATTCATAACATTTTAAATTGGAGGACAAATGTATATTAATTTCAATAAATAACAAAAAGTTAAATAATTAAACTAAAATGAAATTATTAAAACTAATGACCGAGGAAATCTTTCAAACCAAACAATTTTCCTATTATCTTTGCGTTCCTATGGCAATGAAAACAAGACTTGCAGCGTTAATCGCATGTTTTTTTCTGGGAATGGTAGCACCAGCAAAGGCGCAGTATGCAACAAATGCATCGCGATCTGAGCTTGGTTTGATGGTAGGCGGGACATACTATCTGGGAGATGTCAACCGTTTCATACCTTATCGTAATACGCATTTAGCGGGAGGATTGGTCTACCGTTTTAACCTGCATCCTCGAGCAGCAATTCGTGCAAATTTTCTTTATGGAAAGTTGAGTGGGGAAGACAGCGATTCCAACTTGGAGCAACAAACACAGCGAAATTTAAGTTTTAATACCACTATTTGGGAGCTTGCCGGTGGAATTGAGTTTAACTATTTCCCATTTCAGATTGGAAACGACCGCTATAAAGGGACTGCCTATATGGTAGCTGAAATTGGGTTGTTTCGGATGAATCCAAAGGCGATTGGAGACAACGGAAACGAGGTGGAATTGCAGCCGCTGGGTACAGAGGGGCAAGGAACGTCTTTATCTGATCGAAATCCATACAGTTTAACGCAATTGGTAGTTCCACTGGGAGTGGGAGTCAAACTTTCTATTGGTGAATCGGCGAGTTTGAATTTTGAAGTTGGTCTACGCAAAACATTTACGGATTACATCGATGATATCGGTTCTGATTCGTATGTGGATCCTGATCTCTTGGCAGCGGAAAATGGACCTTTGGCAGCAACGATGTCTAATCGGACGCTGAACAATGAGCGATTTGGACGCAGAGGAGATGCTTCGACCAACGACTGGTACGTATTCTCAGGAGCCATGTTGACGTTCCGTTTGGGAAGACCAAGCAAGTGTCAGTATCGTTATTAATGGAATTTAGCTGAGAGCCTCGAATTGCCTTTCAAGTAAACTTTTTTTTCAAGTACTCTTTCAGTTGATGGGGGTAAATGTGTTTTTTGCGCTGTTATTGCGCACTTGCTGCTCAAATTCGACATTTCGCGAATTAGCAAATTGTAAAAATCTAGTAATTGCTAAAATTTTTGGCTATCTTATATAATTAGCCTACTCCAATCATGGCTCCTCAGCTTGTTATAAACTGCAAGCACATCTCTTTACCCTACTTCTCCCACTTCTCCCACTTCTCCTACCTCTTCGAAAACGTTCAGCTCCGATCTTAAAACATTTCCACAAAAAAAGCTGCCTCCCGATTGGAAGACAGCTCGTATTTAATTTCTTTCGAACGACTTAATGCTTGTGTCCGTCATGGCTGTGATCGTGTCCATCATGATCATTATGATCATGGCTTTCTTCCGCCAACTCACCTTTCTTTACTGACAACACTTCTACTTTGAAGATCACGTCTTCGTACGGCTTAATCTTAGCTCCAGGGTTTCCACCAACACCATACGCAAGGTGATACGGCAAATAGAACGTACCAGAACCACTAGGCCCCATTAATTGCAATGCTTCTTCGAATCCGTTTACCATTCTGCGGCTTGGATTCTGGAACTGGAATTTCATAGATTCTGCTCCTTCATCTCTAGTATTGAAGAATGGTTTCTCAGTGTTGCGGTGCAATCCTTCAGTGTGAACGTCTAAAGTATCACCTGGTGTTACCATCAACTTCTTCTTTCCGCGCTTGTTCAATAGGTATACCAAACCAGATTCTGTTTGTTTCAACTTCTTAGCCTGTTTCTTTGGTAAAGAGGCCTTGATTGACTCGTAGAATCCAGCGTTGAAATCTGCAACAGACATTTTCGATACAGAATCTACATATGCTGGCCATACCACGAACTCTTCATAGAAAGGAGCGTATATGGTCTGGAAAGTCTCAGAAGCGTTGAATGCTTGTGCCTTTGCTCCAACTCGAAGCACAGATACTTTATCCATAGTATCGTTTTGCTCGATTGCGTTAACTACCTCTATACCTTGAACAACGTGTCCAAAAACCGTATGTTTTCCGTCTAGCCATGGTGTTGCTTTGTGCGTAATGAAGAACTGGCTTCCATTGGTGTTCTTTCCACTGTTCGCCATGGAAAGGATTCCTGCACCGGAGTGTTTCAAGTCTGCTACAAATTCATCTGGAAAACGATATCCCGGGCCACCACGACCTGTTCCGGTTGGGTCTCCACCTTGGATCATGAAATCATTGATCACGCGGTGAAATTTGATTCCGTCGTAATAAGGTTCAGTGAAGGTTTTTCCAGCGCCTTCAAAATTTCCTTCAATCAAACCAACAAAATTGGCAACGGTCAAAGGGGTTTTTTCAAATTCTAGTTGGCAGATAATTTTTCCCTTCGGAGTTTCAAATACAGCATACATACCTGGCGCCATTGCCAAATCTTTTGTTCCCATAGGTTCTTCTTGTGCGAAGATCGACCCTGAAACGAATAAGGAGAGAAATATGATTAAGAGTTTGTTCATGATTTTCAATTTTGAATCAATAAAAATAATAGGCTCTATTGGATTATACAAAAGTCTTGCCGAGGTTTAACGTTAATTGCGTTGATCGACTCCCCAAGACATCTTATTTCGAATAGTATCGAGGAAGTTATTATCCTCAAATTTGATCACATTAATCATGTAATCGCTTTTATAAACATTAATTTCTTCGCCGTTTTTAATAGAATAGGAAGTTCCGTCCAAACTTACAAGGTTCGATCGATTCCGACTTTCCATACTCAACTTAATGGGCATGTGATCGGGAACTACCATTGGACGTACGGTAAGATTATGCGGAGCAATTGGCGTTAAGATGTGTACTTGACATCCTGGTGTAACAATTGGACCGCCACAACTTAGATTGTATGCCGTTGACCCCGTTGGTGTACTCAGGATCAATCCATCGGCCCAGTAGGAGTTCAGGTATTTGTCATCCAAGGATACGTGAACCGTAATCATGGATGAAGTATCTTTTTTCTGAAGCGTTATTTCGTTCAGTGCCATATTGTTCTCGCCAAGATCAATTGCTTCCGTTTCAACGCGAAGTAAAGATCGCTCTTGATGCACAAACTTATTTTGGTGCACCATGTCCATGGCTTCTTGTAAATAGGATCTTGAAACGTTTGCCAAGAAACCCAATCTACCGGTGTTAATACCCAAAGCGGGTACACCTGAATCGCGAATGAATTTCACATTTTGCATAAAGGTTCCGTCGCCTCCAATACTGAAGCTGAGGTCAATTCCGGATTTAAAATCTTTATAAGTAGAGAATTGTTCGGAATTTTCATCCAATCCAATTTTCTTCACCAAATGTTCTTTAAGTTTTGCCTCGAAAACGGGCCTCCAGCCAAAATCCTTTAGGATTCCCAAAAACTCGATATAAAAATCGAGATTGACCTTGTTGACTTTTCTACCGTAGATTGCAACCTTCATGAGTTAAAGATTGAGGTAATTCATCAACGCGTCGTAACGGAATTTGAAGTCGTCTTCAAATGCACTTTTTTGGTAAGATGCCTTAATGATATAGTCGTAACGCTCAAAAGTACGTATGATGCGATCCAACTCAAGCTGATTCAATTTCAATGTTACTTCTACATTGGTTGAGTCTGGAGAAGACATGATGTAGGAGCTCAAAATCTTTGCGTCGTTGCTTTCAACAATCTGTGCAATCTGGGCCATTGAGTAATCGTTGTGGGCTATTTCCAGAACCAATATACCACCAGATTCTTTAATACTTCCAGTATTGGCAATCAAAGTAAGCAAGTGATGAACACTTGTACATCCGAGGTATTCTTCTTTTTCATCAAGAATGGGGATCAAACTCAATTTGAACTCGGCGATTTTAGCAAGTACCTGATAGATGTGATCTCCAGCAAAGGCATAAGGTCTTGGTAGGTGTTGGAACAGCACGTCAAGTGTTTGATCCATTTCCATTTTGTCCAAAATATCTGTTTCCGAAACAACCCCTACAAAATTGCCATTTTTCATAACGGCCAAATGGGTTACCTTGAACTCGTCCATCCAGTTCAAAGCGCGTTCTCCCGTATCCAAATGTGTCAACGGTGGAATTTCTTCCGTGATTAAATCCTTTGCTCTCATTGTTAACGCTAATGTACTACAAATCCTGAGTTTGTTCGTACTTTTGCAGGGACAAAAATAGGCCTATGGAAACCAAGTTGAGCGTTAATGTGAACAAAATAGCAACCTTAAGAAATGCTCGCGGAGGAGACGTTCCTAGCGTAGTACAAGTTGCGTTGGATTGCGAACGATTTGGGGCAGATGGGATTACTGTGCATCCGCGTCCTGATGAACGCCATATTACTACTCAAGACGTTTATAATTTGTCTGAAAAAGTAAGCACGGAATTCAATATCGAAGGGTATCCTGACACACGTTATTTGAAACTGATCTCAGAAACGAAACCTGCGCAGGCAACATTGGTACCCGATCCACCACATGTTTTGACATCAAACGCTGGTTGGGATACCAAAACGAATGTAGCTTTATTAACAGATTTGGCGCAGCAATTCAGAGAGCAAGGAGTTCGTTCTTCCATTTTCGTAGATACCGATTTACAGAACATTGAATACGCGGCGAAATGTGGCGTAGATCGAATTGAGTTGTACACTGGTCCTTTTGCTGATGATTACGCAAAGGATCCCGAAGCAGCAATTAAGGAGTATGTCGAAGCGGCGAATCTTGCTGTTGAATTAGGATTGGAACTCAATGCAGGTCACGATTTGAATCTGGATAACCTTCGTTTCTTCAAAGAACATATCCCGGAATTATTGGAAGTGTCCATTGGGCATGCCTTGATTGCGGATGCTTTGTATTTCGGATTAGAGAATACCGTTCAAATGTACAAACGTCTCTTGAAATAGCCTTAGTTACTGAGCAAAGCAATTGTTAGGAAAAGGGCAACTGCAAGACCTCCAACAATTAATCCGGCGATGCGATTTTTTTTCTTCACTTTCTCTATAGCTTCTTCGCTCTTTTGTTTTTTAGCAGCTTCTTTCTCCGCTTTTTTCTTTTGTACTGCTTCGTGATGCAAATCTTTGGTTTGATTCACTAAGAATAGTAACATTGCAATGAGAGCGACAAGAAAAACGGCAACAATTATCCCGATAAGTTCGCCTAGCCCCCCATAAATAATAAGGTAGGCCAAAAGAACAGAACACAACACTACAAATAAAATGGAGTTGTAGAATCCGCTTGGACGAATGTGAGACTTATTTTTTCCATTTTTAATTCCAATGACGTGTACAATTATTATTGCTGCGGCAATAGCGATAAGCAGGGCACCGAGAGCAAATTCAAATGCGCCGAATGCAGCAATACCAACTCCTAAAGCAATGAATAATCCAAGAAAGATATAGGCCCCACCCAACGGGATTTCATTTAACTCCTGACTTTCGTTCGATTCCGAGTTTGGAAGTTCGTCCTCGGGAGCATCGTTCTTCGTTTCAGGGCTTGAAGTAGGCTCCATGGAATCTGTGGAGGGATCTTGCTTTGAAAAGTTTTCGGCCTTATATTCACTCTTCGCTTCTTCAGATTTTTTCTTTTCCGCCACATTGGATTTGTCCACAACCTTTTTACCTCCGCGTTCTGCTTTCATTGTATCGGCGCCGCCGTGCTCAACCGTCTCATTGTTTTGGGAATTGTCCGATCGATGGTTCTTGTGCCAGCTGATATGCCATCCTTTACGATGTACGCGCTTTGTTACCGTACAGGAATTCATCGCAATTGAAAAGAGTAAGAAAAGACTGAAAATGAAGAGAGTGGTGGACCTAGATTTCAAAATTGAGTGTTTGTTACGTTCGTGGTGAAGATATGAATTGTTCAGTAGGTTACCGGAGAAAAAATAAGGTAATTATCAGAATAGGTAAATGCATAGCAACGAATAGATCGGCCATAACAATGGCGTAATTGGTAAGCATGAAATGGATAGGTACTATTTCGAACGAGTGCATTTCTGTTAGTACGAAAGCAGAGAAATGGCAATAATGAGAATTAATCCTGCAATTACACCCAGGAATATTTTATCATTCTCTTTTAGCGGTTCACGCTCTTTCTTTTCTCTTTTTGGTTCTTCCGTTTCAGTACGAGGGTCAGGTGGAGGTTGAGAATTCAAAGGGGCTAGCGCAGTTCGAGTTGCCAAGACAAGGAATATGACACCAGCTAATAACAGAACTCCCATGTATAAGGGAGCGCCAATCAATGCTCCGTTTACGGCCAGATAGATAAGTCCTAAAACAATAGCAAGTGCAATGAGTATGCAGCCTAAAAATAACAAGGCCCAAGCTAGTAAAGGAATCCGAGTGGGGGAATTTGATTGATTCTGATTTTTTTTGTGAGAGGAACTACTTTCGGTGCTGGAAACGACTGCGGTCTCTCTTTTCTCAAGTAATTCTTTTTGTCCTAGGTGGTCTTGTGCTAAATCTTTGAACTCCCTTTCGGATGTTCTTTTGTCCTTAACTTCCAATTCCGATACGCTTGCATTCGTTACTACGCGTGTTGTGCTTTCAGAGACAAGATGGGCATCGTGGTTATTTACATTGTCAGTTTCATCCGAATTTACAATTGCACTCTTGCTTTTGTTCTCACACGTGCTCTCACTTACTTTTTTATCATGATTCCAGTACACAAACCATCCCTTTCGATGCACTCGCTTCTGAATCGTGCAAGCTCCAGCGAATAGCATCACAAAAAGTAAAAGAATTAACGGTGTGTGTCGGGTAAAACGATTCACAATCAATGAGTATTAACGCGATCCAATCGATTGGAGATAAAGATTTTTACGCGCTCTAAATTAGCCTGTTCGGCAAGAAGATCCATTGTTTGCTCATCTTCTTGTCCTGGCGCAGGAAGTTCTTTTCGAATTTCATTGATGCGCTTCATCACCTTAGACAACTTGAAGGTAAACGTAGACGTTGGAGCTGCGATATTGATTTTGTCTTTCTCAGATGGAGTTAAAATCTTGTGCTTCACTTCCCAATTCGGGCTCAGTTGAATATCTTCTAACTCGATTTGTGTCACAAATTTCACAATATCCTGATCTTCCATTCGAAGGAAAACCGTTGGTTTTAAGAACACATTTTCAATAAGCGAATCAGCAATTACTTTATGCATTCGGTTGAATACGGGTGTATCAAAGGTTAATTCGTCGACATTCAGTTCATGGCAAACAAATTCTGCCACACTTGTTTCAACTTTTTCCGATTCGCCATGCTCGTTGAGTTGTTCAATTGTGAGGGCCAATGTTCCGTATTTGACCAATATTCGCATGAGGTCGTACTCGTAATGATCCTTTTTATCCTCAACAACAACTTCCTTTATCGGTGCTTCACTTTCGAATGGACTCGGTTCGTGAGCGTAAGGATCGTCGGCTGATGCTTCTGTTTGTTGCTGCTGTTGACGGGCTTCGTTGCGTTTCTTTCTAAGGGATTCCTGCTGCGTTTTCTCAAGGTTGTCCTGACGGTCTTTAGCCACCTCTGACCAAATCACGTCTTCGCTAATCTCGAAGCGTTTCGCTACTTCCGGAATGAATACATTTCTCGTTATTTGATCCGGGATAAGGGAGACACTGTGTGCAATATCCTTAATTAACTGAGCTCTACGAATAGGGTCATCGCCCTCACTTTCCAATAAAATATCGGCCTTGAAAGAAATGAAATCTTGTTGATGACTTTTGATGTAATCTTCAATTTCAGTCGTGCTGTGGGTCTTGGCGAACGAATCCGGGTCTTCTCCATCAGGGAATAAAACCACCTTAACGTTCAATCCTTCCTCTAGAATCAAATCGATTCCTCGGAAGGAGGCCTTAATTCCAGCTGCATCTCCATCGTAAAGAATGGTGATGTTATTTGTATAGCGTTTAACCAGTCGAATTTGTTCCCGCGTCAATGAGGTTCCCGAAGACGAGACAACATTTTGGATTCCCGCCTGGTACATGCTGATTACATCCGTATACCCTTCACAGAGGTAACAATTATCGTACTTGATAATGTCACCTTTTGCGAAATACAATCCATAAAGAATCTGACTTTTATTGTAAATCAGACTTTCGGGCGAGTTGAAGTATTTCGCGACTTTTTTGTCGTTCTTTAGTGTTCGCCCACCGAATCCCAGCACGCGACCTGAAACACTGTGAATAGGGAACATAACACGCCCTCGGAAGAAGTCGAAAGAACGCTCGTCCTTGGTTTTGGTCAATCCAACCTTCTCAAGGTATTCTTGTTTGTAACCTTTATCTAAAGCAGCTTTCGTAAAGGCGTCGCTTTTATTTGAGCAAAAACCGAGTTGAAATTTTTCAATGATCTCTGGACGGAAGCCACGTTCTACAAAGTAGGAGAGACCGATGGTTTTCCCTTCATCTGTATCGTGCATCGTTTCAACAAAATGCTTTTGGGCAAATTCATTGATGATGTGTAAGCTTTCTCTTTCTGAGATGGCTTCCAATTCTTCCGGCGTAGGCGGCTTGTCTTCTGGAATCTGTACGCCGTATTTATCCGCCAACCAGCGCAATGCCTCTGGATACGAAAAGTGTTCTTTCTCCATGAGGAAAGTAACTACCGTACCTCCTTTTCCTGTTGAGAAGCATTTGAAAATTTGTTTGGCAGGAGAAACGACAAACGAAGGTGTTTTTTCGTCGGTGAACGGGCTCAGTCCTTTCAAGTTAGAGCCAGCACGCTTCAGGTTGACAAACTCACCAATAACCTCCTCAATTCGGGAGGCTTGCATGATATCATCCACAATATGCGGTGGAATCATTGCCATTATTTCGCGTCGTAATTTTTTTCGTAAGAGAACTTCCCTTGTTCATCATAAAACTTCCAAAGGCCGGATCTTTCGCCGTCAATGAAGTCACCGTGATAATAGAAAGCACCATTTGGACGCCTTACCTGCATAAAACCATGTAAAACGCCGTGTTTGTAATGAGAGGTGTTCATCTCATTTCCGGCTTCGGAATAGTATACCCACTTGCCATGGCGTTCCTTGTTTTCATCTTGTTCCCCCTCAAATTTAATTTTGGTCTTGGCTGCGTCGTAGTATTCTTTATACGTATTGCCAACAACCTCTATCAAGTCTTCTGGATTGACCGGTTTTTCCGTTTGAGGAGCACCCTTCGTGTTTTCCTTGGTTTCACTCTCCTCTTTTTCTTGGGAGTCAGAGCATCCCCAGATCAAAAGGTAACAAAAGAAGATCCAAACTAATTTCATATTTATTTTTTTCGATTCGTAGTGTAGTCGACCAACCCTAAGATAGCTGTTTTTGCCTCGGAATCAGGAATATCAGTTAAGAGCGCTAATGCTTTTTCTTTGTATTCTAGCATTTGTTTGTGAGCGTATTCAATTCCACCGTGTTCAATAACCAAATCAACTGCACGCTTCACTTTTTTAGGGTTTTCGTTGTGATTCTTTACAATGTTAATGAGTTCCTTTCTGATTTCTTCCGGTGCAGTATTTAGCACGTATATCAGAGGTAATGTCATTTTTCGTTCACGGATGTCCAATCCAGTTGGTTTTCCAATGTCTCCGGGATCGCTATAGTCAAAAATATCATCCTTCAATTGAAATGAAATTCCGATGAGTTCGCCGAAATCACGCATTTTATCCGAAACATCTTTCCGATCAACGCTCAATGCCCCAGCCTCACAACAGGTTGAAATCAAGGATGCTGTTTTTTGGCGAATTACTTCGAAATAGACCTCTTCGGTGATATCCAACTTACGCGCTTTCTCGATCTGAAGTAATTCTCCTTCCGACATTTCACGAATGGCCCGAGCCATTACTTTCAGCAAGTCTGTGTTATTGTGTTCTATCGAAAGCAGCAATACCTTCGAAAGCATATAGTCGCCTACCAACACTGCAATTTTGTTTTTCCATAGCGCGTTCACACTAAAGAATCCGCGACGTTCGTTGGCATCGTCTACAACGTCATCGTGAACGAGTGTTGCTGTGTGTAGTAATTCAACAAGTGTTCCCGCGGTATAGGTTTTGTCGTTGACCTCACCCAGCATTTTGGCTGTAAGAAAGATAAATAATGGGCGCATTTGTTTTCCTTTTCGACGGATGATGTAATGCGTTACTTTATCCAGAAGGGGCGCGTTGGATTTCATGTTATCCCTGAAGCGAACTTCGAATTCATTCATTTCCGATTGCACCGGAGCCATTATTTCCTTTACGGTCATCATTAATACAAATATAGCAGTTCCTTCTCCGTTGCAACAGGGAATTGGATGCGAATGAGAGAAGTTTAACGATCCTTTACTAAAAGGTATTTCTTCTTAATTGAACAAAGCGATTGCTAACATAAAAAAAGCGCCTCCGTTTCCGAAGGCGCTTTGTATTTAAAAGGTAGAAATTATCTTTCTTACTTATTACGAATCAAATGAATGAATCCGTGTCCTTCTGCAACCGGCTCTGGATTAATTCCAACAGCTGTGTACTTGTAGAAGTAAACTCCTTCTTCTACTTCAACATCACTCTGGTTGGTTCCATCCCAAGCTGGGTTAGGGCCTTTTCCTTCGTAGATTAAGTTACCCCAACGGTTGGTAATAACCAATGTCATCTCTTCGACGTTTTTAGTATCTAGGAAGAAAAGGTCGTTGTTTCCATCACCATCCGGTGTAAACACGTTGTGTGGAGAAACAATCGGCTCTGGGAAGAAACAACTTCCATCATCGATTGTTGCAAATGGGTTGTAGTTGATTGCATTTGGATCTGTGCATCCACAAGGTACAACATCAACTTGAGCGAATGCAGTATCGGCACATCCTGAAGCATCAGAAGCGATTAGCATTACAGTTGATGTTTGCGTGAACGTGTGAGAAGCGTCCAATGAAGTTACTGTTGGAGAACCATCACCAAAGTCCCAAACATAATTCACTGTATTCTGACTTGCGTTTACGAAACTAACATCTACTGGAGCACATCCGTTTGCATTTCCTGGGCTGAATTGAGCCACAGGTGGCTGATCGATATCGATAAATACACTATCTGTTACTGTACATACTGCATCTGTCAAGGTTACGTAGTACCATCCTGAAGGAACGTTTGTGATTACACTTGCGTTCACTTGGTTCGCCCCGGGTTGACCAGGTCCTTCGAAGAACCAATTCAGTCCATTCAGAGCATTGGTCGAGTCGCCCGAATAGAAGGCCGAAGCAGCTCCCGTTGGGTTACACGCATTCGCATTCTGAATAAAGAATGAATCGATAGACAACGTTTGATTTACATCTAGGACGACACTATCGGTGATGACGAATCCACAGCCGTCGGTGACGTCGATAAAGAAGGTCGTTTGCGATTGCTCTGCTGCACCGGCACCTAGTAACGTACTGTCAGTAACACTTCCTGTAGTCCAGTTGTATGAGAATGGACCAGGAGCGTTCTGTAAGTTTGTAATTCCTGTTGGGATTGTATCAAATGGACAGTAAGCAAATACTGTATCCACTAGATCGTATGTCATTGTGTTTTGGTAAACACTGATAAATACTGTATCTGAAGTACAAGCGTAGTTACCAAGAGAATCGTAAACGTCTGCTACGAAGAATGTATCCGTAGTTGGAGTCCAGTAGAAGTCGTTTGAATCTTGAACAGCATCATTATCCCAATCTACCCAAGCACTGTTACAAGGTCCTGCGGCAACAACGATGTTATCTACACCCCAGTTGTCACAACATGTGCCTGAAGAGTTCAACTGAATCCACTGGAATTCTGTTCCCGTTGTCTGCGCAGCTGCAGGAATTGGAACACTAAATGAATTCCAAACCGTGTATGGTGTAGCACCATTGGCAACGGATCCTGTAGTTCCCGGGTTTTGCGGCAATTCGAATCCACCTGGGCTATAGTAAATAATTGGAAGCCAAGTCACACCACCATCAGTAGAGTACTGTAATTCAACACCCTCGTGGGCAAGGTCTGGCCCTTCACATGGAGCACCTCCACCTTGAACGGCATAAACCATATCGAATGTGATAAATCCACCACAACTTACGTCGAATGCTGGAGAGTTAATTTGAGGTGTTCCTCCACCAGAAGTTGATGCCCAGTAGTAAGGGGTATTGTTAATTCCAGCTCCACATGGCTGACTAAACGTCGAACCACCAGAAGTTGACCATCCCGGAGGAAGTACCCCGAAATCGAAGTTAAACTGTTGTCCACTAGATGTGATCGAAGCCAAACTTGTTACTAGTACAGAGTCTCCAGGACAAATAATGGTATCCTCTGGAGCAACTGATACGTTACACACCTGAGCACTACCTGCGAACGGCAATACCAAGGCGGTCAAAATAGGTAAGATATACTTTCTCATGACTACTTAATAGTTAGTTGACCCGCTTTCAATGACTGGAATTCTCCAAGGTCAATTGTGTACGGATTGTTAATCAATAGACTTAATTCCGGCTGTTCGAAAGTAGCGTCGCCTTCAAGTGTTGTTCCTGCTGGAATCGTAATCACTTTTCGGTACTCATCTACATTTCCACATCCAACGCAACCGTTTTCATACTGTAATTCAAAATAGAATTCAAGCGTGATGTCATTGGCTGTTGTATTTTCAAAACGCAACATACCGTATGTAAATGCTTTTGCAGCACCTACATCTACTTTTTCTTTTTTCAGAGAAACATTGACTCCTTCTATAGAAGTGAGGGAAGTCCATTTGTTTCCAATTTCATCAGCACGCATGGATTCTTGCGCGAATGTCATGTTTCCGAGGAACAATGCGCAAACTAGCAACATCATTCTGCCGAAATTTTTTCTTTGATTCATGGTGATTTTAATTAGTTACATAAGCTAGACGCGAACGTTCACGTTTAGGATGCATAAAGGTCGAAAAAAAACTCGAATTTTTTTAGATTTCGTTCTGAAAAGCCCGAAAAATCACAGAATTGAAGTGCTCGTTAATTTTTAAACGAGTCTATTTGAAGACCCTTTCTTCCTTTTTAACAGCATTATTTTTATTCGCAAGTTGACCGCAAGCAGCATCGATATCCTTTCCACGGCTCCTGCGCACATTGACAATCATGTTCTTACTTTCCAAATAGGCCGCAAATGCATCTACCTTCTGAACGGATGCCTGCTGGAATTCACCATCATCAATTGGGTTGTATTCAATGATATTCACTTTACAGGGAACACACTTGCCAAATTCGGCCAATTCTTGGGCGTCTTCAATAGAATCGTTGAAATCTTTGAAGATGATATATTCGAAGGTAACACGGGTCCTCGTTTTCTCATGGAAATACGTTAAGGCTTCCTGCAACGCCTCTAGATTGTTCGTGTCATTTATATCCATGATTTGACTTCTCTTGACGTCATTGGCTGCATGGAGTGATAAAGCCAGATTGAATTTTACTTCGTCATCGCCCAGTTTCTTAATCATCTTTGCGATTCCAGCAGTGGAAACTGTAATGCGTTTTGGAGAAATTCCCAATCCTTTTTCGGAAGTGAGCAGTTCTGTTGATCGTAACATGTGCTTGTAATTCAACAGCGGTTCTCCCATTCCCATATACACAATGTTGGATAGTTGAGTGTCGTAGCGAGAAATTGCCTGATCACGCAAATAAACAACCTGATCGACCATTTCGCCTGCGGTAAGGTTGCGCATCAACTTAAGTTTGCCGGTAGCACAGAATTTACAAGCAAGACTGCATCCAACCTGAGAAGAGATACATGCTGTCATACGTTTCGATGTCGGAATTAAAACTCCCTCAACAACTCTTTTGTCAACTGTATTGAAAGCACATTTGATGGTTTTGTCCGAACTAACCTGTTCGTCTTTGATTTCTATGTGGTTGATCGTAAAGTGCTCTTCCAGTTTTTCGCGCAAGGCCAAAGACAAGCTCGACATTTCTTCAAACGATGATGCGTCCTTTTGCCAAAGCCATTCAAAAACTTGTTTTGCACGGAACGGTTTTTCTCCAAAGCCAACCATTTGACTGGTCAATTCTTCAAGCGAAAAAAGCCGGATATTTTGTTTGGTTGTTGACATGTGGGACAAAATTACGCATTAAGAATTATGAATCAGGAATATTGGGTCAGGAATCACGATGGCTGAGGCTTACGAAGCCGGAGTTATAAATTGATGTATTGAATGAAGAAGAGATAATAATGGCCGGAGACTAGATTATATTCTTGCGAGTCCTTTTGTCACTTTTACGGTTTTGCCGAATGCATTAACCGAAGCGCTTCCGTCGTTATGCCATTTTTCAACGGTGATTTTTGAACCAGTTTTGAATTCCGTTTTCATCTGCTGTTCAGAGATGCCTTCGTCGCCCAATTCTATTTCATCCAATACAATAGCGTAATCACTACTGTGTTCATATTGATACGAACTGGAGGCGTTCGCGACGCATATCAAGAGTGTGATAATAGAAAACGCAACGGTTCCGATATACCATTTGCGTTTCACATTCAATTTAGTGCGCTTGGCCAATACAATGCAGATTCCTCCTAGAAGCGAAAAAATGATTGCCAATACCGACCAGAAATCGGACCCCATGGCAATTAGTGCTCTTTGAAAAGTTCCGGTTTCATCTTTCCAGGCTTGATTGCTATCCATTTCTGCATAGCATGCCTCGATTAATTGTATCGCTTCTGAATCTTTTGGTTGAATTTTCAGTGTTTTCTCGAAGGCCCAAATGGCTTTAGGATAATTTTTCTCTGCCTTATATGCCAATCCAAGATTAAAAAACACCGACGGATTGTAGGGACGCGCGATGGCTTCTTCCTCCAATAAGTTAATGGCCTCTTTGAACCGTTTCTCCATGTGCATTTGTTCTGCACGTTCGAATCGACTTTGCTTATCGCTAGCGAAAACGACGGCTTGAAGCCCAATGATTGCTGTGAAAATCGTTAGGAGTCTCATTTCTTGACTTTCAGTGCGCTTATAATACCTTCGAGTAGTTTCAGATCTTCCTGTTGTTTTTCTGAATCGGAACCAAAACTGAATTTTGCCACCTCAATATTCGAGAACAGGGTAGAGGTCATTTCTTTGATATCACTACCTAAATTGTCCGCATGATTCATAATGTCTTGTTTGCTGACAATTTCATCCTGCTTGTTCAGTGCCACCGAATAAGCTGTCCGCAGCGCTTTGTCTAATGCATCATAATAGGCAGTAGAGTCGTTTGATTTGGAAGCTGTGTAGACTGTCTGTAATTTATCTGACATCGCCGCCGATTGATCAATCTTGCGTTGCCTTTCCACTTTGCGCTCTTCACTTTGCTTGCGTGACTTAACAAAAATCAAAAAGAGGAAAGCGGAGGTTAACGGAATTGATACGCTTCCCCAGAAAAGACTTGTTCCAAAGAAGCTTCCGGGTGCAATACTACCGTCATTACTACGAGGATTGAATTCCTGCACAATAAGTTCCTTCGTTCGCTTTTGCGATTTTTCATCAGAAAGGTCAACCACAACACCGGCAACTGGTTTAATGTCTAAACTGTCTTCAGCCGATTCTGCGGTAACGTATTTTTTAAGGTTGGGATCGAAATATGTAATCGTTGTAGAAGGCAATGTGGTTTGTCCCGAAGCGACAACTTCAATATTGTACTCGTAGGTAATAGTTCCCTCAGATCCTCGAACACCGATACTAAACTCCTCTGTAATTAATGGATCGCCGTATTGCGAAAACCCTTTTGGAAGGTTTAGTTGAGGGGCAGTAATGTTGTGGAGGTTTCCAACACCTGATATTTCAAGTGTCATTGCGATTACATCTCCCTGATCGAACTCTGTTTCTTGCAATTTTCTGTTGACTTTGAAGGAACCAACCCCGCCAATAAAGTCTTTCGGAGGATTTCCAGGAAGTGGAAGAATATTCACAGTAATAGAACCAGACTCTAATGGGAAATTCTGATACCCTTGATGCAAACTTAATTTATAAGGTTCAATCTTTACATTACCTACCGTAGAAGGGAATAAGATGTTTTTATCATAATCTATTGCGTACAGATTCTCACCGTGAAATTGCTCAACGACTGTTTTTAATTGCCCGTTATTTCCAACTGCATGTTTGAGGAGTGCCCCATCCATGTCGTAAGGTTTATAATTGTTGATGTGTGTTGGCTTGTAGCGTGCGTAGATTTTTGCTCGAACCAAAAGCGGCTCCCCTTCATAAAGGGTAGTCTTGTTTACTTCGATGGTTCCAAAAGCTGGGTCTCGAAGTTGGCGACTAGTAAAATGACCACCTTTCATTTTGACTTTCTGGCTGATATTGATCACAACCGTATTGGAAGGGTAAGTCTTATTTCCAGAGGTTACCATTACCGGTCCAAAAGTGTAATTCCCTGGTTTTTTAATGATCCCTGAAATTGTATAGTAATGCTGGATAGTCATTTTGCCATTCGAAGCCTGATATTGAGAGGTTCCTTGTTGTATGGCGTAATCCTGTACGAACTCATCTGGAAGCATTCCGAAATCTACATTTCCAGATTTTGATGAAGTAACGGTAATTTCAAATGTCTCACCAACTTCAGCAGTTCCTGGGTTGATAGACAGATTCACCTTGTTCTGGGCAAAGAGCCAACAAGTAGAACTAAGGGTTGCTATGAACAATAGAATTCGCATGAATTACCAGTCCTTTCCTGATTTTGATCGTCCACTTCCTGCACTATAGCCAGCCATTCGACGTTGGGTTTCCGCTTCTCGTTTCATTAAATCGTCAAGCATGCGATCGGCAGTTTTGTTCGATAACTTTCCTTTGCCGTCTTTCGGTTGCGAAGAATTGCCGCCACCCTGGCCGTTTTTTTGTTGCTGACCCTGCTTTCCTTGAGATTGCTGACCGTTTTGGCTCTGCTGTTGGTTCTGATTCCCGTTATTACCGTTTTGTTGCTGATTCTTTTCTTGCTCGCACTCTTTCTTTTTAATCTGACGAATTGCCTCTGATAGATTGTAGCGCGTTTTTTCGTCTTTTGGATTTCGGCGCAAGGCATCCTTATAGGCATCTACGGCACCTTCATAATTCTTCTGACGCATGCGTGAATTCCCTAAATTGTGGTAATTGTCTGCCTGTGCTTTTGATGAGTTTTTATTGGCTTGATTTTGCTGATAAATCTTTTCAGCTACGTCGTATCGTTTTGCTTTATATGCCGATTGCCCCATTTCATCGGAAAGGTCTACACCATCAGGCGCAGTGCTTTGGGCTCTTTCATAATACCCAAGGGCTTTATCGAAATCTTTTGATTTGTACGCAGTACGTGCCAACTCCAACGTATCACGCCAATCTTGAGCGTATACATTCGAGACAACAAACAGGACAACAAGTACAGCTATCGTTTTCATTTCGATTCTAACTTTCTGTTTAATCTGGCCGAAAATTTTTCGGACCACAATAAGTATATTAACCACGAAACCAGAGCAAAAACCAATGGGATTTGGTAGCGTTCCGTGCGAATATCAAAATCAAAATTATCGATTTTAGTCCGCTTCATCCGAGTTATTTGTGTTAATAAAGCTGAAAGATCTGGAAATTCATCAGCACTCATAGAGGCCTTTCCTCCTGCTTTGGATGCAATGGATTCAATCATTTTTGGGTTCACTTTCGAACGAACTGCTTTGCCTGTAGCTGTTTTTTTGTAACCGAGATCTGGGCGGTGCGGGTTGTTAGGGACCAATCCTCCTTTTTTTGTTCCGATCCCGAGTACGCAAAGCTGAATTTTTGAGTCACGAATCTTTTTCAGTACCCGGTTCGGGTTGGATTCATGGTTTTCACCGTCGGTTACCATGATGATTCCTTTCGCCGTGCGATCCTTCGAAAACATCTTCCTGGAAACATCCAAAGCAGCTCGGATGTTTGTTCCTTGATTGGCCATTAAATCCGTTTCAATTTCATCGATAAATAGCTTCGCTGCGCCATAATCACGAGTGATTGGCAATTGAACCAGAGCGTCATTCGCAAAAAGACAAATGCCAATGCGTTCTCCATGCAGGTTGTTAATCAATTGCTGCATGGCGCGTTTTGAAATTTCCAAACGAGACATATCGTCAGTGATGTCTCTTGTATTCATGGAATTGGAAACATCCAAACAGATGACAAGTTCTAGATTCTCTACTGTAGCCTCCGATTTACGTTTTCCAAAAACGGGTTGTGCAAAGGCGATGATCATAAACACGATCACGTTTCGGAACATAATCCATTTGAATGAAGTGAATCCCTCGGAAACTGGACGAATACAAGCTTCGCGCACTCGTTGGTTTAATGCCAGTGCTCTTTTATTGTGTTTCTGTACGAAGAGGATGAATGCGAAAAGGATGGGAATAATGACCAGCATCCACATGAAGCGCTCTGGATATCGATACAGTAAGATTTCATCTCCTTTACCATCGCCAAAGAACCCAAGGGCCATGATCAGTATAAAGTAGAGCCCCCAGAAAATGACTTCCCAGGCCAATAACATGATCAGCATTCGATTCAATCGATATGTAAACTTGCGATTAGTCAAGCGATTTGAATAGGAAGAATTGTAAACACCAGACGAGCGCGGCAAAGAAAATGGCTACGTTCAAATACGATTGTGGCGTTGGTGGTGGTTGTGATTTATACTGATTGTCTGCGATTCTCTTCTTCTCGAGCTTATCGATTTCCTTATAGATGTTTTTGAGACCGTCTTCGTCCTTAGCCCGGAAGTATTTTCCTTCGGTTATGTTAGCGATGCGTTTCAATAAGGCTTCATCGATTTCGGTTTCCATGGAAGTGTAGTACGTTCCAAAGGGGGAATTCACCCGCGCTTTCGCTTTGCCTTTGCTTCCAACTCCAATTGTGTACACACGAATGTCTTGACTTTTTGCTAGTTCTGCCGCCATCATCGGGTCCATTTCAACCCCGCCATCAACACCATCGGTTAGTAAGATAATTACCTTTGATCCCGTTTGCGTACTGTCTTTTCGAAGTCGAGTTACAGCCGTGCCAAGTCCCAAGCCGATAGAGGTTCCTCCCATAATTCGGTCACCATTCATTCTGCTTATTTGTTGCTTCAACACTTCGTAATCTAATGTTGAAGGACATGCGGTATAGGCTTCTCCGGCGTATGCTACCAATCCGATTCTGTCTCCCTTTCTCCCGTCTACAAACTCTTTGGCTACTCTTTTAGAGGCTTCTAATCGATTCGGTTGAAAATCTTCTGCAAGCATCGATCCGGAGACGTCCATGGCAATTACAATATCAATTCCGTACTTAAAATCTTGAGAAGAATCGTCGTGCAATTCCCAATGATAGGGTTTTGCTAGTGCTAAAATGAGCGAGGTCAACGCCAATCCCGACAGAATGATCAGTCCTTCGCGAAGGCGTGCAATCCAATTGGTGCCTAGTTTTCTTTGATGTTCTACTCCTCCAGAGAACTTGATGTCTCCCTTTCGTTGTCGCTCTCGTTTGAATAAAATGTACCAAACACCTGGCACAATGACGAGGAGCCACAACCAATTTGGTTCGAAGAATTCATATTCCCAAAAGCGCAAATTCCAGAAGTTACTCATAGTTGTCAAATTCTAGCGGACTGGTTTCAGCAACAATCTGTCGCGCGAGGGTGGATATTTTCAGAATGGAAATTTCGTCTGGGCTTGATTTGGCGAATTTCACCATATCAGAGTGGGAAAGAATTCGTGCGATGGTATCAACGGTATCTTCGTTCAGTCCTTTTTGAAGAAGGAGTTGTTTGGTTTGATACGTTGTTTTTTCCAAAATGGCAATATCATATCTGGCCGTTAAATACGAGCGCATGATGTAGGACAGTTCGATGAAGTGCTCTTTGAGTTTGTCTTGCTCCCAAAGCTTTTCACCTTCAAGGGCATCAATAGCAGCCAGGGTTCGTTCTTTCAAGGACATTGCTTTGACCACTTTGATTCGTTCAGGCGGTTTTCGTTTGTTGATGAACCATAATAGTCCTGCTGAAGCCGCAACAACAATGGCTAGTATCCACCAATTTCTTTTGATCCAACGAACGAAAACGTTTTCTTCTTCAGGTAGTTCTGCATAATTCTCTCGAATATCGTAGAGGTCAACCCCGCTTTTCTTTGTAGAGAAATCCACGTAAACTTTGAGGTCATCGAAGTAAAATGTTGAATCGTTAATAACAATCTCCGGGCCGGGAATGATGAACGTTCCGCTGTCCCAAATCATGATTTCGTAATCCCCTAACCATTCTTTGCCACCTTGAACTTTGTAAGAGGAATCGTTGAAATTTGTGAGAATCTCCGCGGAAGCACCGTCATTTGATAATTGTCCGCCGCCATATGTTCGCATCGGAATCTCACTGTATTTTTCGTAGAAGACAATAGTGTCGTTGCTTCGTGTTTTAAGTTTGTATTTGAGGGTAAGCGGTTCGCCAATTTTCGCCCGACTTTTTGAAATTGTGGCGTCCAATTGTTGCGCAAAGGCGTTTCCAATAAAAAACAGGGTCGATATGAGGAGCATCAATCGCACTATCTGTTTTTGAAGAGTTTAATCAGTGGTTTGATGAAATCTTCCGAGGTACTTATGGATGCGAAATCAACCCCAGATTTTAGAAGGTTGTCCAAAAGGATTGCTTCTTCTTTTTCGTATAATTCACGGTGTGTTTTACGTGCTTCAGCGCTATTGGAGTTGACCCAAGTGGTTTGACCTGTTTCTGCATTGAAGAATTGTACCAATCCGATATTTGGAAGTTCGCGCTCAGCTTCATCTACCAGGCGAATGGCTACCATATCATGCTTCTTTCGTGCAACTTTCAATCCTTCTATGAAATTGTTTTCATCAATGAAGTCGCTGATAACAAAGGCGATACTACGTTTCTTTTGAGTGGTTCGGAAAAATTTCAGTGCTGCTTCAATATTAGTTCCTTTACTTGAAGGTTCCAATTCAATCAATTCACGCAGAATCATCAAAGCATGTTTCTTTCCTTTGTCTGCCGCGATATACTTTTCAATTTTATCTGAAACGAATATGGCTCCAACCTTGTCGTTGTTGCTTAGCGCTGAAAACGACAATACTGCTGCTAATTCTAGCGCGAGTTCTTTCTTTGTTTTCTCACCGGAACCAAAATTTTCCGATCCGGAAACGTCAATGATTAGCATCACGGTAAGTTCCCGTTCCTCATCAAATACCTTCACATACGGCTCGTTGAATCGGGCGGTAACGTTCCAATCGATAGTACGAACTTCATCACCAAAATGATAATCTCGAACTTCGCTGAACGCCATACCTCTTCCCTTAAAGGCAGAGTGGTACTCTCCCGAAAAGATGTGCTTGGTAAGGCCTTTTGCCTTGATTTCCAAGCGGCGTATTTTCTTTAGAAGCTCTGAGGTTTCCATATGGGATGATCAATGATCAAGGTACTTCTACTTTGTTGATGATTTTATTTACGATGTCTCCTGAAGACATGTTTTCTGCTTCGGCTTCATAGGTCAATCCAATTCGGTGTCCCATGACATCTTGTGCAATGGCGCGAACATCTTCTGGAATTACGAAGGCGCGACCTTGAAGGAAAGCAAAAGCCTTAGAGGCCAAGGCTAGGTTGATACTTGCTCGAGGTGAACAACCAAATCCTATCATAGGGGAGAGGTTGCCCAATCCGTATTCTTCTGGTTTACGACTCGCGTAGACAAGGTCTACGATATAATTTTCAATTTTCTCGTCGATGTAAATCTGCTTCACGAAATCACGACAGCGTGCCACGTCTTCCACTGAAATCACATGCTTCACCTTTGGCAATCCTTCCTGCTGCACATTCACACGAATGATTTGTCGCTCTTCTTCTCTTGTTGGATATCCTAGATTTACTTTGAGCATAAATCGATCGACTTGCGCTTCCGGTAAAGGATATGTTCCTTCTTGTTCGATTGGGTTTTGTGTAGCCAATACCAAGAATGGTTTCGGCAAAGGATACGTCTCGTCGCCGATGGTGATTTGTCTTTCCTGCATGGCTTCTAGCAAGGCGCTTTGCACTTTTGCTGGAGCACGGTTTATTTCATCTGCCAACACAAAATTGGCGAAGATCGGTCCTTTCTTGACTGTGAATGATTCGCTTTTCTGATTGTAGATCAACGTTCCCGTAACATCCGCTGGAAGAAGGTCTGGCGTAAACTGAATACGGCTGAATTCTACATTGACTGCTTCCGAGAGCGTCTTAATTGCTAAGGTTTTTGCCAATCCCGGAACACCTTCCAAGAGTACGTGTCCATCTGCAAGTAATGCGATTAACAATCGATCAACCATATAAGTCTGCCCAACGATGACTTTTCCTACTTCTTCCCGAAGCATTCCGATCACGGGTTTTTCTTTGGCGATGTGTTCACTTAAAATTCGCAGAGCTTCTGCTGGATTTAAGTCATTTTGCGTATTATCATTCATAGATGTGTGTATCGAACAGATAAAGTTGATAAAGATAGTTTCCACCTACTTGATTTTGCTGTTAATTAATGTTAACATTGTTATTGGAAATGACTGTAAATAAAGGGATAGAAGAACGAAAGTGTGCTGAGTGTGGAGATGCTTTGCTCGGGCGTAAAGACAAGCGTTTTTGCTCGGATTATTGTCGCAATACACACAACAATCGATTGAACGAAGACGCGACAAAGTACATCCGTCGAATTAACAATATTTTGCGAAAGAACCGACGGATTTTATCGCAAATGAACCCGAATGGAAAGAAAACGGTCAGCGGAATTACCCTGGCGGAAGAGGGATTCAATTTCCATTATTACACGAACATCTATGAAACTAAGAAGGGGGCTGTGTACTATTTTTGCTACGAGCAAGGCTACCTGAAAATGGATAATGATACCTACATGCTAGTGCACAAGCAAGACTACGTGAAGTAGTGGAAAGACCGCTCGGTAGGCTCGCTCAAAGAGGAAAGACGATTTGTTATCGATACAATTTTTTGATCGGGGTTCCCTGACCGCTCGGCATGACAATTCCCAGCATTTCTGCGATGGTGGCCGTTAAATCCGTTTGATTGTATTGATTCTTGATAATCGTATTTTTCTTGAAGTCCGGACCGAGACCAAATAGGGTGATGTGCCGGCAACCCTCACAATCATCTCCATGTCCGCCATATCCGCCCGAAACTCCGTTTAAATGTCGACCGTGATCATTCGTAACGATCAGCGCTGTGTTGTTCTTGTAGGTCGCATCGTTTTGAATGAAATGCCAGATTTTTTGAATGTACTCATCCGTGTCTTGAATTCCTTGAATGTATCCGGTTGAATCTTGTGAATGTCCTGACACATCTGGTTCTTTGAAGTTTATCAGCATTAATTTCGGATGGTGATTTTCAAGAACATCCATCACGATTTCAAACGTTGTGCTATCGTCTCGATATCCGCTAGTGGCTCCTCCTGCATTGATTCCACAGTTTCGCGCTGGAAGATATTTGTCGTTCCACATGGGGTCGCCACAATTGGCGAGGGCTCCAATTTTTCCTTTGCTGGCTACGAGCCATACATCTGTTGAGTCAAGGAAATGTTGCTTACGGAATAACTGGAAAATGTTAGGGACGCTTGGTACGGCATTTCCTCCGTTGGGTATGTTGAGATAGTTTCCTGTTGTGATTGCACAATGACCGTTCATGGTCCAGGTGGGACCTTCATTTCTGAAATTCTCTAGCAAAACTCCTTCCTGAAGTAATGCTGATTGATAGGGGATGTTTGGTCGACCAGGTTCATTCCAGGTTTCAGTAACTCTGGGACCATCTACAACAATTACAATAACGTTTCGAGTGTGAAAAACGCGTTCGACTTTATCATTTTTACACGAGGCAAGAACGAGTAGTACTAATGCGGCAATTACAGAAAATCTCAATCGTCGTAGTTTGTTGATTTCTTACAAATTAACAAAATCTACGTGATAATGATCGTCGTGAAGATCATTGATCACCTTGGATAAGTTCTTCGTGATGTAGATCCCGCTCGTCTTTAATTTGGTTCCGTATTCCGTTGCATACAACTCATCTTTCAGATCAGTATTGAAAATCACCTTTTGAATACACATGCCATTTTTTTGGGCTTGTTTATCTAGTTCCAAAATGTGTCGGGCCGCCATGTTGAAATCGATGGAAACAGTCGTGTCTTCTGTGTAAAGTCCTTCGGTATTGAAATCCATCAAGTAGTGACTTGCACCTTTTTCATCTAATTCGTAGTAAGGAACACCTTCTTTTTGAAGTGGCATCATGTAGTCAACGCTCAGGCCATTTTGATGGGTGCGATGTGGAAACATTTTCCCTCCTTCTTTGTTTGAGAATTCCATCACTTTGAAACGGCGATCGATTCCTTGATCTAATAATGCTTGATAGGTGTTTATGGTTATTTCGGCGACTTTGTTATTCGTGAAAGCCCTCCCGCCCATGTAGCTTGACGCGTCGAAATATTCGAAATTCTCCCCTTTGAACGGGATCAGGGTGGCGTTCTTTAATTTGCCATTCGAAACCGACCCTAGAGATGTGCTTTGAAGGGAGTCGTTTACGTGTGAGTGATAATATTTCTCTACTCGTGTAGTGTCTTTTTTGCCGATCACTTCTGCCGATGCTTCATTGGATTTCTTTACAGCTTCGGTACAGGCAAATGCAAGCAGTATGGCTAGGGTATATAAAAATTTCATGCGGGTGGTTGGACAAAACGTATGCCAAATTAATTTCCGCGGTAAGCTACTTTGTTCTTTTCCGTTTCTTGAATGACTACCTCCAGCGCGATGTTTTCAGGTAATTCCGGTTTGATAAGGTTCCAACTAACTACGGCAATATTTTCGGCGGTGGGAATGCGATCTTTGAACTCTGCGCAATCCAAATTGAAATTTTTATGGTCAAATCGATCACAAACTTCTTTTTGGATGATCCCCTTGAGCAGTTTCAAATCCATCAAATAACCTGTGATTGGATCAATAGGACCTTCTAGCCAGACTTCAATCACGTAATTGTGTCCGTGATAATTTGGGTAACTGCATTTTCCGAATACTTCGTAATTTTTCTCATCTGACCAATCCTTTCGGTACAGTCGATGTGCGGCATTGAAGGTTTCTCGTCGGCAAATTCGGATGGTTTCTCCAGCCATTCTTAGGTGATTTTTTTCTTGATGGAAATGAGTGTAATATCGTCCGTTTGTTCGCTGGATCCAATCCATTCGTTGACGGTAGCTTCAATGTGCTTGCGCTGATCTGGTAAAGGCTGTCCGGCATTGTCCTCTAGCATTCCCAGTACACGGCGGAAGGTGAACTTCTTATCATTGTCTCCGCCAAATTGATCTTGCAATCCGTCTGAGAATAAATAAACAAGATCGTTATGAGTGAACGGTGTGTAATGAGTTGAATAAAACTTGAAATCGTCAGGACCGCTGTCACCAATATGTTTATTGTCTCCTTTCAACATTGTGAACTTCTCGTCGGTATAGATTAGGAAACGCGAACCTGCGCAGGCATATGCCATTTCATCGTCCGATTCGTTAATTGCGCAAATGGTCATTTCCATTCCGTCATTGAGGCTGTTCAGATTCTCATTCCTCGGTAAGATATCCAGTAAACGTTTGTCTAACTCGTCCAAAATTTTGGAAGGATCTAGAATACGATTTTCTTTTACAATGCTATTGAGAAGGTTGATGCCAAGCAAGGTCATAAATGCGCCCGGAACACCATGTCCAGTGCAATCTCCAAGAGCAAAAACGGTTGTTTCACCAATGGTTTCCATCCAGTAGAAGTCGCCTGATACAATGTCTTTTGGTTTGTAGATAATGAAGTGCTCACCGAAACCAGATGTAAAATAACGTTCGTGTGGCAGCAAGTTGAACTGAATTCGTTTTGCGTAGTTGATACTCGCCGTAATGTCGTCTCGCTGATTTTGAATCAATTGCTGCTGACGCCGTACCAAAGTTATGTCACGCGCTAAGGCGATGAATCCATTAATGAAGGCCTGAGATCCTGGTGCAAATATTGTTGTAACATGCTGACCTATCCAAATGATTTCTTCGTCTTTGGACATGATTGGGAATTCCTTGTACGATGTTGTTTTCCGTTCTAGGAAATGGTCTCGGTAGAACTGACGCACTTCTTCCTGGAAATCTTCCGGAACGATGGAAATGGAATCCTTACCGATCAGGTCGGCTTTGGCATAGCCAAGTTTTTCAAATATGATATTGTTTGCAAAGATGAAGTTCCCATCCATATCGCAACGATAAATAAGGTCTTCCGCATTTTGAACGAGTAATTCATAGGTGTTTTCCAACTCCATTTTCTCGGAGATTTCCTGCCCCATCATTACCTTGCTATCTTCACCGAATTCGTTGTACTGCCATTCAATCCATCGGACATTCCCCTTAGAATCGAGCATTGGTACAATGTAGTTGTTGCCATCTACAAAATCTTTCAGTACGTCGACATTCTTGTACTTCCCTTCGTAGGGAACGAATTGATTCAACATGGAAACATCCTGATTGATCAATTTATCATGTGTGATATCGCAGAAATTTGAAATATTCTCACTCGCGTAAATAATCTTCCCTTTGGAATTGAATGCAATTGCTGGGAGATTGCCTCTGTTCACGATACCCGATATAAATAGCAATCTTTCTAGGGAATTAGACCGAAGAAAGCTACTGAATATGAGTAGGATAACAAGAATTGAATAGGCGATACCCACATAAGGTTTCGGATATACCGGGTTCTCTACTGCTATGAGCAGCACAACCAAACATACCGTCAGCCCTGAGGTAAAGATCATCATGCCTTTAACGCCATGAATAAAGTAAGGTACGATTAGACATGTCAGTACAATTCCGAGTAAATGGAAGGGATGTAAATCTGTAATCAAGGACTCATACATTTGGTAGAGAATAACCAAGGAAATCGCAAGAATCAACAATCGGTTCATTAGATACTTTCGATTCGAATTTATCAATGAGCGAGAAAGGAAGAAAAGTCCCGTTAGTATGCCTACTGTTGCTAATAGAGGGGGTAGGTGCAATTCCAATTGCTCGTTCATCAAAGGAGCCAAAATGTGCGTTCCGAGAAGCGCTAGAATTCCTAATAAGATGATCATTGGAGCCATTCGACTGTGAACATCCATGTCTTGTGTTCGAATAAGGGACCCATGGTCAATTTGGCGATTGAATCGAAGTAAGATAAAGTTGAGCAATGCAATGACGCCAATAACAACAAGAGCGATCCATGCTGAATTCCAAAAGTTTCCGGGAACTTCAATCTGTTCCTTGGCAACGGGGCTAAAGGAGCGTCCGTCATGTGTCGCTCTGACTTCAAGAGTATAAGTTCCTGAACTTAAGTTGAACAAGTTTAGCTCGGCAGAATTCAGTTTTTTCCATTTGTCGTCATCCGATCCTATCAGCCTATATTGATAGGTGATTTTACCGCTTTTGGGATTGTTTACGTTGAATTTGAATCGGAATGAATTCGCCTCGTCGGAACCACCAATATTTTCAGGGGTCAAATGATGAATTACTGGTTTTATTGGAATTTTTAGTTGATCTAATATATCTGTATTGACCACAAAAAGCCCTTCAATAGTCCCAATGTAGATACTGTTGTCGTTCTGATATTGAGAACGCATGTGGGTTTCGTATCCATTGAAACCAGAATCCGAATCGTACTCAGAATTACTGATTACATATCCGTTTTTATCGACCTTGAGAATTCGTACGCCTCGATTGGTTCCTACAATAAGGTTCCCTAGTCGATCTGCGGATAAAGTATAATACAAGTTCGTTACGAAGTAATCCTCACCACGTATAATTCTGGTTTCTCCGTTTCTCGTAATTCCAACGATACCTTTCTCCATTGTGAACCAAACCGTTCCGTACACATCTTTGGTGGAGACGCCAGAGTAGCTTCCCATTGGTTCTTTGATGTCCAGAGGCCTTAGAGTAGTTCCTTTTTTATCTACAAAGAAGATACCGTCGTTCGTTCCGAAAAACATGTTTTTTCCATTTCCGGAAAGCTGACCTGTATAGAAATATTGTGGTCCTTTTTCATTTGAACGCTTGACACTTTTCGGTTCAAGTTCGGTTTTATGTATTTTAAAGAGTCCCTTTCCGGCAACGCCAGCCCAGATATAATCGCGTTCTCCGAAGATAAAGTTGATTTTCTCGTTGGTAAAAAGAAGGTCTTCTATTACAAGGCCTTCTTCGGTTCGTACCAAGGTTTTGATCCCCAAATTCGTGCCTAAATATTCGGTATTCCCAAGGGAGGTGGCACAAAGCGTTACGAATGGAAAAGATTCAAATCCAGATTCATTGAAGTTCCCGATGTGCGTATTACCGCTGCGCAACCCGATCACGACATCCCTACGGCTGGTCATGTAAGGGAAGATGATTTCAGGAGATTCATACAGTGGATGCAATCGGATTTTAGTGAAGGGTTCCAGCGAGATTTTGTAGAGTCCATTCAAACTAGAGCTTACCCAGTAATCGCCATTTAGGTCGATCATCACATCTTCTGGTGATTCAATCGACCCCGTATAGTTGTGCGGTACAATTCGAAGCTGACAATCGACAACTTTGTATACGTCTCCTTTGTTGGTTAATGCAATTACTTTTTGTCCCCCTTCGTCGAGATAGTAGGAAGTTATAACCTCATCGGTATTCAATACGGAATCGCGAGAGAAACGCTTCTGTTCAACAAGGCTGCCTTTGGATGATATTCCTATTTCCAGCCATTCAGTTCCTGTGTCGTTACACAAAACCAGTTTGTTTCGAAGGACGTGTCCAAAACGAAACTCATTTACTGCATTTTCAGGCATTGCAAGCACCTTATTTAAAGGCTCAACCTTGTTTCCTTTCAAAACGAAGTTGCCTTCGGAGGTAAAGAGCACCACCCAGTCTTTGACAACTTGGTAATGATGCAATTTGATAGATTTCTCAAAAGAGAACAGTGCTTTTGTAGATTTTTTGTTGACGCTCCAAACCTTGCGGCTTGAGATTCCGTACTTTCTGTTGCCAACGTTTATAAATGCCAAAGCATCGCCACCACTGCTGCGATCGTAATCGAAGTTGATATACTTATGTGATTTGGGAGAATAGGCATAAAAACCTTTGAATTGCGAGGCGAAGAAAACGGTATCTCGGTAGAATTCGATATCCATGATGTGATGGTCGCAATCTTGACCTTTCACCCGGATTTCAACGAACTCTTTACCATCAAAACGAACGAGTGGAGTTCCTTCTGTACCGATCCAGATATATCCGTCATCGGATTGGTCTGTGCACCTAACGGCAACCGTATGCAATCCATCACGGTGATTGTAGTTTCGGAAGGTGTACAATTGTGCCTGCGATTGGATCAGAAAGCCAAAAGTCAGAAAAGTCAATAGATATCGCAGTTTCCTCATACAGTAGTAGGTGAAAAGTAATCAAATTCTGCGAAACAACATGGAAATTACGACGCGATTACCTGAACTTTATCTTTAATTTTTCCAGCGATGGATTTGGCCTCTTCAATTGTTGGTGCAGAGACGGTGATGTGCCCCATTTTTCTGTAGGGCTTTGTGGTGGATTTACCATAAATATGTGGGTGAACACCGGGGTATTGCAGAATAGTATCCATTCCGCTGTATACAACATTACCTGTATGCCCTTCGCTACCAATCAAATTGAGCATGGCACCTGCTTGAATCATTCGGGTGGCCCCAAGCGGCATATTTAAAACAGATCGCATGTGTTGTTCGAACTGAGAAGTTGTATTGCATTCAATGGTATGGTGACCGCTATTGTGGGGTCTTGGTGCTACTTCATTTACCAGAAGATCGCCATCTTTCGTGAGGAACAATTCTACAGCTAGAATTCCCACCATTTCTAATTTGTTAATGACGTCAATTGCAACTTCTGTTGCTTTTTGCTCTGTTTCTTTTGAAACATCAGCAGGAGAGAAGAGGTAAGCTACAAGGTTTGCCTCGTTGAATTCGCACTCTACGGTTGGGTAGGTCGCGGTTTCTCCTCTTTCATTTCGGGCCACAATTACGGACAGCTCCTTTTCAAATGGAACCAAGACTTCTGTAAGACTGGGGGCCGTGAAACAGTTTTTCAAATCTTCTTCAGATTTGATAATCTGAACTCCTTTTCCGTCGTAACCTCCGGTTCTCAATTTGTGTACGAAAGGAACTTTGGCGGCCAATGCATTCGCATCCGGATTTTCTGGAAACAACTCGAAATCAGATGTTGGAATATTGTGTTTCGCGTAGAATTCTTTCTGGATTCCTTTGTCTTTGATAATTTCTAAAACACGTGGTTGCGGATAAACTTTCACCCCTTGTTTTTCAAGATCGTACAAGGCATCAATGTTGACATTCTCAATCTCAACGGTCAGAACATCCAGATTCTTCCCAAAGGCCATCACATCGTAATAGTTTGTGATATCACCCTTGGTGAAAGAAGTAGCCATTTTGCTACTGGGCGCATCGTCTTGATTCTCCATGATGTGCACATGAATATCGTAACTGATGGCTTCTTGAATCAACATTCGTCCCAATTGTCCACCTCCAAGAATACCAAGTCGGTGCGAGTCTCCTATAAGCTGCTTATCCATGCCGCAAAGATACAGTCTATTCCGAAGAAAATCGTAGCTTTGTCGTTTCAAAATTGCTTTTTGTGATTCAAGTTTTAGACAAGTCATTCGAGGAATTTATTACGCGAGACGAGATTGATCGTAAGATTCAATCGTTGGGAAAGACACTCAATGAAACCTATGCAGGTAAGGAGGTGGTTTTCTTAGCGGTTCTTAATGGTGCGTTTATGTTTACTTCAGATTTGATGAAACAGGTGGATTTGAGCTGTGAGATTTCTTTTGTCAAAATGAGCTCCTACCAAGGAACGAAAACGACGGGCAAAGTAGAGGAATTGATCGGTTTGAATACGGACATTCGCAACAAGCACGTGATAATAATTGAAGATATCGTAGACACTGGCTACACCATCGACAAGATTATTTCTTTGTTGGATGGAAAAGGTGCTGAATCAGTGGGCGTTTGCACGCTACTGTATAAGCCAGATGCCTTTAAAGGTCATGAAAAACCCGAATTTGTTGGATTCAGTATTCCGAACGCATTTGTTGTAGGATACGGGTTGGATTATGACGAGAAGGGGCGCAATTTGGATGCGATATATCAAATTAGAGATGCTAACTAAATAAAAACGAAAATGCTAAACATCGTATTATTTGGCCCTCCAGGTGCAGGGAAAGGAACGCAATCAGAAAGGCTTAAAGAAAAATATGGACTGGTGCACATTTCTACCGGTGATGTTTTTCGTGCTCTTAATCCAGAATCGGAATTGGGGAAACTGGCGAAAAGCTATTCTGATAAAGGAAATTTAGTTCCAGACGAAGTAACTATTGAGATTTTGGAAGCAGAAGTATCGAAACATCCGAATGCTAAGGGCGTGATTTACGATGGTTTCCCTAGAACTAAAGCGCAGGCTGAGGCATTGGACAAATTTTTGAATGCAAAAGGTACTTCGGTATCCATGATGCTTTCATTGGTTGTTCCAGAAGATGAATTAAAAACGCGTTTGATTGCTCGTGCTGAGGTTTCAGGTCGTAAAGATGATGCCGATCCGGAAATTATTCAGAATCGAATCAATACGTACAATAGTTCGACAGCTCCTGTGGCAAATTTTTATATAGGACAGAACAAATTGCATGAGATCGATGGAGTTGGTTCAATTGATGACATTACGCAGCGTTTGTACGATATTATCGACGCGTAGCAACACCTAAATATGGCCTCCGATAATTTTGTTGACTATGTGAAAATTCATACCAAATCCGGTAATGGAGGAGGAGGATCTACACACTTCCGAAGAGAAAAGTACATTCCAAAAGGAGGTCCTGATGGAGGAGATGGAGGTCGTGGTGGTCACGTGATTTTGCGTGGGAATAAGCAGCTTTGGACTTTGCTGCATCTCAAATTCAAGAAGCACATCCGGGCAGGACACGGAGCTCATGGATCTGGAGATTTAAAGACCGGATCACAAGGAGAAGACGTGTTTGTTGATGTTCCTTTGGGGACTGTCGCACGAGATAGTGAAACCAACGAAATCCTTTTTGAGGTGACCGAAGACGGTCAAGAAATGATTCTTGAAAAAGGAGGTCGAGGAGGACTTGGAAACAACAACTTTAAGTCATCTACGAATCAAACTCCGCGCTATGCGCAGCCAGGAGATGATGGTCGAGAAGGATGGAAGGTTTTGGAATTGAAGGTTCTTGCCGATGTAGGATTGGTTGGCTTTCCAAATGCAGGTAAAAGTACCTTGCTTTCTGCGGTGACTGCCGCCAAGCCTGAAATTGCCGATTATCCATTTACAACCCTTCGACCGAATCTAGGAATTGTAAGCTATCGCGATCATCGATCGTTTGTAATGGCCGATATTCCCGGGATTATTGAGGATGCGCATCAAGGGAAAGGGCTGGGATTGCGCTTTTTGCGACATATCGAACGGAACTCCCTACTGCTATTCATGGTGCCCGCAGATGCAGACGATATTGCAAAGGAATACGCCATTTTGTACCGAGAACTTCGATTGTATAACCCGGAATTAATCCACAAGGATATCATTCTCGCCATCACCAAAAGTGACATGCTGGACGAAGAGTTGAAGGAAGAAATTAAACCGACACTTCCGGAAGGGGTTCCATCCATTTTTATATCTTCCGTAACAAATTCTGGGATTGACGCCTTGAAGGATTTGATATGGAAAACTTTGAATGATGATTGAATGGCTAGAATCGATTGACCGATCGATTGTGTTATCAGTAAATAGTTGGAACACTTCTTTTTTGGATGAATTTTTCTGGTTGGTTTCTGCGAAAGTAACTTGGGTTCCGTTCTATCTGTTTTTACTCTTTCTTTTCTTTCGAAAAAGTAACTGGAAAAATGCTGGAATCTTCCTTCTGCTGGCCATTGTAGCCGTGGGGTTATCTGATTTCACTTCTTCTCAAATCATTAAGGATTCGGTGATGCGCTACCGTCCTTCACACCATACATTTTTAACGGAACAATTGCATTTTTATCAGTTCGAAGACGGTGAGTTTTACAAAGGCGGCCAATATGGATTTGTATCCTCTCATGCGGCCAACTTTTTTGCTGTTTGCACCTTTGCCTGGATGAGTTTAAAACAGTGGTATCCGAAGATAGGTTGGTTGGTTTTCGGTGTCGCTATTTTGGTTTCCTTCAGCCGTTTGTACTTAGGAGTGCATTATTTGTCTGATTTGATCGGCGGCGCAATGCTGGGAGGTTGTTTTGCTTGGTTGGTCTATCGTTTCTTATTTTTACCGATGCGAAACAAATTAAAAACCGAAGCATGACGTACCTCTGGATTTTTCTTGGCGGCGGACTTGGAAGCGTTGCGCGTTACGGAGTTTCGAAAGTTGCTGCCAGTTATTACTCCGGAAATTTCCCGTTGGGAACGTTCATTGCGAATACCCTTGCTTGTTTGGTTCTCGCTTTGTTGGTTGTATTTGTAGTGCCTAAAAATTCAGAATCTACTTGGTTGCAGCCTTTGTTGATGGTAGGTTTTTGCGGTGGGTTCAGCACTTTTAGTACGTTCAGCAATGAAACCACGCAATTACTTCAATCCGGACATATGGGCGTTGCTTTGCTCAATGTTGCCGTTTCCATTCTCGTTGGAGTAGGACTGATTTTTTGGATTCGTTCGATTGCTTAAATAGAAGGCTGGTGGGTGTTTTATCACAAAATCAAAGCCAACTTGGTTCCATTTGCAATGTGTAGTGCAGAAGTACACAAAGGATTATGAATCGACTTTACCTAGATGATTTGATCAAACTATTCGAAAAAAGGAATCTTTCCGTCCAATGCGGTTAAAATCTCTTTCACTACAAAGTTGTCGGTAGCACTTCGCTCAAGCGTTCAACAAGATCTTGTCGCTTTTTGATAAAGGCGTCCATTTTCGCGTTGTTGATTGCGCCCTTCGTTTTGAAGTACTTGAGATATCTGAACCACATATACGCTGCCAAACCAAATAAGCCGATGGCAAAATAGTAGGTTATTGCCATCCACCAGCTAGGATAGATCAAGTAATAGAACAGCCAAATTACAGGGAGGTTAACCAATCCCATGATGATTTTCGCGGCAACCAGTTTCACAGATCCCCAGAATACTTTACGTCTGAATGATTTCTCAACGAAGCGTTTTATGAGAATGTACCAAGGTCCACAATGAATCAAACCGAGAATCGCAAAAGGGAACAGGGCAATCATCATCATCACCTCTTTCGTTCTTTCGCCTTTTGGACTCGTTTGCTTCCAATAGACGTACTTATCCTCGATTCGCATGCGCTTTATTAATTTGAAATAAGCAGCAATGTCTTCCTTCAATTTCGAGATTTTCTCATCTTTTTCAATATCTAACTCGTTGAGCCAATTTGCCAAACGTTGAGAGTAACGCCATCTTCTTTCCAAAGGAATGGATTTATCGAAAGAGTCAGCGTTCATTCCACGACGCGTGAGCATCATCATTTGCTCGTGGAACTCGGCTTGCGCTTTATCTTGAACATGCGTAATTTGTTCCTGCATCATTTGCTCAATACGTCGAGTCACAGTCGTAATGGCCTTGTTCGGATTCTCCTCGTACAGTTCGCGGTAATCGTTGAGAAGGAATTCTTCCGAAGTGGAAATTAGCAGGTCACTGCGCATTTGGTTGGGCTTTGAATAATTGGACCCAACGGCAGCTACATAAATTTTCTTACTCCAATTCAATTTCTCTAACGCCTCGAAACCAATTTTGGCGGCACCTTTCTTTACGGGTTTCAATCTTCGAATGAATACATCGTCGGTAAAACCTTCTCCGAAAATCAGCAATGAACGATTGTATTTCAATACTCTCGACGCGCGATCGAATGACTTTGAATTCTTTTTACGGGTGTCTCCTCCGTCATGCTGTCTATGAATAGGAAGCATCTGACAAGCCCACAAGATTGGTTTTAGCGCAGGTGTGAAGATGTCGGCACGCGTCATGAAGAATACACTTGGGTTGCGCAGCGCCGCTACGGAAATTGGATCCATGAACGATGCCGGATGGTTTCCAACATAGATAGTGCGCCGGAACAAAGAAGCTGGACTCCCAATAATCTTAAGTCTTGGATAAAACAAGCGCAATGAATAGCGCAGGGTGATCCATAATATGAAGTATAAAATCCGCATTTTCCGTGTATTCTTGAGACAAAAGTAATACTATGCTTCATAAGTCGTTTTGCGATTTTCGCAAATTTTAGATTTAACCGTTTTAGAGAATTTAACAACGCGATTGCGCAAAACTTTGAATGTTGTACCAGTTTGTACGTAGCTTTATCTCTTACTTTCGCTTAACAAGTATTGAATATGAAACAAGTAGGAATTATTTGCGGTGGTTATTCGTCTGAGTTTGAGATCTCTGTGAAGAGTGCAAAGACCATCTTCGACGACTTCCCTGAAGGGTATTTGCCCAGAATGATTTACTTGAGAAAAAGTGGATGGACGGTTCAATTGGACGATTCCGAAGTTCCACTGGATGCAACAAATTTTACCTATTCAGTAAATGGAGTGTCTCAAAAAATCGATGTTGCTATTATTTATATTCATGGAGACCCAGGTGAAAACGGGAAAATTCAAGGCTACTTGGAGATGATTGATATCCCATATGTGAATTCTGGACCGCTAGCATCGCAATTGTCTTTCGATAAATGGTATTGCAATCAGTTCTTGAAAGGATTTGGCATTAAGGTGGCAGATTCAATATACTTAACCAAGCCTTCGGAAATGCCCTCAACAGAAAAGGTTGTCAAGGCATTGGGACTTCCAATTTTTGTAAAGCCTTGTGATTCTGGTTCGAGTTATGGTATAGCCCGTGTTGAGGAGACAGGAGAACTACAGAGCGCCGTTGACAATGCATTCGCGGAAGGGAAAACGGTGGTACTAGAAGCGTTTTTAGATGGAACTGAAGTTACCTGTGCTGTTTATCGATCAACCGAAGGCTTGATAGCGTTACCTATGACAGAAATTGTGACCGACAATGCTTTCTTTGATTATGAGGCGAAGTATTTGGGGAAATCGCAAGAAATCACGCCTGCTAGAATTTCAGATGAAATGCGCGATCGTTGTCAGGAATTATCTAAGAAAATCTATCAATTGCTGAATTTGCGATCCATCGCTCGTATCGATTATATGATTGTGGATGGAGAGCCGTGCGTGATTGAAGTGAATACCATTCCCGGGTTTTCACCGGAGAGTTTGGTGCCTCAAATGATTGAATGTAAAGGACAGAGCGTTGCTGATTTCTGGAAAGAGATCTTGGATGCTGAGATATAATAAAATACGAGTTTTAGTTTTGAGTTCCTAATTTTCACTCATCTTTTAAATCGGGATATTCCGATATTCGAATATTCCGCTTTTCGATAGAAATCAATTCACCGATATCGCGTTCATCAAAGCTTGAAACTTCGTCTTCAATGAACTTGAACTCCCGCTGTAATTATTCACAATTATCGCAAAGGCGTAGTGCTTCCCTGTTTTTGAATCCACATAGCCCGAATAACTTTTAATGCGTGTCATCGATCCGCTTTTTGCCGCAATTCTTCCATGGCCAGCGGCATTTCTACACACGTATTTCATTGTTCCTGATTCACCAGCAACTGGCAATGACTTTCGGAATGCATCCTTTTGGCTGCTTGTATTCATTGCCTCTAAAAACTGCACAAAGTGATGCGCAGAAATGGCATTGCTTCGAGAAAGCCCGCTTCCGTCATTCAGATGCAGTCCCGAAGTATTAATTTTCGCATTCCAATGCTTCTCAAACACACCAATGCCTGAAGCTGTGCTGCCGTTTCCAGTCTCTTCGTAACCGATTAGATTCAGCATGTGTTCCGCAAACAAATTCACGCTACGGTGATTGGTTTCTTTAATAATTGCCTGTAACGATTCTCCCTCATGAGTAGCGACCAAAGTTCGTTTGTCGTAATCCGTGGATTTACTGAAAACTTCCATAGAACGACAACCATGCGGTTCTTCCATCACATCAATGCCATTCGATTGCAGCAACTCTGTCAACTCATGAGCACATTGCAATTCAGGATCGGGCAAGCTTCCTTTTACCAGAAATGCACTTTTATTGATAGGAATAGTTCCCGATCCAAAACGATCGAAAGCGTATGGACCACCATACAAATAGGCATTATCTCCGCTGCGCTTGGAAGACTTTACGTAATTATGATAGATCAGCCCGGGAACTTCCGGCTCAATGGATTTCACTTTAACCACCCTTCCCGGCGTACTTCCTGAAGTGAAAGTATACCGTACAAGATTGTCGTAAATGGTTAGTCCTGAAGGTCCGGCACCGTAGTAATTTCCCATATCGACCCAATTCCAGCCATCTGGCGCACCCTCGTATCCAAATTCGGAACCATCACCAATGACTCCACCGCTAATGGATGTAATCCCCATATTCTTTAAACTGTCAATCCAAGGCTTCATGAAATCCAATTCATGTCCCGGAGAATTGAAATATTTACTTCCAAGAGAGGGATCACCGCCTCCTCGAATCCAAAGGTTGCCAATTAATTTCCCATCTTCCACATAGCCTTCGACGTACAATCTTGTTTTTGCACGATAATCAGGCCCCAGAATTTCCAATGCTGTTGCCGTCGAGAACAATTTTGCCGTTGAAGCCGTTGGTAATGTGAGGTTTGTGTTGTGCGAAGCTACTGTGGACTTTGAATCCAAATCATAGATTTCGATGCTGACAGATGCATGCTCCATTCCCGATCCATTTGTAAAAGTCGAAACTGCATTCGTGAGAGATTGTTGCGAGAATGCAAAATTTGAGATTATAAGCAGGATTAAAAGGAGTGAACTTACTATCTTCATCGCGTTGTTTTTGATAAATCTCGTAAGATTCATCAATTAACGTACTAGAGACAACGGAAATTTACTAACAACACGCGCGGGACAATGCCGAAACGACCTAAGGAAAAAATTCGCGTATTACGCATCATCAACCGATTTAATATCGGAGGACCTACTTTCAACGCTACGTTTCTCACTCGATTTTTGAGTGATGATTACGAGACCATACTTGTTGGTGGATTGCCCGAAGAAGATGAGTCCGATTCGCTTCATATTCCGAAAAGTTATGGGATTGAACCAATTCTCATTGAAGAAATGGTGCGAAACCCGAGCTTGACAAGCGATCGTCAGGCATACAAGCGCCTGAAGGAAATTATTCGAGAATTCAAACCGCACATTGTTCATACACATGCCTCAAAGGCAGGGGCGCTTGGTAGAAAGGCAGCAGATGCCTGCGACGTGCCTGTGATTGTTCATACATTCCATGGTCATGTTTTTCATTCTTATTTCGGGAAGGTGAAGACGCGCGTATTCAAGGAAATTGAAAAAAATCTGGCGAAAAAGTCACAAGCAATCGTGGCAATTTCGAACCGACAACGAGACGAACTTTGCGATGTGCATAAGATCTGTAAACGGGAAAAAACACATGTGATCCCATTGGGATTTGATCTTCAGCCGTTTAACGATAAGCGTACTCAAGAGCGCGAGTCAAAGCGCAAGGAATTAGGGTTGACCGATGACACTATTGCAATTGCCATTGTTGGACGTTTTGCGTCCATCAAAAATCACGATCTGTTTTTCAACTCGATGGAAAAAGTATTGGCGAAAACAAACAAGAAATTGAAGTTGTTCGTTGTAGGAGATGGCTCGGAACGCGAATCAATCGAAAATCGAGCGAATGAATTGAATGAAAAGTATCCTGATACAATTGTTTTGACCTCGTGGATTACAGATATTGCCTCGTTCAATGCTGCGATAGATTTGATTTGTCTGACGTCGCATAACGAAGGCACTCCCGTAAGTTTGATTGAAGCGCAAGCGGCATGCATCCCAGTGATTTCAACTGATGTTGGCGGCGTTCGAGATATTGTAAAAGATGGTGATACTGGATTCGTAGTACCGGTGAATGACGCCGATTTGTTCTCCGAACGAGTGCTCGAATTGGTCGAAAATGAAAAAAAACGTCAAAAAATGTCACAAAATGGCTGGACATTCGTAAAGGATACATTCCACTACAATACTTTGGCATCCAACATGGATGTTTTGTACAAAGAATTGTTAGAGAAAAACGGAGTAGATGTTTAAAAGTATAAACGTAATTTTCGCATTTGTTGCTTGTTTGATTATCACCGCTTCTTGTGGTGTGAATAGCAATCTGATGCTGAAGCAAGCCAAGGGAACTGAAGTGAATTCAGACGAAATCCCTTTGCAACCTACCGAAGAGTATAAAATTGCCGTGAATGATAAAATCGCCTTTCAACTTTACATGAATGAAGGAGAGGATTTGATTGATGGTACTACTGAAATATCGGTTGGGGCCAACGGAGAATTTGATCAAGCGGAATACGTAGTGCGTAACAGTGGTCAAGTGGAACTTCCGAAACTTGGGAAGGTAGATGCTGTTGGTATGACAGTTGAGAACTTCGAGGATACGCTTGAGTTATTGTATTCAACCGAATACAAAAATCCGTTTGTGAAAGTGCAGATTACCAATCAGCGTGTTATTGTATTCCCTGGAAGCGGATCAGATGCGAAAGTTGTACCGTTGACAAATACCAATACCACATTAATGGAAGTAATTGCATTAGCGGGAGGAATTGCCGATCGAGGAAAAGCAAATACAGTGAAGTTGATGCGAAATGTCAACGGAGAACGCATCGTTTACGTAATGGATTTATCGGTAATTGAAGGATTGAAATTCACAGATTTGGTTGTTCAGGCCAATGATTACATTTATGTTGAGCCAGCACCGGAACTGGGTAGAGAGATTCTGGAAAAGGTAGTACCACTTGGATCGTTATTAGCATCCTTAGCAGTATTGGTCACCTTAATATCCAATTTATAAGGCAGAAAAGAAGAGCGCGTGGCAAAGCAAAAATTATTCATAAATACCTCATATGATCCGTTGATCCTACGGACGATATTTCGTCGTTATTGGTTCTGGGTACTTGGCTTTGTTGGAGTATTTGTTGTTCTCGCGTACTTCTATCTTCGATATACCAAACCAGATTACGAATCGTCTTTGATGTTACAGATTTCTAATCAGGATAAAGCAGCAGATGTTATCGATTTCGAGAATATCAACACACAAGACGATGAAATTTCTGCAGTAGTCGAATTGTTGCGTTCTGAGCTTTTATTTGAGAGAGCCGTAAAAAGGTTGGATATGAACGTAAGTACCTTCTCGAGAGGGAAGCTTCTAACCGAAGAGCTTTACGTGTCTAAGAGATTGAATGTAGCCATTCTAGAACTGAGAGATTCGTCTCTTATAAACAAAGAAATTGGCATCTCTTACAAAAACAATCAAGTCGTTCTTGCATATAAGAAAGGAGGGAAGAAGGTCAAGTTAAAAGGGACGCTCAACTCTCCAATGGCCAATCTCGACATGAAAGTCGAAATTCGATCTTCGAACCCAAAGGCGTTTGTCAGCATGGCGGAGGAGAATGAACTGTACTTTGTCATCAACGATTTGGAAGAATTAGTGAGACGACTGCATCCTGGGCTTGACGTGATTCCAATGGATCCGAATGCCAGAACAATTCAGGTATCGTTTAAAGGCCACAACGCCAGAATGTGTCGTGATGTTAGTTTGGCCGTAGCCCAAGCATATCAGGACTATGACGAGGAAATAAAACGTAAGAGTTCTGAAAACGTGCTGGACTTCATTAACACGCAGCTGGATTCACTTTATTTCGAATTGTTGTCTTCACAAGACAGCCTCACCGAGTTCTACTCAAAAACGAATGTCGTTGACCCCGAATTTACAGGAGATGATGCCAACGAGGAATTGAGTGAATTGAAATTGGAACTTACGGAAGTGAAAAGCGAAATTGCTTCACTGGATACGATCAACAGTCGATTGGAATCTGCGTCTCAAGGGATGGGATCAACATCGGATAGTCTTAGCGTTTTCGGTATGATTCCTGAGATTTTAGGCAAAAGCTACGAGTCGGCATTGAGCAACCACATTACCGAACTGCGACAATTATTAGAAAAGAAAGAAGACTATTTGGTCTCGTTGACAAGCGACAATCCAAAAGTGATTTTGGTTCAGAAACGTATCGATAGTAAGATCAATACGATCTTGTTAAGCATTGCAACTATTAAGGTGCGATTGAATTCGGAAGCGATCAAATTGGTGGGTAAAATCAACGAAAGTACAGGGAAACTTACTGGATTGCCCGAACAACGGATGGAATATAGCCGTTTGAATAATATCCAGGAATTGAACGAAAAGTACTTCACGCTTTTGACGGAAAAGAAAGTGTTGTATTCCATTTCCGACGCAGGATATGCTTCTGAAAACCGAATTCTACGAATGCCAGTGGTGAGCTCTGAGCCCGTAGCTCCAAATGGTGGATTTGTTTACTTCACCTTCATTTTGGTTGGATCATTTATTGGAATCGGGATTATGCTTTTCCGCTACCTTACGTTCAACGAAATTAACCTGATTGAGGATTTGGAAAATACACTTCCGGATCGCGCATCAATTCTAGGAGGAGTGCCATTGTTAAAGTTCTCAATGGAATACTCGCAGTTGGTTGTAGCTGAAGCACCAAAATCCATTATGGCCGAGGCGATGCGGAAGATTCGTACAAACCTAAGTTATATCCATCCGAACTATAAGACGATCGCCATTTCATCCTCTATTTCAGGGGAGGGTAAGACCTTCGTAGCCTTGAATCTTGGAGGTATAATCGCCATGTCTGGAAAGAAAACCATACTTCTTGATTTGGATTTACGTAAACCGAAAGTACACCTTGGGTTCGACGATGACAATACGCACGGAATGAGTTCATTGATCGTTGGACAGTCCAATTTGGAAGAATGTATTAAGAATTCAACTATTCCAGAATTGGATTTCATTACCGCTGGACCGATTCCACCAAACCCATCCGAGTTACTTCTGAGTGATCGATATAAGGAGATTATAGAAGAATTGAAATCGCTATATGACGTTATCATCATTGACAATCCACCAGTCGGCTTGGTTTCTGATGGAGTGAAAAATCTTACGGAGGCTGATATTCCGATTTATATTTTCAAATCGCATTACTCGAAGCGAAACTTTACCTACCGAATCAAAGAGTTGTTTGATATGCAGCAGTTGAAGTCACTGAACGTGATTTTGAATGGGGTGCAATCGAACCGAAACTCGAGTTACGGCTATGGTTACGGTTATGGCTATGGTTACGGCTACGGATATACTTCCGGGTATATGGAAGACGACATGGATAAGTTTACCAAGCCATCTCTATGGGTGCGAATCAAAAGAAAAATCCGTACTATTTTGGGTAGGTCTAAATAAGCGCTGTTTGGTGCAATGAGAGAACAGTACTCTCAAATTTTTCTACCTTTGTTGAGACTAAAGTTACTTTTTACGTGATTGCAAAACTAGTACAACTTCTTGGCTTTGGGATTGGAGGAATGTTGCTTGCAATAATATGTAATGTCATCTTACTTCGATTTTCAAAATCTTTAGGAATACGTAACAAGAACGACGTGGTGGTTCGATGGAGCAATCAATCAAAACCGTCTTTAGGAGGAGTAAGTTTCTTCGTTGTTTTCGTATTCGCATCCATTGCCTATTCAATAGTGTTCGGAGAAGACAGGAATGTTTTTCAAAATCCTGAATTCGTAGGATTGTTTGGTGCAGGAAGTATTGCTTTCCTGATGGGATTGGCCGATGATGCCTACAACACACGCCCTTTGGTCAAGCTCTCTACACAGATTCTTTGTGGATTTTTCTTCGTAATTACCGGTTCGTCCATTCACCTATTCCACTTAGCCGGTCCAGATGCAATTGTGACCGTTGTATGGGTAATCATTGTGATGAATTCCCTGAATATGCTGGATAATATGGACGGAATTACCGGAACCACTGTCTTCTTTATTCTGCTTTCATGTTTGCTTTCTAATTGGTTGATATTTGAATTCAATACGAATATTTTCACGCTAATCAACATCAGTGTGATAGGCGCAGTCGTTGGTTTCTTAACGATGAATGTACACCCTTCGAAGCTGTTTATGGGGGATGCGGGCTCACAGTTTATTGGACTGTTTGTTGCCTTCTTTAGTATGCAGAACCATTGGAATGTTTCTTACGATACAGAAAGCCCAGCGTGGTTAGGATTGTGCATAGCCTTGGTTGCATTTACTCCAGCTGCGGTGGATACACTTACGGTAGTAATAAATCGATTGAAAAGAGGACAATCCCCCATGATTGGAGGTAAGGATCATACAACACATCACCTTGTTTACTCAGGGCTATCGGATAAAAAGGTATGGTACGTATTTTTAACCATCGGAGCCATCGCTTGCCTACTCTCGGTAGCCATGGTCAATTTGGTAAAATTAGATACGGATCTTCCGGTTGTATTCTTTATTTCGTACTTCATTTTCGTCTTTATTTTGTTGTACCGCAACACAATAAAATACAAAGCACCGAAGTAAAAAATCAGTACTTTTAGGTTATGCCAAAATTCAAACCAGTCGTTCTGTTGGCAGGTGTAATTACCCTTATTGCAGCAGGATGTAATCAAGAAGAAAAGAAAGAGGTTGTCGAGGAAGTGAAAGTGGAGAAAGAAGTGCATTTTTCAATGCCAGAAATCCCGAGTTCCATGACTTTTTGTGATCAGAAAATTGATCTTACGAAGTTAGACGCGAAAGAACGTCTCGATAAAGAGCTTTTGACCAATACTTTTTATCATAGCAGTACATTTCAATACTTCAAGCGTGCCAACCGTTATTTCGGCGAGTTAGAACGCATTTTGCAGGAAGAAAACATGCCTGACGATTTGAAATATCTCAGTTTGATTGAAAGCGGATTAACTCAGGCCGTATCACCCTCGGGAGCAAAAGGATTTTGGCAATTCATGCCAGCAGCATCTAAGGAATATGGATTGACTGTAAATCGTGAAATCGACGAACGATATCATATTGAGAAAAGCACGAGAGCTGCTTGTGCATACTTAAAAAACGTCTACGCGAAGTTCGAAGATTGGCCATTAACTGCTGCATCATACAATCGCGGTGTTGGTGGAATTCAATCCGATTTGGAAAGCCAGCAAGTGGATGAATACATGGATTTATACCTGAACCGTGAAACAGGGCGCTACTTTTTCCGAATGTTGGCACTCAAGCTTATTTTTGAGTCACCAGAAAATTATGGGTTCCATCCAGACGAGATGTATCTCTATGAACCAAGGGAAACGCGTAAGGTTAACGTAAACAAATCGATTTCAGATTTGGTGCAATGGTCTATTGACAATGGTTCGAACTATAGAGAATTGAAACTATTGAACCCATGGATTTTGGGCAAAACATTGACCGTTTCAAATACTAAAACATACGTAATAGAATTACCAGCCAAGTGAGTAAGAAAGAGTACATAGAAGTGTACGGTGCAAGGGAGCATAACCTGAAAAACGTAGACCTAAAAATTCCAAGGAATGAATTGGTTGTGTTTACGGGTTTGAGTGGAAGTGGAAAATCTTCTTTGGCATTTGACACAATTTTTGCCGAAGGACAACGACGTTATATTGAAACATTCTCGGCATACGCGCGTCAATTTTTAGGTGGATTGGAACGTCCAGATGTAGATAAAATCGACGGGTTGAGCCCTGTCATTTCCATCGAGCAGAAAACAGTATCCAGATCGCCTCGCTCAACGGTAGGAACCATTACCGAAATTTATGACTTCATGCGATTGCTTTTCGCCCGCGTCAGCACGGCGTATTCATACGTGACGGATGAAGAAATGGTAAAGTACTCCGATGATCAAATAGTAGATCTGATTATTGAGAAATATGCCGGCAAGAAAGTGATTGTGTTAGCGCCTAAAATCAAAGGGCGAAAAGGACATTACCGAGAATTGTTCGAACAAATTACCAAACTAGGATTTACCAAAGTTCGCGTCGATGGTGAATTACAGGATATTCAAAAAGGAATGAAACTGGATCGCTATAAGATCCACGATATTGATATCGTAATTGATCGTCTGCAGGTAGATAAAAAGTACCGACAGCGCATTTACGATGCTGTGGTTATGGCGATGAAGCATGGAGGGAAATCAATGATGCTCATGGAATTCGAATCGGATGAGGTGCGTCATTTTTCCAGAACGTTGATGTGTCCTACCAGCGGCATTAGTTATCCTGATCCAGAACCCAATTTATTTTCGTTCAACTCTCCCTACGGAGCCTGTAAGAAATGTAGTGGTTTGGGAGAGGTTTCTGAAGTAGACATTGCCAAAATTATCCCGGATAAAAGCAAAAGCATAAAGGCCGGAGGAATTGTTCCCATTGGTCCCTCAAAACGCACGTGGATTTTCGAAAGGTTGGAGCGTTACCTTGAACAGGAAAACTACAAATTGACTACAAAAATTGAGGATATCGATGAAGAAGTGCTGCAGGTGATCCTTTATGGAAATGAAGGTATCGTACGTTCGAATAAGAACAAATCCGTAGTTTTTGAAGGGGTTATTAGCTTCATTACGCGTCACTCAGAAGAAAGTTCGGCGGCAATTCAACGCTGGGCACAAAGCTTCATGAACAAGAAAATATGTTCTGTGTGTAATGGAACACGGATCAAAAAGGAAGCACATTATTTCCGAATTGGAGGTAAGAATATAGGAGATTTGGCCCAAATGGATATCGAAGAGGTAGCCAATTGGTTCAAAGAGGTGGAATCCCATCTCGATGATAAAAAACGACACATTGCCGTTGAAATCCTCAAAGAAATCAACGCGCGCTTGGGCTTCATTGTTGAAGTTGGACTGACCTACTTGTCACTGCATCGATCGGCGAAAACGTTATCCGGCGGCGAGGCACAGCGTATTCGCTTGGCAACGCAAATTGGAAGTGAATTGATGAATGTTCTCTATGTTTTGGACGAACCTTCCATTGGATTGCATCAACGCGATAACTCACGATTGATTACATCACTAAAACGCTTGCGAGACACCGGAAACTCCGTAATTGTGGTAGAACACGATAAGGAAATGATTGAGGCCGCAGACTTTGTGGTAGACATTGGCCCAGGTGCTGGCGTTCATGGCGGCCAAATTGTAAATGCAGCTCCTATTGCCGAATTAACAAATGTCGATTCCTTAACCAATCAATACTTAACGGGACAAAAGAAAATAGAGGTTCCAACGAAGCGTCGTAAAGGAAATGGTAAAAAATTGGTTTTGAAAGGGGCCTCTGGAAGGAATCTGGATTCAGTCAATCTCACTATTCCGCTGGGAACCTTTACCTGCGTTACTGGAGTTTCAGGAAGTGGAAAATCTTCCTTGATTAATCAGACCTTGTACCCAATTTTGTTGGCTGAGATCTATAATGGAGTAAAGAAACCGTTGCCTTATAAATCCATTTCTGGAATCGAACACTTGGACAAGGTGATTGAAATTGATCAAAGTCCGATTGGAAGAACGCCACGATCAAATCCAGCGACGTATACGAAACTGTTTGATGAAATTCGATCGTTGTACGCGGGGCTTCCTGAAGCGCAAATTCGCGGATACAAGCCCGGAAGGTTCTCCTTCAATGTGAAAGGTGGACGTTGCGAGACGTGTCGCGGTGGCGGAATGAAGTTGATTGAAATGAACTTCTTGCCAGACGTATACGTGGAGTGCGAAACGTGTAATGGAAAACGATACAATCGAGAAACATTGGAGGTGCGTTTCCGTGGGAAATCGATCAGCGATGTCTTAGAAATGACCATTGCTGATGCTACTGGCTTCTTCGAGAACATTCCTAAAATTCATAGGATCTTATCAACGCTGAAATCGGTTGGTTTGGGATATGTGAAACTCGGCCAGCCTTCTACGACCTTGTCAGGTGGAGAGGCGCAACGCATCAAACTGTCATCTGAACTTTCGAAGAAGAGTACAGGAAACACCATGTATATTCTCGATGAACCGTCTACAGGGTTGCATTTCGAAGACATCAATATGTTGTTAGAAGTGTTGCAAAGATTGGTAGGCGAAGGTAATACGGTCTTGGTCATCGAACACAATCTTGACATCGTAAAAGTTGCGGATCACCTTGTTGATATCGGCCCGGAAGGAGGAAAAGGCGGAGGAAAGATCGTTTGTTCCGGAACGCCAGAGCAAATTGTGAAGAAAGCTAAGCACACTTCACATACTGCAAGGTATTTGGAAATGGAATTGAAATAATTGCAATATTCCTTGAATCAATTCAAAAGAAAATACGCGCTTTGGGATGGAATAGACATCCTTAGCTGGATTGTTTTGTTCGCATCAGCATATTTTACGGAGTTCCAGTATCACTTAATCATTCCGTCTCTTTACTTAGTATTGAGAGGAATGGGAAGACGAAAAGCCATTAATACAGACTTAAAAAACGCTGTTGATTATTGTCGCGTTAAACAATCAACTCGAGAAATGATCCTAAGGGGGCTAGCTGGAATCGTATTCGTTGTGATTGCTTACTGGGCTTACGACTATATAGAAGTTTATCTTCCTGGACAGAATATTTTAAGTTGTGGCTATTTGATATTCACAGGCTTAATCTATAATTTGTTCTCTGGGCATTTGCAAAACTTCACAACGGGCATTCGATGGTACATTAGTGGAATAAAGCTGCCGGGCGAGCGGAGCCTACTTATTCCATGGCGACACGTTTCTGAAGTACGCGCTGAAGAAGGAAGAATTCACATCACAGTATTCAACAAGCAACACGTCTTTCGTATCCATTCAAAGGATTACCGATCGGCCTTACACTTCGTACGCTGGTATGAAAAAAAGAAAGCGGCTAGTCAAGCGTAAAGATTATTGGAATGCGACATCTTGTTCTGACGTTTTCTCCACTCATTTGTCCGCTCTTCCAGGGAGGCATTCCTTGAACCAATCGAACCGCTTCGGCCTCTAACAATTTCGTTCTTGGGTCGCTGTTGCTTATTTTAACATTAGATGCACTTCCGTCCGGTTCAACGACAAACTCTACAAATATCTTTCCTTGAACTCCAGCATCCATAGCTCCTTGAGGGTATTGGACGTTGTGGGAAATCCAACGCATAAACTCTACCGTTCCGCCCGGGAATTGAGCTTCTTCGTCAGGGAATTCTACAATTCCGCCCGTCGATCGACTCACTACTGAGGATTTGCCATAATTCGCATGACATGGATTAATGAAGTCTTCCAAATGTTGCATATAAGAACGCTCGGCCGCCTGACGCATTCGGATTTTTTCCGTTTTCGCCTCTAGCTGTGCATTACTTTTCTGGAATTCATCTTCTAACGCCTTCAACTCTTTTTCTTGCTTCTTTCGTTGCTCCTCTGCACGGCGTTTTCTTTCTTCTGCTTCTTGATTTAGTCTTTCTTCTGTCTTTATTGCCTTAAGTAATCTCCTCCCTCCTGGGTACAAGTTTTTCAATCTTTGCTTGAACTCATCTTCGGATACTGATTCCCAGTCATTCAAGGTGATAGCGCTTGAAGCGTAAGGATTGAAAAATTGAGCAGCAACTTTCAATTGTCCATCTGCGGAGCGACTCACTCCAAGTGCTAAACTCTTAACGAAAGTTGCACTATTTGCAGTGGGGAAATAGGCATTATACCCTTCGTCTGTTTTGTTCAATGTCAGAAGCGTATTCATTGAATTTACCGATTGGTATACCTTCATTCCTTTAGAATCGGCCACATGGATCGGAATTTGTTTTTTCCCTTTCGAGAGTTCATGAAGAAACCCATCGATGTTCATCCATCCGGTACCATACCAATTCACTTTGTAGGCTGCTTGTTGTCCCACTTGTGGGTTGGTATTCTGAAACTGCTGTGGTGCTTGAAATGAACTTGGGGAACTCATGAAATCACCGCGTGGTGGACTTACACCTTTTGATCTTTTCGGCGCATACTTCGACTGGATTAACCGTTGACTCTGATTGAAATCAAATCGTAATTGCGCCATTTCGTCTTGTACGGCTTGAAGTTCAGCTGCTGATTTCTGAGCGTGCGCTTCCTGCGCTTTTCGTGTCTTTTGCCGCTGCTCGTTCAATTTCGCCGAGTAGAACTTTTTCAATTCTGCGTATTCCTGTCCATTTGGTTTTACCGTCGTCAGTATTTCTGCGGCGAACTCTTCGAACGTTCTTTTGTCGTTGCCGGTCAAACGATCGGCTACTTGACGATCAATTTCGTGTAGGTTCTTATCCAGATTATTAATGTAAAGTCCGAATAATGGCTGTGCGTTTTCAATTTTATGAAGTGCTTGCAAACGCTCTTGAAATTCTCGAGTAGCAAGGAATGTTTCTTCAAATTCTGGCTGATGAATTGCGAAAATATCCGAAGGATTGATGTAGCATTTCTCACACGGTTCTTCGTTCTTTTGAACGCCGCAACCCCAATCATAACAATCGACAAAAACTATCTTTTCCTCTTCAACCAAGACATTATTGATTGTGTAAGGGGCGCAGTCTTTACTCTTCAACGTTATGCTTACAAATCCCAAAAGGTCTGTTTTTAATACTGATGAATCTATTCGCGTATTGTACAGTTTGTCCTTCAAGTTGAACGTTGCCGTGATATCGTCTCTATCAGGAAGATTTTGGAATTGAACTCCACCGATTCCTTTTTGCACCTTTCCTCTTTTATCAATGCGGTAAAGGCCCTTTCTATTGGATTGGCGTGGAGCTTCCGTCGTATTCGTATTGCTCTCTAGAACTTTACCCGTCTTGTCAGTAATTACAGTTTTTCCTCGGTTCGTTGGTGCAGTAACTTCAACCTTACGATCATCTCCGGCGTAATCAGATGGAATGCTCAATGAAAAATACAAGCTGTCTTCCAATTCACGAGAACTTGTTTTATAACTCTTAAATGGAAGCGTCGCTGCAACCTCCTCCCGGAATCCATTTGGAAGGAAGTCGAGCGAACTCATAGCCACTGGGATCAGGTAATTTTCTATAGCCTGAGGGTTTTCCCAATTCAAATTCCCATTTCCATCGGGAACCCCTCGCCAGGCTTGCATATCGCTGTCGTACTCATCTGTAGGTACTTCAATGTGCAATGATTTGCCTTCGGCCAATTCGAGGTTGACACCATTCAATTTCGGTTGCACATATACCATTCCGCCAGATTTCAGTGCGTTGTCACCGTTCATTGTTGCGAGATTGTACGCTACAATTTTATCCATGGTAAGCGCCTCGATGATTTCTAAAGTTACCGGCTCTGCAATAACATTTCCATTAGCATCTACAAAGGCATCTTCCGGTACGAAAATCACGGTTCCATCCTTGCATTCGATCAATTCGTCTTGGGTAGGATCGATGGTGATTTGCTGTAATTCTGGAGCACCCCATGTTTCTAATCCACCAAATTGACGACGTGAAGTCTTAACGATATCTGGATTGGCAGGGATGTACGTAAAATCGACTTCTCGACTGGCTCGAAGACCTTCACTTTCAGATGGTTCATTGGAAGCATTTGCGTGAATGTTGTCATGCGATTTCTGTAATTCTTCATTATCTCCTCTCAGGGCAAAGAATGAAATCACGGCTCCTACAATCACGGATGAAAGAATGATGGGCCATTTGAATTTGGATAAAATCGATCCATCTCTTGGTGGCATAACCGTTGCTGGAGCCGCGGCGACTACCTGCGCCAGAAGCGCTTTTCGGTTCACCGCCGTAATTAATAAATTTTGTGTTTCTACGGCTTCTTTCATTGCCGGATTTATAGCCATTTCGGCTTCAAACGCCGCAGATTCAGCAGCACTCAACGTATTGTTTACGTACGAATCTATTTGAGCAAGTTGTTCTAGTTCTGGTCTCATGCTACTGGATTTTCAAGGTTTTTTAATTCTTTTTTCGCCAATTGATGTGCTTTTTCCATGCACTTGTACTTCTGAGTTTTAGCCGATTTCTCGGAACTAAATCCCATTTTTTTGGCGATTTCTGCCATTCGTTCATTCTCGAAATAGAACAAGCGAAGCAGCTGTTTGCATCGATCTTGAATTTTCTCCAAAATCGTATCCAGTAGTTGGAGCTTTTCTTCTTTTTCTTCGTCGTAGTCAACAAAAGCGTAGGTCTGCGCTATTTCTATATCGAGCACTACTTTTTCTTTGTTAGAAAGTTTACGACTTTGATTTCTCCAGTGGTTGAGACATATTCCAGTAAGGTAGGTTGAAAGTTTGCTTGTTAGTTGAAAATCCGGTTGCTGTGTTTTCTCCAGTAATAGCACCAGCCCATCATTAATTATCTCGGGTACAAGCGTCTCAGGAGTACCGTATTTGAACAGTGTACGACGAATCATGGGTTCATGTTTATACAATTCCCGCACGGCTCGATCGAACTTTTTGTTCCGGATACTTTGGATAATTTCCTGATCGGTCATGATTGACTTTTACCCATTAATGTTAGTTGGTCTAAGAAGGTAACCCAATTTCTTGAAAAGAATTGTGTTTCGGCCTTCGATTTGCCTAAAAAGAAGGGGTACCAATGACGTTAAACCCTTTGGGAATTCTAACCCTCTTCAGTCTAATATAATCTTCTTCAATTTTTTTATTTGTAATGCGTCGGATATTAGAATCTTCTATTTGCTTTCCTTTGGGAATTTTCAACTTAAAGGTTCCATGCTCCGTGGTTTTCGTTTCATACGTCTTGCCTTCGATAATGACATAAATGTTTCGGTTTGAAACGATGTTGCTTTTAATTTTACCGTAAATAAGGCAATGGCTCTCGTTAGGAGTTTGATCTTGCGCCTGAATAGGAGAGAAAGGAAAGAATATTAAGGCAGCTGAAAGACCTGCTGCTTTTGATACGGAACGCAACGAATGAAAGAACTGAATTTGATCAGAGTTCATTTTAACGCACTTCCCAGAATCAATATATTCACGTGAGATTTCTTTTAAGCTCAAAGCAGAGATATCCTGAACTTTCTCTTTGCATATAGAGCACATGCGTTGACGTTCGTCTCCTCTCATGTTTGCCCAAGATTCGCTGCAGGGATTCGTGAAAATGCTCTTTTTGCCGTGCATGTGAAGTATAACACATTCCGCAGCTAATAAGTTACATGCTGCTTACTCTTCGAACTTCTTGAAAAGTACCGATGCGATATGTCCTCCAAAGCCGAAGGTATTACTCATGGCGTAGGTCATTTCTTTCTGTTTGGCAGTTCCCAATGGGAAATCGTAGTGATTTGCATATTCCGGTTCAATCTCCGTCGTATTGATCGTAGGCGGAACTATTCCTTCGCGTAAAGCCATTACACAGGCAATTCCTTCAATGGCTCCTGCGGCTCCTAATAGGTGCCCCGTCATCGATTTCGTAGCGGAGATAGATAAAGAAGATCGCTTTCCAAAAACACGTTCTGCTGCGATAAGTTCGGATTTATCCCCCAATGGAGTAGAAGTAGCATGCATGTTTACGTAGTCAATCTCTTCGGCCGTAATTTCGGCTTCACGAAGTGCTTCTTCCATTCCTAGCACAGCGCCTTCACCTTCTGGATGTGTCCCCGTCAAATGATATGCATCGGCAGCCATTCCGCCACCAACAATCTCGCCGTAGATCGTCGCTCCGCGTTTCTTGGCATGTTCGTAATCTTCAAGAACCAATGCTCCAGCTCCTTCACCCATTACGAATCCATCTCTTGTCACATCGAACGGACGTGATGCCGTAGCTGGATCGTCATTTCTTTTTGAAAGTGCGCGCGCAGATGCAAATCCTCCAATCGCTGCTTCGTTAATTGCTGCTTCTGATCCTCCAGTAATGATCATGTCTGCTTTGTTCCAACGGATGTAGTTGAATGCTTCAATGATTGCCGTATTGGAAGTTGCACAAGCTGAAACTGGACAGAAATTAACTCCACGTAATCCATATTTCATGGAAATAATCCCCGCTGCGATATCTACCAAAATTCGAGGAATGAAGAAGGGTGTAAATCGAGGCGTTCCATCGCCTTCACAATATTCTTTCATTTGATCCTGAAACGTTTGAATTCCACCGTTTCCTGACCCCCAGATCACTCCAATACGATTGCGATTCAAGGACTCAAAATCTATGTTTCCTTGAGTTACGGCCTGATCAACAGCATATAGAGCGTATAACGAGAAGTTATCATATTGTCTGCGTTGCTTCACGTGAAAGTGATCTTCCAGATTGAAATCTTTCAACTCGCATGCAAACTTTGCTTTGAATTTTTCAGTGTCGAAATACGTAATAGGAGCAGCACCGCTTTTACCGGCTTTCAAGTTGCTCCAAAAAGTATCCAAATCATTTCCAATGGGCGTTAATGCGCCAATTCCAGTGATGACTACACGTCTCATAGTATGATAATTTTGAGGTGGCAAAACGAAGTAATAAATTCCTTCAAAAATGGAGTTCGTCCTACCGAAAAGATTTTTAATTGATTTTAAAGGAACCCAAGTTCCAACTGAGCTTCTTCACTCATCATGTCTTTATCCCAAGGTGGATCAAATACGATATTCACCTTGCAGGAAGTAAATTCTTCTCCACCAGCGACTTTATCTTCAACCTCTTTCGGTAAAGATTCTGCGACCGGACAATTTGGGGAAGTCAATGTCATTTCTATGTCGACATGTCCTTCTTTGTTGATCTTAACTTCATAGATTAATCCCAATTCGAAAATGTCCACAGGAATTTCCGGATCGAAGATTGTCTTCAGAATGTCGACTACTTTATTTTCTAGTTCCATTGAACTCATAGCTATACCTTTTTAAGTGCCTCCATTTTCATGGTGCGAATCATACTCGCTAACCCATTGGATCTTGTGGGAGACAAATGTTCGTGCAGTCCGATTTCTTCAATAAATCGTAGTGAACTGCTAGCAATATTTTTCGGTGATTCGTTGTTAAATACACGAACCAACAATGCGATTATTCCTTTTGTTATAATGGCGTCAGAATCAGCTGAGAATTGCATGTTTTCGCCGTCGAAATCCGTGTTCAACCATACACGTGACTGACATCCTTCAATTAAGCGATTGTCAGTTTTCAATGAATCGTCGATTAATGGCAGTTCTTTTCCGAGTTCGATGATGTACTCGTACTTGTCCATCCAATCATCGTAGATAGCGAACTCGTCAATTATCTCCTGTTCTTTCTCTTGTAAAGTCATTCTATTTTCTTACTCGTATTTCCCTTCGGCATCTTTCTACTTGCAAATGTAGTTACAACAACATATTTACGCTTCTTTTTAGCGCAGTAATAAATACATCTATCTCTTCTTTCGTATTGTAGAAGGCAAAAGATGCTCGAACCGTTCCTGGAATTTTGAAAATATCCATTAATGGTTGTGTACAATGATGTCCTGTACGCACCGCAATTCCTTGTTTGTCGAGAAGCGTTCCCACATCAAATGGATGCGTTCCTTCTACAATGAATGAAACGACGCTTGTTTTGTTATCCGCCGTCCCTATCAATCGAACTCCGTCAATCTGCTTCAATTCTGATTCAGCATATGTCAATAAGTCTTGCTCATGGGCATGAATCGCATCCATGTCAATTGAGTTCAAATACTCGAATGCTGTTGCAAGACAAATACCTCCTGCAATGTTGGGTGTTCCTGCTTCAAACTTATGTGGCAATTCGTTATACGTAGTTTTCTCAAAAGTCACCTTGGCAATCATATCTCCACCGCCTTGATAAGGAGGCATTTCATCAAGCACCTCTTTTTTTCCGTACAAAACCCCAACACCAGTTGGTCCGAAAACCTTGTGTCCAGAGAAGACAAAGAAATCGCAGTCCAAATCCTGCACGTCTACTTTTGCATGCTGAATGCTTTGCGCCCCATCAATTAGAACTTTTGCTCCAACGGCATGTGCTTTATCTACTATTGATTTTATCGGATTAATAGTTCCAAGCGTATTCGAAATGTGCGTTACTGCCACCAACTTCGTCTTGTTGGATAAGAAGGATTCGAAGACATCCATCTTCAATTCGCCCTTCTCATTTATCGGGATTACCTTGAGGGTACAACCTTGACGTTCACAAAGCATTTGCCATGGAACGATATTAGAGTGATGCTCCATTTCAGAGATAATAATCTCGTCACCTTCTTTCAATAATTGTCCGAAAGAAAATGCCACCAAGTTGATTCCATCTGTAGTTCCTTTGGTGAACAAAACTTGTTCAGATGCTGGTGCATTGATTGATTTCTGAATGATTTTTCGTGCTTCTTCGTATTGCTCCGTCGCAATTTGACTTAAGTGATGCACTCCACGGTGAATGTTGGCGTTGTCCTTCGAATAATACTTCGAAATAGCATCGATTACAGACTTCGGTTTTTGAGCCGTTGCCCCGTTATCAAAGTAAATCAGTGGTTTTCCATATACCTCTTGATGTAGAGTCGGAAATTCCAATCTGATTTGCGCTACGTCCAACTTCGCGATTGTTTCATTCATGGTACAAAGATACTCAATTCGCTTTATTTGGAACAATTCTAAACAAGAGATTCTTGTTTATTTAGTGATGCGTGAAAATTTCTTTGTTTACGCTGAATTTACCGTATTCATCAAATGACATAACGATGTATAGAACACCAATTTTTGGTTGCTCTACAGGTCTTCCTAGTAAATCAAAATAGCTTCTGTTTGTTTCGGCGTAAATTTCTATTTCACTCAAACTAGAAGTGGCGCACTGAGAAATATTATCAATGCTAATAGGGATAGACCCTAACATGCCTATGCCGTAATCTACCCAGCATTGATAAACCCCGGCCTGATTTACGGTTATCGTTGATGTTACCTCTCCTGTAGACCAAATAAAATAATTGTGGGTACCACTCACGCTTAACTCCAGTGAGTCTCCGATCTTTTCACATTGGATAATTGGCCGCTCGGGAAAATTGGGTAGCTCTTGCATAAAAGCTCTGTACGAAACGATGGTGTCAGCAAGAAAAATGTCGGTGGCAATGTTTCCTACATCATCAAACAGCGTAATACTTGGTTGAGGTCTTCTGGTGTTTCCCCAGCAAACAAGGTGATAATCATCCGTTACGGGCTGGAAGTTACCGAGAGAATTCGAATAAAAATTGAACCAATAAGGCCATTCGTTTACGCGTGTGGCTTGCATGGTATTAAGGTCTAGACTATACTCCACACCTCGTGGAGCGTTATTACCATAATCATTGTCATAAATGGAGACGTTTCCATTGGATAAGACTCGAATGTCGTGTTGCCCAGTGAAGCCGCTATCATTAGTAAATGTAAAATCGGAGAAATTACCATTCAGGCGCCATAGAATAGTACCTGTGACATGATCGATTTTACAAACGAGGTTGGCCGTTTTAAAACTGACCAATAAGTTGTTGTCTACTGGGTCTAATTCAATGGCGTTTGCGTGTACATAATCAAAATTATTCGGGTTGTACGGACCGGAGGCAAATTCATCTGGAGAAATGTGATTGAAGGAATCCCATTCAAAGACTAGATTTCCGTTAGTATCAAACTCCTGAATTACTGCAGACACCACTGTCGTGTTGCTTAGTCCAACATCTCCATTGTAAAAAGTATAGGCGGATAAATCAATATTGAAATGCTGACGAACACCAATTATACAGCGGTTTCCATTTGGAAATATTTGCAATTCATGAATATCCCCAATAACTCCATTAACGGTAATTGTGGAGTCAACAAGTTCAAATTGTTCATTCATTTCATAATGAAGTCGTTCTCCTTGGTTCCTTCGCGTAAAACTGTATCGATTGAAGTCTGGGTGATACTTAAAGTCGAATTGCTTTTTACCATTTTGCGTCATCCAGGCGATATATCCATCTTCGTCTAAAACATAAAGCGCCTTTTGGTTCATACCTTGTGTTGGAGCATTGTGGTAGTATGGCGCAAGTAAATAATAGTACCCAGTTAACGTAGAGTCGTTTCTTTGAAACTCATACTTATTGTAGGAATTTGGGGTAGGTCTATTGAAGTTCTGAGCAATGGAAGCAGAACTCAAAATCGTAAGGCAAAAAAGAAGACAAAGCTTTGCTATCATAGCTTTCTAAGATACATTAAAAATTCCCGATTACCGTCTCCACCAAGAATTGGTGAATCCATCGTAGCTTGCCATTCGAGTTGATTTCTACCAGCACTTTGCTTGATATTTCTGATTACGTCTGGATACAATTTCTTATCCTTTACAACACCGCCTTTCCCAATGTTCTTTTTCCCTACTTCGAATTGTGGCTTTACCAAGGCAATCATCCATGCATTCGGTTTCATGAAAGCGTGAACGAAAGGGAAGATTTTCTCTAACGAGATGAAGGAAACATCAATCACACATCCGTCAGCCATTTCGGGAATCAACGTTGGTGTTAGTTCACGAACGTGCGTTTTCTCTAAGTTAATTGTTCGTGGATCCTCATCAATTTTCGAATGCAACTGCTTAGATCCCACATCGACGCAATAGACTTTTGCTGCATCATTATCCAATAATACCTGTGTAAATCCACCCGTTGATGCTCCAATATCCAATAGCACCTTTCCTTTAATATCAGGATTCCATGCCTTGATACCGTCAATCAATTTAAACGCTCCGCGAGAAACCCAAGGAATTTCTTCGGCAATCATTTCTATTTCGCAGTCAATTGGAAATTTCTTTCCGGTCTTGGTAATAAGTTTACCGTTGACTTTGACCCCAGTTTCTCGAATGATATTTTCTGCGCGGGTTCGTGTTGAAACCAATTTGCGTTGAATTAATATTTTGTCCAATCTTTCTTCCATTAGTGTCGTGTAAATTCGGAAATGATCTGTTCGTGTTGCGGATAGATTGAAGTTAGTTCTTCTCTTGAAGGCAGCACAAAATCGCGGAAATCAAATCCAGGCGAAACGGTGCAGCTTACCAGTGCGAATTCTCCATCATCCACTACTTTCGCAGCAAACCAATATGTCTCAGGAACTACAAGTTGCGGTTGCTCCCCTTGCAAAATGTTATTTCCAATCAGATGTCGGGTATGTTCTCCCTCTGGAGAAATCATGTGTAATTCTATAGCACTTCCTTGATGAAAGAACCAAAGTTCGTCTTGTTCGATACGGTGAAATGCAGAAAACGCATCGCTTGTTAACATGAAGTAGATCCCGGTTCCATAACTGCGATCACCTTCATGATTGCCTGCCAAATTTGCATTCGGAATGGAATGTTCAGATCGATATGTTTCCTTGTAGAATCCTCCTTCGGGATGCGGTCGCAAGTCTAGTTTTTGAACCAATTCTTTTTTACTATACTTTGATGAATTCATGCATTTTACTGTTTGCGATGCTTCAAAACTAGGGATAAAAGATTAAGGGTTGAAAGAAGAAAGTTGAAAGTAGAAGGATTATTTCTATCAACTTTCTACTTAGAACCTTCTGCCTATCGCTAACCACCAAACAAAAGATTCACGTTATATTTGCACAAAACATTGAAGTTGAAAACAGTTTACATCACACGTAGGGAAACCTTCAATGCCGCACACAAACTCTATAATGAGAAGTGGTCCGAAGAAAAAAACGAAGAAGTTTTTGGAAAATGTGCCAACGCAAATTGGCACGGACACAATTTCTCAATTTGGGTGACGGTAAAAGGCATTCCCCATCCCGACACAGGATTCGTTATTAATCTCAAAGACTTGAGTAAAATCGTTAAGGAATATGTGGTTGAGCCACTTGACCATCGTAATCTGAATTTGGATGTGCCTTTTCTCAAAGGAATTTTACCTTCTACTGAGAATATTGCCATTGAGGTTTGGGATATCATCGCTGGTCCGATTAGGGAGAAAGGAGGCGAATTGGCCAAAATCAAACTAGTGGAAACGGAAAATAATTTCGTAGAGTACTACGGAGGAAACGAACCGTTTTAACATTTACTTTTTTTAACACGAAGGTAGAATATCAGTTGCTACCTTTATATACGTAGTAAGCATGGAAGACAGCATATACGATGATGAAACGACTGCACATTTGATGGAGCGTTATCAAGATGTTCTGGTGAAAATTGGCGAAGACCCAAATAGAGAGGGACTTCAAAAAACGCCCGAACGTGTTGCTAAAGCGATGCAGTATTTGACGCAAGGATACGATCAGAATCCGGATGAATTGGTACAACAAGCCATATTTCACGAAGAATATTCTGAGATGGTCATTGTGAAAGATATCGAAGTGTATTCGTTGTGCGAGCATCACATGTTACCCTTCTTCGGAAAAGCGCACATTGCGTACATTCCAGACGGCAAGATTGTGGGACTCAGCAAAATTCCTCGTGTGGTAGATGCCTATTCGCGTCGATTGCAAGTGCAAGAACGATTGACTATTGAAATTCGTGATTGCATTCAACGTACATTGACACCGAAAGGAGTTGCGGTTGTTATTGAAGCTTCGCACATGTGCATGCAAATGCGCGGTGTTCAAAAGCAAAATTCGGTAACAACGTCTAGCGCATTTACGGGCTTATTCCTAAGCAATGATGCTACGCGAAAGGAGTTTATTAATTTAATACAAGCAAAACTACATTAACAATGAGCAATTTAGACAGTATGTTCACCTCAGGTGGAGAGTACTCAAAAGAAATCACGAAAGATTTCTTCAAGAACGTTTACATGTACATGGGAGCAGCCCTAGCAATCTCAGGGATTATCGCATATTTAGCTGGAACGCCAGAATTTATATTTACCAACTTCGTTGAAGTTGACCCCGTAACGAATACTGGTTCTCCAAATATTCTTTTCTGGGTTGTATCACTCGCTCCTCTTGGGCTTGGGTTGTTGATTCAGTTGGCGTATAGAAGACTTTCATTAGGAGTGTTACTCTTTTTGTTTTTGGCATATTCCGTTTTGATGGGCTTCAGTTTGAGCATCATCATGATTATGTATTCTATTGGGACGATCGCGGTTACATTCTTCTCTGCGGCTGGAGCTTTTGCAGCAATGGCAATCATCGGCTATACGACGAAAACAGATCTGACAAAGTTCGGGAGCTTGCTTTACATGGCATTCATTGGGATTTTCATCGCTAGCATCGCGAATATTTGGATCGGTTCAGAACTGATGGACTTTGTGATTGCAATTATCGGAGTCTTCGTATTTACAGGTCTTACGGCATATTTCATGCAAAAATTGAAAAATACAGCTGAGAACGAGATGTTGGATGGAGTAGAGCGCAACAAACTGGCATTAGTGGGAGGATTGATACTTTACATTCTATTCATTAACTTGTTTATGTCATTACTTCGTCTGATGGGAGGGAACGACTAGTGAAGTATTCGAATTTTTTAAAAAGCCGCTTCCCTTCGAGAGCCTCAGAGAGCGGCTTTTTTCGTTTACCAGTCTTTTGTATCTCTACAAATCATCTGCCAACGAATTCTCATTCGATAGGAATGCCTCCCACTTGCGTACCAAGGTTTCGTTCAGTACCCGTGGAAACTTGCTCTGAGAACCAATACGGTCGTGAATCGCCATGAATTCGTAGAACTTATCAATTGGCAACGTTTTCACTTTCGGACGTTTCAAAATGAACTTGCGCGAAGTATAATAGTCATCATTTAGCTGCTTTAAGCGCTCATCTAAATACACTTCGAATTCCGCTTCAGGAATAGATCTGTCAACACCAATGTACCATTCGTGACGGTTCGTTTTTCGGTTGGGATACGAACAAAATTCTTGAATTTCGGTGCCATATCGGCGTCCTGTGTCTACCACTGCCGTAGATAGGTTCTCTTCCGACAAATGCTCTCCGCAGATGTTGAGGTTGTATGAAACGCGACCAATTATTTTGAATCTTCCAGAATTTACATCATCGAATACGATGAGGTCCCCCAAGTTGTATCTCCATAGTCCAGAACATGTAGAAATAATCATGCAGTAGGGAACATTGGGCTGAACTTCATTCAAGGTCAAGGTCTTCAGATCATCGAATTGTCCATATCGTAACGATTCAAATGAGGATGCCTCGACAAATTCATAGAAGATTCCGTGTTTTGTTAGGAGTGTCATGTGCGGATTGTTCAGGTCTTTTTGATATCCGAAATAGCCTTCGCTCGCCAGAAAAGTATTCTGATAGAACAAGGGCTTGCTGCACATTTTATCAATTTTGTCTTTGTATGGTTCAAGGAAAATGCCGCCGTGAACGTACAATTGAAGGTTGGGCCAAATCTCGTGAATGGAATTCAATTGGTACCGTTTGATGATGCGTTCCAAAAGCAAGGAAATCCATGAAGGAACCCCTGCGATAACGCCAATATTCCATTTTGGAGCTTTCTCAACAATCTTGTTCATTTTCTCCTCCCAATCGTTGATTTGAGCCGTTTTCTTCCCCGGCTTCGACATAGATGAGAATACCCAAGACTTGTTTTTAGCCAGAATTCCACTGAGGTCTCCCATGCGAATATCGCCTTGAATGCGCAATGAAGTGGATCCACCAACAATAAGCGCTTTGGACTTAACGAAGGAGGCTCCTAACTGATTCTTACTGATTTCAGACACTTGCTGAAACGACGTTTTTTTGAATTGACGGAGCATCGCCTCGCTCACCGGAATATATTTACTTCCGCCTTTTGTGGTGCCGGAAGACAGTGCGTAGAACTTTATCAATCCCGGCCAAATCAGGTCTGATTCCCCGGCAATTGTTCGATGCAACCAATCTTCATGAAACCTTTCGTAGTTGGTAATAGGAACTAACTCCTGAAAGGAACGAACAACATTGGATGATTTCAACGACTCCTTAAAATTGTGATACATCCCAAATTCCGTATAGCGCGCTTGTTGTATCAACTTGGCTAACGTTTCTTGTTGAGAAGCACTTTTTGAGGAACGGAGAGCGATGATAGGAGCGATCCTTCTCGGTTCTCTTTGTCGTGATTCGGTGGTGCGTATTTTTTCAGCTTTCATTGAGAATATAAAAATCAGCACAATGATAATTCTGTCAGACTACCAGCCTGTTAGTCAATCGTTAAGAAATCAACAAAGTCTACTTAGCGTTTCATTAACATTGAGATTTATCACAGAAAACAAAT
>JADFAL010000018.1 GCA_015665275.1 Flavobacteriales bacterium | reverse complement strand
TTCGCAATGGTGAAACGCAATTATTGAATAAAGACAAACGTCACACATTGGGAATGACCTATTCGCTCGGATTCGTTATCAATCGACGACTGAAAGGCTCCATTACTACAGAACCGCAGGGACAATTTGGATTGCTGAGCACTCCTTTCCATCGATTCTATGTGCAGGGCGAAACAGACGCGCGTATTGAGAACATGCCAGGAACCCGATTCAAGCTTCCGTTAGGGCTGCGTTTGAATGCGTTTCTGGGAGACAAAACGGTCATTCGAACGTTTAACCGGTTATATCAAGACAGTTGGGGGGTAACGGCTTATACGGGAGAGATTGAAGTTCCTGTTAAATTAAGTGATTGGATCAGCCTCTCGCCAATTTATCGATTTCATATACAAAGTGGATCACAGTATTTTCATCAGTTCAATAGTGTAGATGAATTTACCGTCGGAAATTTTTATTCCTCTGACTTTGACTTGTCTACCTTCTATGCGCATAAATATGGTCTTGGGATGTCAATACACCCCGTATTCGGATTGGCTCGTGCAAAACAGAAAAATGGAGGCGTATTTATGTGGAAACGAATGGATTTGCGCTTCGTGTATTACGAAAGAAATATCAATTTTAATGCCTGGAACGTTACCCTTGGAGCAGAGTTTACCATCGACCGAAAAAAGAAGCAGAAAAAGAGTGGAGTGTAAATAGCGAATACTATTTGTTATCTTTTGATGATTCTGCATTAGAAGTATAACAGATTATGTATTGCCCTCCTTTAGCATATTTTGAAACGGCTAGTGATTACCCAACCTGGGCAGTCGCTATGATCTTCTTTGTTCCTCTGGGAGGAGGATTGATCTTGTATTTCTATAAAACACGCCATGCCCGACTTTGGAGGCAAGGGGTTTATCCGCCAAAGTTGAAGCTTACCGAGGATAATTTGTTGGAGGCATACCTGGCATTAGGTTCCTTATTGATTCTACTGGATTATCAAAGTTCGAAAGATAAAACACGTTTTATCAATGAGTATTTCAATCGGTATTTTCGAAAGGCAACTTACAATTTTGGCGACTCGTTGTTGTTTAGCATGCGTCATCCCATGAAAATTGATTCAGTATCATCTTGGTTAAATGAACATTTAAAAACGGAAGGAGAGCGTTCTCAGGTGATCTACTTCTTAACGGGGTTGGGAATGTTGGATGGTAAATTATCCAAACGAGAATTGCAGTTCTTGGAGATTATGAACCGTAAGCTGGAATTACCTCAATCCAATTTGGAGCGAATTATTTCCATTTTCAAGAATTATCATGCCTCGAAGAAAGAAAAGGACCGAACAAGAAAAAATACATCAAGACCGTCTTCTATTGATCAATCAAAACGATATGCGGAGATTTTACATTTAGAGGGCTCCCCTAGCCTAGATTCATTGAAACAAGCGTACAGAAAACTGGTAAAACAGCACCATCCTGATCGATTCAATCAGGCTTCGGAAGCACAGCAATTATTGGCCAAAGAGAAGTTTCAGCAGATTCAAGAAGCTTACGAGTATTGGAAGGAAAGACTGGAAAATGAGTCTTGAGTACTAGAGTGAGAGCGAAGTGACATTTCGACTACTTCGGCATCCAACGGAAAGCTCAGGAGAACAGTGCATCGTAATGTCATGCCGAAATTCAGATGAATTACTCTTGTATAGAGGTACGCTTCGAGAGCCTTAGCGCGCTAGATTCCTTACGTACAAATTAGGAAACAAAAAACCCTGACGTCCTTTCGGAGTCAGGGTTTCTTATTCGTTATCTAGTGTTCTATTGAACTCTTATAGTTCCAACTAGTTCTTGCTCTGTTTCGGTTACGATTCTTACGATGTAAGCTCCATTCACCAAGTTAGAAACATTCACTCTTTTCTCTGTAAGGTCAACTTCTACTTCTACCAAACGTCCCTTCATATCCAATACTGAAACCTCTTTCAACTCTGCATCCAATTGGATAGAGAAGAATCCGTTCTCAGTTGGGTTCGGGAACATTGTGAACTGATTCAATGTTAATGGATCCAATCCAACTGTGCTATTCACACATGCTGAAGTATCAGCACATCCATTCTCCGTAACAATCACGGCGAAGTCGCTACCGTAAGACGGTGTGAAGTTCACATTCGTCTCACCTGCAACAATAGTACCTGAAACACAATCGTACCACTGGTATGTTACACCAGCGTTCGTGTTCGTTGCAATCATTGTAATGTTGTCACTAGCCATTGTAGTACCAACATCCACACCCGAAACAATCACGTTTTGCGTTTGTGATATTGAGTTACCACAGTTATCAGTATATGTCCATGTTACTACCGTTGTTCCAACCGCAGAGATTGGGAAGGTAACATCTGGTACACCGTTCAACGATCCAGCACAGTTATCTGTTGCTGTAGGCGCTACTGGTGTTACATCACATGTTCCGTTTACGTCTGCTAATACAGCCACATCTGCTACTGGTGCATCGTCATCATTAATAATGATCGTCTGTTGCACTTGAATGCTGTTTCCACAAGCATCGGCAACTTCGAATGTACGTGTAATAGTATCGTTACATCCCGTTCCGTTCGATGATACATCGTTCAACCAAGTTACGGTCGGGTTACCACAGTTATCTGCTTCATCGGTTACCCATGATGATGCTCCTGTTGTATCCGGAACTTCCGCCAAACAAACTACATTCAATGTAATCGGGTTTGATGCTGTTGGAGCCGTTACATCATTCAAGATGATGATTTGCTCTACGTTGATACTGTTTCCAACGTCATCCGTCACACTGTATGTACGAACCACTGTGTCATTACAACCTGTTCCGTTAGAAGCTACATCACCTACATACGCAACTACTGGAGCTGCTGTACAGTTATCTGCCTCATCGTCTACCAATGTGATATCGATTGCAACATCTCCAATACATTCAGCGAACGCCGTATCGATATTCGATGCAGTTGGCGCAATCGCGTCATTAATGATTACGTTCTGCGTAGCTGTTGAAACATTTCCTGCACCGTCATCAAACGTCCATGTAATAACTGTAGTTCCTTGTGAAGTCACAGTCGTTGGATCTGTTGTTGTACCAGTAATCGTTCCGTTACAGTTATCTGTAGTTGTTGGTGATGCAAGTGTCACAGAACATTCCCCGATAGAATCTGCGAGAACTGGTAACGTCGGTGCTACCGTATCATTTACGGTTACAAGGAATGAACAGTTCGCTGTGTTTCCAGAAACATCAGTTGCTGTAACATCAACTGTTGAAACTCCAACATTGAACGTCTGTACACCAGGTTGTCCAGTTCCTGTAGCTGTTGTAGAACCACTTACGGCCCAAGCGATTGTTTCACCTGAACAGTTATCAGCTGTAGTAATGCTAGGCACTGTTATATCTGCCGAACAAACTCCTGTATCCTGATCTTGTACAATATCAACTGGACAAGTAATCGTTGGAGAAATAGTATCCAATACAGTTACTTGCGAAGTACATGTTGAAGTGTTTCCTGAGTTATCCGTTACTGTTGAAGTAACCGATACCGGTGAACCAACATTAGAACAATCAAATGTAGAAACATCAATTGTTGATGTAACCGTTCCACAATTATCTGAGTGCCCAGCCCCCAATGGAGCCGAACCAAGAGCGATTCCTCTCAAGTTTGTTCCTAATCCAGTTTGAATTGCTGCTGGAGATCCTGAACCGTCTGCTGGCGCTGTCATGATATCACCAGTACCACCGTGCTCGGTCCAAACTAACATTCCTGTAGTTTCTTCCAAATCAATATGGTAAGGTAAGTTTGCGGTGTATAAGACTACTGGTGTTCCCGTACCATTAAGATTCCCTGACATGATTTGACCAGATCCTCGGTTAACCCAATATATCTTAGTAGCATCTGTTATCAATCCTCTTGGATTATCCACTCCATCTGCATTACCAAATAGAACAGCAGGGTTTGAACCATTTGCATCCATTTCATAAATTTCGTTTGCATTAAGAGCAGTAAAGTACACCTTATCATTGTTTGGATTATAGTCAACACCGTTCACTGCACCTCCTGAGTTAAACAATAAAGTTGCAGTCCCTGAACCGTCCATCAAAGCAGAATAGATACCATTACCGTTACCAGTTGTAAAGAAATGTCTTCCGTTCGCTGGGTCCAAATCAACATCTAAATGCTCAAATGTTTGCCCACTTGAGTTCGGTAGATCTAAAGGAGTTCCTAATCCATCATCAGATGCTGTAGTGATTTCCCATGTGTTACCTCTCGCCCAGTAAAGATCTCCTGCTACCGGATCATGATCAATACCAACAGCGTTTGACCCTGCATTGTACAATTGAGTTGGTGTTCCAGAACCATCAACATTTGCCACGTTTACGGCTCCGTTTGTGTTCGTGAAGTAAACCAATCCTGGTACTCCTGTTCCTTCCAGTTCTACGGCAGTAATGGAAGCACTTCCAGTTCCATCTAAGTAAACTGTAGCGTCTTGACAATTAGCAACTGGAGAAATAGTATCCAACACTGTAACGTTTGCCGTACATGTTGCTGATCCTCCAAGACCATCAGTTACAGTTAATGTTACTGAATTAGGCGTTGCTACTGTGATAGAATATGTTCCTACTGGGAATGGCGTTACCGCTGTTCCGTTTGAAGTCTCACCATCCAACGCATTGATTCCTGAATACGTCCAGTTAGAAGGTGTCCATGCAGAACCATCGTTACCCGTATCATTCACGCGGTAAGCCCATCCGTCAAGGTAATCCCAAACTTCACCACTTCCATCTGTGTTGATATCACCAAATACGTCAATTACTCCTCCTTGGAAGAATAATTCAACGGCATCATCTCCGTTGATCCCCATTGCACCTGTTGTATAATGAGGAGCAAATCCAAACCAATTAGCAAACTGAGTTGATTCTGAAGAGACATAAATGAATTGCCCAGCAGTTGCAGCAACAGCAGGGAAAGTAAACTCCTCTCCATCTGAACCTCCACCGTTATTCGCTGATCCCAATCCATATTGTGACAAGTCAGCAATATCGTTGATTACGTATAATTCAACTCCTTTTGGTGTTCCACCAGTTAAAGGTCCATCATACGCTCCAGTAATAACAAGATCGTTCAATGGAACTGGGCCTAATGTTGCATCAGCACAAGTGAATGCTGTTTGCGATGCTGATAGGTTGAGTGTTCCTCCACATCCAACAGTAGAACCACCGTCAATATCAGAAGGAACAATCGTTGCATTTCCTGTTGCATCGAGGTACACATTGATATCCTGACACACGGCATTTAACGTTGAAACTCCCGTTAGTAGAACATCGAAGTTACAGCTTGCAGTATTACCACTTGGGTCCGTAAAAGTCATTGTAATCGTTGTGTTCGAAGTAATCACAGTTCCAGGAACAGGTGATTGGCTAAGAGCTGGTGAACCAGTACAGTTATCTGTAGCAGAAACCAATCCCGTGTAATCAGGTAGTACGAAATCACAAGTAGCACTTGCAGTTTCGGTTTGGTTACCCGGACAAGAAATTACTGGCGCAGTGGTATCAGCAACAGTTACAACAGCAGTACAGTTAGCAGAATTCAATGCTGCGTCAGTTGCAGTAAGCGTAACACTATTTGCTCCAACGTCTGCACACGTAAACGCTGATTGGGAAGCACTCAATGTAACTGGTCCGCAGTTATCAGTTGAACCTCCGTCAATATCACCTGCAGTAATGGTTGCGTTACCTGCACCATCAAGGAACACTGTAATATTCTGACAAACTGCAGTTGGTGCGGTAGCATCAGAAAGTGTTACATTGAATGTACATGATGCGCTGTTACCATTGCCATCATTTGCCGTCATGGTAATTAGTGTGTTCGCAGAAACGGTAGTTCCCGGAGCCGGTGATTGCGTTACGGTTGGTGAAGCAGAACAATTATCTGTAACTGTAACCAAACCAGTATAATCTGGAAGAACAAACTGACAAGAAGCATTAAGCATTTCTGCTTGATCTCCAGGACAGGTAATCGTTGGTGCCACTACATCCAATCCTATCACGTTGAAGTTACAGCTCGCTGTATTACCATTTCCATCATCTGCAGTTAATGTAACCACTGTTGCTCCTGAAATTGTAGTTCCCGGTGCTGGTGATTGCGTAACTGTTGGCGATGCCGTACAGTTATCTGAAGCGGTAGCTAATCCTGTGAAATCAGCCAATGAGAATTGACACGATGCATCAACTGCCTGAGTTTGATTACCAGGACAAGTTATTGTTGGGTTTACGGCATCGGCAACCGTTACCGTAATCGTTCCACATGCACCAGGTGTTACACACCCTCCTTCTCCACGAATATAATATGAAGTAGTTGCTCCGGGAGTCACTACAAAAGTTGTTCCTGCTGTTGTTCCAATCTGCGTACCACCGCATGATCCTGTATAAATATGCCACTGCGTAGCATCATTTAAGGTTCCTGTAATGTTGATTGTCGCACTTGCACTCGGGCAAATTGTTGACGGAGCAGCCGTTAATGTTGGTATCGTTGGGTCTGTACATACCGCCCCACAAGTTACAGTAATCGTAGATGTGATAAAGCAAAGGTGGTCAGTCCCAGCAAACTGAGAATTTCCATCAGAAACTCTCAAAGTCCAAGTTCCTGCAGGATCTTCTCCGTCAAAAGCACTTAAAGCTGAATTAGGAACATGGTTATTCGTTCCAGATGCCGGCCAAGCACTAAGTGTGTTTACGTTTACCGCGTGGTCATCGTCGAAATGCACTGTTGAATTACACGTGGTGAATCCGTTAAAAGAAGAGGTCTGAGTTGGGTCTCCAGTTGTGTAACCCCATCGGTCGAGTACGAGGTCAACACTTGTTCCTGAAGGAGAAGTCAAACGAACGTTCAAATCTTCGTGAACTCCGTAACCTCCAGTTCCACAACCACCGTTACCGAGTGCCAATTGAACTGAAATCTCAACTTCTGTTAAAGAGGAACATCCTCCAAACTCTCCCGCCGTATAGGTGAAAGTTCTATCAACATGGCCAGGGCCTCCTAAAATAGTACCGGCTGTCGAATTGGTTTTCGACACCTGAGCGAAGGAGCTTGATCCTAAGAGAAGGATACCCATGACAACGCTAATACGTTGTAAATATGCTTTCATAAGTACAGGTTTAAAATTAGTTTTGAAAAGTGTTAAGCTAAGCAAGATTCTTTTCCAGCGAAGTGACGCAAATATCTGAAAAAATTAAGGATTTAAAAAGTCTCAATGGAGGTTAATATGATATTCCCCAATTTGACTTTGCATTCAGCACTGAACATTTAAAAAAACCCTCTACACTACGAGAGCACAGAGGGTTTTAAATTAATTCAATTACTATTTACGAACGTGAAGGGAATATTCCTTGCAACGCGATACTCCAGTTAATAGTAAGGTATGGTTGCATGTTGTTAAACTACTGACCACCTCCAGTGTTGTTGATAGATGCTTCAATAGCTGCTGTTGACATATCAACATTTGGTACTGCATTTGAATAAATCGTAGACCCATCACCTGACCAAACTGCTCCGTTAGGGTTAGACAAAGTTCCGCCACCTGTTGGAGGTGCAAATGAACCTTTCGCCTTAATAGACGCTGTGTGGTTGTGACTTGGCAAGTTAGTAACGTTCAAAATAGTGTTCTCAGCCCCGCCTCTTGAACCGATTCTACGATCCGATAGTCCTGGCCCACGCCCCATGTGAATCGCTGCACGTCCGCGCAAATCCGGCAATGCAAAAGTTGTACGTCCGTCTCCTCCGTAGATTGTTCCTAACAAAGAGAATAACGCTGTGTTTTGAGCGATTGGCAATAACTGACCGTCGCAAAATGCCCATCCTCTCGGTGCGAAGTTAAATCCGAAAGGTTGAATTTATCCGATAAATGGTTCCATAATAAATAGTGTTGTGTGTCTATTGACACTGGTTAATAAGATGCCAATTAGTTCTGGTGCAAGAGGCTAATCACCATATCATCAGTTATATCCTAAAAACACAAGTTCGTATTATGCCGTAGGTTTAAATATTTTTCGAAGAAATGTGGAATAAGAACTCCTATTTTAAGTGCTAAATTGGTTAATGCCCGAGAGCCGTGCCAAATTAGAACTTAAATTCCTTTTTAAGTACCGTATTTATACCTGAAATCGTACGTAGAAATACTGAAAATACAATCCAGATTTATTGGTTCAAATAGATTCAAGAAGCCTTTTGGTATAGCTATTTAGACGAGAACGTCCAGGAGACCAACCTTCAAGAAAACGCATAAAATCGAGCCATGCGTATTTATACATAGAGCTCCATTCCTCTTTAAGCTCATCTAAATCAATATTCCGAACATCATATTTACCCAAGGCTAATTTCAGTAGCTCGAAATAACGCTCAATGATTTCAGAATCCCTTTCGAACAAATCTTTTTCATCAAGCGCGCTGCTCATCAGATAGACCACATCCTTCATTCCGCATCCTCCTCCGACGTATTGAAAATCTACTGCTGCAGCTTGGCCTTCTTTACTAAAAAGAAAGTTAGCCGGTTTGGCATCACCGTGCACTATTGTTTTGTATTCGCAGCTATTAAGAGTCTCGTCTATATTTTTCGCATGATGTTTGAGAGCACCATCGGACATTACCTTTAATTCTTCTTGGCGCGTATCCAGATGCCAGTAGGTTCCTATCTCCCATAGCCCTGACGGTTCCGCAAACAAATGAAACGCATGAAAGTTTGCCAACCACTCTAAACATGCTTCAAAGGAGTCTTTCGGAGACGAATAAAAATCATGGTTGAACCCGGAATCCTTCAAGTCTTCCATTATTAGAGTCGTGCTGTCTTCATTTTCATAGTACCCCAATAGATTGGGAACCTTTATATCTTCTGGTAAACCAGGAACATAATTTTCATACCATCTTCTCTCGACTTCGTATGATTTCAATTTCCGTTGTGTTGATACGTCGGTATCCCAACCTCTTGGGTGATTCATTTTTGTCGGAGGTTGAATTCGCTTTATAACTACAGAATTGACATTACTGCTTTCAAGCAATACTCTATCCAAAGATCCGAATCCACTCCACAGCGTTTGTACATGATCAACTTCTGCAATGCGTTGCGCTTTTGTTAATTCAAGAATAAGATTCGTCAATCCTTTATCCATGCTACAAATGAACAAAAAAAGGGAACCAATCGGCTCCCTTTAGTATTTAAAACATTGTTGTTTCTAGTAACGGTAGTGTTCTGGTTTGTATGGACCTTCCACTGTTACTCCAATGTAATCGGCTTGATCTTTACGAAGTTCTGTCAATTCTACACCAATTTTCGCCAAGTGCAAGTACGCTACTTTCTCATCAAGGTGTTTCGGCAACATGTAAACTTCGTTGTTGTATTTGTCCGAGTGGTTCCACAACTCTAATTGCGCCAATGTTTGGTTCGTAAATGAATTTGACATTACGAATGAAGGGTGTCCTGTTGCACATCCTAAGTTTACTAAACGTCCTTCTGCAAGCAAAATGATGTCATTTCCGTTAAGCGTGTACATGTCAACTTGTGGTTTAATTTCCGTTTTCGTTGATCCGTACTTTCCGTTCAACCAAGCCATATCGATTTCGTTATCGAAGTGACCGATATTACAAACAATCGTTTTGTCTTTCATCGCCTCGAAATGCTGTCCTTGAACGATATCTTTGTTTCCTGTTGTTGTTACTACGATATCCACGTTATCAACTACTGACTCCAATCGTCGTACTTCGAATCCGTCCATTGCTGCTTGAAGCGCACAAATTGGATCTACTTCGGTAACAATTACACGTGCACCAGAACCCTGCAATGAAGCAGCAGATCCTTTACCAACATCTCCGTATCCACAAACAACAGCTACTTTACCTGCCATCATTGTATCTGTAGCACGACGAATCGCATCTACCAAAGACTCTTTACATCCGTATTTGTTATCGAATTTTGATTTAGTAACCGAATCATTAACGTTGATTGCTGGCATTACTAAAGTTCCATTCTTCATACGCTCGTACAAACGGTGCACCCCTGTTGTTGTTTCTTCAGAAAGACCTTTAATGTCTTTTGTCAACTCAGGGTAACGATCGAATACCATGTTTGTCAAATCACCTCCATCATCAAGGATCATGTTCAATGGCTTTCCATCTTCAAATGCAAACAATGTCTGCTCGATACACCAATCGAACTCTTCTTCGTTCATTCCTTTCCATGCATAAACCGGAATTCCTGCTGCTGCAATTGCTGCTGCTGCGTGATCCTGCGTTGAAAAAATGTTACACGAAGACCAAGTTACGTCTGCCCCTAATTCAACCAATGTTTCAATCAAAACAGCTGTTTGAATTGTCATGTGCAAACATCCAGCAATTCTTGCTCCTTTCAACGGCTTGCTTGCTCCGTACTCTTCACGAAGAGTCATCAATCCTGGCATTTCTGCTTCTGCCAATCGAATCTCTTTTCTTCCCCATTCTGCCAAGCTGATATCTTTCACCTTGTAAGCTAAACGTTCTGTTGTGCTCATACTGCTATTTGTGTGTTTCTAAATTCAGGTGCAAAGATACGAAGTTCCGTTGAAAATACGAACTTAACACTAAAGAATACCCCCGTCGATTCTAATTGACATTTTGACGTCCACAATAAAATAGAGATTTAAAAATATTGAAAACCTCCCCAATCAATAAATCCCATCAAAAGCGAGGAGTATTATGATACCAAACATGAAAGAATAGCATCTTTTAATATTAGTAGGAAGAGATATTTTAAAAAAAACCATTACCTTTTGTATCAATATTTAAAAATCTACAAATGAGAAGATTAATATTATTACTTACAACAGTTGTTCTTACCATAAGTTCAAGCTATGGACAGGTAATTTCTACCTTTCCATACATTGAAGACTTTGAAGCTGAGGCTACATGTCCAACAGGCTGCGGAGCAATTTGCGGTTCTTTAATTGATTGGATCAATCCAACTACCGACGACCTTGACTGGCTAGTACACGTTGGAGGAACATCTTCAGGCAATACGGGTCCTTCTGTTGATCATACCTTGGGAAATGCGACAGGAAAATATGTTTATGTTGAAACATCTTGTTCAGGAACTGGCTACCCAAATTATAGAGCAGATTTAGAATCTCCATGGTTCGATTTCTCTGCTGGTCTCACTATGCAACTTGAATTCTGGTACCATGCGTTTGGAGCTACTCAAGGTCCATTGAACGTTGAGGCCCGAGTAGGTGCTCTTGGTGCATGGACAAATATTGCAGGCCCAATACAAGATGATCAGGATTTATGGCAAGAATGGTCTGGATGTTTTGGACCAACATTTACGGGTGCTGATTCTGTTCAAGTTCGATTTGTTTATGTTTCAGGTACCAGCTTTACTGGTGACATTGGTTTGGATGACATAAGTGTTTCACAAGCCAACCAAAACGACATTGCAGCTACCTTAGTTTCAGGTCCATCTGGATGTGGTCTTGGAAGCTCGGAGGCAATCAGCATTGAAATTTGTAACTTCGGTGATACCATTTTTAGTGGAACAACGATCCCTGTATCTTACTCGGTAGACGGCGGTACTCCTGTATTGGATAGTGTAACCATTACCTCAGACCTTCTTGATATTTGTAACGGTGGAGGTTGTTTAACCTACACGTTTGCAACAGGCGCTGATTTATCAGGAGTTGGACTTCATACAATTACTGCATGGACAAATTTATCTGGTGATCCAGTTTCTATCAATGATACTACGACAAACACAGTTAATAACATACCTGTCGGAGGTTCACTTCCTTACTTTGAAAACTTCGAAGCCGGACAAGGTGGCTGGACAATTGATAATGGAACGAATGGTTCCTGGGATTTTGGCACACCAAACAAAGCAGAGATCATTGGTGCAGCTTCAGGAGATAGTTGTTTCGTAAATGGTGGTTTGACAGCAATGTATAATGCAAATGAAGATGGTTCGGTGACTTCTCCATGTATTGATATTTCGAGTGCAACAGGAGCCGAAGTCGTTACCATGAAAATTTGGTGGTCAACTGAATATTCTTGGGATGGAGCAAACCTATTCTCATCAATTGATGGAGGAGTCAATTGGAGTCAAGTTGGAAACTTTGGAGATCCTCTAAACTGGTATAACGACAATTCAATAAATGGAGCTCCAAATGGGTCACAAGAAGGATGGACCGGAGATAACCTCAGTGGATCAAACGGCTGGGTTTGCGTTACTAACGATCTTGACTCCACATTGATGGTAGATAACGATGCAATACTTTTCCGTGTTGGATTTGGGTCAGATGGGTCCGTTCAGCGAGAAGGTTTCGCTTTTGATGATTTTGCTGTTGGCTTGCCGGCAACAGGTTACTCGATGATTCCTGACTCTATTTTAGCATGCGATACAACGGCAGTTGTAGATCTTGGCGCTGGTTTTGACTGGTACTCAATCTCTACAATAGGAAGCGGAGCTTCTGGAACTATCACAAGTCAAATAGACAACCTAAACTCTTCCAATAATGGAAACCTGTATGTTTATGTCACCGATTCTTTAGGAATGTGTCAAACCGACACCTTCTTTCTCGAGGTCGCGGATTTTGTTGCTCCTACCTTAATGGATATGACACTCTGTACAGGAGATAGCGCAATGTTTGATGCTGGAGCAGATATTACAGGAAACACTATTTATAATTGGTCCAACGGAGACACACTCCAGACTTCATGGTTATTTGCACCGGGAATGATAGCGGTGGACAAACTTGACACGTTGAGTGGATGTGCAGCAAGTGATTCTGCAAGTCTTTACTACTTAACGGTAGCGTTAAATGATCTAACAGCTTGTGCAGGTGACTCGGCGATTTTAGATGCTACATCGACTTCTGTTGATGCAATGTATGACTGGAATACTGGAGACTCTACATCTATGATTACCATTAACACATCAGGCACATACAGTGTTACTGTGACGGATACGGTAATTGGATGTTCCGTTTTAGACTCTATGGACTACATAGTGAATGCACTTCCGATAGTCGATCTAGGACAAGATCAAACTTACTGTGACACCATTGATGTCACTCTAGATGCGGGTGCTTTCACAAATTACTTGTGGTCTGATTCATCAACAAACCAAACATTAGTCGTGAGTACAACAGGTAATTATATGGTAACTGTTACTGATTCAAACGGGTGCTTAGGATCTGATGATGTCACAATTTTCTTCCAAGATTGTTCTTCTTTAACTGAGTTAGAAAATGGAATTGAAGTAACAGTATTCCCGAACCCATCTCCTGGTGAGTTCAATTATATCTTAAGTGATATGACAAAAGAAGTTTCGTACTATGTATTAGACTTATCTGGTAAAGTCATATTGACAGGATCATTGAATTCTTTAGAGGGGAAAATTGATCTTTCGATTTTCGAGAATGGGATGTACATGCTGAATCTTAATACAGAAAATTCAGAAAGCATTATTCGCTTGATTAAGCAATAAAAGGCCAAAAAACTAGTCAAAAGGCTCCCGTGAGGGAGCCTTTTTTTATGCAAAGAATTGTCATCTATAAAAATATGAAGAATGTAGCTGACCCTATAATTGAAGAATACTTTGTAAACTTCATCGAAGCTTATTTAAGGGATAAATAGTAATAATGATGATCCGTAAAGTTGCCACTAGAACATAAGTCAATTACGTAGTATGCTTGTTTCTTTGCTTTAAAATGAAAGAACAATGGATATTATCAGGTTTATGAATAGCTACGGTATTGAATCAAACTGTCGCCAAAAATTCAAAGCAGTCAGAGATCAACAAGGTGTTAGCTGTAAAAAATGTAGTTGTAAAGATCACTATTGGCTAAAAGGGAAGCAAATGTATCAATGCAAAAGCTGCGGTTTTCGGACAAGTCTTCGAGGTGGAACGGTAATGGAGTCTTCCAAGTTACCTTTTCTTTACTGGTTTGTGTCGATATACTTGATGAGTTGTATGAAAAAAGGAAGTTCGGCACGTAATGTTCAGCGCCAATTGGGTCATAAACGCTATGAACCTATTTGGGCAATGATGCACAAAATTCGATCTGCAATGGGACATCGAGACAGTGAATATTTACTGATGAATGAGGTAGAAATTGATGAAGGTTTTTTTTGAAACGTTGGTAGAGGAAGATCAAAAAGATGAACCACGTAAACGAGGCAGAGGAAGTCAGAAGCAAACCATGGCAACGGTCTTTGCTCAAACAGAGCCAGTAATGGAAAAGAAAAAACATCGCCCCGCCAAAAAGTGTAAGTTCTTCAAAATGAATGTGTGTCATGATTTTTCAGCAATCACTGCAAAGAACATTATTCAAAAGCACGTTCAAACCAATGCAAGAATGATAACTGACGGCTATTCCACCTATCAAAAGTTACAAAAGAAATTTGAAAATATGGTCGTTGAGAAAACCCCTTCAAAACAAGCTCATGTAAAGTTACCATGGGTACATACTGCCATTGGAAATGCAAAGAATGTCCTCAAAGGTATACATCAACAAACGAAGACGGAATACCTACAAAATTATCTAGATGAGTTTTGCTACAAACTAAACAGGAGGTACTTCGAAAAAACATATTCGAAAGGGTACTCGTTGCAATGGCAAATTTTACTGGCAAGTAAACGGATCATCATTATAGTAATTAATGTTGAATCACATTTTATTTCGGATCAACTCTTCCAAACCATCAATGAACCGATCGTGATCGTTAGAACTTGGCACCAACTGCACCTTTTCTCCTCCTTTTTCTTCGAAGAGTTCCTGATATTCATCGCCGATTTCAATCACCGTTTCCAGACAATCTGCAACGAAAGCTGGACTGAAAGCTAAGATTTTCTTTGCTCCTTTTTCCCCAAGCTCTTCCACTACCTTATCTGCAAACGGAGTTAACCATTTCTTGTCTAAGCGTGATTGAAAACAAACAGTATAATCTTCTTCTGAAATGTTCAATTTAGCAGCGATCAATCGTGTTGTTGCGTAGCACGTTGCTTTATAGCAAAACTTGTTCTTCTCGTTAATCTCTGTTTCGCATGGTTGATCTGAACACAGGTCTGAGCCTTCGTAAACTTTATCTACATGGCGATCTGGCAGTCCGTGGTAAGAGAACAGAATGTGATCATAGTCTTCAATATTGAATTCTTTGGCGCGCTCTACGATTGAATCGATATATCCCTCGTTATCCCAAAATTGATTGATGATTGAAATTTCTGGTACCACCCACCATTTACGGATAATATTCATGGCAAGGTCTATTGCAGATCCAGCCGAAGCACTTGCATACTGTGGAAACATCGGGAGAATTACCAATTTGTCGTAATTCTCTTCTCGCATTTTCTCCAGCACGTCGTACATGGAAGGGTTTTGATATCGCATTGCATAGTGCACAGTAACCTCATCATTGGCAAAGCGTTTTCCAAGTTTCTCCACTACGTTTTCCGTATGCGTAATTAATGGTGAAACTCCGTTGTGTAAATCGAATAACTCCTTGTAAATTTTTGCCGATTTCGGCGCTCGGAATGGAACAATGATTCCATTAACTAAAATTTTTCTTCCCAACCAAGGCAAGTCAATTACTCTTGGATCGTTCAGAAATTCAGACAAATAACGACGTACATCATTTGTTTTTGGACTATCTGGCGTCCCCAACTGCACTAACAAAACTGCAACTCTTCTACTCATACAAATAATTTTTCTCGCCAATCCTTGGCTTCCACTTCTTCCAACAAATTTAACTTCAATAAATAAGAAATGGTTTTCTCGAAGGCCAATGGATATCCAATACCGTCGTAATTCCAATCCGTTTCCTGCAACCAGTTCTCAACCTGACCGTGGCGCAAGTTATATCTCCAGCAGACCAAATCTACTACATCTTCATTCTTTTTCAAATCGCGTGCGCGCTCATTGACCACATCGCAAATGATCTCTAAATCGTCCAAATGCTTGTCTACAACTTCTTTTCTTGCGGCAATAACAAAACAAGGCCAAGGTGTTACGACCTCATCGATGTAGCGACATTTCTTTTGCTCTGTATATGGATGTGTTGTGTATTTCTCCCACAAGAATGCCTGCGCTTCATCGTTCTGAAGTGCCCATAGCCCTCCGTAAACATCACCAATCACATTGAATTTCAATTTGGTAGTGTCCCACCCCTCTTGATTGGCTTTTACGTATGCCATCAAATGAGATCCTGAGCCTTCTCTTGAAATAGCAAACGTTTGATTTTCCAGTTGATCTACAGAAGTAATTTGGCTGTGATAAGGAACATGAATTCCCCAGTGCAATGGCGTTGTAACGTACACTTGAATAATTCTGGCGTCCAAACCTTGTAAAACGGCTTTGGTGATTCCTTCAGTGAGTAAAACCGCAATGTCCAATGACCCGGTTTCCAATCCACGAATCATCTGTCCAGTACCACCACCCATATCGCTCCAGTGCAGTTGAATTCCCTTTTCACGAAATCGTCCTTCTTCAATCGCCATACGCCACGGCAAATTGAAATGCTCTGGGACTCCTCCTATTGTAAACCCTTTCATTTCTTCGTTCTATCGTGCATTTCAGAAAACTGCAGATCGTACAATCTTCTGTAATATCCTTGATGCGTTAGCAATTCGTGATGATCGCCAACTTCTACTATTCTTCCTTTGTCCAATACCACAATCTTATCCGCATTTTGAATGGTTGATAATCGGTGTGCAATGACTATGGATGTTCTTCCTTTGGTGATTTTCTTTGTTGCTTCCTGAATCAATATTTCTGATTCCATATCTACGCTTGATGTTGCCTCATCCAAAATTAAAATACTTGGATTGTATACATATGCACGGATGAACGAAAGCAATTGTCGTTGACCTACGGACAGGACTCCACCACGTTCTCCTACTTCGTAATCATAAGTTCCGGGAAGTTTGGCGATAAAATCATGTGTCCCAACAGCCTTTGCAGCTTCAACTACCTGTTCGCGGGTAATAGATGGATCGTTCAACGTAATATTGTTGTGAACAGTATCGGAGAACAAGAATACATCCTGCAATACAAATGCTACGTTTCTTCTGAGGTGCGACAATTCAATATCTGTAATGGAAGTGTCTCCAAATGAAATAGTCCCCTTTTGGAACTCGTAGAATCTTCCAATCAAATTGACGATGGATGTCTTTCCTGCTCCCGTTGCTCCAACGAAAGCTACGGTAGAGCCTGTTTCGATAGTGAGATTCAAATCTTGCAACACCCAATCTTCATCATTGTAGGCAAAGTAGACATCCTTAAAGTGAATATTGGTTCCAAAGTTGACATTTGTTTCTGCCCCATCATTCTGGATGTGTTGTTCGCGATCCAATTCTTTAAAAACACGTTCTGCTCGAACCGTCCCACGCTGAAGAATATTGAACTTATCTGCCAACTGACGAATAGGTCGATACAACATGTAAATCCATAGAACAAAAGCAGTAACAGTCCCAAGGTCAGTCTCGGTGCCACCAGCTTTGTCACTAACAGTCACCCCAGCCCATACAAGCAGTAGTGCAATCGACAATGTGCTTAATGTTTCCACAATTGGGAAGAATATGGAATATGCCCATATCGAATTGAAATGCGCCTGACGGTGTTTCTTGTTGATCTCACGGAACTGTCCAGATTCTGCTTCCTGTCTATTAAACAATTGAACGATAGAAATCCCTGTCAACCGTTCGTTTACGAAATTATTCAATCGATTCACCGCTTCTCTTTCCTGCTCGTACGATTTACGCACTGCTCGGGCGAAAATACGCGTTGCAACAATTAAAATTGGAATAGGCACTAAGGTCAAAAGCGCCAAGCTCCAATCCATAAAGAACATCCATCCAACTATTATCAACAGCATCAGTAAGTCACCGATAATGGCCATCATTCCAGCTGAAAACACATCGGTAATTGCCTCCATATCCGAAACTAAACGCGTTACATGTGTTCCCACCGGAGTTTTATCGAAATACCGAATATTGAATGACATGATATGTTTCATGAGTTTCTTTCGGATATCTCGAATGATGGATTGCGCAAATAAGTTGGCGAAGTAACTGGAGACGAATTGGAACAATCCTTCGGCCAATAACATGATAATTACAACAATTGTCCAGTACCATAACATATCAATGTTTTGGCTCTTCTGAATATACTCGTCAATCATGTATTTAATTACATAAGGACGAGTTGGACCAATAAAAGCTAAAAAGACAGTTGTAGCCACGGCCAGAAAGAACAAAAATTTGTAGGTTTTCCAGTAGGAAAGCAGCCGGATAAATACCCGGGTATTCAACTTGTTCTTCTGCGCCATTACTGCAAAGTTAATCCAAAGATTGAAACTGAAAGAGCGCGATGGAAAATGTTGTCTGAAAAATGCTCCTTGCCAAAATAAATTATTGCCGTACTTTTATCGTAAATCCTTCCAAGATGATCCATAATTTGTCAGAATCGAACTCTATTTTTCAAACCTTCGTAGCCGAGTTGCGCGATGTTGAAGTTCAGAAAGATCCGATGCGGTTTCGAAGAAACCTTGAACGCGTCAGTGAAATTCTAGGTTATGAATTATCAAAGAAATTGCACTACGAAGCCAAAGAGATCGAAACTCCATTAGGATCCACAGAAGTTCCATTATTAAAAGATCAACCTGTTTTGGCAACCATCTTGCGTGCGGGACTGGGAATGCATTTGGGATTATTGAATTACTTCGATCGCGCAGAAAGCGCCTTCGTTAGCGCATACAGAAAGCATACAACTCCGCAGGATTTCGATGTATTTGTAGAGTACATGGCTGCCCCCGGAATTGACGGCAAGGACCTAATTATATCTGACCCAATGTTGGCGACAGGAACTTCTATGGCATTAGTCTACAAGGCGCTGTTACAACAAGGAAATCCGCGAAGCATATTCGTTGTTTCTGCCATTGCAACGCCAGACGCCTTGAACTTTCTAAAACAAAAACTACCGACCAGAACGGAGTATTATATTGGTGCTATCGATAGTGAATTGACGGCAGAATCATATATAGTCCCAGGACTTGGTGATGCTGGTGATCTTGCTTACGGAGTGAAGATCTAGGAATATGAATTGGATTGCTTATTTATCTTTGGCTGGACTTTCCAGTATCAAATTCATGTTTGCTCCGGTGGCCGGATTGGGCTTTGAACTTAGCTTTTTCGAAACATACTTTTCCTGTATAACGGGAGCATTTCTTACGGCAATCATATTTTACTTTGGTGCGAATTACTTCATGAAGCGTGCCCATCAAAAAAGAGTTGAAAAATACCTCGAAAGCATAAAGAATGGCACTCCATTGAAACGAAAGAAGAACTTTACACGATTGAACAAATCTGTGGTTCGAGTAAAACGGTCCATTGGGCTTTTTGGAATTGCCATGTGGGCCCCCTTCTTTATGTCTGTGCCTCTTGGTTCTGTGGTTACCGCGAAGTTTTTTGGGAAACGCAAAATTACCTTCCCTATCATTGTACTAGGCATTTGTATTAATGGATTAGTAAGCACCTCCATCACCTATTTATTTGCATGAAACACATCTTTTTTGACTTAGACCGAACACTGTGGGACTTTGAGAAGAATTCCGAACAAGCCCTCAGAATACTCTATGCTGAATTGAATCTTGGCGATCACATGCGCGATTTTGAGACCTTTTTCAAATCGTATAAGAAAATCAATGCGAAACTTTGGCATTCATACGGATCAGGAAAGATTACAAAAGCGGTTCTCAGAATCAAACGGTTCGAAGACACACTTAAAAGTTTTCAAGTAGCCGCACCAGAGATTGCTCAAAAATTAGCGGATGGATATGTAGCAATATCTCCTCGACAGAAAAACATCTTTCCGAATACACACGAAATCTTGCAAGATTTAAAGAAGCAAGAAAAGCAATTACACATTATTACGAACGGGTTTAAAGAAGTACAATTTATCAAATTGGAAAATTGTGGACTTCTTGATTATTTTGATGTGATTATCTGTTCGGAAGATGTAGGTAAAAACAAACCGGCTCCTGAGATTTTTCAGCATACTATGAAATTGGCCAATGCTAAGCCAGAAGAAAGTGTGATGATTGGAGATGATTTGCGCGTTGATGTTCAAGGATCGGAACGCGTTGGGATGACTGGGGTTCTGTTTGATCCGCACAGACAATATAAAGACCGCGCACACGAATGGCAGATTAATGATTTAAGTAGATTGCCAGAGATTATCCCTTTTATGCCAACATCTATTTAAATTTCTCGGCGGACCATTCTTAATTTTTGCGGCTTCAGCATCCCTTGATGATGAATGAATAGTTTCAATCGGTTTTTCGAGAGAAACCCAAACTTGAATTCTAGTTGCTTCAATCGATTTCCGGACAACCCTGAAAACTCCATTTTTCGGCGTTTTCCAACCAATACTTTTTCTTTGATTTGAATAGAATCGTTTACCATATGATACGCCGTCAAATTTAAAACCAACCGCTTATTAACGTAGCTGATTTCAAAGTTTTCCGCGATCAAAGTGTCGCCTAGTTTATTAATTCGAAACGACTCACCATACATCACTTCACCGCGCTGTTCCCAGCGCTCGAATCCACTGCCTTCATTATACTCCCAAAGTCCCTCCAACTTCTTCACCCGATTGGGCAATTGTGCTTGAGCAAACGGCACGATTGCCAAAACGAAAAGTAAAATGAATAAGCGTGTCATGGGCGTTCTATTTTGACTTAATAAATCTCTTGACGTAATTTCTCATACAAAACCATGCCAGCAGCGACGCTTACATTCAAAGAAGCAATTTCTCCACGCATTGGAATACGACAACGAACATCCGCCATATTGACCAAATCGGATGAAACTCCATCCTTCTCAGACCCCATTATTACGGTTACTGATCCGCGCAAATTGGTTTCGAACAAAGGAACACTCCCTTTTTCTGTACAAGCGACCAATCGCACGCCACATTGCTGAATATAGAAGAGTGTATCTTTTAAATCGTCCGTTTTACAGACCTTAATACGGTTCAAAGCCCCGGCGGATGTTTTAATGGCATCCGGAGTTACCGTAACCGACCCTTTCGAAGGAATGATGATCGCATCCACTCCTTCACATTCTGCCGTTCGAGCAATAGCACCGAAGTTTCGCACGTCTGTCAATCGATCCAATGCAAGTACAAAGGGTTTCTTACCTTCTTCCAACAATTCTTCAATCAATGTTTCGGCTTTATAGTATTCTATAGGCGAAACATAAGCGATTACTCCCTGGTGATTATTCTCGGTAATGGCATTTAGTTTTTCAGAAGGAACGAATTGTAAATTGTGGCTCTCACCTTTCAATGCCTCCTTTAATTCAAGAAACAACTCCTTGTTCATTCCCTTCTGGATGAGAATCTTGTTCAACTCTCTTCCAGCTTTTACCGCTTCAATTACGGCACGAACACCGAATATGTAATCCCCAGAATCTTTTTTCTTTCTTGGGTGGTCGTCGTATTTAGGTCTTCTCTCCATTTTAGAATTTGTAGGTAATTGAAATTTCGATATCAGGATGAATAGATTGTGCAACTGGGCACGCTTCTGCTACTCTCTTAATGCGTTCACAAAAGGCTTCTTCCCAACCATTTCCACTCAAATCCAAGGCGACGTCCAAACGTGCAATGCGCCGTGGAGCATCCCCCATAATCTTCGTGACTTCAGCCCTTCCATTTTCAAAGGAATGACCGTTCTTATCACAGTGGATTCCAATAATGGTAATCATACAAGATGCATAAACCGTTGCGACTAAATCAGTCGGTGAAAACGCCTCTCCTTTTCCATTATTATCAGTGGGGGCATCCGTAATGATTTCCTGCCCTGATTTATGATGTGTACACGTTGTACGAAGGTTCCCGTTATATTCCACTGCGGAGGTTGCCATATGCTATCGAAATTCTGTAATTTTGTACTATTGTTATCGTCTAAATCGATAGACAAAAGTAGCGTTTATTTGGGCTACGGAACAACTTAATACGAATGCGATGAGTGAGATCAAAGAAGGAGAAGGTGCGGTTCGAATCAAAAAGCCAAAATGGTTGCGAGTAAAACTCCCTACTGGCGAGAATTACAAAAAGGTTCGATCGCTTGTGGAAGAGCATAATCTGCATACGATTTGTGAAAGCGGAAACTGTCCAAACATGGGAGAATGTTGGGGCGAAGGAACCGCTACGTTCATGATTCTTGGAAATATTTGTACGCGCTCTTGTGGTTTCTGTGCGGTGAAAACAGGTCGCCCTGATGATGTAGATATCTACGAACCTGGAAAGGTGGCACACAGCGTAAAAACAATGGGGGTAAAACACGCGGTTATTACTTCAGTAGATCGCGACGATTTGAAAGATGGCGGATCAGAGATTTGGGCGCAGACAGTGCGAGCTATTCGTCAACAATCTCCCGAAACAACCTTAGAAACTTTGATTCCCGATTTCGCTGGAAACTGGGACAACCTTCAAGTGGTTATTGATGTGGCGCCAGAAATTGTGAGTCACAACTTGGAGACGGTACGTCGCTTGACAAAAGAAGTTCGAATTCAAGCCAAATACGATCGAAGTCTGGAAGTTTTATTCCGATTGAAGAAAGGAGGAATGAAAACGAAATCCGGTGTGATGCTTGGATTGGGAGAAACGCATGAAGAAATCATCGAAACGATGGAAGATCTTCGAAGCGTAGATGTAGACATTCTAACATTAGGACAATACCTACAACCAACTCCCAAACATTTACCCATTGATGAATTTGTTACTCCGGAGCGTTTCGCAGAATACAAGGAGTTAGGATTGGAAATGGGCTTCCGATACGTGGAAAGTGGACCACTGGTTCGATCCTCTTATCGTGCTGAAAAACACCTGTTTTAGTCAAGGATTGCTACAGTTAAATAGCTGGCTTCTTCACTTTTTATTTTGAAGGTTCTTTTTTCGTACATTGTGCGCCTACAACTTATGTTACTTGTACTATGAAACGAAAACTTCTTACCCTTACTTTGGGGTTATTTGGGATGTCATCTGTATTTGCCCAAGATCTAAACGGTGCTTGTGGAGCATACACGGCTCAAGAGCAACTTTTCAACGATTATCCAGAACTAAGAGAGCAATACGAAGCACATCGTTTGCTTGAAAATAGTGCTGTTGTATCAACAGTGAATGGAAAATCATCAGTGAATTACGAAATCCCTGTAGTATTCCATATTATTCATGAATACGGAAACGAATTGATTGCCGATGCGCAAGTGTATGATGCCATGGAGGTAATCAACCGTGAATTCAATGCGGCGGATGCAGATTCAATTGATCTAGTAGCCGAGTTCCAGAACTTAAATGGAAACTCTCACATCACTTTCAAATTGGCAGCAAAAGATCCACTAGGGAACTGTACAAATGGAATCGAACACATTTATTCACACGAGACACGTGTGGGGGATGCATATTCCAAATTGAATCAGTGGAATCGCTCCCGTTACTTAAATGTATGGGTAGTAGATATCGTAGGAGTTCCCGGAGCTGCGGCTTATGCAACATTCCCAGCAAGTACTGACGGTTCAGGATTCTGGGTCGATGGAGTACTTTCTGCACATAACTACGTTGGAACCATCGGAACTGGAAGCCCAGGGGTTGAATCCGTAATTACACACGAAATCGGTCACTGGTTAGGACTTGCTCACGTATTCGGCAATTCAGATTTGATTAACAACGGCCCAACGATCTGTAACGACGATGGAATTGCAGATACACCTCCAACAAAAGGACACCAAAACTGTAACTACATCTACCCTACTGAGTGGATTGATTGTGACACGACCAATGGTGGTGTGGTTGAGGATCTTCAAAACTACATGGACTACTCATACTGTTACCGCCACTTTACTCCGGGACAGTGTACTGCCATGAATAACACATTGGAAGGAATTGCCGGACAGCGTAGTAACCTATGGTTGGACACTACATTGGAATTGACAGGAATTCAAAACTTACAGACACCGCAAGATCCTAGCAACGAATTGACGGTGCCATTATGTACTCCAGTTGCAGATTTCTTCGCGAACCGAACAACTGCTTGTGCTGGAACTCCGGTTACATTTACAGACGTATCCTGGAACGCAGTGGTTGACAGTCGTGTTTGGACGTTTGAAGATGGAACTCCAGCGACATCAACTTCTGGAGTTGCAAACGTAACCTTCAACGGAGCGGGATGGAAAAAAGTAACATTGACAGTTACGAACGCAACTGGTTCTGACATGAGAGAAGAAACAGATTACATTTATATTTCTGGTGATTGGGCTGAAGCTAGCGGTCCGACGATGTTCGACATGGAATCAGAATCAGCCCCCGGAACAGGAACAAATTACTTCCTAAAACAAAATCCAGAAGACAATTACGGAGCATTCCAAGTAGTTGACAACGACGGATACGACGGAACGAAAGCTTGGAAACTGCAAAATTACTTTGACAATTCTCAGGCTGATCCTTTCACTGATGAAGGGTTCTACAATCAACGATTGGGACTGAGTATGGATCACTTGATCACACCAGCAATTGACTTAAGATACACATCCAATGTTTCGGTTACGTTTAAATATGCATACGCAACAAACGCTACCAATACTGCGGATATCACAGAAAACTTAAGAATTTACACTTCTGCTAACTGTGGAGAAAACTGGACACCGCGCGTTCTCAATGTTGGAGGAACACCGGTTGGGTCTACATTAACAGGAAACGATTTGGTAACTGCGGGATATGCAGGGTACACAGATTTTGCTCCGGCTAATAATGGTATGTGGCGAGAAGCAACATTCACATTTAACACAACTTCAACCGATAACAAAACACGCCTTCGCTTTTCATTTGAAGCGTCTGATGAATCAAGTAACTTGTTCATTGACAATATTCAAATCAGCGGAACCTTGAATGCTGCGGATCTGTTCATGAAAGACATGGAGATTAACGTTTACCCGAATCCAAATCAGGGAGAAGCAATTTCAGTAAGTTATTATGCACAGAATTCCCCGGTGACATTCACACTTCGTGATTCGCAAGGAAAAGTAATTTCTGTTGATGAAAACAACACAACAAACGGGGCGGTAACGCATCAGGTTTCGACAAGTACTCACTTGAGCGCAGGATGTTATCTACTTGAAATACAAAGCGGTGACCATAGCGTTATAAAAAAGGTAGTCGTATTGTAAATTACCGGTACTTCTTGCATTGCATTTAATTGAAAATGTGCCTTTAATCACGTTTGAAATGATAGGATCCAAATAGACCTGTATATTTCTATGTAACTTTTAAAAGGCACATTTTCTATTTTGTGTTAATAACACTATCTTTGGCTTGATACATTGTAAATGTTGCCGTATTATCGGACGATTTGCAATAGCATTTTAAGAGTTAATACACAATAAGTACTTATGAAAAAAAGAATATTCGCTATCGTTGCGGGATCCTTCTTTGCTTTTACTGGCTTTGCACAACAGGAAATTCCTTGTGCTACAGATGAAGCTTTAGAAAGTCTGCACAAGCAATTTCCGCAATTGAAGCAAGAGTATCTTGTGAATCAAGAGTTGATGAGAAACAGTTTGCAGGTTCAAACTGTTGTTGAGAATGGGGTAGAAAAGAAGAAAGCTACCTATGTGATTCCTGTTGTGTTTCACATTTTACACGAATACGGAGCGGAAAACATTCCAGATTCTCGTGTTTACACCATCATGGAAGAGTTGAATGAGGATTACAGCGCTACAAACCCAGACATCAGCCAGGTTGTTGCACCGTTTGATACTGTAATTGGAGATGCGGATATTGAATTCCGTTTGGCTGCATTGGATCCATTAGGAAACTGTACCAATGGGATTGAGCACATCTACAATCACGAAACAAATAACGGAGAGTCCGTTTCTAAAATCAATCAGTGGAACCGCGCACGGTACATGAACGTATGGGTTGTTCACACCCCAAATTCTGGAGGAACAATTCAAGGAACACTTCTTGGATATGCAACATTCCCATCGAGTACGGATGGTTCAGGGTTCTGGACTGACGGAATCGTTTGTCGTGATTACACAATCAATAGTGGTGACCGCACATTGTCTCACGAGGCAGGACACTACCTAGGATTGGCACACCCATTCAACGGAGTAACTGATATCGGTAATCCAACACAATGTGGTGACGATGGCGTACAAGACACGCCTCCTACTGAAGGATCATTCTCTAACTGTAACCTTGCGTTACCAACTTGTGATACAACACAAACAAACGTTCCAATCGCTAACGTTCAGAACATCATGGACTATTCTAGCTGTGCGGTAATGTTTACTGAAGATCAAGCTGTAATTATGAGCAATACACTTCAAGGTATTGCTGGTCAGCGTAACCAATTGTGGCAAGATAGTATTCTACAACTTACAGGAGTTGAGAATCTATCGGTTCCTCAAGATCCTAATGATCAATTGACAGTGCCATTGTGTGCACCAGTTGCTGACTTCTTTACTCCAGATGGAGTTTGTAAAACAGATGGATCTGCGGTTTGTACAAAGACTGTATGCCTTGGATCGAATGTTCGTTTCGAAGATGCTTCATGGAATGCAGTTATCGATTCTTACGCATGGGAATTCCAAGATGCAACACCTGCCACTTCGACTTCTCCTACTCCAATCGTAGCGTTCGGCACTCCAGGGTGGAAAACAGTTACTTTGACAGTTTCTAACGCGGCAGGTTCTGACACTCGTATTTCTGAGAAATACATTTACGTTTCTCCGAACTGGTCAGAAAACCAAGGACCAGCGACTTTCGATATGGAAACAGATGTTGCTCCAGGAACAGGAAATTACCTTTTCCTTGTTGAGAACGTAGAAGAGAACTTTAGCAAATTCAGCGTTGTTGACGGTGTTGGATACGACCAGTCACGTGCATGGAAATTACAGACATACTTTGATAACTCACAGGCTGATCCATTTACAGATGATTGGTTCTATAACTTCCGTTTGGGAGGAACTCTTGATCGATTGATCACACCTTCTATTGAACTTGCATACACATCTAACGTAAACGTTACTTTCAAGTACGCTTACGCTACGAACGCAACAGTAACAGGTGACATCACTGAAGAATTGAAAGTTTACTCTTCTCGTGATTGTGGTGAGTCTTGGACTCCACGTATTCTTGCTGTTGATGGTTCTACGGTAGGTAGCGCAATCTCAGGTGACGACATCGTTACTGCAGGGTACGCTTCTAATGCTGATTTTAACCCAACATCAAATACACAGTGGAGAGAAGCTTCATTCTCGTACACGCCAACAAGTGCTGATATGCAAACACGATTCATGTTCGAATTCCGTGCATCAGATTTGGCAAGTAACCTATTCATCGATAACATCAATGTTTCTGGAGTATTGAATCTTCAGGAAACTGGTTTCGAAGGAATGGATCTTCAAGTGTTCCCTAACCCATCAGCGGGTGAACCAATCAATGTTACTTACTTGGCACAAGACGAGCCAGTAGCGTTTACATTGTTGGATGCTCAAGGGAAAGTTATTGCAACACAAGTAATCAACACTACAAATGGACAGGTTTCAACTCAGTTGGAAAATACTGCGAACCTTCCATCTGCAATGTACTTCCTAGAAGTAACAAGTGGAGATAACTCTACAACACGTAAGGTAGTTGTAATGTAAGACAAGACATTAACTCAAAAAAGCCCTGACAGGAATGTCAGGGCTTTTTTTTGTGCCATAATTGAGGTTCCAATTAACCGGCAACAAACTGGCATTTTCGGGTCAAACGAGACGGAAATAATACATACATTTGTAAGTAAACAAATCAACATGAGTTCATACGATATCACAATAATAGGATCAGGCCCCGGAGGATATGTTGCCGCCATTCGATGCGCGCAACTTGGAATGAAAACAGCTATCATTGAAAAGTATGATACACTTGGTGGAACGTGTTTGAATGTGGGATGTATTCCATCAAAAGCTCTGTTGGATTCATCTGAGCACTATCATAACGCAACGCATACGTTCGCAACGCACGGTGTTGAGGTGAAAGATGTCAAAGCGAACATCACTCAGATGATTCAGCGCAAAAACGATGTAGTAGAGCAAACGACGAAAGGTGTTCAATTCTTAATGGACAAGAACAAAGTTGACGTGCTTCACGGTAAAGGATCTTTTGTTGACAAGACGACCATTAAAGTAACCGATAGCGAGGGAAAAGAATCAACAATTACTTCAAAGAATATTATTATCGCAACCGGATCGAAGCCAAATTTCTTCCCGGGAATGGTGCCGGATAAAAAGCGCATTATCACCTCAACCGAAGCATTGGAAATGAAAGAGATTCCGAAGAAGATGTTAGTGATTGGTGGAGGCGTTATTGGATTGGAGTTAGGATCGGTTTTCGGACGTTTGGGAACTCAAATTGACGTGGTAGAATTTGCACCTCGTATTATCCCAACAATGGACGGAACGATGTCCAAAGAGTTGACGAAAGTTCTTAAAAAAGAAGGATTTAAATTCCATTTGGAACACCGTGTTCAAAATGTTGAAAATACCGGTAAAGGTGTAAAACTAACTGCCTTGAATAAGAAGGGCGAAGAAGTTACTATGGAAGCCGACTACTGCTTGGTTGCCGTTGGTCGTAAGCCTTTCACTACAGGTCTTGGATTGGAAAATGCAGGTGTCAAATTAAACGATCGCGGTCAGGTTGAAGTAAACGATCATTTGCAGACGAATGTTCCAAACATTTATGCGATTGGAGATGTTGTACGCGGAGCGATGCTAGCGCACAAAGCCGAAGAGGAAGGTATGTACGTTGCTGAATTGTTAGCGGGGCAAAAACCTCACTTGAATTATAATTTGATTCCTGGTGTAGTATATACATGGCCAGAAGTTGCCGCTGTTGGAAAGACAGAAGAAGAATTAAAGGCTGAAGGTCGTGCAATTAAAGTTGGCTCCTTCCCTATTAAGGCTTTGGGGCGAGCGAGAGCTAGTATGGACATCATGGGAACGGTGAAAGTGATAGCGGATCAGGAAACAGATGAAGTACTAGGAGTTCACATGATTTCTGCACGTGCGGCTGACTTAATTATGGAAGCTGTTACAGCTATGGAATATCGTGCTTCTGCTGAGGATATGGCTCGCATTTGTCACCCACACCCGACGTATTCGGAAGCGGTAAAAGAAGCAGCACTAGCGGCATTTGAAAACCGTCCATTACATATTTAGAATTAAATTCAACGAAATAAAAAAAGGCGATCCAAATGGGTCGCTTTTTTTGTTTCCCGCCATTACTTTTCTCTGAATTGAACATTAAGTAGTAAAACAACATTATGAAATACTTAATATTCTTTACGCTGACCGCCTTATTCTCCTGGCATGGATTATCCCAGTCCATTCATGACACCGTTGCCGTTTACAACGCATCTCCATCGCGACCTGGAACGCAGGTTTTAAAGATTCCTGTTGACTTCGATGATGCCGCGCTCCCCTCTGATATTCAAAAGACCTTGAAAGGGCAAACGGTGGAACGCATCGACCTTGTGTACACAACTTACAAAGAGAGCGAATCCTTTGATCAACAAGCATTGAACAATCGCAGAAAAAAGAACCTCATCAAAAAACTTCCTGAGCTAAAAGATCCGGTGATCCAATGGAATGCCTATGGACAAAGTTCGGGAACCGACAACACTGCGGCACGAGCTCTATTTCACGGTTTCGTGGTGTATTACAGACCTAGACCAACCGTTGAAAGTATGAAAAAGGAATTGGCCTTTATTGACATGATTTTAGAAGAAGGACTGTCCATGGAAGAAGCAACTCGAAAAACTTTTGGTTCTCCAACTGAAAAAGTCATCGGTGATACCCCAACCGCTCCTGCTGCATCCACTGAATCTATATATGAATTGAGAGCTTCAGTAATGAGTTCAGCACCAATAACCGATGGAGAAATAGATGCAGAATGTTTGATCCAAATGATTGGCCGCATCGATTTAACGGTTGCTGGTATGGAAGATTTCATCGATAGTTTGCTTTTGGAAGGATTTGTACAAATCAATCATTCATCGTCAGACGCGATTACCAGTGATCCCAAACAAGTAATTCATTATTCCTATGAGGCGACCAAATTACATCCAAAGTGCTCTTCCAAATATCCTCATGGACTTCCATCACGAATGACGACGACCATCATGCCGATGTTTATCCCGTCATATGACGATCCTAGCTACGATGTCGTTAAAGCAACCTTTGAGCGCCATCCGCAATGGAAAAACACACAAGTCATTATTGATGTTACTGGAAGCATGGCACCTTACATCGCAAAGACCTTTGCGTGGGTAAAAGACACACAAGACAAAAATTTGGTGGATGCTTTTATCTTCTTTAACGATGGAGATGGAAAAATGGATAGACAAAAACGCGTTGGCTCCGTTGGAGGCATCTACAGCACGAAAAATTCATCCTACCAGAAGGTGAAGAAGACCATGAGCACCACAATGTTGAACGGAGGTGGTGGCGACTGCCCTGAAAACAATATCGAAGCGGTATTGCATGGAATGAAGAAGTACCCGGAATGTGACGAGATCGTTATGGTAGCTGATAATTTTGCTACGCCCCGCGATTTGGCACTTTTAAGTCAAGTAGATCGACCGATTCACATCATTTTGTGTGGAGCACAAGCAGGTGTCAATCTCGCATACGTGCAGGCTGCTTTTCGCACCGGAGGATCCATTCACACCATCGAAGAAGATATGGAGATGCGGGACATCAAACCCGACGAGACTTTTCAAATTGGGCAGAATCACTTCACATTAATTGATGGCGAAATCATGGTAGCGCAACACAAACGATAATGTTAATTGTAAATGAAAAAAGGCGATCCTTTCACATCGCCTTTTTTGAGTTCATTGATTCTATTTCTCCAAAGTCATTTCTTCTACTAAATGTCCAGCGCCCGCATATACGTCCATCACCCACATTACGTAGCGAATATCTACCATGATATTTCTACAACGATTCGTATCGAACATATAATCGCTCATGGTGCTCTCCCAAGTTCGATCGAAGTTGATTCCGATCAAGTTCCCTTCTGCGTCTAGTGCCGGTGAACCTGAATTACCTCCAGTAGTATGATTTGATCCTGTAAAACATACCCACAACTCTCCGTCTTGGGCATATTGTCCGTAATCTTTCGCCTCCGCCAATTCACGTAAACGTGGTAAAACGTCAAAGTCAGGGTTTCCAGTATTGTTCTTCGCGATGATTCCATCTAACGTTGTGTAAGGCGTATACATCATTCCATCGTGTGGAGCGGAACCTTCTAGCTTTCCATAGGTAATTCTCATTGTTGAATTCGCATCTGGCCACATGTTCTCATCTGGGAACATTTCTTTACGGCCTGCTACATATACCTGCAATAATGAATTCATTCCACCGAAGTATTCTCTTACTCCAGGAAGCGTTTCTGAGCGAAAATACATTAGAACTTCGTCCCAAAGTGCAAGAGCATCGTCTTCAATAAACGGTGCCATTTCCTTACGCTTCCCTTCCGGCTTCGCTTCGTTCTTCGCCACCTTCTTCTTGTACTTCGCTAATTTACCGTAGCTAAGATCGTCTAAAAACTCCATGAAGCGTGCTTTATCCGTAAGGACCGAATTATCGTATATGGCAGCCGTCAAATCTTCCACAGACATATTTTTCAGCATCTCTGGCACGTCGTCCCCCATACTCTTGATATATTCCGCTGTTAATTTCATGAATACCTTACGATCTGTCATGGGATCGTAGTTTTTGAAAAAGCCTTCTACAGATTTGCGCTTCTTTTCCACAAGTTCATCAAATGCTCCCTCATTTTCGACTTTCATTAAGTCAGCAACGAATTCTTCCATAGAGCGCGTTTGCTTGAAAACCTCAGCTCCAACATATCCGTATTCAATGAACATATTGTAAGCAACATCGTATTTTCCATTAGCTTTCGCTAGTGCATTCATATCATCGATAACAGTCGCGTACTTATCTTTCCATTCCGCCATGCTGTTTGCTTTCTTCACGTAAGCTGCCTCACGATCCAATTTGATTTGCATTGCATCGACCGTTTTCAATCCCCCCAACTGTCCAATCCACTTTTTCCATGCATTGGCAATTCTTGCCTGTTTAGAGGCATACATGATTCGTAATGCATCTGTTGACGACATACTTGCATTGATCACGCCTAAAGAAAGATCGCGCATTTTAATCTGCTGCGGTCGCATTTCGTCCATGATGTATCGCAATTGTTCAGAGCACAAGTGCTGCTCCGTTTTACCCGGAAATCCGTAAATCATCGTAAAGTCTCCATCTTTGCGCGACTTCATTGAAACTGGCAAGAAGTGTAATGGTTTGTAAGGCACGTTGCTATCACTGATATCTGCTGGTTGATTTTGAGCATTCGCATATACACGGAAAACAGAAAAATCTCCTGTATGGCGGGGCCACACCCAGTTGTCTGTATCGCCTCCAAACTTTCCAATTGAGCTAGGAGGTGCCCCCACCAATCGAACATCATTAAAACGCTCCTTTACGATCATATAGTAATCGTTTCCATAGTTGAAGGCCTTGATCTCCGCAGAAAAGTTGTTCCCTTCCATGGCATCTGCCTCAAGTTGGTCGATATTTTCTTGCATTTTCACGGCTTTCTCCTGATCGGTCAATCCTTTTGTTCCAAAGAAAACTGTTTCAGAAACATCTTGAATTCGCACCACGCGATCCACAAAAAGTCCCGGATTTCTTAACTCTTCTGCTCTTGTCTTCGCCCAAAAACCATTCTTTAAATAATCGTTCTCAACGGAAGAGTGGCTCTGAACTTGAGAAAAACCACAGTGATGATTCGTCAGTAATAAACCTTCTCCGGATACTAATTCAGCTGTACATCCACCTCCAAAATGAAGGATGGCGTCTTTTAAACTTGAGTTATTTACACTGTAGATTTCGTCGGCGGAAAGCTGCATTCCCATTGCCTTCATGTCATCTTCGAATGCCGCGATCAATGAAGGAATGATCATTCCCTCTTCTGCGAGGGAGGTGAAAATCGTTGTGATTAGAATTGCAACTGTGAAAGTCGCCTTTTGAAAAAATTGTTTCATCATCTTAAAGAATTACTTTTTGAGAGGCGTTAAAGATAGCGATTGCCGCTCTATTAATTATCTTTACCCTTGTGGATTTATTCAACTTTGTATTCCGACTAGGTGTTGTATTCGCCATCTACGGATTTTTATGGGGATTAATCGAAATAGGTTTTCGATTGTTGACTTCTGGCCGCCAGCGTACGGTTGGAGAAGTATATTTATTGCGTGGAGTCAAGTACGTGTTTCTCGCGGATGTTGTCTTTTTGTTCTGTGTTGATGGCGACGTGTCAAAAATGCATTATCTGAATCAATTGCTTCTTGCCGGTATTGTCTTACTGACGTATTTTGTTGGGAAATTTCAGAACAATCAGAACAGAAATCGCCTACTACAGGTATTTACCAATGCTCGAATGCAGATGCCAAAGCAGGCGACAAACTTTAATCTACGAGCAGAAATTGCTGTTATTACATTGGCGTTGACGGTTTTCGTACTGTTTAACTTTGCTCCTCAATATGCTGAAAATCCAATTTCGGTTTGGTTCTATGAGAGCATCATCGATATTGAAGACACTGTATTCTTCGGATTCATTTTCAAAGTGATTGGATTCTTCTTCTTGTTGAGCATGATCTTCAAAATGATGAGCGGAGTAACGTTCTTATTGAATGGCGCGCGTCCTCCAGAAGATCCTATGGATAAACTTGACAATGACAGGGATAACGACGATTATGATCCGTGGGAAGAGGTGAAGTGATTCGTTTGACCTCGAATGCCTCTTTCTGTGCTTTAGGGTGAAAGTAGAAGGGTGAAAGTGAAATGTTACGCTTTTGACTGGAGGTAGAAGATCAGTTTTTCCAATTGTTCCAGTACAGGTTGCTCTCCGTCGTTTATGATTTCATAGTCAGCATGAGGACGTTTTTCGTCGTCTGTCCATTGCTTTTTCATTCGTTGCTTAATAGATGCAGTATCTGTATTATCTCTAGCCTGAACGCGTTGAATACGAATTTCTTCAGGAGCGGTAACTAAAACCAATGCATCGAAATTCTTGTGCGCTCCAGTCTCAATAAGGATAGCAGCTTCGTTGAATACAAAAGGAGAAGCATGATTGTCTGCGAACTGGTCGAATGCTTCGCGAACTCTTGGATGAATTATTTGATTTACCTGTTGGCGGAGCGTTTCATCTCCAAAGATTTTTTCTGCTAGAAAAGGGCGATTCAATCCAGCTTCGTTATAGACTTCCGGTCCAAAAAGATCTATTAAATCATGGCGGATCTCTGGATTTCTATCTGCCAATAACTTTGCTTGATCGTCGGAATAGAAAACGGGATATCCCATTGATTCAAGTATTTTTCCAACCATCGATTTACCGGAACCAATACCTCCAGTAATGCCAATTTTCAGCATGATTAAATTTCGTCTACCTCGATAATAGTAAATGGAAGACCTACAATGGCCTCGTAATCCTCACCAGCTTCTTGCATATCTTCATCGTCTGTTTCGAAGTACCAGTTGACAGTTACGTTGGTCTTTCCATCGTTCTTGATAGATTCCAAACTTTTGAAAAAATCCAAAATACACTTCGACGAAGAGGTATTAAAATATTCCAATCGGATATCAACAATAGTTTGACCAGCCGGTGTTGTTCCGTAGTCTTTCAGCCAATCTTGCATTGGTCGGTAAAACTCAATTGAATTTTCTGGGATTGATCTCCCCTTCAAAACGATCTTCCCAGCAGATGCATCAAGCTCCACTGTTGGTGTTTTTGCCGTTCCTTCAATGACTAAATTCTCCATGTTTTCTTTTTTAATCAATTAAGACGCTCAAACAGAAGAAACCAATTGATTCGGTCACATCGATAATCTCGTAGTCCAATTTATTCTTGGATTTACGCGCGATATCGATCAGACCCAGTCCCGCAGTTCCTTTTTCCGTTCTGCCTCCATTTTCTAGTTTTGATCTATATAATTCTCTTAACGCCTCATCGTTTAACGCATTCACCTCTTCTAGCTTTTGTCGCAATTCGGGAATGCGATTGCTATTTACAAAATTTCCGGTGACAATGGTAAATCGATTGGATTCGTATTTGACAATTATTATGGCAGATTTGTCTTTTTCCGAATCACCAATGTTGGGAGCCATCTCTTCAATATGATGATATAAATTTTGAAAAGACTCAACCAAAACATTGAAAACACGTTTCTTTTTCTTCGTGTTAACATTCAGGCCTTCCATTTTTCCTTCAACGATGTGGAGGATGGAAGTCAACAAATCTTCTGTAAACGACCCCTTGAATGAGAGGATGATGTGATCATCTTCCATTCTTTTGTAGAAGTCATAAACGTCAGAAATAGCCATAATTAATCGTCGTTCAAATATAAACAATAGCCCCTATAAATCAAATGTGAATCAAAACTTAATGTACTTTTGTGTTATGGATGAAAAAGCCTGGTTTGCCTCGTGGTTCGACACGGATTATTACCACCTTTTGTATAAGAACCGTGATCTTAGCGAGGCGAAGTCGTTTGTTGGAAACCTTTGTAGTGAACTGAAACTTCCTCAAGGTTCGAAGGTATTGGATCTTGCCTGTGGAAAAGGAAGACACTCACGGACCCTTCATTCGCTTGGTTATCAAGTGACGGGAGCAGACCTTTCTCAAAACAGTATTGATGCAGCACAGGCGTGTTGGGAAGACGGACTTGAGTTCATTGTTCATGACATGCGCGACGTAATTCCGAACCGAACTTTCGATGCTGTCTTCAATATCTTTACCAGTTTTGGTTATTTCGATCATGCTGAAGAGAACGAAAAAGTAATTCAATCCGTTCATTCGATGTTACGTGAAAACGGACTTTTCATTATCGATTTCATGAACGCTGATAAGGTGATTCGAACGTTGGAATCGCACATGGAAATTTCCAAAGAAGGGATCGATTTCCAAATCACCAAAGAGTATAATGGAACGCATATTTTGAAGCAAATTCGATTTGAAGATGAAGGGAATTCATTTCACTATACAGAGCGTGTTCAGGCCTTGAAGGAGGAAGATTTTCGCACGCTTTTAATCAATAATGGCTTCGAAATTCTTCGTACTTTTGGCGACTTCGATTTGCATCCATTTGATGTAATGGAGTCGGATCGACTTATTCTGATAGCTAAGAAACGCTGATGGATTTAGCAGTTATTTTATTGGGACTCATTGGCTCCGTCTTTATTGGAGGTGGTTTGGTGTTGCGTTTGCGGCAGGATCAAAACACGCAGTTAATAAAGGTCTTATTGGCTTTTAGTGGTGGTTTTTTGCTTTCCATTGCATTCATTCATTTCATCCCGGAGTTATACGAACATAGTAAACTCCAAATTGGAATCTTCATTCTGATCGGTTTTCTCGTTCAGCTAATCCTTGAATTCTTCTCCGGAGGTATTGAACATGGGCACACGCACATACATGAGGATACAAAACTTCCGCTTGCGTTGTTAGTTGCCTTATCTACGCATGCAATCATTGAAGGAATTCCCATTGGAACACAACTTGCTGGTCTCGAAACAGCAACTTCGCGCCATCATGGTGAAGACCATTCGTTGTTCTTAGGCATCTTATTCCATCGTTTACCAGTTGCCATTGCATTGATGACGTTGTTGACACGAGCAAAGGTGGGAACAATGAAATCTTGGATTTACCTTACAATATTTGCACTCACCACTCCCGTTGGATTGTTCATTGGGTATTTCTCTGGTCATGTTGTAGAGGGCTTCGATTTTAACATTCTTCTGGCCATTGTAGTGGGAATGCTCTTGCATATTTCCACAACCATCATTTTCGAAACCAGCGAGAATCATAAATTCAATTTCGTCAAATTGATCGCTATCTTTATTGGATGTGCAATCGCTTTTTTCATCCACTGACGTGCCATTGAAATCATCTCCAATATGGCAATTGCGGTACTATTTATTGATAGTACTTCTTATGATGTTGCTGGCCGGAATCACACTATTGACTTCGGACAAAACGACAATTCACCTTGGGATCAATGAAATGCACTCGCCTTTTGCCGATGTCTTTTTCAAATATTGGACATATGTTGGTGATGGCGTTTTTGTGGCGGTTGCGGGAATTCTTATTGCTGTCCTTTTATTTCCTCGTTATAAATGGTTGCCTTTCTGGTTCGGCGCAACAACGTTAATTTTATCGGGTGCTGCGGCTCAACTTTTGAAACGACTGGTTTTTGCAGATGCACTCCGACCAAGCGCCTTCCTTTCGGAGCATTCGTTGTATTTCGTGGAAGGTGTGCAAATTCATGCTAGTCATTCCTTTCCGTCTGGACATACCACGGCTGCATTTGCCTTCTTTGGTTTTGCTTCTTTGTTTATCGGAAGGTCAAGAGTATGGCTCCAAATTCTATTTGGGCTTTCAGCTGGATTGGTTGGATATTCCAGAATGTATCTTTCTCAGCATTTCTTAGAGGACGTTTTTGCCGGAATGATTTTGGGAAGTCTGGTCTTCGTTTTGCTAACATGGATTGCAAAGAAGCCATTGTCGGTTCTTAACGCTTAATAATCTTTAAAAAAGTCTTCCACATGATTCGAATGTCCTGAGTTACCCCCGGATTTTCAATGTATTTCATATTTAATGCAATCTTCGCTGGCATAATTTTCTCGATATATGCCCTCTCTGGATCGTCTGCCCTACCCAAAATTTCATTCTCCCGGAAATACTCAATCGATGCATAATCTGTAATTCCTGGCTTGACCTCCAACACTCGTTTTTGATCCTCTGAGTACATCTCAACATACTTCTTTACCTCCGGTCGTGGCCCAACAATACTCATTTGTCCTACAAGTACGTTAATGAACTGCGGGAATTCGTCTAGTTTCGTTTTTCGAAGAAAGTAACCGATGCTGGTAATTCTTGGATCCCGCATCCCCACAGTAAGCTGTCCGGAAGCTTCAGCATTTACTTTCATGGTGCGGAACTTTATAAGTTTAAAAGGGGTGGCATTTTGCCCTATTCGTTCTTGTAAGTAGAAGATACCTCCTTTTGATGTAAAAAGGATTAGGAGGGAGATAATGAGTCCAAATGGAAAGAATACGATAAGGGTAAGGGTTGAAATAGATATGTCGAAAATTCTTTTCATTTGATGATGGGGCTAAAGGTAAGATATATAGGGGAATTGCAAGAATTTGACAAAAACCTTCAACGCAAAAATGCGTTTATAAATCTTTGCATTCATTAGTTTTTGCTAGTAATTATTCTTAACTTATTCTATAATAACTAACCTAACACTAATCAAAATGGCTTCAATTCAAAGAAGAGGATTCTCCAAACAAACGAATCAACTATCAAATATTTTCAAAGCGCTAGGGCATCCGGCAAGACTCACTATAATCGAGTTGTTACTCGAAGAAGGAAGAATAAAATGCAAAGACATAGCCTTGTCCGTGCCCCTCTCTGAGACAACTGTTAATCGACACACCAGAGTTCTTTTCGAACAGGGAATAATTGGCTACGCGAAACATGTAAATGAGATCCATTACATTCTCAATCCAATTGCTGTTTCTGCGGCAAAAAAGTACTTGAAGAACACCTTACAAAACAACTATGAAAGCACGAACTATTCCGATGTGTATTTCCACATGCAGCCAACCGATTAACCCAAAACTTTAACCACTGCACTTTTTACTGCAGCAATTACAGTTTCCACTTGCTCATCAGAAAGGTCAAAATATACTGGCAAACTAATCATCTGTGCATACTTCCCATACGCCTCTGGATAATCGGCTATATCGTAACCGCGCTTCTTATAAGCCGTTAGCATCGGGATAGGCTGGAAATGCACGTTCACCGAAACATCTTGTTCAAAAATTTCTTTGATGATCGCATCTCTTTGATCTTCGGAGACATCTTTTATTCGGATCTGATATAAGTGATAACTCGACGATTTAGAATTCGAAGTGTGTAATGGTGTGATGGCCCATTCCTCCGTGGAGAAAACAACATCATATAGATTGAAAATCGTTTTGCGGCGATCCAGGTTTTCCTGATAACGATCTAATTCCACCAAGCCGATTGCAGCCTGAATATCAGTCATATTACACTTGAACCCCGGCTCTTCAACATCATAGCGCCAGTTTCCTTTTTGTGTTTTGGCCAAAGCATCCTTATTCTGTCCGTGTAATATTTTGACACACATTTGCCGATAAATCTCATCGTGGTCAAAGCCTTCTGGCATGTTGAAGCACAGGGCACCTCCTTCAGCAGTTGTGAGATTCTTTACGGCATGAAAAGAATAAGTGGAAACATCCGCAAGTGCGGCGGCCTTTTGATCATTCATTAAAGCTCCAAAACTATGTGCAGCATCACTTAGTAATAAAATTCTTCCTAACTGTTCTTGAAGCGAATTGGAAGCTGAAAATTGATTCTTGATTTCAGGTTCGTTGATTAAGCTTTTTAGTTTATCATAATCGCATGGAAAGCCGCCAATGTCTACCGCAAGAATTGCTTTGGTATTTGGCGTAATTGCCTTTCGGACAGCTTCCGTGTTCAGATTAAAATCTTCCGAATTAATATCTACTAAAACAGGCTTCGCTCCAGCATGAATAATGACGTTGGCACTGGCACAATAGGTATATGCAGGCAAAATAACTTCATCTCCCTCGCCAATTCCCCACCAATGTAATAGCACTTGCATTCCCATCGTCCAGGAGTTAACAGCCACGGTAGTCTTTACGCCACAATACGCCGAAATTTCTTTCTCAAAAAGTTTCGTTTTCGGACCGGTAGTAATCCATCCAGATTTTAATACTTCTGAAACAGCTTCAATCGTCCTGTCATCAATTCTAGGTGGAGAAAATGGAATCATTCTTTCTATTTTTCAAAGTTTTGAAGCGCATCCAAAATCTTCTCCCCAGCCTTACTATCGCCGTAAAGAGGGTTTGAGAAATCGGAAGACTTAGACATCATTTCTTTCGCAGAATTTACGATCACATCAGTTTTGGCACCCGCTAGAACGTTGTAACCATGTTCTACCAATTCTACCCACTCCGTTTCATCGCGCATAGTGACGCAATGCTTTTGGAAGAAGTACGCTTCTTTTTGCAAGCCCCCGCTGTCCGTGAGAACGACTTTGCAATTCTTCAGCAACTCGATCATATCGAAGTAACCCACGGGATCAACCAAGTCTACCTTCAATTCCAAATTATTCGATTGTAAAAGTTTCCGCGTTCTTGGGTGAATGGGAATCAATACCCTGATTTCTTTGTGTAGTTCATTTAATGCAGCGACAATGGAAGCCAATCGCTCTGGGTTGTCAGTGTTCTCAGCGCGATGGAGGGTACATAGAATAAAGTCACCGGTGCGATTTTCTACTGGAAGTTGAGCTTTCGATGACGAGCTTTTAGCATAAAAATGACTCGCATCTTGCATAACGTCACCAGACTGAACGATTTGTACATCAATGTTTTCGTAGCCTTCGTTCATCAAGTTGCGAACGGCTGTATCTGTTGGCACGAATAAAATATCTGAGATTCGATCCGTTAAAATTCGGTTGACCTCCTCGGGCATTTCCATATTGAAACTGCGCAATCCTGCTTCTACATGTGCTACTTTAATGTGCATTTTTTTTGCAGCCAAAGCGCCTGCGATAGTAGAATTTGTATCGCCGTACACCAAAACCCAATCCGGTCGTTCTTTCTCAAGAACGCCTTCAATCTTTTCCAACATCTGTCCGGTCATCGCGCCATGTCCCATACCGTTAACATCTAAATTGTAAGCGGGTTTGGGAATTTCCATTTCCTCGAAGAAAACATCCGACATGTTACGATCGTAATGCTGTCCGGTATGCACCAAAATTTCTTCAACATCTTCACGGTTTCCGACTACTCGGCTGAGAACAGCTGCTTTAACAAATTGTGGACGGGCTCCAACTATGGTTACGATTTTCAACATAGATTTTGATTAAGTACTCCAATTAACTGGAGGAATCGCTGCAAAATTACACATTATCGGGACATGCGTTTTTGGCGGTCGGAGGGGTTCTTTCTTAGGATTAAAAATTGTAGAATTCCCTTTAAATATCCTGCACCATAGTAGTAATGAAGAATCAGATATGTATTAATTAATTTAGGAGACTGGAGAAAATTCTTCGCTTGTGTAACACTGAAATAGAGCATTAATAGGAGATACAGCATCATTGGAACTCCACAAATCAAAAATAATAACGGATTTATTAACGCAGTTAAAGGGAGCAGTACTGAATATAAAACGAACAAAGGTGGGACCAATTGACGCAAGGTAGTTACCGCTTTGTGTTTTCTGTTCACGAACACTTTCCAGTAGCCGTATTGAAAGAATTGGCGCCGTAACCCGCTGAAGTTTCCACGTACGTAATATTTCAGTGAGATATCATGTTCATAGTACACCTTACCACCAGCTTGTTCTACTCTGAAGTTGAAATCGTCATCTTGGTTTCGAATCAATGTTTCATCGAAGAATCCGATTTTTTCAAATACCCAATAAGGGTACATCGGACTGGTTACGGTGTCCGTAAAGCCAGATTTTGTGAGCGTTCTGAAATTGCCCAACCCCATTCCAAAGGCCGTCCCCATGGCGATTGAGATGATTTCTCCGGTTTCGTTCAAATATTCGTTTTGAATCCTTCCTCCAACACACCAAATGGCTTCATCTCTTTTTAAATGTTCTATACAGCGGCGTAGGTAATTCTTGCTGATGATATGTCGCGCCCCCACAATCTGAATATAATCTGCTTTTCCTCCTGCATAGATCCCAAGATTGAAAGCATAAGGAGTCAATTGCTTTTCGTTATCAACTAGATGAAGTCTTACATACTTTTCAGTTAGCTCAAGAACCTTATCTCTGGTCCCATCATCACTCATTCCATCTACGACGAATACCGACATTTCCACCTCATCAGAAATATCACTTCCGTATATGGCATCCAAGCACTCCTCGATATAAGGCGCTTCGTTTCGACAAGGAATGACAACAGATAACTTCATTCGACCTCTTTTTTAGGCGTGCGCATCAATGGATACATGTAGAAGACGCCAAGCATCAAACAAAAGAACACGATTCCGCTTTGACGCTCTAACATTGCTTCGAACAGACAATGGAACATCAATGAACTGCTCGCAACGAGCAACAACCAATGCTTTCTTCGAAGTCCGAGAACCACACCATACAGCAAGGTTACCACGAAGAGAATAATTCCAGCTACTCCAATTTCAATTCCAGTGGTTAGGTACTGATTGTGCGGATTCAAGTGCTTTGCAGCCATTCTATCTTGACCGTAATATTTGAGTCGTTTGTAGATGGCTTCATCGTAATTTTTTGTTCCCAACCCCATCGGAGATTCGGTCAAAATTTCCGTTGAAACGATCCATAATATCAACCGTTCTTCGCTACCTGTCCACGGATTTCGATTGCGGATAAAATCATCCGGAGCCGCCGCATATTCATCTAAATACTTCTTTGCTCCTTGGTATTGCCCTCTGACAATGGGAACATAATTCACGGCTAAATAACCGATCAATAGGGTTGGGATCAGAATCCCAAGAGAAACCTTCCAACTCCACTTCTTGCCAATTTCATAGAGTACCAAGAATGCCACAACAACCATCAAATAAAGAATTCCAGCCAAACTCAAACTCAATACATGAAAAAGTGCACCGATTAATAGGAAAGGTATGATCCATTTCAAATTAAAATACTTCCACTGGCGTTTCCACCCAACATAGGTTCCAACCATAGCCAGAATCCAGAAACACATGAAATATGTAGGATGATGAATCGGGGAAATTCCAACGGTTAAGAATCCGCTGAACCCTGCACCTTGAGAGTATAAGTATAGTCCGTTCCCTATTCCGTATAGGCTCAGAATGCACACTGCTGAGACCAAGGAGAAAATCAGCCAATTGAATCGAAAGGCTTTTGATTTTAACGGGAACGAGAAGAGAATCGGGACTACAAGCAGGGAGAGTTTTTGAACCATTCCTTCTGCGGCCAATTCCGGGTGATGCGAATATAGACTTCCGATACCGTAGAACGCATACAACAAAGCAAACATGAGCAGCCCAGCGTTCCAGCGAAACTTCAGGTAGCCATTCAATCCACCCAATAATACCCAAACCGCCAGAAGCAGTAACACTGGGCCTGCCAATCGTGGAACTACCAGACAGAAGAAGAGCGTTAAGCTAACCGCCAGTGAGTAATTCTTATCGTATGTGGACTGATCTTTCATGCAGATTACTCGGCTATCACCGATTCGTAAAGTGTCCGCAATTTGCCTTCTTCAACATTCCAATTGTATACCTCCAAAACTTGTTTCCTGCCGCGCTCCCCCATTTCGATTGCTTTCTCTGGATTCTCTTGAATATAGCGAATTGCATTGGCAATCTCTGTTGGATTCTCAGGATCTACGCAAATTCCACATTTATTGTCTTCGATAATTGCCTTCCATAAATTGAAATGAGAACCGATTACAGGTAAACCTGAGGCCATATATTCGAAGATTTTATTGGGCTGTGCGTTGATGTGATTCGGATAAGGGAGAAAAGTGACTATTCCTGCAATCGACTCGGCTTTTAACTTCAAAGACTCATCGCGATTGATAAAGCCCAACTCTTGCACTTTCTTCCAGCCTTCTTTATTGGTTAAGGTACTTTTAAAATCTTCTGGGAAACTGCCAGCAATTGCACAAGTTACATCTACCTCCTCTAGCGCATCTACCAATTCACCGATCCCTCGAATACGCGTAATACCTCCGATGAAACAAACTTTATTCTCCTTCTCAGCCGTTACCTTCTCTGTTAAAACTTCTTTCAACATTGGGTAATTATTGATGTCAATTGTATTTGGATGAATTAGTTTGAACCGATCTCGTATGAAAGGAGTGGCGGTGATCACAGCATCCAGTTTCCGAACCACTCGGTTCTCATAGCGTTCCACAACCCGACTGATCGTTTTCTTGAACTTCAAGTAGTCTTTGCCCAGAATTTGTCTTGGAAGATCTTCGTGCGCATCGTAAATTACCTTCTTTCCCTTGCGTTTCAATTTCAAGGCAATGCGCAATAATTCGGGATCATGCAAATGATAAACATCGGCGTCTAACACAATCGCTTTCTTGTAAACATTGTTCACCGTGGACCACATTCGCTTCATACGACTTCCGCCTGCCCCCTGCACACTATGGATGGTTACCTCGTTTTCGACACGTTCCTCAACGTCTGCAAGAATAAGATGAACATCCAACGTTTCTTCAATCGCAAGAGAAGAACATTCTTTGTGGAAGATTCGTACGTCACGATCTTTGTGTGCACTACTGAGGTGTGCTACCTTGTATACCGGGTTTTTCTCCATTTCTGATGCTCCCGCAAAATTAAAATTAATACTTACTTTTACAACATCGAAAGTCACGAATCATCAGTGTTACAAGGACTTCCAATTAATTAAGAATCACCCTGCAAAGTGCCGAATTCGAATACACTCGACAAATTAATGTACCTGCTTGGGGGAATTCTTCTAATCTCCGTTTTGTGCATTCCCGATATTCGCTTGAAGTCCGGTTGGCCTGCTGTTCAACTGATTGATTTCCTCATTCCGATTGTTGGCATCACTCTAGTAATCAAATTCAAGGAGATAAAGTTGCACGCGTATTGGCTCATTGTCCTTGTCTTTTGCTTGTACATTCCTATCACGATGCACCTAAATGGAAGAACGGGTGTCATTGCGGATTACTTCGAAATTTACAAACTTTTAAAGTTCAGTAGTATCGTGCTTTTCTTCACTTTGCTCGATTACGAAAGATTCAGCAAAATGTGGTTCAAGAAGATTTTCCTTGGACTTGCCGCTATCAATCTCTTACATTTCTTCAATGTACTGAACATCAATGAACTTCTTACTGATCTTTACGGAGGCATTCACCGAGAGTTTTTCGGTTTGAACTCCTTGAAGCAACCTGCTACTAAACGAATGATCGGTTTGGCGTCGAGTCCGAATATCAACGCGATTGTTCTTTCCTTTTTCGCCATCTACTTTCTTCCATTGAAATTTAATCGATCGAAATTCTATTGGTTCCTTGGAGCAATCTTACTCATGCTGATGTGTCAGTCTAGAACCTCCATCGTTGCTCTAGCGGGCGTTCTACTCATTATTGCCTTGCTACAACTGAGCGATTGGAATTGGAAACAATGGACTACGGTCTTGATATCAATCGCAGGATTGTATTTGATCTCTTGGGCACTCGTTACGGGGTTCTTCTCGTACACTTCGTACAGCAATAATGTTGTAAGTAACTCGGCCATGGGACGCTTGGAAACTTGGGCTTTTTTGGGTGAAATGATAAAAGAAAGTCCAATCATTGGATATGGCGTAAACAAGCAATATTTTTACGAAAGAGAGTTATACTCAGAAAACGAGTACATACTGATGATGTGGCGCTATGGCGCTATCGGATTACTGCTGTATCTCGGAATGTTCTTCTTACCACTTTGGAAGTATTTCAAACGGCGAAAAGAAGCACTGAAACTGAAGAAAGGATTTTTATTCTTGATTATAATTGTCACGGTTGCGTTGACCAACAATCCTTATCAAGACAAAACAGTCATGGTTTTGATTGCAGCAATGTTGGGCCTAACATGGCCATTATTAAATGTAAAGAAGCAGAATGGCTAAAAGTCCAAAACGATTATTACTTGTTGGAAGCACTAAAAGTGACGTACACCTTAGAAATTATCATTCTTTGATAGAAGGATATTTCGACGAGGTACTGTTAGTTTCTGGCAATTCTGTGGACTTTTGTGAAACCAAGGTCTTGGATTTCAGATTGAAAAACCCCATTACCATTTGGAAGACCATTAAGCAACTTCGCAATATCATTGCGGCATACAAGCCCGATGTAATTCACGTGCATCAGGCGAATTCTTACGGTTACATAACTGCCAAAGCAAACAAGGGGAAAATACCACAGGTGCTCACTATTTGGGGGAGCGATGTTCTATTGCTGCCAAATAAAAGTTCTGTTCATCGACGCATGGTGCAGAAGGCTTTGAAAGGTGCCGATAAGATTACCGCAGATGCCGGCTTTATCGAAAAGAACGTTACGGAATTGATTGGCGATAATGATTTTACCACTGCCAATTTCGGGATTGATTTACCTGCACTAGACATCGATCTAGAGAAAAAGGAGAACATAATTTATTCCAACCGGCTGCATAACGACCTCTACAATATCGATGCGGTAATCAATGGCTTCGCAGAATTCTATCAAAATCATAAGGATTGGAAACTGGTGATTGCCGGTCGTGGAAACAACACCGATTCATTAAAACAACTGGCAGCGTCTTTACTTCCTAATAGCGCGTATAAATTCATAGGTTTTGTAGATTATGATACCAATATGGAATATTACCAACGTGCGAGTGCATACATCTCCATTCCATCCTCGGACGGAACATCAGTGAGTCTTTTGGAAGCTATGGCTTCCGGTGCGATTCCAATTGTGTCGGACTTACCTGCAAATCATGAGTGGATTACCTCAGGTAAGAATGGAATCATTTCAGAGGGGAATGTTGCAAAAGCGCTGGAAGCTTCATTAAAGTTGGATCTTGTATACCTCGCCGCTGAAAACAACGCAATTATTGAGAAAAAGGCGACAAAAAAAGCGAATCGGAAAATCTTTCTGAAAATTTACAAGGAACTTCGTAAACGGTAATTACTTCGCCCACTCGTTGTAATAACCTTGCAATTCAGGGTATTTCTCGAGTAAAGCTTCATCTTTCTTACGCGTATCTCCCACCACCTTCGCAGGATTCCCCGCAATTATAGAAAAATCTGGAAAATCTCCCTGAACAAAACTATACGCTGCAATTAAACATCCTTTACCAATCTGAGATTTTGGCATCACAACAGTATGAGGACCTATAAACGTGTACTTACCGATAGATACTTCGCCTTCATTGTAGGCTTTCATAGCCCCGACTTTTCCATATTGGGCACCGTACAATCGAATGGCATCATGACTGGAATGTGTTAATAGGCTGACGTAATTTGTAATCTGACATCCCTCTTCCACCTTCAAACCATATGTCGCATCAATGAAATTGAAATGCCCAATGAAGACATTATCGGAAACATCAAAGCGCTCTTGTCCTTGAATAACAGTGGCAGTACTAACTCTCGTCATCGGAATTTTTACTCCGTCAAAGCGCTTGTAGTTTCCAACCATTACCGGTTGTTGCCACTTTCGAAATCGAAACAAGATACGTTCTTTGAGTTTGCCCATAGTTGCAGTTAAATACGTCTACTGGATTAATTGGTTACAGCTCCCTTTACTCCTTTCTTCGCGTAGTACAAATACATAAGCCCAACAAAGGTGAAATATCCGATTTGTGCTAACGCTACGAACCATAGAATTTGCTCCCAATCAGCCGAACTGTTTCCGATAACGAATGGAAGTACACCAAAACCAACCAATTGAATTCCCGAACCTATAAATGAAATAAAGAAAAACTCTTTCTGTCGGCGTAATACCAGAGGTAAACTAGATAAGGGAGATACTACGAAGAGCATCATCAACCAGAACGCCATGATTTCCGAAAAGAAACCAGAATCCGCCCATTTGGCAGTAAAGATGAACGTAAATAATTCCTCACCAAAAAAGAAAATCGAAGTAAACGGCACAACGGAAATCGATAACAAAATCAATAAGGTCTTTCTCACCAATAAGAAGGTAGGTTTTCCGCTATTTGCCAACTCCGAAAAGCGATTAAATAACACCTGACCAATGGACACACCGATTATACTCAGGGGGGCAGCTAAAATCATCATCGCATGGTAGTACACCCCAAAAATTTCTTGTGAGAAGTGATAACTGATGAAATACGCGATGATCATATCTCGCCCAACGTCCAAAGTCACATGAGGCAAGTTCACTAATGGAAATTCTCGATTCTCCCGAACCAGAACCCGTTGCTTTTTCTTTGAATATTTTGGATACCTCGACTTGTCCAATCGAAGGAAATCACGAATATACCAGCTACTTGAAACTGCATAACCGATTAAAGTACCGAGAAGCAATCCAATGCTTCCCATGCCAATCATTCCAAATACGATGCGCAGTCCATTTCCAGAGAATGAATTCACGATACGTTGGCGCGAAATCTTCTTGAATTCCTTGTTCCGGATACTCCAATTAGTACCTAGATTGATGAAAACCACAAAAAACGCACTAGCAAGCGTAATCAATCCGAACCAAACATCTTGAATTCCTGTTGGTTGTACCAGGAAATAAAGGAATCCACCAAAGGTGCATGCCGCAAGAATGATGGTGGCTATTCGAAGGGAGAGCTTGTAAAGTAAAAAAGAATGTCCTTCGTGCTTTCCCAGCGGAAGAGAAGCCTCAAAACGTAGCGTTCCGACAGCCGCAATGAAACTCACGGTACGCATGTAAATCCCCAAATCTCCAACTTCTTCCTTGCTGTAGATCCAGGAAATCACCATGATGGCAACATAACTAATAAGTTGTGCCAAAACAGTTCCCGTCATTAAAACGAGAACTGATCGAATGATTTCTGATTTAAGTAGGCGCTCTTTAAAGTTCATATTAGCCGCCTGTTAGCGTTTCTTGCTACTTCGCGTAGTTCACAGCACGTTTCTCGCGAATCAAGGTAACTTTTACCTGTCCCGGATACGTCATTTCTGTTTGAATACGTTGTGAAATTTCGAATGAAAGTTCGTCCGCTTTCTGATCGGATACTTTCTCTGATTCTACTAATACGCGCAATTCACGTCCTGCCTGAATCGCATATGCAGAATTTACTCCGTCATACGCCAATGCCAACGATTCCAATTCTTTAATTCGTTTGATGTACGATTCGACGATTTCGCGACGTGCTCCTGGACGCGCTCCTGAAACAGCATCACACACCTGAACAATCGGTGCAATCAATGTCGTCATTTCCACCTCATCGTGGTGTGCTCCAATCGCATTGCAAACCTCTTTCTTCTCTCCGAATTTCTCCGCCAATTTCATACCTAGAACAGCGTGTGGCAATTCTGGCTCTTCATCTGGCACTTTTCCAATATCGTGAAGCAATCCAGCACGTTTCGCCATCTTAACATTCAATCCAAGTTCAGCTGCCATGATCGCACAAAGATTCGCTACCTCACGCGAGTGCTGCAACAAATTTTGTCCGTACGACGAACGGTATTTCATACGACCTACCATACGCGTTAACTCGGCGTGTAGACCATGAATTCCTAAATCAATACATGTACGACGACCTGTTTCTGCAATTTCTTCGTTCAACTGCTTACGCGTCTTCGCCACCACTTCTTCAATACGAGCAGGGTGAATTCGTCCATCTGACACTAACTGGTGCAATGCCAACCGTGCAATTTCACGACGAATAGGATCAAAACAAGAAAGAATAATCGCTTCCGGAGTATCATCTACAATAATCTCAACTCCCGTTGCTGCTTCCAAAGCACGAATATTACGACCTTCACGGCCGATAATACGTCCTTTTACTTCATCTGATTCAATGTTGAATACAGATACTGAATTCTCAATCGCTTGTTCCGTAGCAACACGCTGAATGGTTTGAATCACGATTTTCTTTGCTTCACGATTCGCATTCAGCTTTGCTTCTTCTGTAATCTCATTGATATGCGCCATTGCACTAGTTCTAGCTTCGTCCTTCAAGGATTCTACCAAACTCGCTTTCGCATCATCTGGAGACATTCCGCTTACTTTGGAAAGTTCTGTAACGTGCTTTTGGTGCATTTTATCTAACTCTGTATGCTTCTTATCCAAAGCTGAAATCTTCGATTCGAGAATGGTATCTTTCTTTTCGATTCCCTTCTGTTTGCGGTTTGCTTCTTCAATTCTTTGCGAAAGTGTCTTCTCTTTACTCTTAGATCGATCCTCGGCAGACTGTAGCTTACGCTCACGATCTTTCATCTTTCGCTCGTGATCTTCCTTCAGTTTCAAGAATTTTTCCTTGGCCTGGAGAATCTTTGTTTGTTTCAAATTCTCGCCTTCCTTCTCGGCATCTTTAAGAATTTGTTCTTTGCGCTTCTTGAGCAAAACGCCCTGCACTATAACAGCCACTGCCGCACCACCTGCAACACCAGCTGCTAAACCAATGATCATTTCCATATGTTTCTTTTTAGTACTGGAACAAGGTGCAATGCACGAAAGAAAATCGAATTAAGCATCTAAGTCAGAAGAAAGCTGTTCAAGCTTTTCCTCTATATCAGAATAATCTGCCGGAGCCGGAGATCCTGCCTTACCTTCTTTTGTGGCAAGTTGAAGTGCAGTCATGGCTAACAAATCCTGTTTGTCTTTAACGGCATAGTTATCTTGGAGTAATTTGATCGCCTTATTGATATCTTCCGCCGCTTTCAATACCTTTTCCTGCTCATTCTCATTTACAGACAATGGGTACGTGCGACCGGCAACAACTACTTTCAATGACAACTTTGCCATGCTTATCTTTTTAACTGCTGTATGCAGTATTCGATTTCTTTTACCAATGCATCAATTTCTTCATTCGATAAAACCGCACCTGTTTGGCCAGTTGTTTCTGAATTGACACTTTGTTCCTTTAATGATTCAATGTTTGCAGAGAGCTCAGATACTTTGCTTTGTAGATTTTCCGTTTCCTCTGTTTTGCTGTTCATTGCTGACTTCAAATTAGAAATCTCAGCAGAAAGCGTCTCATTTTTAGCACGCTCAGCGGCAACCTGACTCTTCAGTTTGACAGATTTATCGCGGATTTCGTCTAGTAGCTGATGTACTCGTGCGGACATTGAATCTTCCTTTTATACAAAAATAGTATTGTGAAAGATACCAACAATATTTTTAGCGAGATGTTCTCCTTTTTTTTTCAAAGGGCTATTTTTGATAACATGTATCGATCTGTTATAGTATTTCTCCTTCTCGTTCTCTGCTCATCCCCTAAATCTGCGCAATCGCAAGACAAAGGCAACTACGATTTCCATCCACCACTGAAAATCCCATTGATCTTATCTTCAAATTTCGGTGAGTTGCGCCCCAATCATTTTCATATGGGACTGGATTTCAAGACCAATAATAAGATTGGATACAACCTCTACTCTATTGATGATGGATATGTTTCCAGAGTTAAAGTCTCTCCTTATGGATACGGAAAGGTGGTATACATCGATCATCCGAATGGAATGACAAGCGTATATGCACATTGTAGCGAGTTCAAAGGTGGTATCGACTCTTTAATTCGAGAAACGCAAAAGAAGGAGCAAAACTACGCGGTAGAAGTGTTTCCCGGAAAAAATGTCCTCCAGGTAAAGAAAGGAGAAATCATTGCTTTATCTGGAAATACGGGAGGATCCAGCGGCCCTCATTTGCATTTTGAAATTCGCGACACTAAAACGGAGCATGCTTTAAACCCTCTACTCTATGGATTTCCAATAGAAGACCACAAAAAACCTGAAATGCGCAGGGTTAAGGTATATGGAATTACAAAAGATGGTTATCGAATTCCAGGGAAATCAGTTGAAAAAACAGTGGTGAAATCTGGAACGAATTCTACAGTCTCCGGAAACACGATTACTATCAACGCTAGTATGCTGACAAAAGACGGAGGATTGGGGTTTGCGTTTGATGTCATTGATCGTTTCGACGGTGCTAGTAATCAATGTGGACTTTTCGGAAGCAGATTGGTTGTGGATGGCGACACAATTTTTGGTCAAGAGACGAAGCGGGTTCCCTTTGAATCCAGTCGATACGTTAATTCCCACAAAGATTACGAAGCGTATCAAGCGAACCGTCGTAAATACCACAAATGTTTCCGTACAGAGGAAAACGATCTTCCCATTTACATTAATAATGCCATCGGCCTATTAAAATCAGCCCCAGGGAATTCGCACAAAGTGAAATACATAGCCTTCGATGCTGCTGGAAACGAATCCGTCTTGGAATTCACCTTGAAGATTAATTCTGGAAGCGTAAGCAATTCGAATTGGGGAATGGCAAGCGAATCGAATATCGTTCCGAAAGGATCTTTTTTCCTGGATGAAGGAGATTGCCAAGTTCAAGGAGGCTATGCTACAGTTTACGAACCGATGGACATTGATTCAGATGAAATTTGTACTCATTTCGGAGATCGCGAAACTCCCGTGAACCGAGCCTATAAAATCAAAGTAAAAGTAGACGGGCCACAAGATGGCAAACACTATTTGGAAATGATCACTGCAAAAGGAAAAAAACGAGCCATCTCAGTTACCTACCAAGATGGTTGGGCGGTTGCTTCTTGTAAATACTTCGGAAGCTACTCTTTGAAACGAGATGAAGTTGCTCCAAACGCAAAACTCATTGCTTATGGTTATACTATTCCCGCCTCAATCCAAAAACTGAATTGGTCCATTTCGGACAATACTAGCGGTATCGAAGACTACGACTTGTTCATCGACGGAAAATGGTACTTATTGGAGTACGAATACAAATCCGGAAAGGTCACTTTTCAGAAACCCGAAGGATTCAAAGGGAAAAAAGAAGTTCGTCTTGTAGTAAAAGACGTTTGCGGAAATGAGACCATTCAGGAACGAACGATCGACTTTCAATAAACCTACGCCTGAGTAGTCGGTGTTCCGAAGTTCATTGGTGGCATTGGAGGAATTCCACCGATATCAATAGTACCGTGAACTTGCTCGTACTTACCAATGTTGTCTTTCAAGGCTTCCATCAAACGTTTTGCGTTTTGAGGAGTCATGATGATACGTGAACGTACTTTACCTTTAGGAACCCCAGGCATCATCTGAATGAAATCTGCTACAAACTCTGCGGGAGAATGTGTGATGATTGCTAGGTTGGAATATACACCTGTTGCCATTTCATCGGACAACTCAATATTGACGTTTTTATCTTGTTTTTCTTCCATATAACGAAGGTACGGTTTTTTGACTTGATCCAAAGTCCTACATCAATCAAGGATGGCTTTACCCTATAATCAAAAAATCCCCTCTGGCGTACCAAAGGGGATCAGTGAATAGTGGTAGTATTCGGATTGATTACTCAATCACAATCTTACGTTCTTCAACATGTCCGTCAGCTGTAGTAACCTTAGCAAGATAAATTCCTGATGCAACCGAGTTCAAGTTAACTTCCGCAGAAAGAAATGCTTCGATTTCCAATTGCTGAATCATTCGACCAGTCATTGCATAAATTTCCACATGAACATTTGAAGCAAAGTCATTCTGAATGGTCACGTTTCCTTCAGACGGATTCGGTAACACTTTTACATCTCCTTCATCGGACGGTCCTGCAATTCTTTGAGGGCCTCCACCGTTAGGATCAAGAATAACTGTAGGGCATTTCTGGTAAGTCTTGGAAACTGTAGACGAAGTTCCATCCACAAAGTTAAATGTTGCAGACCACGTTCCAGAAAATGGTGCCGAACTAGGTGTGTTTACCCACCAAGAATACTGCGTATCATTGATAACTACGCCACCAATATTGAACGTTACCGATGTTGTATACTGATCACCAGCAAATGCCGTAGCATTAAAATCTGTGATACAATCATCCAAGCCAGTATGCTCAGTCAAGGTAATTTGAGATCCGTAGCAAACATTTGCATTAGAGATGTCAACATACATGTGAGCCGTTTGATTCCATGGAGTACACCAAATGTTCGTTCCTGGAATTTTGTTTTGAACCGCAACCTTGATTCTGTAACGCTTTCCATGCTGGAAGTTATACCCTGTATATGCTCCTAGGTCCGTGATATTTCCAATTTGACCTTGAAACCAATCTGAATAATACGTCCCGTTAACTATAGTTCCATTGATATAATTTACCTCTACAATCTCAATAAAGTGATTGTCTTCATTGGTAGACGCCGATCCGTCCAATTGTACAGGTAAACACTGTGGTGATGGAAGTGTTGCAGAAGCAATAGCTGGTGTACACGGCTGTGCAAAAGCAGATCCGAAGATTAAGGAGGCTCCTATTGCAAGAAGCGAATTCTTAAAAGAATTGAAATTGATTTTCATAAAAATTGATTTTTTGTGTGAATAACTAGTACGAAGTTGAAGAGAATCTTCGTTTTGACAAGGTGAGTTTTTACCAATAGAATGATTGGATTTACGAATGGAAAGTTTCTGGTAATAGTACTTAAACTTATGCGCACATATCTATAAGTACTACGTGTTTTCACGTAGTCGCATTACAATATGGATAAATTTACTATCGGAATAAACTGAGGCCGAGGAAGATATATAAAGTTGCTTTTAATCGGCTAAAGATCATCAAGTATGTCCTGTCTAGCAATCTTCTTTTTCTTCTTTTTCACAAACCACTGACTAGCAGGCTGAACAAACAGCAAGACAATCAAGGCTACTTCAATTAGTATCAAGGCAATATCTAGTAGAGGTGGAAAAATTATAAACGGATTCAGAATAAAAACTATGAACTTCCAAAAAATCCCCAAACCGGCTAATCCCATATAGGTGGCCCGTGCCCAAACTTTCCCCTTAATAATTCCATCAATGAGCACGGCAAAGGCAAAATAGATAATTAAAACCACTACATATCTGAAGATGACACGACCATTTACCTTAACTACTACCTCTTCACTCATGTTAAAGTAAAATGATAGTCCAAGTAAAAAGTATAGTCCGAAACCGATAAGAATTACAATCGTCGGTGCTTGCCAATTGATATAAAACAGTCGTTCATTGGGTTCATCGTACTCGTTTGATGGATTATTTTTGGGTACAGCCTCATCTTCCAAAAGGATGTCGATTTTTCGCTCACGTAAAATGCTTTCGGCAATCGTTCGGGCCTCGGGCAAGTACCCCTCTTTGTCTTTTACAATAGCCTTAAGTTCAGCATCTGTCTTTTGTGACATCGTTCGGTAAAAAGGAGAAGTGCCCATTATCCAAAGATAAGAATCGAATTTCTACAATCGAACGATCTCTCTTGTAGTATTCTCTTGTTCTACTTTGATGATTCCTTGCGAGGCAACGCCACTTTTGCTCACTTCAATATCTAAAACTGCGACTCCGGCTTGACCAGGTTTATAAATGTAATCCATATTGAACATTGCCTCTCCCGTCGTATTCGTAAACATCGTGTCATTGACTACAATGCTTCCCAGGGCACCCGTTCCATACACGATGACACGCGCATTTCCAACAGGTTGATTGTTCGCATCAACAACCTTTATTACAGCAACCGTTTCTTTTTGTTTGTAGCAGGAGGTAAACAAGCTTCCGATGAAGATAAGTCCCAAAGTCAATAATAATGATGATTTCATAGTGGTCTTTTTAATGAAACAGTTTAAACCTTGAATTTGTTACTATTATCGCCATTCATTCAGCAGTGCGGTTTCTTCGATTAGAATGAGTACTCAATGAATGTAAGTCCTAAATTGAGTTATTTAATCAATTTCACTATCCAATGTACCAATAAGTTGATTCAAAAATAGCGACAAATTCAACCATCAGAATTTCATCTGATGCACTCTCTTGCACTACAATTGAGAAGATATGTCGCACGTAGAATTCATTACATTCAACTTATTATAAATGGAAAATCAAGAAATAAAGAAGAATCCGGAATTTTTAGAATCCGTTCTGAAATTAAACGAAGGGCGCAGCCTTAACGACGCCTTGCACAAAAGTTTGAAGGACATTGAAGCCTTGGATCTTGCCAAATTAAATCGAATTGGCTTAAAAGTATACGAAACCGATAAGTGGACCTTGCATACAATCTTGCAACACTTAATTGATTGGGAAAGGATTTGGTGTTTTCGAGCAATTGTGTTTGCACGAAACGAGGGTACTACTCCAGTTGCAATGGATCAAGTGCATCATTTCAACATAATAGAGGAAAGGTACTGGCCTTTGGATGCATAGGTCATCAGTATAAGTAAGTTGACCGAGGTATTCGAAGTCAACGGACAGCTACCAACAAAAAAGCCCCGACGTTTCTGTCGGGGCTTTTATTATTTCGAGTTGATATTACTCTGCATTTTCAACCATCTGTTCCATTTCAGCTTTAGAGCCTACTAGCATTTTCTGGAAGTGACGGAAACCTGTACCTGCTGGAATCAAGTGACCAACAATTACGTTTTCTTTCAATCCAAGTAGATGATCTTCTTTTCCTGAGATTGCAGCCTCGTTCAATACTTTCGTTGTCTCCTGGAACGATGCCGCAGAGATGAACGATTGTGTTTGAAGGGAAGCTCGTGTAATCCCTTGAAGCAATGGCGTCGAAGTTGCCGGAACCGCATCACGCGACTCAATTAGCTGCTTGTCTGCTCGCTTCAACTGTGAATTCTCGTCGCGAAGTCTACGTGCTGAAACAATTTGTCCTGCCTTCAATGTGTCAGAATCACCTGCTTCAGTAACAACTTTCATTCCGTAAACAGCATCGTTCTCTTCCATGATGTCTGCTTTGTGCACTGACTGTCCTTCCAAGAATTTTGTATCTCCTGGATCAACAATTTGTGCCTTCAACATCATCTGACGAACAATTACCTCGAAGTGCTTATCGTTAATTTTCACCCCCTGTAGACGGTATACTTCTTGAATCTCGTTCACTAAGTATTCCTGAACTGCAGTTGGTCCTTCGATATTCAAGATATCATTTGGTGTAATAGCTCCTACGGATAGTGGCTGACCTGCGCGAACAAAATCGTTCTCTTGAACCAAAATATGCTTCGATAATGGAACAAGATACTTACGCGTCTCTCCTGTTTTCGAAGTAATCTGGATCTCACGGTTACCACGTTTGATCTTACCGTATTCAGCGACACCATCAATTTCTGACACTACTGCCGGATTTGAAGGGTTACGTGCTTCGAATAACTCTGTTACACGTGGAAGACCTCCTGTAATATCCCCGGATTTACCAGCCTTACGTGGAATCTTCACCAAAATCTGTCCAGCTTCTACTGAATCACCCTCTTTTACGTTAATGTGTGCATCAACTGGAAGTGAGTATTCACGTAATATTTCTTTCGATTTCGGATCCATCACGTGGATTGCCGGCATCTTCTTCTTATCACGTGTTTCAGTAATTACTTTCTCTGTAAATCCTGTTTGCTCATCCACCTCTTCACGGAATGTAAATCCTTCTAAGATGTTTTCAAAAACAATTTTACCCGTTGCTTCCGTAATGATCACCGCGTTATATGGATCCCACTTACAGATTACGTCACCTTTTTTCATTGACGCTCCGTTCTTAATTAAAAGTTCAGAACCATAAGGGATATTCGCATTCATTGTAGTGTTTCCTTTCGAATCGGTAATCTTCAATTCAGCAGAACGTCCTACAACAACTACTTTCTTCTTTCCATCTTTATCTGTGTGATCAATCGTACGCAATTCGTCGATATCAATTTTACCAGCTGTTTTCGCTTTCAAATCGTTTTCATCCGCAATGTTCGAGGCAGTACCCCCAACGTGGAATGTACGAAGTGTCAACTGTGTCCCTGGTTCTCCAATCGACTGTGCTGCGACAACTCCAACTGCATCACCAATTTGAGCATCACGACGTGTTGACAAGTTTCGTCCGTAACATTTCGAACAAACTCCTCGACGCATCTCACATGTCAATACTGAACGTATTTCTACTTCTTCAATATCAGCAGCTTCGATTTGGTTTGCGATGGCATCTGTAATGATCTCACCAGCTCCAACTAATACTTCATCCGTTTCTGGGTGATATATTTCGTTTACTGCTGAACGACCAATGATACGATCTTTCAACGGCTCAACGATCTCATCGTTTTTCTTCAAAGCAGTTGCAATCAAACCGCGAAGTGTTCCACAATCCTCAGAGTTAATTACAACATCCTGAGCAACGTCAACCAAACGACGCGTCAAGTAACCTGCATCGGCCGTTTTCAATGCCGTATCGGCCAAACCTTTACGGGCACCGTGAGTCGAGATAAAGTACTCAAGAATCGAAAGTCCCTCCTTAAAGTTGGAAAGAATCGGATTCTCAATAATATCTTGAGCAGATGCTCCTGATTTTTGTGGTTTCGCCATCAATCCACGCATTCCTGATAGCTGACGAATCTGCTCTTTGGAACCACGTGCACCTGAATCGTACATCATGTAGATAGAGTTAAATCCTTGCTTATCGGATTTCAATTGCTCCATCAATGTATGCGTCAGGCGTGAGTTTGTGTGCGTCCAGATATCAATAATCTGGTTATAACGCTCATTGTTTGTGATAAGCCCCATGTTATAGTTGGTCATCACTTCACTCACGTCTGTTTCTGCTTTTTCTACCAATGTCACTTTCTCTTTCGGAATGATAATATCATCCAAGTTGAATGACAATCCACCTACAAAGGCCATGTGGTAACCCAACTCCTTAATTTCATCAAGGAACTGAGCCGTACGCGCTGTACCACAGATATTCAAGACGTGACCAATCATGTCACGCAATGCTTTCTTGGTCATTACGTCGTTAATGAATCCAGCTTCATCCGGCACTTTCTCGTTGAACAATACGCGTCCACAAGTAGTTTCCGTCATTTGAACTACCAATTCACCATTTTCATCAAGGTCTTTTACCTTCACTTTGATAGAAGCATGTAGATCCAATGCACCTTCGTTGTGTGCAATGATAACCTCTTCTGGAGAGTAGAATGTTCCACCTTCGCCTTTTACAACGTCGTTTTTAACAGACTTCTTCTCTTTAGTGATGTAATATAGACCCAATACCATATCCTGAGATGGTACGGCAATTGGAGCTCCGTTTGCTGGGTTCAAAATGTTATGTGAAGCCAACATCAATAATTGTGCTTCCAAAATTGCAGCATTACCTAGTGGTAAGTGAACCGCCATCTGGTCACCATCGAAATCGGCGTTGAAGGCTGTTGTTACCAACGGGTGCAAACGAATTGCCTTTCCTTCAATCAATTTCGGTTGGAACGACTGAATCCCCAAGCGGTGAAGCGTTGGTGCACGGTTGAGAAGCACAGGGTGCCCTTTCAACACGTTTTCTAGGATGTCCCAAACAACCGGCTCTTTGCGGTCTACAATTTTCTTCGCTGATTTTACCGTTTTTACAATACCACGCTCAATCATCTTACGAATAATGAACGGCTTGTAAAGTTCGGCAGCCATATCTTTTGGCAAACCACATTCGTGCAATTTCAAATCCGGTCCAACAACAATAACGGAACGTGCTGAATAATCCACACGTTTACCGAGCAAGTTTTGACGGAAACGACCCTGCTTTCCTTTTAGGGAATCAGAAAGTGATTTCAATGGACGGTTTGATTCTGTTTTTACTGCTGATGACTTACGAGAGTTATCAAACAATGAATCTACCGACTCCTGAAGCATACGCTTCTCGTTACGCAAAATTACTTCTGGCGCTTTAATTTCGATCAATCGCTTCAAACGGTTGTTACGGATAATTACACGACGGTAAAGGTCGTTCAAATCCGATGTCGCAAAACGACCACCATCTAATGGTACCAATGGGCGTAATTCAGGTGGAATTACTGGTACAACTTTTACAATCATCCATTCAGGACGGTTCTCAATACGTGTTTGTGATTCACGCATTGCCTCAACCACCTGAAGACGCTTCAATGCTTCGTTTTTACGTTGCACAGAAGTTTCAGTGTTTGCTTGGTGACGCAAGTTGTACGACGTTTCTTCCAAGTTCATTGTACGCAACAAATCGTACAATGCCTCAGCTCCCATCTTCGCGATGAATTTATTCGGATCTGTGTCCTCCAAGTATTGGTTTTCTTTTGGAAGTTCATCCAAAATATCCAAGTACTCTTCTTCGGTCATAAAATCCAAACGTTTCAATTCCTCTCCGTCTGAAGCATTAGCGATACCTGGCTGAATTACTACATAACGTTCGTAGTAAATGATTTGATCCAACTTCTTTGTTGGCAAACCTAGTAAGTATCCAATTTTGTTCGGCAAAGAACGGAAGTACCAAATGTGTGCTACCGGAACCACCAATGAGATGTGTCCCATACGCTCACGACGTACTTTCTTCTCTGTTACCTCTACACCACAACGGTCACAAACGATTCCTTTGTATCGGATACGCTTGTATTTACCACAGTGACATTCGTAATCCTTCACAGGACCGAAGATACGCTCGCAGAACAAACCGTCTCTTTCCGGCTTGTACGTACGATAGTTTATTGTTTCAGGCTTAAGTACTTCACCACTTGATTTCTCTAAGATGGATTCTGGAGAAGCCAACGAGATCGTGATTTTATTGAAGCTACTTTGCTTTTTGGGTTGTTCTTTTCTGTAAGCCATAATTCTTTCTTCTTAATTGAATTCGATGATTAGTCCATTGTTACGTCGAGACACAAACCTCTCAACTCGTGAAGCAATACGTTGAATGATTCAGGAATTCCAGGTTCTGGAATGTTGTCTCCCTTCACAATCGATTCGTATGCTTTAGCACGTCCCATGACATCATCGGACTTAATTGTCAAAATTTCCTGCAAGATGTTCGATGCACCGAAGGCCTCAAGTGCCCATACCTCCATCTCACCAAAACGCTGACCTCCAAACTGAGCTTTACCTCCGAGTGGCTGTTGTGTAATAAGTGAGTAAGGTCCGATTGAACGCGCGTGCATTTTATCATCAACCATGTGCGACAGTTTCAACATGTAGATAATACCTACGGTTGCTGTTTGGTGGAAACGTTCTCCGGTTCCTCCATCGTACAAATATGTTTTTCCTGATTTAGGAACTCCTGCCTTAACAGTGTAATCATCGATTTCTGATGGATGTGCTCCGTCAAAAATTGGTGTTGCGAACTTCACTCCAAGTTTCTCTCCTGCCCAACCTAGTACAGTTTCGTAAATCTGTCCAAGGTTCATACGAGATGGTACCCCTAGTGGGTTCAACACGATGTCTACTGGTGTTCCGTCATCTAAGAACGGCATGTCTTCCTGACGTACGATGTTCGCAACGATACCTTTGTTACCGTGACGACCCGCCATCTTGTCTCCAACTTTCAACTTACGTTTCTTAGCTACGTAAACCTTCGCCATTTTGATGATTCCTGCTGGAAGTTCATCTCCAACCGAAATGTGGAATTTCTTACGCTTGTAAGTTCCCAACAAATCGTTTGACTTGATGTTGAAGTTATGGATAACACGTCCGATCAATGTATTGATCTTCGCATCTTTCGTCCAGTTAGTAGGATTAACGATAGAGAAGTCAATCGCGTTCAAGTTACGAGCAGCGAACTTCGTACCCTTCTTGATTATTTCTTCTTTAAAGTTATTGAATACTCCTGCGGACTTTTCGTCTCCAACAATATCCAAAATTTTCTCTACCAATACTGCTTTCAACTCAGCGTGCTCTTTATCGAATTCAGCGTCAAGATTCTCCAAAATTGGTTTATCCTGTGCTTTCGCTTTACGATCTTTCACCGCACGTGAGAACAATTTCTTTTCGATTACAACTCCACGAAGTGATGGTCCTGCTTTCAATGAAGCATCTTTCACATCACCTGCTTTGTCACCGAAGATTGCACGAAGAAGTTTCTCTTCCGGAGAAGGATCTGTTTCTCCCTTTGGAGTAATCTTACCAATTAAGATATCTCCTTCAGTGATTTCAGCTCCGATACGGATCAATCCGTGCTCGTCCAAATCTTTCGTCGCTTCTTCAGATACGTTTGGAATATCAGAAGTCAATTCTTCCATTCCTCGTTTTGTATCACGTACATCCAAAGAGTACTCATCAATATGGATTGATGTAAAGATATCGTCACGCACTACACGCTCAGAAATTACAATCGCATCCTCAAAGTTATATCCTTTCCAAGGCATGAAGGCCACTTTCAAGTTTTGACCTAGGGCCAATTCTCCTTGTTGCGTTGCATATCCTTCACACAATACTTGTCCTTTCTCTACTTTGTCACCTTTCTGAACGATTGGCTTCAAGTTGATACAAGTACCTTGGTTTGTCTTAGCGAACTTCGTAAGTGGGTAGCGTGTTACTTCGTCATCGAAACTTACCAAACGATCTTCTTTCGTCCAGTTGTAACGGATTACGATTTCGTTTGCATCCACGTATTCAACAACTCCAGTACCTTCGGCGTTGATCAATACACGTGAATCTTTTGCTACCAACTCTTCAATTCCAGTTCCAACAATTGGCGACTGAGGACGTAACAATGGTACGGCCTGACGCTGCATGTTTGACCCCATCAATGCACGGTTGGCATCATCATGCTCCAAGAATGGAATTGACGATGCTGCGATCGACGCAATTTGGTTTGCACCAACGTCCATCAAGCTCAATTTGTCTGGTTCTACAACTGGGAAGTCGTGCCCCAAACGAGCCTTAACAACATCCGTAAGGAAGTTCCCTTTATCATCTAACTCGGCATTTGCCTGTGCGATGATCTTTTCGTCTTCTTCCTCTGCGGATAAATAAATAGGTTCGGATTTCGTATTTACTTTTCCTTTCGCTACTTCACGGTAAGGAGTTTCGATAAATCCAAGTTTGTTGACTTTTGCAAATACACACAAAGAAGAGATCAAACCAATGTTCGGCCCTTCCGGTGTCTCAATCGTACACAGACGACCATAGTGTGTGTAGTGAACGTCACGAACCTCGAACCCTGCTCTTTCACGGGAAAGACCTCCTGGCCCTAGTGCTGAAAGACGACGCTTGTGCGTTACTTCCGACAGTGGGTTCGTTTGATCCATAAACTGCGATAGTTGGTTCGTTCCGAAGAACGAGTTAATCACAGATGATAATGTCTTCGCGTTAATCAAATCGATTGGTGTAAAGACTTCATTATCTCGAACGTTCATACGTTCACGGATCGTACGTGCCATACGTGCCAAACCTACTCCAAACTGAGAGTACAATTGCTCTCCTACTGTTCGAACACGGCGGTTTGACAAGTGATCGATATCATCCACATCAGCTTTTGAGTTGATCAACTCGATCAAGTACTTGATGATGGAAATAATATCTGCTTTTGTAAGTACACGTGAAGTTTCCTCCATGTTTACTTTCAATTTCTTATTCAATCGGAAACGACCTACTTCACCCAAATCGTAACGAGTGTCAGAGAAGAACAACTTCTCGAATACTCCCTTGGCAGTTTCGTAATCAGGTGGCTCAGCGTTACGCAATTGACGGTAGATGTGCTCTACTGCTTCTTTTTCTGAGTTTGATGTATCTTTTTGAAGCGTGTTGTAGATGATTGTGAAATCAGCCGTATTGATGTCAACTTTGTGCAAGATGATGTTCTTTGCTCCAGAATCCAAGATCAATTCGATGTGCTCCTCTTCGAGGATGGTCTCACGATCCAACAATACTTCATTACGCTCGATGGATACTACTTCTCCAGTATCTTCATCTACGAAATCTTCAACCCATGATTTCAATACACGTGCAGCCAATTTACGACCCAACGCCTTTTTCAAGTTCGTTTTCGTCGCTTTTAGTTCGTCTGCAAGATCGAAGATTTCTAAAATATCTTTATCACTCTCGTAACCAATAGCACGGAACAATGTTGTTACAGGAAGCTTCTTCTTACGGTCGATGTACGCATACATCACACTGTTGATATCCGTTGCAAATTCGATCCATGATCCTTTGAAAGGAATCACACGAGCCGAATACAATTTGGTTCCATTAGCATGGTGACTTTGTCCGAAGAACACACCTGGTGAACGGTGCAACTGAGAAACGATTACTCGCTCAGCTCCGTTAACCACGAATGATCCTTTCGGAGTCATATAAGGGATTGTACCTAAGTATACATCCTGCACGATTGTTTCAAAATCTTCGTGTTCAGGGTCCGTACAGTACAATTTTAATTTTGCCTTTAGGGGGACACTGTATGTCAAACCACGATCGATACACTCATGTATTGTGTAACGCGGTGGGTCGATAAAGTAGTCCAAAAACTCCAATACGAATTGATTTCGCGTATCGGTGATTGGAAAGTTCTCAGAGAAAACTTTAAATAATCCTTCACTCTCTCTGTTCTCCGGTGTTGTTTCCAACTGAAAGAACTCCTGGAAGGATTTTAATTGAATATCCAAAAAGTCTGGGTACCCAAATGGATTTTTGCTTGACGCAAAATTCACTCTTTTCGATGTATTGTTTGATGTTGCCAAGGCCAAACGATTTTAGTGAAAAAATTTGGTGCTTTTCAGCACTAAGTTCAGGTGTTTGAAAACCCCTCGGTTTAATACAGGAATAGGCATCCCGTAAAACGGGACACCTTTCCTGATAAATGAATGTGGACCTTACTTGATCTCAACTTCAGCTCCAGCCTCTTCAAGAGACGTTTTCAAGCCTTCCGCTTCGTCTTTAGCAACACCTTCTTTCAAAGTTGCTGGTGCGCTATCAACCATTTCTTTTGCTTCTTTCAATCCTGCTCCAGTCAATTCTTTAACTAGTTTTACTACAGCTAGTTTAGATCCTCCTGCAGCTTTCAAGATTACGTCGAATTCCGTTTTCTCCTCAGCAGCTTCACCGCCACCAGCAGCTCCACCAGCAGCTACAGCTACAGCAGCAGCAGCAGGTTCAATTCCGTATTCGTCTTTCAAAATGTTAGCAAGTTCGTTAACGTCTTTAACTGTCAAGTTAACCAACGCTTCTGCCATTTCTTTCAAATCAGCCATTTTATTAAAATTTAAATAGGTTCTTAAAAAATTAAATTGTCTCGCCTTGTTCTATATTTCGGCGAATTAAATTATGCTCTTTCTTCGAGCGTTTTTAGGATGCCGGCCAATTTACCTCCAGCACCTTTAAGTCCAGAAACAACGTTCTTCGCAGGACTTTGAAGCAATGTGATAATTTCACCAAGCAATTCTTCTTTCGACTTGATATCAGCGAGCATTGATAACTGATCGTCACCAACATATACTCCCTCATCGATCCAAGCTCCTTTAAGAATTGGCTTATCTTCTTTCTTACGAAAATCTTTGATAAGCTTTGCGGGTCCATTACCTGCTTCAGCAAACATGATTGAAGTTGCTCCCTTAAGAGTTCCCTTCAATTCTCCGAAGTCTTTGTCTTCAACTTTCTCCATTGCTTTTGCAAGCAAGGTGTTTTTTACAACACGCATGGATACGTTAGCGTTGAAGGCTTTACGACGAAGGTTGCCTACTGTCTCTACGGTTAGTTCTGCTGTATCTGTCAGATAGATAACATTGTTCTCAGCTAATTGTGCCGCCAAGTCATCTATGTACTTTGCTTTTTCTTCTCTTGTCATGTCAATATGATTTAAGCAATTAGTGACTTCGTATCAATCTGAATACTAGGACTCATGGTAGAACTAATGTAAGCGCTCTTGATGTATACACCTTTAGCAGCAGATGGCTTCAATTTGATCAACTGTTGGATCAACTCGTTTGCGTTGTCAGTGATTTTCTCACCGTCAAAGCTTGCCTTTGCTACCATTGCATGTACAATCCCGTATTTATCAACTTTGAAGTCGATTTTACCAGCTTTTACATCTTGTACCGCTTTCGCAACGTCCATTGTTACCGTACCAGTTTTTGGGTTCGGCATTAGTCCACGTGGTCCTAGAATACGACCCAATGCACCAACTTTCCCCATACACGAAGGCATAGTAATAATAACGTCGATATCAGTCCAACCTCCTTTGATTTTAGTGATGTATTCATCCAAACCAACGTGATCGGCACCAGCTGCTTTTGCTTCCTCCTCCTTATCTGGAGTACATAGAACCAAGACTTTTACATCTTTACCGGTTCCGTGTGGCATTGCAACAGTTCCTCGCACCATTTGATTCGCTTTACGTGGGTCTACACCCAAACGAACACATACGTCAACTGAGGCATCAAATTTAGTGGTTGACACTTCCTTAACCAAACTACATGCTTCAGCCAAGGTATAAGCCTTGCTAGAATCGATCTTTGCAAGAGCTTCTTTTCTCTTTTTAGATACTTTTCCCATAACTGTAATGATTATTTGGTTTCGGGTGGTGTTCCACCTTTTACATTAACTCCCATTGAACGAGCTGTACCGGCAACCATGCGCATTGCAGAGTCAACAGTAAAACAGTTCATATCTGGCAACTTATCTTCTGCTACTTCACGAACTTGGTCCCATGAAACGGTTCCTACTTTCGAACGGTTAGGTTCTGAGGATCCTTTTTTCAATTTACCTTTTTCGAGAATTTGCACCGCTGCCGGCGGAGTTTTAATTACGAACTCAAAGGATTTATCACCGTAAACAGTGATAACTACTGGTAGTACCTTTCCTGCTTTTTCCTGCGTACGAGCGTTAAACTGCTTACAGAACTCCATAATATTTACCCCTTTTGCACCAAGTGCGGGACCAACTGGAGGAGCTGGATTGGCTGCACCACCTCTGATCTGTAATTTGATCAAACCTGCTACTTCTTTAGCCATTTGTTTTGAATTGTGTAGTCAAACATGGTTATTCACGGGAAGCTTTAATCGCTTTCACCACTCCTACGGGTTAATATACTCTTCTATTCTTTTTCTACTTGCATGTAGCTAAGCTCCAGCAAGTTCTTTCTTCCAAAAATTTTCACCATTACTTTCAACTTCTTCTTGTCTTCGTTGATTTCATCAATCACTCCGCTGAAGTTGTTGAACGGTCCGTCAATTACTTTTACTGACTCGCCGATAACAAATGGAATCTTCATTTCTTCTTCTGTCTCTGTAAGCTCGTCTACCTTACCAAGGATTCGATTTACTTCTGACATTCTCATCGGGTGTGGTTCTCCACCTTTCTCTGCTCCGAGAAATCCGATTACGTTTGGTATTCCTTTAATTACGTGGGGCACCTCTCCTACAAGAGCTACTTCTACCAATACATAACCTGGAAGGTAAGCGCGTTCTTTGCTTACTTTTTTACCATTACGAATTTGAAATACTTTTTCAGTTGGGATAAGAATCTGTCCAATGAACTCGTCAAGTTTCAGGCGAGAGATTTCCATTTCTAGGTATTCTTTCACCTTTTTCTCCTTCCCACTGATGGCTCTCACCACGTACCAACGCTTTTTTACTTCTGTTGCCATATCGTCGTTGTGCTAATTGGGATTAAGAAAACAAGTCGTAGACGAATCCTAGGATTCCTCTCCAAATCATTCCTTCTTCTTCTGCGCGCACTCCAAATACGAAGTCCATTGCGAAGATGATCAGGGAGATAAGTACTGAGGCTACCACTACAATAATGGTATTACTTTGGAGTTCTTTCCAAGTAGGCCAAGTAACGCGATGTACCATTTCGGTAACAGTCTCGTTAAAATACTCTTTTACTTTTGACATGTCTTGTTTTTTGCACGGGCGGTAGGGTTCGAACCCACGACCAATGGATTTGGAATCCACTACTCTACCAGCTGAGCTACACCCGTGTATCAATTAAAAATTGCGAATTGAAAATTCCGATTCACATCATTCTCAAAACGCAACCTAAAATTTTGCTTTTCAAAGGACTTTTTTGATAAACGAGAAAGACAACTCGTATAAAAAGGGGAGCGAACTCCCCTTTCTATTATTTCTTATGGTGTAAGATTACTCCATGATCTCAGTAACCTGACCAGCTCCTACTGTTCTACCACCCTCACGGATTGCAAAACGAAGACCTTTGTCCATAGCTACTGGTACGATCAAGTTCACTTCAATAGTAACGTTGTCACCTGGCATAACCATGTCACGTCCGTCAGTAGTGAAGATCTCACCTGTTACGTCAGTTGTACGGAAGTAGAACTGAGGACGGTACTTATCATGGAAAGGAGTGTGACGACCACCTTCTTCTTTCTTCAATACGTAAATCTCAGCTTTAAACTTCGTATGTGGAGTTGTTGATCCTGGCTTACAAATTACCATCCCACGCTTAATATCGGATTTTTCGATACCACGCAACAACAATCCTACGTTATCACCAGCTTCTCCGCGATCCAAGATCTTACGGAACATCTCAACTCCTGTACAAGTAGAAGACAATTTTTCATCACCCATTCCAAGGATATCTACTGGATCTCCGGTGTTAATAACACCAGTCTCGATACGTCCCGTTGCAACAGTACCACGACCTGTAATCGTAAATACGTCCTCAACTGGCATCAAGAAATCTTTATCTACATCACGTGGAGGCAATTCGATATAAGTATCAACTGCTTCCATCAATTCGTTAACAGTAGCAACCCACTTATCTTCTCCGTTCAATGCACCCAAAGCAGAACCTTGAATGACTGGAGTGTTATCTCCATCGTAATCGTAGAAAGACAACAACTCACGGATTTCCATCTCAACTAGTTCAAGTAGCTCCTCATCATCAACCATATCCACTTTGTTCATGAATACAACAATACGAGGTACACCAACCTGGCGTCCAAGCAAGATGTGCTCACGAGTCTGTGGCATTGGTCCATCTGTAGCAGCAACTACCAAGATAGCTCCGTCCATTTGTGCAGCTCCTGTAACCATGTTCTTTACGTAATCGGCGTGACCTGGACAGTCAACGTGTGCGTAGTGACGGTTAGCAGTTTCGTACTCAATGTGCGATGTGTTAATAGTAATACCACGTTCTTTTTCTTCCGGTGCGTTATCAATAGAAGAGAAGTCGCGTGTTTCAGCTAGACCTTGAGACGACAATACAGAAGAGATTGCAGCAGTCAAAGTAGTTTTTCCGTGGTCAACGTGACCAATTGTTCCGATGTTAACATGCGGTTTGGAACGATCGAATGTTTCCTTAGCCATTGTTTTCTGTGTTTCTTAGTTAAAAAATAAACTTTTATATATGCAAAAATTCCACCCTTTCACGGGTGAAAAAATTTTCAATCACTACTTAGAGCCAATGACGAGAATTGAACTCGTGACCTCTTCCTTACCAAGGAAGCGCTCTACCACTGAGCTACACCGGCACAAAAGCCCTTTAAAAATCCTCTTTTATCAAGAGCATTGTTACCGAATTTCACTTCGACCTATTAGTAACACCGATTAAGGTGTAAAAATGAGCGGGAGACGAGATTCGAACTCGCGACCCTCAGCTTGGAAGGCTGACGCTCTACCAACTGAGCTACTCCCGCTTATATTAATTTCAATCATGTTTCTTTGTGGGGAGAGCAGGATTCGAACCTGCGAAGGTAAAACCAGCAGATTTACAGTCTGCCCTCGTTGGCCGCTTGAGTATCTCCCCAAAGTAACATTTAGAGCCGATGGAGGGACTCGAACCCCCGACCTGCTGATTACAAATCAGCTGCTCTAGCCAGCTGAGCTACATCGGCACATGATGGTAAAATTGTTTCAGTATTTGAAAGAACTTTTAGTATTGCCCCGCGTTTGGGGAGTGCAAATGTATGAAACAAATCAATAATAACAATCAGTTTTTGAAAAAAAAATCAAAAAAAATAAGGACACTTCAAAAGTGCCCTTATTTGAATAAATGCAAGACTTTGATTTACGCCGTTTTAGCTTTATATCGTTCCACTTGTTTTTTTAGGGCCGCAACCGCTTGATCGGCAGCTTCCTCGAAACTTTTGCATTGCTTTTTAGCAAAAAGCTCGTTTCCTGGGAGCAACAATTTTACTTCTGCAACCTTATTTTCTTTCTCTTCACTTTTATCCAACCTTAAATAGATTTCGCTAGCAATTATTCGGTCGTACATCAACTCAAGTTTCTTTACTTTTCCTTCAATAAAATTTACGAGTTTATCATCTGCAGTGAAATGTACGGTGTTTACTTTAAAATCCATAGCTTCTAAGTTTTGCGTCCACGTGGGTGGGACTGTGAATAAATCTGTGTTAACTCTGCGAACGAATTATGGGTATAGACCTGCGTGGCCGAAAGATTGGCATGTCCTAAGAGTTCCTTGAGCACTTCTAAGCCTGCTCCATTATTCAACATGTGTGTTGCAAAGGTGTGCCGAAGCACATGGGGACTCCTTTTTTCCAAATCCGTTACCTTTCCAAGGTAGTAATTTATTTTGCTATAGACAAACTTTGGATATAGTTTTTCACCGTTGTTTCTTACGAAAAAATGAAGGGGTTCTACTGCAATATCTCCCCGTAAATTTCGATACGTTCGAACCAGTTCCGACAGTTCATTCGTGATTGGGATAATGCGTTCTTTATTTCTTTTCCCTAATACTTTGATCTCATTGTTTCGAACTGATTGATCCATCAATCCGATTAGTTCACTAGAACGTATTCCTGTCTGGTACAACATCTCGAATAACAATCGATCTCTTACACCGTCGAAATCATCTTCAAAGTAATCTCTGATCTTTTCTGGCTTCAATTCATTTTGTTGCGCAAATGAAGGAGGGCGTTTTCGAACCTTTGGCCCCTCTAACATGCTAATAGGACTGGAATCAATTACTCCTTCCTTTAATAACCATTTGAAATACGTCCGAAGAGAAGATAGTTTGCGGTTAACAGATGTGTTTTCGTAGTCGTTATCAATCAAGTCAACCATCCACCCTCGGATGACTTTGGAATTCACCTCACGAATATCGCTTTTCGATGCAATTCCGGTAAATTCAAGAAATTGCTCAATGTCTTTTCTGTAGGCCAGGCAGGTGTGTTCAGAAAACCGTTTTTGGGTTGTCAAGTAATCCAGGAAACTATCGAGCATAAAAAAAGGAGCCATATAGACTCCTTTAACGTATTTTCCTAAGAAATGTTTCTAATATTCCGCAGATTTCATTCGTTGCTTGTAAGAAGCACGAATTTTCTCTTGGCGCTTCAAAACAGAAGGCTTGGTGAACTCTTTACGAGAACGCAATTCACGCATCACTTTTGTACGATCAAATTTCTTCTTGTACTTCTTGATCGCTCTTTCAATGTTTTCCCCTTCTTTAACTGGAATAATCAACATATCTTATCTGTATTTTCTTAATTTCTTGTCTACTAAATCGCCCGAAAGCGGACCGCAAATATAGAACATTTAATTTAAAAACAACTTCTTACTTCAAAATTTCTCTTGAAATTACCAACTTCTGTATTTCAGAGGTTCCTTCTCCAATTGTCATTAGCTTCGCATCGCGCAAAAACTTCTCTGCAGGATACTCTTTTGTGTAGCCGTAGCCACCCATAATCTGCACCGCTTCGTTTCCACATGTTACGGATACTTCACTGGCGAAATACTTGGCGAAAGCTCCTTCTTTGGTCATCGGAAGTCCTTTGTTTTTTCTATCAGCCGCTTGAAAGGTCAACATTTCTGCTGCTTCCACTTGGGTCGCCATATCTGCCAATTTAAAAGAGATTCCCTGAAACTGTGCGATCGGCCTTCCGAACTGCTCGCGTTCTTTGGCATACTTCACTGACGCTTCATACGCTCCGCGCGCTACTCCACAACTCAAAGCGGCAATTGAAATACGGCCTCCGTCCAAAACTTTCATCGCTTGAACGAATCCCATTCCTACTTCACCGATAACATTTTCTTCTGGAACACGAACGTTATCAAAAATCAACTCAGCCGTTTCGCTTGCACGAACGCCTAACTTGTCTTTGATCTTTACTGCAGAAAACCCAGGTGTTCCTTTCTCGATAATGAAGGCGGTAATTCCTTTACTATCTAAAAGATCTCCAGTTCGCACCAAGACAACGGCAACATCTCCTGACAATCCATGCGTGATCCAGTTCTTCGCTCCGTTGATCACCCATTCATTGCCATCTTTCACAGCGGTTGTTTTCATGCGCATGGCATCGGACCCAGTATTTGGCTCTGTCAATCCCCACGCTCCAATCCACTCGCCGGAACATAGTTTTGGTAAATATTTCTTTTTCTGTTCTTCCGTACCGTGATAATAAATATGCCCTGTACACAGTGAATTGTGGGCTGCAACGCTCAATCCAACACCTCCACAAACTTTACCAAGCTCCATTAAGGCTGTTGCATATTCGAAGTATCCCATACCACTTCCTCCATACTCTTCAGGAATATACATTCCCAAAAGTCCAAGTTCACCCATTTGTTTCATGGTATATACGGGGAAGAATTCTTCCGCGTCCCATTTATTTAAGTTGGGACGGATCTCTTTTTCAGCAAAATCACGCACCATTTGCGCAATCATTTGCTGGTTTTCATTTTTTTCGAAATTCATTTTAGGCTCAAATAAGGATTGGATAGTTAGTAGTCTATCCAATTAATAGGCTACTAAATTACGAATATTGTCAGATAAATTTCTCAATTTTTCGGCTCCATTTAAAAATTCTAATTCTACAAGAAAGTCGAAACCGACCACTTCTGCCCCACCTTTTCGAATTAGCTTAGCTGCGGCCTCAGCAGATCCGCCAGTAGCCAGTAAGTCGTCATGAATTAAAACACGTTGCCTCTCGGTTACTGCATCGACGTGCATTTCGATGGTAGCAGAACCATATTCTAGGTCGTAATCGTAGCTGATTGTTTTGTGCGGAAGCTTTCCTTTTTTCCGAATCAGAATAAAGGGTACTCCCAATTCCATAGCTAAGGGATATCCAATTAAAAATCCACGGCTTTCAATCCCCGCTATTGCTTCGATCCCTTGATTTGAATACAGCGATTTCAAATGCTGAACTATAGACTTTGATAATTCCGCATCTTGCATTATGGGCGTGATATCCTTAAACACAATCCCAGGTTTCGGAAAATCATGAATGTCTCTAATGGCTTTTCTAACTTCTTCTTGCAACATATTTATAAGCTTAAATAGGGTTGAATTTTGCTGAATAATTCCTGATCTATAAGAACGGACTCTAACACATCTTCCAACTTTTGATACGATCCGTGGGCATTTCTCATTTTCACAATCGAATTGGCGACTTTGTAAGAAATGTATGGATGATTCTTAAGGGTTTCAATATCTGCTGTATTGATATTTAATTTCTGAATGTTTCCTGAAACAATAATTCGATCTTCAATTTTATCATAACGTTCTGTTCCGAATTTCCACAATTCCAACAGTTGATACTTTCCAATAAAACCACCTAGTTCTTTTCGCTGCTCGATTATTTTCTTGGCGTAAAAATCGCCAATTCCTGGAAGCGTTTTCAATTCTTCCAAAGATGCTGTATTGATATTTACTATTAAAATCTCTTTTGTGTAATCCTGCTTCTCATATTTAGATTCCTGAGAAGGATAAAACGTTGAATCTTTCAATAATTCAAATACCTCTTCCGGGATGACAAAAATTTTCTTCAATTCTTCGTTTGAGCGAATACCACGTGATGTAAACTTTAGAACCACGTCTGCCTGTTTTTGGGATAAACCAAGGCGCATCCAATCTTCCCTGCTGTAATCGTTCGGGTTAAATTGGGAAGGCGGTGTTTTGTATGATTTCTTTCGCTTCGAGTACTTCTGTTTCTTTTGGGACTTGGCTACGCGCTGTTGCTCTTCCACTTTTACCTCTGCTTCTGCAACAGATTCGTGAGAAACTTCAATGGAACTTTCATTCCATTCGGCAAGAACCCTTGGAACATAAGCAAGCGATACACACAAAAGTATAAGCACCCAAATGCCGCGTCTATTTCTCTTTGAAATGCCCATTTAGGCTTTCTTCGCAGCCGTCTTATTTCTAATCGCCTCTTTGAACTTCTTCAATTCTTGCTTCACTTTTGGAGCAAGGAAGAACAGACCAATTATATTCGGGAAGACCATGGCAAATATCATGGCATCTGAGAAATCTACAACTGCACCCAGACTTATTGATGCTCCGACTACAACGAAGAACAGGAACATAATTTTATAGATTGTATCAGCCGTTTTACCTTTTCCGAAAAGATATTTCCAAGCTTGCAACCCATAGTATGACCAAGAAAGCATTGTTGAGAAAGCAAAAAGAATAACTGCAATCGTCAATACGATAGAGAAATGAGGAATTGCGGAATCGAATGCCATGGAGGTTAAATCTACTCCTGCCACATTTCCTCCTCCATTATTCAGAACAACTTCCGAACCTTCTAGATTACCGTAATCAAATAATCCAGCGCGAAGATTTGTAACAATAATTACGAGCGCGGTCATTGTACAAATTACCACGGTATCGATAAAAGGTTCAAGCAATGCAACAATCCCCTCACTGGCTGGGTACTTTGTTTTTACCGCTGAGTGCGCAATTGCCGCAGAACCAACACCGGCTTCGTTTGAAAAGGCAGCACGTTGGAAACCGACAATTAATACACCGACAAACCCACCGAGGGCTGCTGAGGCATTAAAAGCCCCGTCGAAGATCATTCCGAACGCTTCACCAAGCAATCCAAAATTCATGATCAAAATAATCAATGAAGCTAGTACAAAAATACCTGCCATAAAAGGTACCACACGCTCAGTAACCCTTCCAATTTTCTTAATTCCTCCGATAATCACAATACCGACAATAACCGCCACAACAATTCCGAATACAAACTTCGCCCAACCGTTATCCATTCCAACCATTTGTGTAAACTGCGAAGCCGCTTGATTTGCTTGGAACATGTTTCCTCCTCCTAAAGAACCTCCCACGCACATTATGGCAAAGAATACTGCAAGCACCTTTCCTAATCTTCCTAGGTTACGCTCCTTGAGTCCCTTAGAAAGGTAATACATTGGTCCGCCGTAAACGGTTCCGTTCTCATCTACCTCACGGTATTTAACTCCAAGCGTACACTCTGTAAATTTAGAAGCCATACCAATAAAGCCTGCTACAATCATCCAGAAGGTTGCTCCTGGCCCCCCGAGGGCAATTGCGATTGCTACACCGGCAATGTTACCTAGTCCAACAGTGGCCGATAATGCAGCAGTGAGTGCTTGAAAGTGAGAAACTTCTCCCTCTGCTCCTTCTACTCCTATGGTTTCTATTGCATCTCCACCTGGAGTTGGATCGCCAGCCATTTCGCCAGACTCATGGTGGTCAATATCATCATACTTACCACGCACAATTCGAACGGCTGTTCCGATCAATCGAACATTTGGGAAAGCGAAATAGAGTGTAAAGAAAATGGCTCCAATTAACAAGATTATTAGCACTAATGGAACCGTATAATAAGGGGCAGTTAGTCTAACCTTGACACCATCAGCGGATGTTCCGGCAATAATTACCTTACCATCCTTTACTTTTAAGGTGCCATCCTTTCCTAATATCTCTACCCCTTGCGCCGTTTGGGAATCACCTATCTTAATTTTGGAGAAATCTATTTCCTTTCCTTCGATGTCAGTTCCTTCAACTACAACTTTGTACTCTTTTTCTATGCTTCCAAAATTGATTCCGTAGAAAATAATGTCCCCTACAAAGTCTGCCACTGGACGGAAAGCTCCATCAATTCTAGCATCAATATCGTTGCTCTTTACCACCGTATCAGTGGTTGGCTTCAAAACAATTATCTGAGCATCGTGGTCTACCTCAGCGACCATGAAATGCTTATATGTTGTATCGCTTTTGGCCGCGAACGAAGTGACGGAGATTAAAAGAACAATTAGTCCAAATAGGTACTTCTTCATTTTGTAGAGATTATGCTAGTTTTCAAGTAGGAACCAAATATAACAAATAATAGCGAGGGCTATCGAGGAACTATATAGACGGTTAAAGGGCCCCTGTGGCTTTATTTAAAGTACTTTACAAACTTATCGATTTGCTCCTCATTTCCAAGAACAAACAGCTTCGACCCCGGCCCGACGGTAGTAGATTCTGGCGGATTGATTTGGTATTCACCGTCTTTTTCTCTGAAACCGATAATAGTGACCCCAGTAACCTTATGAGAATCTAACTCTTTTATTGTTTTGCCCTGAAGATCTGGAGGCAATTGATCGTATGTTACAGTATCCATATTCGCACCTACAGTTCCTTGTGCCCTAATGATGTCAAGGAATTCCATCACATCTGGATTTGAGATCAAAGACGCCATATGAGATCCTCCAATTGAATCGGGCATAATTACGTTGTTTGCTCCCGCGATTCTCAATTTAGAAACGGAAGTATTAAATGATGCTCTACTGACAATCAGCAAATTGTCGTTCTTCTCTCGAGATGCCAGTACGACATAAATGTTATCCGCGTCCTTTGGCATACAGGTAATAACGGCTAGAGCACTTTGAATTCCTGCACGATCAAGCACTTCATCATCCGTACTGTCTCCTTTGATGAATAAATATTCTTCATGTGTGGACCAATGTTCGATTACCTCTTCGTCTTTCTCGAGAATTACGAAATCCTGACCTGCCTCTTGAAGATCTATTGCAACCTGCATTCCCACACGTCCAAATCCACAAATAATTACGTGACCTTGCATTTTTCCGGTTTCTTTCATGACCCGATATTCTTTAATGTAACGTTTGTATTCCCCGCCAATGAAGTAGCGCGTTAATGATGTAACAGCATAGGCGAAAGTACCAAAGCTAGTTACAATCAAAAATGCAGTAAATAATTTTCCGTAGTTCGATAAGGGGGTCACCTCTTCGAATCCGACAGTTGAAATCGTGATGATCGTCATGTAAAGCGCATCTACAACTCCCCACCCTTCAATGATTATGTACCCCATCGTTCCTCCCACCATGATAAAAGCTATCAGGCCGAGGAAGTAGGACATTCTTTTAAATAAGGTCGATTTGACGAACATGCTCTTCTACAATTCCCAGATGGTGTTTCTTTTTCTTCGCTGAAACTTGAAATAGTGCTTGTGCTCAAGAATCCATGCCATGATTAGATAAATCAAAAGCGGCGATCCCAATGCAATAAAAGATGCGTAAATAAAACCAAGTCGCACTTTTGCCGAGCTAATTCCGAATTTACGAGCCCACCAGGCGCAAACACCGAAGGACTTCATTTCAAAAAAGAAGATGGTTTTTTGTATCATTTCGAACGATCAATGATGGCGTTTCCTACTTCGCAAGATAGGCATTTTTTCGCTTTACAGTAATAGCGATAGAGCGCCAAAAGTCCTTGCGACTCCCAAGCGTTTTTTGGAGCCTTGTCAATTGCTGACCACTTTCTTGTGATGTTATTATTCTCCGGTGGTACGTTCTTCAGTAGTTCGAGGGCGAATTCTTGGTACTTCTCGTTTTGCTCCTGAAGCGCACAATAATAAAAGAAGGGGACCACTGCATTGATTAACAAGTGGTTCTTGAAGTTTTCCGTAAGCCTCAATTGCGTTGTTTTAGGTTTCATTATTTCCTCGAAGCGATCAATAACCTCCTTCGGAGTTGACAGTTCTGCTAGCAACTTCAATTGATCATCATGCATGAAGAACGCAAATTGATACAATCGTTTTGAGGGGAAATTCCCCGGACGGTTCCCTTTGAAATGCCATCGATCTATTGTCTTAATATCATTGAAGACCATTCCGCTTTGCGTCAATAGTAAGTTGTACCGTTTGATGGGAGCCATTTTTCTCAATCTCTCGGCTGGAACAGTTGCAAGCGTTTGTAAAAACGGATGCATATTCAAGTGACCGCCAAAGGCAGCTCCTAGAAAAGTCATCATGGCATCGTTTGGATCTTTGATGTATTCTTGAAGTACAGAGATTTTTTGCCCCCACTTTTCTATCAATGATTTTTCCATCATGTTTTCAATGAAGATGGAATTGGTTCCTTTCAGAGACGCTGCACAATGGATATCGTGCTTACTATTTTTAAAATGTTCGAACTGCTCAAAGTGATCCCAATCAATGAAGGGTTTTAATTCTAACGTGGGTAGTATTCGTCCGTTTTGCTCCACTTCGCGATCATGCTCAAACACCACGTGTAGAATAACATTGTTATACGCTTCATCTTGGTGATGTTTGTGTGCATACCAATCAGAGCTTTTTACATGAATTTCTACGGGACCGTGCCATTCGATTCCATCTATTATAAGTTTTGCATGGCTAAAATCAGGGCCAGCCATAATGGCGTTATGCAGTCCCGCACTTATTATTTGAATAGATTCTTGATGCTGCGTTTGTAATTCAGTGGCGATAATTCTTTTCAGACTCCAAATAAAATGGAGGTACTCTTCTGTCATTGTGTTAGGTATTAGGTTCTTACTTTAAGATACAAAAAAACCCTGACGTTCTTTCGAAGTCAGGGTTAGTTTTTATCTAGAAGAACCTTTCTAGTACGGCACGTACTTCAGGTACTTTGTATCTGCAGCTGGTGCCGTTTCTGGATCAAAGTCTAAGGAAAGAATTTCAGCATCCGTACGACGATTGTACTGATGTAATCTTTCAAACATTGCTTTGTCAGTTGCTCTGTACTGGTTGATGTATCTTTCGGTAAGAATTATTTCTTCCCATTCATCAAAATCTGCGTTATTTTCTTGAGGCGGTACTACAGAGTAAACGTCTCCTTTCTTGTAAATCTTTCTTGGACTTGACTCTCCTTTACCTACAGGAACAATACGACGCGGATCAACTCCTTTTTCTTCAACCAAGAACTTGTAACAACGACGTGCACGATTAGTTGCCAACTTTTCGTTTCGAGGTCCACTACCACGTGAATCCGTATGAGAGTTCAATTGGATTACCAGCTTTGGATTGTCTTCTAACATTTTCAATACATACATCAATGAATCTTCCGAGTTAAAAGGCACATCCGCTTCCTCATCGATCAACAATTCCCACTTGTTTAATGGGTAACGTACTTCCGGGAGACGGATTGGACGTTGTGGGATCAAATTCATCGCTACCACGAAATCTTGTGGGTAATCCAAGCCCATTGTTGTAATGGTTTGTGTTTCTGGCTGCTCGTAGTACAATTCAGGGTCTCCAGAAATTGAAATGGTGTACGTAGCGTTTTCGTTTACGAAACGATTTCCGAAAGTAGGATCTTCGATTGGGCGAATATCCCAGAAGATAGCACCTTGTGCATTCGAATATCCTTCCCAAGTTTCACCTGGATTTTCTCCTTTCACTGTAATTCGAACATCTTCGATTTTACGCCCTGGATCACCAAATTCATGGATATCCATTTTCAATGTGTACAAGAATGGAGGAATGTTGTATGAGAAAATATCAACGTTGTATTCTCCATTAACACTTTTACGCTCAGAAGTAAGGTATCCGTTACGATCGTCAATTTCTGTCAATGCGTAATCGTTACTTGTTGAGTTCAATGGAGTACCTAAGTTTGTTGGATTCTCCCATTTGTTGTCTTCTCCTACGCGAGCGGCACGGAACAAATCCAAACCTCCCATTCCAGGACGACCATCTGTTGAAAAGATCAAATCCCCGTTCAATCCGAATGTTGGGAACAATTCGTTTCCTGCAGTGTTAATTTCAGGCCCCATGTTTTTCGGTGCAGACCACGTATCTCCTTTTCGGTCGTAAGTTGAATACCAAAGGTCTTTACCTCCGTATCCTCCTTCTTGATCCGAAACGAATACTAGGAATTTACCATCCATTGTTGCAGGGTGTCCAACTGAGACAGAATCATGCGGACGAAGTGTTGTTAATTCAACTGGCTCTTTCCATTCTGTTTTGTTTGCTGCTTCTGACATCCAGATTTCGCAACCAAGATTTTGCTTTTTCATTACAGGACATCGCGTGAAGAACATCTTCTTGAAACGATCATCGAAACATACTGTTCCTTCTGCATCAGGTGTGTTAATTGTTCCTTCATCACTTTCCTTAACCAAGTATGGTTTCGTCCAGTTTCCTTTCTTATCTAGATCGGAAACCCAAAGATCCATTTGAGTATCACCTGTACGTGAAGACTCTTCACCTCCAACTCCACCATCGCGGCTAGATCCAAAGTAAATCTTCACTCCTTTACGATCTCCAACTACAGAAGCCATATCGAAACTTTCTGTATTTAGCTCAACTTCGTTTTCAATTACGTGACGTGTTTTACTCTCTACAAATGATTCGTTCATTTTAATGGACTCCATTCCGGCTTTAGCTAGATCACTTTCAGGGACCAACTTCATGTACTCTTCGTACATGTCTTTCGCTTTCTCGTTTTCCCCCATCATACGAAGCATGTCTCCGCTATATAGATATACTTCAGGTACATGGTTAAAATACTCTAGCTGAATCGCTCTTTCATACCAATCGTTTGCCGGTCGATACATTTCCTGATAACGGAAGCAATCTCCAGTAAGAGATGCCATTTCTCCTTTCAAACGAAGGTTTTTACGGGTATCTTTTGAAGGAATACTTTTGTATGCTTTCTCACCCAATTCGCGTGCTTCCGCAAATGCGGCACTCATATACGCAGTGCGGGCTTTTAATACATTCGAATTCTGAGCCGTAGCAACAGTTGCAATTACAATAAATACAAGTGATAAGGCGTGTTTAAACTTCATAGTTGTCCTTTTCGTATTGGTTCGCTTTCGTAGCATTAGGGTTGTTAATGACCGTAAAAGTAACAAAAAAACTGATTGACACACAATCACTTTTCGTTATTTCACAATGCTTTCAAATTTGAACTTTTTTGGTTAATCTTCTTTAATATATGTAGTCCATTTTTCCAGGATTCTTTCAAAGCCATCTGGCAATTCGGAATTCAAACGGATAAATTCTTTTGTTTCCGGATGTTCAAATCCGAGTGTTTTGGCATGTAGCGCTTGCCCTGGAATTAAGTCAAAGCAATTCATGACAAACCTCTTATACTTGCTGGTAGGCATTCCTTTTAAAATACTATCGCCGCCGTATTCCAGATCGTGAAATAATGGATGTCCAATGTATTTCATGTGCGCACGGATTTGGTGTGTTCTTCCTGTTTCCAATTTACACTCTACTAACGTGACATAGCCAAATCGTTTCAATACCTTGTAATGTGTAACCGCATGTTTACCGTAATCGCCTTCTGGAAATACCGTCATGACTTTTCGGTTTTTCAAGGATCGACCAATGTTTCCGGTTATGGTTCCATCTTCACTTACATCTCCCCAAACAAGTGCATGATACCTTCTTTCTGTGGTACGATCATAAAATTGCTTGGCAAGCATGGTTAATGCTGATTCGGTTTTAGCAATTACCAACAATCCGGTTGTATGCTTGTCCAATCGATGCACCAAGCCAGGGCGCCCGTAATAATTGTCAATTCTTTCGGGCAGGTTATCAAAATGGTACACCAACGCATTTACCAAGGTTCCTTTGTAGTTTCCATAGCCTGGATGTACAACCATGTTTGCTGGTTTGTTCACCACAACAAGGGTTTCATCTTCGTAGGCAATATCTAAAGGAATGTCTTGCGGAATGAGTTCAATCTCTCGCACTGGATAAGGAAGTACTATCGACACCTCATCACCAGGCTTAACCTTGTAATTCTGTTTTACCGGCTTCTTGTTTACGTGAATGTTGCCACCTTTTGCTGCAATTTGGATTTTATTGCGCGAGGTATTGGGCATGCGATCCATCAGGAATTTATCAATCCTCAAGATTTCCTGACCGTCGTCTGCCGTAAAACGATGATGCTCGAAAAGATCTTCTTGTTGTTCTTCGTCTACTTTATGCCCTTCTAATTCTTGCATTCTTACCCTTACATTTTACTAATCTTGTGCACCTTGCTTTCTCCAATTACTTCAAGGAAGTATATTCCCGATGGAAGGTCTTGCATGTAAAACTCTTTTTCTACAATCTGTTTTACGATCTGACCTTGCATGTTTCGCAAGATTGCACCTGTATATGTAACAGATGGTTCGATGGTAACCTTATTTCTTGTTGGATTTGGATAAATTTTTGAAAATCTTTCAATTTCAGTATTCTCCTCTACTCCCAAGGTAACGTTCATATTTGTTGAAAATATAGGTCGAATCATAACAGAACCGGACTCTGTAGCTTGATCCCAAGTAGCTCCGCCATCAATACTAAAGAATGCATGATCGCTATTGTCATTATTTCTATCCAAACCAATATTAAGTCGTTCTGCTTCAAATTGTCTCCAACCCACGTAGAATGTTCCGCTAACCGGAACTCTTAGGGTGTCCTCAAAAAAGTAGTACGAGAACATGTTGTACCCATAATTGTACGATGGCGTTCTCGGGAAGAACAAATTGTCTTCATAAACCACGTTATTCGGCTGACCGTTTAGATCGTCCCACACTGTTAAAAGAAAGAGGTTGTTGGAAACATCTTCTACTGAGGGAACAAAATGCATTGCTAGACCGATAACGGAATCTGCTTCGTACGATGTATATTGAATTGCTAGTCTTGATTGAACACCTGTAGTTCCGTATGCCGATTCTGCACTTCCGTCATCATAACTGTAATAGTTTTGAAAGGTTTGGGTAAAACGAGTTGTGTCATTATTCGCAAAATTGGGTGCTCCTCCAGTAGCCGTTGCAATAACTTCGAAATCCTGTGAAATCCCAGGTTTTGCCTGATCAAAGGTATGGAATGCTTTCACATCATGTTCTGAATATGGAATATCCAGCGCGAAGTAGTTGTCATTGACATTATCACACAAAATATCACTGACCAATGTTCCTGACCCTTCTAATCCGCTGTTGTAGTAAACTTCCAAAGCACCATCATTTGCGCTGATGTCTGTTGGAAAACTGTTCGCCATCGTAATAGGAACATTAGCGGACATCACATCATTTGGATTCGCTAGGTTCTTATAGTGATCCCATGGGATGGACGTATAGTCTTGTAGCAATGTGTTCAATGGATACGAAAATGCTATATCGCGCAATATTGAATCTGCTGAACCTCCAAAACCGGGCACAGAACGAAGATTCACGTAATCAACGTGGAAATGATCGAGGCTTCCCGACAATCCTCCGTAATTAATGAAGCGGAATTGGAATGCATCTGTAAAGTAATCGGGATTCTCAATTAAGATATGTCCTGCCCGGAAAGTGTCTAATGCAATCCCGTTCGTTGCCCAAACATTATTCCACTGATCTAAATTTGACGCGTAAAACTGTAATACCAATGAATCTCCAGGTTCTGGTGCATCTGCGAAACCTTTTGCCTGATACATGAAACTAAAATACATGGAATCAGCTACCGTCATTGCACTCATATCTACTGGCTTCGATGTTAGGAAGTCGGCGTAATTCGTAATCGAGGAATTGATTGCGTATGGATATCCTGTTTCGTCTAAACCATCAAAAGTTACCACCCCTAGTGACCAAGGCTGAACTGCCATTGTGTTGTTCAAGTATACGTAGTTATCTTCCCAAATTGCATTTGGATCGTTAATGGGCATGAAGAATTGACGTGCAGAATCTTGGAATAATTCCGGTCCCAAAATAAATACCGTATCCGGGCTTGGATCCGTTCCACCTCCTTGCGGAATGGTATCATATATATAAAATGGCGGGTATGCAGAAACTGTATTGTACGAAGTAGGGTAATTGGTTTGATCTCCCAATTGAATATCAACAGCTGGAAAGTTCGTATCGGTATAACTTCCAGATTGCTCATTATAGACTCGACGAAATGTTACTTGCTGTGTCCCTAAATAATCATTTGGCAGCGGCTGCGAGGAAAGATCCAACAGTCGATACTCCAAAATTGAAGTCACACCAGTAGCACCATAATCTTCGGTATACTTTTGAAACTTATCTGAACTAAAATCATCAAAAACAGGAAGACTAATCGTATCCGAGATGTAGATAAATGAACTATCGAACGTGCTCGAAGATTTGGATTGAGATACGTTCTTTTTTGCTTTCGCTTGAAGCACGGGGTTCCCTGTTAATGGGCCAACACTTTCTCCCGGTTGTTGTGCAAATGATATAGTTGCCAGCAGCAAGCAACAAATGATTCTAATATACTTCATAAGTTCTGTAAGGTTATTCTGGGATCTCTTCACCTGGCATTCGCGCCATAATTACGATCGAACCGCCAGACTCTACCGTCCCTCCTTCAATCCATTCGGGCGATTGTGTAAACACAATTGCTGCAGATGAATCTTCCGGTGTTTCACATCCCTGACAAACTCCGAGTAGAAACTCCATGTTTATCATGCGTTCCACTTCCTTTTGTGCCTGAACGATACTCATACCAGAAAGGTTTGGCAAATCCTGAAGAATCCCAACTTCATTACGTCCAACAATCAATTTTATTTTGGAACCAATAGGAATTTTTTGTCCTCCTTCTATCTTTTTACCATTATACCATTGCTCTAACACTGCGCCATCTGCTTCTTTGGTTGGTTTGTATTCGAGCGTATATCTAAATTCACGGTTTCTAAGAACGCCTTCAGCGAACCGTTGAGATTTATCAATCAAATTGGGCATTTCTACCAGCATAGTTCGCTTTGAAACTCTCAATCGAATTCTGCGACCTTTCTTTACTTTCACTCCTGTCATGGAGGTAGCTTTAGGGTCTTGCGCCAAAATAGTTCCTGCAACCACGTCTGGTTTGTATATGGAATCTAGAACTTCGTATTCCAATTCAGTGCCACTTAACATGGACTTAGCATTATTGGAATTCTTACCGACCATGTTAGGAACCGTTACCTCAATTCCGTGGTTTGTAGTGCTTTTCAGCCATGCTTGTAGTCCGAAATACAACCCCAGATAGACAATAATCAATACCGCGAAGTTGATTCCGAAGGCTTTGCTCCAAATGAAATTTCCGAGTTTCTTGAAAAAGTCTTTCATGGCGATTCGTAAATGCTATGTTAGAAATTAGGTGACATGTCGTGTGACTTATAGAAGTCATCGATATAGTGATACGCTTCTTCCGCGTTATCTACAATTCCGAAGAGATCGAGATCTTTTGGAGAAATATTGGATTCTGATTCCAGCATTGAAGCCTTAATCCAGTCGAACAATCCTTGCCAATATTGTTTTCCGATTAATACTACTGGACGGTTGTTAATCTTTTTTGTTTGAATCAAGGTTAGTGCTTCGAACAATTCATCTAAGGTTCCGAATCCACCAGGAAGTACAACAAATCCTTGCGCGTATTTCACGAACATTACTTTGCGCACGAAGAAGTAATCAAATTCCAAAACGTGTTCCGGGTCGATGAATGGGTTGTGACTTTGCTCGAACGGCAAATCGATGTTCAATCCCACGGATTTACCACCTCCTTGCTGAGCTCCTTTGTTTCCAGCCTCCATGATTCCGGGACCACCACCGGTAATTACTCCGTAACCTCCTTTCGCCAATAGTTCGGAAACTTCAACTCCCATCTGGTAGTACTTGTTATCCGGTTTTGTACGTGCAGAACCAAAAACTGAAATACACGGACCAATTTTGGCCATGCGTTCGTATCCGTCAACAAATTCGGCAATAATCTTGAAAATTGCCCAGCTATCGTTGGTTTTAATATCGTTCCAGTCTTTGATATTCGTCATTTAAGTATTTTTAGTGTTGAATCGCTGCTACCGCAAGAACGGTCATTCGCAAACGAACAAAAATAGCATATTTCCATAGAAAGAAATGGCCTCACTAAAAATACGTGTTCCTCTCAAGTAAGTTATTGATTTAACGTAATTTTGGATATGCTCAAATTGCTGACGGTACTACTTTTAAGCACTTTCTCTATGACTGCCACCGCGCAGGATAGTATTTCGATATCACCGAGAAGAGAATACGGATTCTTTGAGAAAGCAACATCACCAAACAAGAACCGAATTATTGGAGTAAGTTCATCTGTGGGGAGTGTTTGGGCAGGTTCCATGATTGCCCTTCAAACGGTTTGGTATGCTGATGGATCTAATGGATCCTTTCAGTTTTTTGACGATTCTCGCAATTGGCTGCAAATGGACAAGATCGGTCACGTTTATACTGCGTATCAACTGAATGGATTGACGAGTGACCTGTATCAGTGGTCTGGGGTGAATCAGAAAACTTCCACCTGGATTGGCTTTGGTGTTTCAATGGGTTATCAAACAACACTGGAGGTTCTTGATGGATTTTCCGGAGAATGGGGATGGTCTTGGGCAGACTTCGCTTCTAACATGGTTGGTTCCTCTTTATATACAGCACAAGAACTTCTCTGGAAAGAGCAACGCATTCTACCCAAGTTTTCATACAGCCCCTCGCCCTTTGCAGAAATTCGACCGGAAGTCTTGGGAAGTTCCTTTACCGAGTCGCTTCTTAAAGATTACAATGGACAGACGTATTGGCTGAGTTTCAGTCCGGCACGTTTCCTTAAAAACAGTAAGATTCCGAAGTGGGCCTGTTTCTCCTTTGGATATAGCGCTCATGAAAAACTGGTAGGATCAGAACCGACATATCTTGATGCATCTACTGGAATCACCTACAATGAGCAGCGTGAATTCCTATTTTCATTGGATATTGATTTTAGTCAGATTCCCATCAAACGCCCTTGGTTAAAGGCAATAGTGAAGCAACTCAATTACCTCAAGATCCCTTTCCCAACGGTGATGCTACGAGACGGTAAATTGGTAGGAAGTCCGTTTTACTTCTGAAGATCGACTTGATAGTTAAAATCTACAACGTTTCCTTCGTTCGCATTTGGCGACATTCCGAATTCAGTTCGGTCCAAAGATCCAGAACCAATTAATACGATGCGATCCCCCAACTCAACGCGTTGCATCTTAACCGTAACAGGCTTCGATTTGCCTAACATGGTAAAAATACCAGCTACTTCGTACAAGTCATTTCCTTTGTCCGTAAACCCGGTTCCTTTGAATTTCATCTTCGGATAACGGTCCGTACTAAAGTAATCTTCCCCTCGAAGACTCTTGTCGCGCATGCCATTGAAGGTGGTAAAATCTTTCATATCCATGATTACGTTGACGCTTGCTTTTGATAAATCTTCGGAAATTGAAAATGATCCAGAAACCTTTTTGAATTGTCCTTTGGTTCTCGAGCCTTCTTTACCCAGTTCGAACTGCACCACAGATTCGTCCGCTTTTATTGAATAATTCCCTGACAAATCCGTTATAGGCAACACAGTTGGACCTTGAACTGGCTCTCCGCTATCATCCGTCCCTGAAACATCCATTGTGATAATTTCTTTCTTTTCAGCCTTCTCTTCCTCATTTACTAAAAGAGCTGGAACAAACAATCCTAGCGCAAATAGTGGCGCCAATAATGATACTCCTTGATATGACTTCCCTTTGATTGCGTTCGATAGTGCAGCACCAACGAGAATCGCTATAAAAGCATCGAATCCTCCGAGTTGCTCGTAGGTTCCTCCTGCATTTGTAATTCCCAAAATGGTCCCGAAAATAATTCCGTAAGCCACTACAGTTAATAGGATGCTTTTTTCTCCTGACCACAACTTATTGAGTAAAACCACTGCAAATGCCCCCATTAACAATCCACCGATAACATCTGCATTCACAAGAGAGGGATTCACCTCTTCCCCAATCATTAGAAGCGGCATACTGGCCAACGCATAGACAGAAATTCCAGTATTTGCACTGCGTTTGTTATCGAAAAACGAATTGATTAAAAAAGCTGCTCCTACCAACATTGGCCCATAGATTGGACTTCCTAGAGATGCGATTAAAAAACCGAGACCTGCTAGCAAAGGGTACACAGCAACGGACCACGCCTTGGGCAATAATGCTGGAACCCATTTGGAAAGAAAATTAAGTTTCAAACGTACTAAGAATGGCACTAGCGACCCCATCAAAACACCGGCAACGATGAATTTTGTCTCTGCAGCCGTTGTTCCTTCGTTAATGATCATTTCCCCTTTTCCAGCGATAAAGAACGCCGCTAATACCAGTACAGTACTACTGATTGCTCCAATTGCTTCCTTCTTAGGTACAAATTGTGCAATTAGGTATCCAAGGACCAATACGCCTGACAGCACATGAAGCGCCATTGCCCCTTCGTTGTTGAATAACGTGGCCGCCCATTGCATCAGCGTAACAGCAAACAATGCATTGAACATCCCTACTAACCTCTTATCCTTCTTCCACAGCAATAAAATACTTGCCAATCCTAACACCACAAGAGTGGTTAACAATAACGCGTTCATACCTCTTATTTTTTTCAAATATAATTAATTTATTTACCATGGTAACAATTATAAGTGAAAACTTGATTGATTTAGAAAATGGAAGGTGGAAGGTTGAAGGTTGCTGGAGTTATGAGTTGAGTTCCTGAGTTGCGGTCTTCGAGCTGCGACGTACTGAGCTTGCCGAAGTGTCGAGAAGCCGAAATGTGAGATGTGAATTGTAGAAGGTTAAATTCTACGAGGCGATTAAGGAAGCATTTTTCAACGGAAGTTCCAGTGCTTTGTGCACGTAGGGCAGTGTTGCTGCTTGCTCAATTTTCATCAAGTGTTCGATGCGATGGCAATCACTACCCAGGAAATCGATGAGTTTTTCATCGACGAGTAATTCTGCTTGCTTCTTGATCGCTGGACCATAATGTCCTGTGAGGGAATTGATATTTACCTGAATATTCACTCCACGTTCGCGCAATTCCCTTGCTCTATCCAAGGATCCGAGGTAGTACGTATATCTTTCGAAGTGTGCTAGAATGGGCTGGTACTTCTGTGTAATCATTTCGAAAACCATTGCGTCGGCTTGAGCTGGTGGCTCATGGAAAGAAAATTCGAAAAGTAGAAATCGATCGCCAAAGGTTAAAAGTTCCTCTTTATTCTGCAGCCACTTAATGAAAGCGTCGTCAAAATAGTATTCCGCTGCGGCTTCAATTTGAATCTTAAGTCCGAGCTTTTGCGCCGTTTCCTGAACGTTTTTGAGTCCACCCAAAATGATTTCTGGTGTATTCTTGAAGTAATCGCTCATGATGTGCGGCGTAGTCACAATCTTCTGATATCCGAGCGATTCGAATTTTGCCAGCATGGCAATGGTTTGATCCATGTTTTGGGATCCGTCGTCGATTCCTGGAATTAAGTGAGAATGCATGTCCGCCTTGAGTACGCTCCAATCTGCTGGTGGTAATGGAGTTTCTTTATTGCGAAATAGGCGATTCAACATGCTTATCGATCTGAGTACATATTATCGTAATAGGCCTGATAATCTCCGCTAGTTACCTGCTCTACCCATTCTTGATTCGCTAGATACCAATCCACTGTTTTCTCTAAGCCTTCTTCGAATGTAATGGAAGGTCTCCATTTCAATTCCTCTTCTAGCTTGGTTGCATCAATAGCATATCTTAAATCGTGTCCAGCGCGATCTGTTACAAAGGAGATCAATTTCTCATTCGTACCGGGTTCCCGATCCAGTTTCTCATCCATCATTTTACAGAGAAAACGTACCAAGTCGATATTGGTCCATTCGTTCAATCCGCCTACATTATAAGATTCGCCAATTCTTCCTTCGTGGAAAATAGTTTCGATGGCACTTGCATGATCAACTACCCACAGCCAATCGCGAATGTTCTCCCCTTTTCCGTACACCGGAAGTGCTTTGTTATGAACGATATTGTGAATCATCAATGGAATTAGCTTCTCTGGGAACTGATGGCTTCCGTAGTTATTAGAACAATTTGAGATCTTGATCGGCATTCCATAAGTATGATGGAAGGCATTCACAAAATGATCCGAAGATGCTTTCGAAGCGGAATAGGGACTTCTTGGGTCGTAGGCCGTAGTTTCTTCAAACAATCCTTCGGCTCCAAGCGAACCGTACACCTCATCCGTAGAAACGTGATGGAAAATGTGTCCGTCTTCTTTGCCCCAATGATTTCGCGCCGCATGCAATAAGTTTACGGTCCCCACAACATTGGTCATTACAAATTCAATCGGACCTTCAATGGATCGATCTACGTGGGACTCTGCTGCCAAATGAATGACATCCGAAATATCGTATGATTCAAATGCTTCTTTAACGTCGGAATTAGAACAGATATCGCCTTTAACGAAAACATAATTCTTATGATCCTTAACGTCGTCCAAATTGTTTAGGTTTCCAGCGTAAGTGAGTTTATCGAAGTTCACGACCAAATAATCCGGATACTTATTTACAAGCAATCGAACGAGGTGCGATCCAATGAAACCGGCTCCTCCGGTAACCAATATTTTTTTCTTCCAATCCATGCTACAGACTCCAGTAGTCGAGATTTTGAATTTTGTTTTTGAAGATTCCTTTTACATCTACAAAAACGCCTAAGTCGTCTTTCATCATTCCTCGGAAATCAGCCTCTGTCTTATTCTTGTAAACCTCATGATTTACAGCAACGATAATTGCATCGTAATCGCTATCTGCCTTAGCCTTCAAAGGAACTCCATACTCATGCTCCATTTCAGCAGAAGAAGCATGTGGATCGACCAAGTGAACGTCTACTTGGAACGATTTCAATTCGTTTACAATATCAACAACTTTGGAATTTCGAATGTCCGTAACGTCTTCCTTGAATGTAGCTCCCATTACCAATACTTTCGCATTTTGAATGGTTTTTCCTTTCGCCAAAATCTTCTTTACGGTTTGCTTACCAATATAGAATCCCATGGAATCGTTCACGTAACGACCGCTGTTGATCACTTGTGAATGATACCCGGCTTGTTTCGCTTTGTGCGTGAGGTAGTGCGGATCGACTCCAATACAGTGCCCTCCAACCAATCCTGGCGTGAAACCAAGAAAGTTCCATTTTGTTCCGGCAGCCTCTAATACATCGTACGTATTGATGTCTAGTTTATCGAAAATGATCGACAATTCGTTGATCAAAGCAATGTTAACGTCTCGCTGCGTATTCTCGATGATCTTAGCTGCTTCTGCTACTTTTATTGTTGATGCACGATGTACTCCGGCTCCAACAACCAATTCGTATGTTTTTGCAATTTCTTCCAGTGAGGTATCACAACATCCTGAAACTACTTTTACGACGTTTTGTAATGTATGTACCTTGTCTCCTGGGTTGATGCGTTCCGGTGAATAC
>JADFAL010000001.1 GCA_015665275.1 Flavobacteriales bacterium | reverse complement strand
ACTTTAAAAGCAAGAAAAAAGCAGTATCAGAATTTTAACCTAAATTAGACAGAACTCTATCTTATTTTTTAAGCCAAAAAGTTCAAATATCGCTGAAGACCTACATTGAACTCGATCAATCGTCCTACATCAACTTTTTCGTCTCTAGGTAAATGCATCTATCACAATGTCAGGATTTCCAATACAAAAAGCAAATGGGGGAGCTTAGTGAAATGCTGGAAGTTCACTGGAATCTTTGTTTGGTCCTGTACTATTCGATTGCAATACTCGAATAGGATGGTTCTGTGTTGGGAATTAGCGTTATTCAGGAATTGAATAATTCCGCCAACTGAACACCTTGACCGCAAAACTATCCGGCGACTTTCTACTGTACTTTTCGACTAATTCTGGATGATCTTCCTCAAATCGCTTTTTGTCGAACGAGGCTTTATGCTTCAATTCTCGTTTCCACCCACAAAGCCCATCGATTCCATCCGAATCTCCGGTTAGCATCTTTAGTTGAGCTTCCAGGCGAGCATAATGCCAATCTTTGATATAAGTCTCTCTTTGGATATTGATATAGTCTGCATGAAGGGCTTTGATTTGTTCAGTAGGTTCGACCGATTTCTCAAAGTCAATATCCGAAACATCCAGATCTATCTTTTCCAATGACTTCGCTTCATTGTTGAGTTCAGGATTCTCTTTCTTGAGCGTTTTTTTCCCTTTTACGGTAAATGGACCAGTTACTGAGGACGTTTCCTTGGTACAATACTCTTCGTGAAGCTCTGGATGATCTTCCAAGAGTAATTTATCATCAAATCGTATGCCCCCTTCTATGAAAGATACACTTAACACCCCTGCAATGCCACCGGCGTTTCCTGATGCCTTGCGTAGCTCGTGATCAATTATCTTCTTTCGCGCAGCTAAGACGTCCATCTCCACTTTTACTTGGGTCAACTCTTCCCACACCTTCTGAGCGTCTTCCGATGCTTCTATTGTTTCGCCGGTGGATTCCATCAATCCCAATTCATAACTTCTCTCAAGGGTGACTTTGCTTTCTTGTTGTTCCTGAATGATTTCCTCTGCGATTGCAATAGCCGCATCTATTTCATCTTCATTCATATTGAACCACTCTCCCGTGATCCACTTTGGAGCAAACCAATAATGCATAAGTGTTTCCACATGTTCAACGAAAGGAGAACTCAGCGAACGATAGTCGTATATCTTACGTGGGTTTCCTGTTTGATGCTCTGCAATTCGCTTTGCGGTCTCTTTCGCATCACGCACCAACCCTATTTTGACATATCGAGAAATCTCTCCTGTCAGAAAGTCTCGTTCTCTTAAAAAATAAAGTTGGCCTGGAGTTAGTTTAATTTTTGCCATGTTCGCGAACTTAACAAACCTAATCGTAATCTATTTAAGATTTAAACTTCAAACGCGTCTGTTTCTGAATCGATAATTTCTGCTCTTCCATTTTGGATAACTCACCAATAACCGAAGAGCTGTTCTGTTTTAAAAACTCGCGCATTATGTAATCAGAAAGTGCCTGTTTATCTTCTAGTAAATTGGAAAGAGAAAAGTCGGTGTCGTCTTTATTTTGAATGATCAGGTTTACAAAATCTTCTGCCACAGCAAGACGCATTGACACCAGAAGGATATCATTATACTTCTCAAGTAATTCCTTGACCTTCAATTGCTGTTCTTCTGTCATCGATTACAATTTCATCATTTCCCCAGCAAAAAGCAAATGGATCAAAATAGGAAGCCTGCTAATTTAAGTCATCATTACTTTGCTCTCAATTTCACGGTATATCGCAATGTTGTCAACGCCGCTTCAGGTGATTTATCATAGCGAATCTGATCCTTAACTTCCATTATAACTTTGTTTATCAATAGCTGATCACTGGTTGTTGTTCTCGACGCTACATTTCTAACATCCACAGCGATTCCCTTTGAATCTATTGTAAGCATTAGTTCTATCTGTGCGTCAATATCACTTCTAATATTAGACAGATCTGGTGTTCGAACAATTTTCCTACTTCCATAATCACCCCCAACACCGTTGCCTTGCCCCCCACTTCCAGAACCATCATTACCGAATCCTCCCTCTACAGAACCACCAGCAAATGGATTGTCAGAATACTCGGTCGAGCTAGTTTCACCATAATCCGAAGAAGGTCGGGTGTCATTTACTGATGGTTCATAAGACTCAATAGTTCGTAACGGGCTCTTTTCAAACGGGTTGTTCGAAGCGTTATCAGAACTGGACTTCCTTTTCGATGATGTACTTTTCTTGTTGGTAGGTTCCAAATCAAATGTTCCTTCAAATTTGAATACGCCATGAATATACCCTTCTCCCTCTATGTGATTTTTGTCAATAATTTCCATCGACATCATTCCTAGTTCGCCTCCAGTTGTGATATAGACATAGTTCTCATCAATCTCAAACTTTCCGCTCATTGGAGTGCCTAAATATTTAAAATGACAATGTTCTCCTTTAAATTCGATTTCACGTATAATGGTTATGAACTTCTCTGCACCGGCTCTGCCATTATCATCTACTCTTATGTACGTACCTCGAAGGGAAGTCACTTCTTTTGGAACATCTCCGCCTTTTTCTTTATCGCCATTGGTTTGACAAGAACTAAGAAGTACAACAAACATCAAGAAAGAAAGGAATGTATATCTCATATTGAACAATTAATATGCACAAGTCCAATATAATGAACAAATGCCAATATCACTCCTGCCCTATTTTGAGATTGGATAAAGGACACGAAATGAAACTCCTAGAGAAACTTGTTCGGCTCCAGGAAGGGTCAGAGCCGTTGCGACAGAAATTAAATTATTCTTGAATCGAAAAGAAGACTTGCACGAATCGTTAGGCAAAGCAATGGATAACTTTCTCGAGGTTGCAATCAATGATTACGATAAAATTACGGATGGCGACGTTTTTTACGACTCTGCTCAGGCCGTAGAGGACCTTGCTGGAGATGTTCTAAAAGATGTTTGGGAGCAAGCAAAGTCTGATGGAAACAAAATAGACGAAAAGAACTTCGAATAGGTCAACTTAATTACAGAGAATTCATTTAGATAATTTCATGCAGCCCCTTACCTCTATCCCCAACCACCTCAAAAATCAACCCTACCTCTATCGAGTAGAATTACTTGATCGTTTTTACGGAATTCTGGATAATCAGGAATTGGTTTTCGTTAATCCATCCTTGTGGGAAGACCCATTGGAGAACATCATTTTCAATGCAAAGATTACTAAGAATGGAAAAGCGTTCATCAATCCTATACAAAATCGAATGTTTGCGCAATGTTGGAGTATGGATGGTGATTCATATGCTTTGTGGCAAATCTTTACTACCAAAGCCAACGATCAAGGTATTGTTAAGCGACACATGGGTGTTCGAATCACTACACATCTAGATCGCTTGCAACAACTTTCTCAAGCGAACGATGGACTGTTCTCTTTCGGACTGGTGGACTACATGAGTAAAACGCGATTAGACAATTATGCAAAGAAACCTGTAGTTAAAGATATACTCAAGAAAACCGAACCGAACATAGAACACGCAAAAACCCTACTCGTAAAGAGAAAAAACTACGCTTACGAACAGGAGGTACGATTGATCAACATTGATACCGATTCTTCCGAAGGGCTCCAAAAAATAAAGAGGCTGAGGATCGATCCCAGAAAATTCATTTCCTCTGTTCGCTTTGATCCACAGATGGATTATGAAACTTTTCAGAAGCACAAACAACGATTGGTAAGCGAATATGGATTTAAAAGGTCACAAATTACGCGCTCTACGTATCTCAATGAAAACGAGTACTCAATAGATGTTGGTTAATAATAAGCCCTTTTCATCCTACACCGCCTTATAATTCACCACATATTGCAATGTTTGAATTGCGGCACCTGGCAGTTTAGAATAACGAACCTGACTTTTTACGAGCGAGGCGACCCTACGAATTGTCGCTTCATCTACAGTAGTTGTCTTAGACTTGATATTCAAAATATCCACTACATACCCTTCGGCATTTATGGCAAGCTTGAAGTAAAATTTCACGTCATAGTCCAATTGTATGTCATCAGAATTGACGTGGTAAAGAACTGCTCTCCCACTGCCATAAATTGGTCCGGGTGTACTCCCACCTCCTTCTCCACCTTCGAAGCCTCCTGCAAATGGGTTTATAACTTCTGTTCCACCCTGTGTATCCATTGTTGAAATTCCAGAATTAGGCGTTGCGGGAGTGCTGCGAAGGTTCGAATTGGGGTCTTTTGCTTGTTGTTGAGGAGGATTAACCGTCGTACTGGGGTCTTCTTTCTCAATTCGTTCTATTTCGAATGTTTCAAGGTTCGAACCGGGTTCTTCCAATATTGTTTCTTCATTCGATTCCGATGAACTTCCTTCGTCTAATTTGCCCGTGGGATTCTCAGTTCTTTGGTCCGATTCACATGAAACGAAAGTCATGGAAAGCATTCCAACAAGAAGAAAAACATGATTCATAGATCGATTAATTTAGTTAAACCTTGAGAGTAATATTTCTGTAATTCAATCAAAATCTGTTCAATTTTCAACCGAATTCTATTTCCACACCCCTATAATTGGGCACTTTCACGATTTATTCGTAAATTATCGCCGTGAAAGCTAATAATGTACATCTCATATTTTCGTACTTCTTGAACGAAATGTAGCTACTCCGCTAAATCCCTTAGCGCACAATCACCCCACACATTACTACGTCTAAACTTTATTTCTTACCAAATCGAAAAAAATGATTCGAAAGCTATTACTATTTGCACTCCTATGTTTTAGTGCCACTTTCTCCAACGCACAAACAGTCCATGAATGGTACCAAGACGGTATCGTCGTGTTCCAAATGAAAACCGATGTCGATTACAATTTCCCCGTTCGAGAGAAAACGGTAGACTTTGATCAAATTCCTTTTCTGGCACAATTGAAGGATAAATACGACATCACCAGCATGATTCAAATGCACCCTAACGATCCAGACGAACTGTTGCGACATACGTACCAGATCAACTTTGAGATGTGGGCGCAAGTGGAAAACCTGATCGCAGCGATTAAGTCAAATCCGCAAGTAGCATACGCTGAAAAGAAAGAACTACACGTTAACTTTTATACCCCGAATGACTTGGGTGCGAACAGCTCCTCAGGAACTGGAATGTGGCATTTATACACCATGCAAGCGCAACAAGCGTGGGATTTATCGACAGGAGATGCCAACATCGTGGTTGCCGTAACAGACAATGCAATTTTAACGACGCATGTAGATCTCCAAAACAAATTAGTTCAAGGTTTTGACGCTCCAACCGGAGGTACTGATCCAAACCCGTGTGGAACCAACGATGGAAACCACGGAACGCATGTATCGGGAACGGTTGGTGCAGAAACAGATAATGGAACTGGTGTTTCCTCAATCGGGTTCAACGTAAGTGTGATGCCGATTAAAATTGGAAACTGTAGTGGTGCTTTGACGCACGGTTACGAAGGAATTAACTACGCTGCGAACAACGGAGCAGATGTAGTAAACATGTCCTGGGGAGGAGGAGGTTTCTCCAACTACGGACAAAACGTATGTAACGCAGCTTGGAATGCCGGAACAATTCTGGTTGCTGCAGCTGGAAACAATGGTGTGAGTACCGTGTTTTATCCTGCGGGATACAACAATGTAATTTCAGTAGCATCCACTACTACCAACGATTCCAAATCAGGTTTCTCACAGTTCGGAACGTGGATTGACATCGCAGCGCCGGGTTCTGCCATTCGAAGCACCTATGCAACCTCAAATACAAGCTACGCCCGAATTCAAGGAACCTCTATGGCTTCTCCAAATGTTGCTGGACTCGTTGGGTTGATCAAATCATACGTTCCGGGAGCCACCAATCAAGACATTATTAACTGCTTGTATAGCTCGGCTGATAATATCGATGCTGCCAATCCGAATTATATCGGTCAATTAGGAGCAGGACGTATTAATGCATTTGCCGCACTTCAATGTATTGGCGCATTCAACGTAGCCCTTGACGCCGGAATTACAGAAATTCTCAATCCGGGATTAACCGTCTGCGGAAATACCTTTACTCCAGAAGTTCGCTTACGAAACTTCGGTACCGATCCGTTGACCTCCGTTGAAATCAATTACGAATGGAACGGAACACCGTTTGTTTATAACTGGACAGGAAACCTATCACAAGGACAAACAGAACTTGTATTGCTTCCACTGCAAACGGCACCGAATGGAAGTTATACGTTTACCGCTTCCACATCGAACCCGAATGCTGGAACAGACTTAACTCCGGGGAACGATCAATTCCAAACCAACTTCACCGTAGATGTAAATGGACAAACCGTAAACCTTGATCTACTCTTAGATTGTTACGGAAGTGAAATCTCATGGTCCATTATTGACGATCAGGGCGCCGCTATTTTCACAGGAGGGGGATACCCAGACATCAACGCGGGTCAACTGATTCAGGAGTCTTTCTGTTTGCCAGTAGGATGTTACGAATTCCGAATTGACGATACATATGGAGATGGGCTGAACGGAAGTGCATTCGGCGGATGTAACGTAGATGGTGATTATACCATTATTGACGGAAACGGCGATACGCTTGTTCAGATGACTGCTCCAAACGGCGACTTCGGATTTGCTGCTCTAGAACCATTCTGCGTAGTTTCACCGAACGTTTTGAACGATGCTGGAATTGCAGCCATCATTTCTCCATCCGGAATCAATTGTTCCAACTCGATTACACCAACGGTGGAAATTCGCAACTATGGAAACGATCCGTTGACTTCCGCTACGATTAACTATCAAACAAGTGGGGCCTTGCAAAGCTTCGCGTGGACAGGGAACCTAACGACAGGTCAATCGGAATTTGTGGTACTTCCTGCAATTTCCAGCACCGGAGGTTTTGTCACTTTAACTTCCTACACTTCTTCTCCAAACGGTGTTCTGGATGATGATATCTCCAACGATCAAAACAGCACGCAATTAACAGTCTATGCTGCTCCGGCAACATTGCCTTTCGTAGAAGATTTCGAAACGAACGTATTCACTACAGGAGAATGGACACTTGAAAATCCAGATGTTGACGTAACATGGGACTTGGAAACCGTAGGTGGAATTACTCCGGGATCGCAAGCGGCCAAAATTGACTTCTTCAATTACTCAACTGCTGCACAACGAGATGGTATGATCTCTCCACGAATTAGCCTTGTAGGATATACTTCGGCACAAATGGATTTCGATCACGCCTACCGACGCTACAACCAAAATGCTGCCGATTCATTGATCATTTATGTTTCTTCGGATTGTGGTTCCACGTGGGATCGCGTATTCCAAGCGGCAGAAGATGGAACCGGCTCTTTCGCTACACAAACAACCAATACTGCTTCATTTACTCCGAATATTGCCGATGACTGGTGTTTCTCAGGAACAGTAGGAGCCTCTTGCTTCACTGTCGATTTGAATGCCTACATTGGTCAGGAAATTCTAGTAAAATTTGAATCGTACAACGCTGGAACGATCGGCAACAACTTGTTCATCGACAACATTAACATCGATGGAACACCTGGAAACTTCCCGCCATCTCCAAACTTCACTTCAAATACTACAGCTATTTGTGAAGGAGGATCGGTAACGTTTACAGACCTTTCTACGGCTGGAATTACGAATTGGACATGGAACTTCCCTGGAGGAACTCCAACAACATCGACTGCTCAGAATCCAACGGTAACCTACCCGACTTCTGGAAGTTACGATGTGGAACTTGTGGTAACTAACGCCTTCGGTACCAACAGCATTATTACAACGAATGCCGTTGTTGTGAACACCACTCCAACGGTGAATGTTTCCGGATCATTGCAAATTTGTGAAGGAGGTACCACGCAATTGACAGCTACAGGAGCCACTTCATACGCTTGGGATAACGGACTCGGAACAGGGTCTTCTCAAATTGTCTCTCCATCTATTACCACAACGTATACAGTAACAGGATCGAACGGTTTGGCTTGTGATGCTACAGAATCAGTAACGGTTAATGTGGTTCCAAATCCAACGATTGCAGCAACGGCAAATCAAACAACGGTGTGTGCAGGAGATGCGGTTCAATTAGACGCTAGCGGTGGAAGTGCGTACTCTTGGGATAACGGACTTGGAACAGGAGCGACACAGACAGCGAATCCGACAGCAACGACTATTTATACCGTTACTGGAACGGATGCTAACAGCTGTTCTAGCACTGCAACGGTTACTGTCACAATTCTGGATCCACCAAGTGTTTCGGTGAACTCAAACACGTTTGATCTTTGTGAGGGTGAATCAGCAAACTTGGCTGCGTCTGGAGGAGACTCATACATTTGGACACCAACAACTGGTTTGAACGCAGGAACAGGAGCTACAGTAAGTGCCAATCCAACGACTACGACTACTTACACGGTAGAAGGAGCCAACGCTTGTGGTACAGATTCGGAAGACATTTTGGTGAATGTTTATCCAATCCCAGCCACGCCAACAATTGTTCAGACAGGAAACACCTTGACGGTAACGTTACAGGCAGGAGAAACAGCGACTTGGGCGTATAATGGATTCCCAGCGGGAACAGGAGCCTCTATCCCTATGGTGGGAAGTGGAATTTACCTCGTAACTATTTCAAACCAAGCTGGATGTGAATCACAAGCCAGTGGAACGTATGAAGAAGATGATGATGCTTCCGTAGGTGAAACGGTACTGGAATCAACACTTCTGATCTTCCCGAACCCTACAAATGGATCGCTTTCTGTGAACTTCGAAGCACAAGAGGAAATTCAAATGTGGTTGACAGATGCCTTAGGAAGAAGAATTACTGAAACGCGAACGTACGATGCCGGAGCACACTCAGATGTGTTAGATCTTTCAACGTACACGCCAGGCATTTATATGATGGTATTCGAATCTTCGAATGGCACCTTCACTCGAAAGATTACAAAACGTTAATTGTTTGGATTAACTTAAGAATAGGGGGGCATGAAAGTGACTCCCCTTTTTTGTTGTTAGTTACCAATCCTCTTCTCCAAAATCGAACTCTGACACATTCGGCTCAAAATGATCTTCTTTCCATTCGAGAGTAAGTGCATCTTTCTTTGACTGGTACCAGTCATGATCCCCATCCATGGGTTGTCCTACTTCGCGTTCATAACCAATGTGTGTTCCCCACCCTCTTTCATCTGGGAAAGTGAGTTTTTCTGAGAACCAAAATCCTCCGTCGCCTACTTCTGCACAATGAATAGCGTTAATCAATCGATTGCTGACTTTTAACGACTGTTTTTTATCGTACCAGCGCACTTGATCCCTTGGGTTATTTCTTCGCAGGTGCGATCCAAAAGGACATTTCATTCCATCTGGGTCGTTGTCGGCGTAGCCAAAATCGTCGTTTTCATGGCTTCCTCCTGGATCGCCGTCAGGAAATTTAACCAATGATGCTCCGCTTGGCCATCTTCCTACACACTTTGCGGCTAGTCGCATTTTGGCTTCTTCGTTCACCGTCCCATCAGGGTTCATGGTGTGGCTTTCCATCGCCTTCCAGAAGGCATCGACGTGCTGTTGCATTTGTCGGAATACCATAAATGTTCCATTTTTTCCAATGTCTTTTTTACCCGATCCGCGCGCATCTTTTGCCAACAAGGACGAATCACCTTGCTCTTTTTTAACCAAGGGCGAAAGTGGAAAGTGTCCGTGTTCGTTTTTATAACCCAATAAGAATTCACCCGGTTCAATTAGGTCTAGTTCTGGTCCTTTTTTTCCGCATCCCTTAATCACTGGCTGCGAAATTCCATCGTGAAACCCGAATGCTTCTATGTGATCTGGTCTCAGGTATCCCAACATTTCGTGGTGCAAGGTCACTCCGCCATTTGCAGCAATTTTATCAAGGTGCGTTTGCATATATTCTTTCAGTGTCGCTTCATCAGCTGCGTGAAAAATCATCAGAATTTCTTCGGCATTCTCCCCACCCCATTGCCAAGTTTCCGGCGCATTGGTTCCCCAATCTCCTAATATCCGATTTCGGTTGGGGGTTGACATTCCTTCACGAAAGGCCAAGGGAAAAGAATCTACATTTTCCGTGTACATCCCAAGGTTTTTAAGTCCCTCATATGCAAATGCGAGATGAAGCACCCGATCTTTTTTTGTTGCGTGATTATCTGCGCTATCTACTTCAGGTAGCACTTCCGCCAACCATTGTTTCGCTTTAGCGGCATCCCTTACAGCAACGGAGAAATAAGCTGTTTGAAACAACTTGGAATATCCTTGGGTGACCATTCCCTGGATATCATTCAATTCTAATGTCTTCGGGTTTTCTATGATAGCCATACGTTCGTATTAAATGCGGTGCAACAATGTGTCAATATCTTCATCATCGCGGTCGTCCTTGGAGAACAAGGCCACGCGCAGTTCCGATTTGATAATGATCTGGGGCAACGAGCTCCACGGATATGCCGAATACCAAATGGGCGTCGTTACTTGTGTTTCACGTCCCCAACCCATGAATTCCAAAAACTTGTATGATCCTCCGCCGAACACAAAGTAGGTTTTCGGATAGCCTTTTGCAGCACCGTAAATAGCATTCAATCCCCATCCGTTGTTGTCAACGAAATCTCCGAGATACCCGTCATAAGTTCCTCCACCGAAAACACTTCGGACTACGATTATTTGCGCATCAACATGCAACAGACCTTGGATTCTAATCCTGTTGGTTTTGATTTCTATGTGCAGCAGCAAACAAATGCGGATACTATGCCTATTGAAGATCCAACAGTGCCGTGGTCTTCGCCATTTCAAAAAGTGGCATCCATTAGGATCGTAGAACAAACCTTTGATTCTGAGGAACAAATGGCTTTTGGTGAGAACATGTCATTCAATCCTTGGAACAGTCTTCCGGCACACAAACCACTGGGAAGCTTTAATCGTGCGAGGAAAGTAGCCTACGAAACCATGTCTAAGTACAGACACAACTGTAAAGAAGAACCAATGTTCGAACCGAAAGACACACCCGATTTTTTAACCGAACCCTTTAACGCCGAGAAATATGTCTAACGAAATCCCAACTTCAGGAATTTTAAAGAGAACTGCACAGGTGCTTGTCGATTGCACAGAACAAGAAGCCTTCGATTACATTTCAAGCAGCACCAAACTTCCAGAGTGGTTGAAAAAGGTAGGCGCCGTTCCGGGAGCAGAAAAAGTAGAAATGCTCGATGCGTCTTACGACAAGGTAGGACAAGCTAGAATCATCACTTTTCAGGGAGGTGATACCGCCGAAGAACAGTTGTTGACATACAATCCACCGGGGAATTATTCCTATCGCATCAGCAAATTCAGCAATTTTCTAAAGAAACTTTCCAAGGCCGCGTATGGTCAGTTGTGGTTCGATCATGTTGATGGAAAAACCAGAATTACGTGGGAATATTCCTTTTCCTACAAGAACATTTTTGCTCGAATGGCGTTGTCTCTTTTCCTAACCTTTGTCTACAAGAAGTTCATGCGGGTATCTCTGGAAAATGCTCAGAAGGAGCTGGAAAAATAAATTTGTTTCGTGGTAGGCGTACTTTGATAATTGAGAGCGGAAAGTGAACGGATTTAGCTACTTTATCCTTCTTTAGGAATCGAAGCATCGCAAAATGTTGAAATCGAACTTCTTACCAAAAGCCGGTTTTTATTTTAACATTGCTACAACCTTTTTGTTATAAACTACGTCTTACCCACATGAAAGCTACATTACTCGCATTATTTTTCTCTAGCGCCGCCCTTACTTTTGGGCAAATTGGAACGCTAGATTTCGTAGAAAATATTGGTCAATTTCCGGATCAAGTAAACTTCAAAGGAAACGTATACAACGGAAACGTGTATTTGGAGGACAATTGTTTTACGTTCGTTTTCCATAACAAGGAAGATTTGCATCATCATCACGATGATGTAGTGGGCATGGATGGAGAACACCATCACGAAGATGCCGAGTTTGTTCGTTCACACGCATTTAAAACACACTTCCTAGGAAGTAACAGCAACCTTGAAACTTCGCAAGATGTGCAGCGCGCTGGGTTCTATAACTATTTCATCGGTGATGATGAGAGCAAGTGGGCTTCCAATGTTCGTCGTTACGGACTCGTTACGCAGTATAACGTTTACAACGACATCGATTTGAAAGTATACAGTAAAGAAGTACACTTTAAATACGACTTTATTGTTCATCCAAAAGCAGACGTTTCTCAAATTCGTTTGCAGCACGAAGGAGTTGATGTGGTTAGTTTAAAAGATGGTAAGTTGATCGTTCGCACTTCAATTGGAGAGATTATAGAGAACCAACCGTATGCATACCAGAAAATGCGTGACGGCACAATCAAAGAGGTAACGTGTGAGTATGCCTTGAACGACGGTGTTGTAACTTTTGTTTTCCCGAATGGGTACAATCAAAAAAGAGAATTGATAATTGACCCGGTGCTAGTAGCAGCAACACTTTCAGGATCTACTGTTGGAAATTACGGTCACTCGGCAGCATTCGATAATGACGGGAATATTTACACCGGTGCACGCAGCTTCGGTACAGGATACCCCACAACTGTTGGGGCCTTCCAAACTCCTTTTGGAGGCGGTGGTGTTGATATGGCTGTTAGTAAATTGAATCCAGATGGATCTAGCCTAATTTACGCGACATACCTTGGTGGAAGTGGTACAGAATATCCGCACAGTATGATTACCGATCAAGCCGGTGATTTGTGGGTTTTGGGATCAACAAACTCTTCGGATTTCCCAACAAGTGCCGGAGCGTATCAAAGCACTTTTGGCGGTGGATCTCAAGATCACGTAATGGTGCACTTAAGCGCAGACGGATCTACTTTAGTCGGTGGAACATACCTTGGAGGAACAGGGTCTGATGGCGCGAATGGAATTACATTCAACTACGGAGATAACTTCCGTGGAGAAATTATAGTAGATGATCAAGCAAACTGCTACGTTGCCTCTTCTACACAATCAGCAGATTTTCCAGTAACAGCAGGAGCCTTTCAAGGTGTTTTCGGTGGAGGAACTTCTGACGGAATCGTTTTCTCATTGAACTCAGATATGACGGCACTTAACTGGAGTACATTCCTTGGAGCTACTGCAAATGATGCTTCGTTCGGATTACGACAAGATGGAAACGGAGATGTATACGTTTGTGGTGTTACAAACGGGACTTTTATCCCAGTAACAGGTTATTTGACAGCCAACCAAGGTGGTGATGATGCGTATGTTGTAAAACTAAGCAGCGACGGAACATCTCTTTTAGGAGGAACTTATTGGGGAACGGCTGATGGCGATAATGCATTCTTCTTGGACCTAGGAGGTACGGGAGGTGTTTTTATTTACGGACAAGGAAGTTCAACTAGTATGCCTGTAACTCCGGGATTGTACACCGATGCAGGAAGCGCGCAATACATTGCTAGTTTCACAAACGACTTAACAGCATTAAATTATAGTACTGTGATCGGTGGATCGGGAATTGTTCCGATTGCCTTTATGGTAGACCAGTGTGATCGTATTTACTACTCAGGACACAGTGCAACAAGTACTGGAGCACCAACAACTCCTGATAATATTCAAGCTACCGGAGGGTTCTACATCGGCGTATTGGAGCAAGGAGCAACCGGATTGTATTTCGGAACTTATTATGGTGGAGATCACGTTGACGGAGGAACAAGTCGTTTCGACCCAAGTGGAATTGTTTACCAAGGTGTTTGTACCATCAGTGGATTCAACACGACTCCTACTGCATGGTCCAGCACACAGTCTGGGTGGGATATCGGAGTATTTAAAATTGACTTCGAAGTACCAAACGGATCTCTAGACATTCAAGTAGATGATCAAATTGCTTGTGGAACACCACCTTATGATGTACCATTCACCAGCAGTGCAGGACCAAACGCCACATTTACATGGGATTTTGGAGATGGAAACGGATCAACACAACAAAACCCAAATCACCAGTATCAGACTTCAGGAACTTTTGACGTAGTGCTAATTGCAGAAGATTCAACGGGATGTGTGGCTTCAGATACAGCGTATGCAACAGTTCAAATTATCGAGCCGGAACCATTTACGGCTACATGGAACTATACTCCACCACCGCCATGTCAAAACACAGTGACATTAGATATCAACTTTACGGGAACTGGGGCAGATTCATTGGTATGGGTATTGCCAAATCAGACATTGACAAACGTTACTCAAATTAATGAGTCTTACAGCACACCTGGTACATATGATGTTACATTAATGGCTTATGACTTTGATTGTTCCTACGCAGATACGATAACGCAATCATTCACGGTCTCCGAGTTTATAAATAATGGAACCATTGTGATGCCGAACGTTTTCACTCCGAACAATGATGGTGTAAACGAATTGTACAAGCCACGTTATGAGGCAACACCGTTTGATGATGCATTCGAGTCATTGGAATTCTACCACATCGTGGTGATTAACCGATGGGGAGAAACCGTATTTGAAAGTGGAGAAACGCCTGCAGAATGGGCTTGGGATGGAACGGTAAACGGAACGTACATTGCCGACGACGGTGTTTACTTCTACAAGGCTGAGTATCGTCAGTACTGTACGTCGGATGACACTGAACTGCAAGAAAAGCATGGGTTCATTCACGTAGAACAGGAAAGCGAGTAAATTTCCTCAGGAAACTATGTTCAGGGATCGATTATTTATAACGAAAGCTGTACCTTGCGCGCATGTTATTGGGCATTAATATCGTAAAGGATATCAAGAATGATTTGGAGGCATCTCGTGTGCCACAGATCGAAGCGTATAACGTTCCTTCTTTTGGGGAGGGAGAAGTAGGAACCCTACATGGAGGAAGATCAGATTCCAACGGTTACAAGTTCCTTACTATCCACTTATTCGGGAGCCCGAAAGTAAAGGTGGTAAAGGGTTGTACGGTAACCTTTAATGGGCCGGATGGTAGCTTCACCATCAAGTCAGACACAAAGGATATCGAGTCCTACTACTCAAGCAAATTGCAGAAGGGGGTTACCGAATTTGAGATATTTCTCGATAAGGATAATTTGACGCAATTGAAAAAACCCATCGATGAAATGACGCTTGATTTTGGTAAGTCTGGATTGTTCAAGAAGCATCAATATTCCTTCAAAGTAGACGGGAAGAAGTTCAAGAAGTTCTTGTTAGAGAAGAAGGCGTAAAGAGATAATAGACAATTAGACAATAGATCGTTCACAAGCTCTCTCTTAGACATTAGACCACTGCACTTTTTTATTTTAAACTAGCCCTTGCACTTCGAGGGCCAGAGTCCTGGGTTTGTAGCCGTTCTACTTCCTTAACCATCTCCAGATCGATTTAGCATTGGCAAGAAATAAGGCGTTGGGCAAAGAAAGCCAAAACACAATTCCGACAGAGTCCGTAAACCATGCTGCAATGGCAAAGGGAAAGGACAAAACGATTCAAGGAAGCGTGTATCCCGATGCAAAAATCTATACCACAAAGAAGATTAAATTCAATTCTGAGATTACCTATGAATACCTTCCTGCGATGGAAAAAGCACTTGCCGGATCATCGAAAGGAATGAAGTTGCTTTGCACGATTATGGCGTTCCACGAAGGTTTTAAAAAAGGGTCACGATCGTATCGTACGAACAACCCGGGAAACATTGGAAATACAGATGCCGGTGCGAATGTTGCAGTAAAAACATTAGAAGATGGCATTCGTCGCCAACGCGATTATATCAACAGAATTTGTGCTGGTAAGAATACGGCATACCCAATGGGCAAGAAAAAAATTATCAAACCGTATTACAGTCCAGAAATAGCTCGAAACCCTCAGTATGGATTACCGGCGAATCTTCCAGGGTATGAATTTGTTTTTACAGGCCAATTGGACCAATTCGTGAAAATTTATGCGACTGGTGCGCGGGCAGGGAATGGTTATTTGAGCACGATATTGTCGTACCTCATAGCAAATGGCATGAACGTGAATGCACAGTCTAAAATTCAGGATATTGTGAAGTAAGGAGATAATTTCATCTGAGATTCCAACGGTACCGACGATTTCACCGTTAAATTACTAACGGAAATAGCTTCTTTTCGTATTTTAGGAAGCGAAGACTAGAACCTCATGAAAAAATCGGTACTCTCCATCGCCATGCTTATGGTGGCGACCCTAACTTTTTCTCAAATCACCGATATGGGTGGACCCGTTGGATGGAAAGGCAAAGCTGCCCCATCAAAAGCAACGCCCGTTCATACCATGCCGGAATTTGACCTTGCAGCCATTCAGGCTGAAGACGTAATCAATGATGCAGCAAAGGATGCACCATGGCGATTCGGATATTTACACCAAACAGATCTCAAGTTTGACGATGGCGTCTGGATGGATTTGCCAGGTGGAAATCGTTTGTGGCGAACTGAAATTATATCGGAAGACGCTATGACCATCAACCTTTTGTTGGAAGATGTATACTTCCCAGAAGGTGCGCATTTTTACATGTACGACATCGACCAAACCAATCGCGTGGGAGCTTACACGGCACGAAACAATCGTGAAGACGGATTACTCGGAACGGAATTGGTGCATGGTGATCATATTGTTATTGAATACTTCGAGCCGGCTGCAGTAGGCGGACAAGGGCGATTTACAATAGAAACTGTGGTACACGGATATCGTAGTTTAGATCGTGTTCAGGAAGCATTAATGAAAGGATTAAACGACTCTGGTGATTGTAATATCGATGTAGAATGTCCACTTGGAGTGGGTTGGGAAAATGAAATTCGCTCTGTTGCTATGATTGTAGTTGGTGGAGGCGGGATTTGTACGGGTGCATTAATCAACAATACTTGTGAAGATGGACGCCCTTTGTTTTTAACAGCCAATCACTGTTTGGGAGGAAGTACTGGAAACTGGGCATTCCGATTCAATTGGAAAAGTCCTCCGGGAACCGAATCTTGCGCAACAAGTTCAGGAAGTACGAACCCTGGACCTCCATACGATGAAACCGCTAACGGAGCTACAGTATTAGTAAGTGGTGGACAAGCCGATCATGCCTTGTTGGAAATGACAGGAATGACGGTGAACGATGCTCAAACATGGAGCCTTTATTACGCAGGATGGAATCATGATGATACTGAAAGCACAGCGAACATTTCTTCGGCAATGGGAATTCATCACCCAAGTGGAGATGTAATGAAAATTTGTCGTGAAGGAGATGCTCCCTATCACGATAACACTGGTGGTGCCGCTGTTTGGTGGATTGATGAATGGGAAGAAGGCGTAACAGAGCCTGGATCTTCAGGGTCTCCTCTATTTGACCAAAACCACAGAATTATTGGACAATTGTACGGTGGTGGAGCAGCATGTTCTGGAACAGTAAATAACGGAAGCTATGATTTCTATGGGCGCTTGGGCGTTTCATGGGGGCTAGGAATAGACGATCATTTGGCTCCAAATAGCTGTGGTACTGCACCGACAGTTTTTGATGGATGGGATCCAAACGGTCCTACTCCGGCAGATGACGCGAGCATTCAAACTGTGATTGAACCGAACGGTTTGATCTGTGGGGAATCAATTAGTCCGGTTATTACATTGCGCAATGCGGGAAGTAACAACTTGACAAGTGTTGATATTAGTTATAACATTGACGGTGCAGGAACACAGACTTTGAACTGGACTGGTAACCTTCCACAAAACGGAACGGAGGATATTTATCTTCCGGCCACGACTTCAACTGCTGGAGCGCACGTTTACAATGCGTTCACCACCAATCCAAACGGAACCACTGACTCGAACCCGACGAACGATGCGGCAACTTCTTCTTTCACCATTGATCCAGCGGGAATTCTAACGAACATCAATATCACAACCGATTGTTACGGTTACGAAAACTCTTGGGAGTTGCGTGATTTAAGTTCAAACCTAGTTGCTGAAGGTGGAAACCTTGCTGTGCCTCCAGGGGGAGCACAAAATGCGAACCAAGGAGATCCCGGTGCTTATGGAAACGAAATTACCATTGTAGAAAAATTGTGTTTGGCGGCCGATTGTTATGATTTCACCATCTTCGATGATTGGGGAGATGGATTAGAAGGGTCAAGTGCATTTGGCTGCAGCGTAGATGGAACCTACGATATCACGAATGGTTCTGGAACGGTTCTGGCATCCATGCAAAACGTAGATTTCGGAAATTCTGAAACGGTAAACTTCTGTGTGATTGATGATGCAAGTATTGATGAAATCAATCTTTTAAATCTTGCGGTTTATCCAAATCCAAACAATGGAACGTTCACGATTTCATTGGATAATACTTCCAATGCAAACTACGAAGTAACATTGACAGATCTTGCTGGTCGCGTAGTATACAAATCGAATCTTAACGGCGGAATGCACACTGTACATAGTGACAACCTTGCCGATGGTTCTTATTTGTTGAACTTGAATGGAAATGCAATTTCTGTAAGCAAGAAGGTTGTAATTAGACATTAAATTAAATCACCTTAATAGAAAGGCCAGCATCTCGACTCCACTCGATGACCTGGCCTTTTTTTATGTCCATACTTTCCGAATAGCGACGGCACAAAATTTGTACATTCGGCAGGAAAATGAATTTAATATGAAATCGCTTGTTCTCTTCTTCTCTCTTGCACTGACTACCATCTCTTTTGGTTAATCCGATAGCACTGTAGTATAAGAAGACACTTCGGATATCTACGTCATTAACAACACAAACCGCTTAATTCAGGTGGGCGATGATTATTCCATCGAGTTTCGTGATTTAAAACGATTGACAGAAGTTCACTACATCCGATTTGAAACGGAAGGTGAAGTGCGAAAGTTTTTCGGGGATTGTTTCAAGGTATTGGATCAAAATACGACCATTGCTACCAAATTATACATCGTTAATAGAAATGTCCTTAGTAGAAACGTAGCGCGTATTGAGCACGATGATATGGCCTATTTCTTATTGAGCTATGGAACGCTTGAAAAAATGGAAAAAGCATTCGATCGATACGTGAATGAATAACACCATTGCTGTCACCTCCTTTTTAATGTGTTGATTTTCTGGTCTTTACTTTTTTGGCACGCGGTTTGTAATTCTCTTACCGAACAACTTTAAAACTCAGAGCCATGAAAAAAGAAATGAACAAACAAGCAGCGGTAGATTTGATGTTGTCTGGATCTTTAGAGACATACATCGCATACCTTAAGACATTGTCTTTAAAATAAAATAGGATATACTTTCATCATTTACTTATAGCAGTTACGAGGGAGCCTTTCGGGGTTCCCTTTTTTGTTGACCATATAACTATATAACCAATTAGTTATATAGCAACGAAGTTATTCCTAGTAATTTTCTCCGGTTTTTAGTATTTTCTTTAGTCGTTCCGCCTCCCCAACTTTTCCGTAAATTAGCCGCGCATGCGGTCCTTCTTCCAAATCAATCCTCTTACCAAATGGTCAGTCATTCTGATCCTTGCCGTTCTTTGCATTACTGTCAACAAAAAAGAGCATTGGAAGAATCCGAACAAAGTTATTAGTAGCGACGTCAAAGGTTATTACGGCTATTTACCCGCCCTTTTCATCAACAAGGATCTAAAAATCAAAGACCCGAAACCGTATTACCTCGATGGTGATTTGAAAATCTGGTTTCGAAAAGATGAACAAGGCCGCAAATACATCAAGTTTCCAGCAGGAATGTCGGTTCTATACGCGCCCTTTTTCGGAGTAGCACACATGACTGCCGACCTCTGGAATGCACCAGCGAACGGCTACAGCGAACCCTATCGATTCTGGCTCATTATTGGTTCCTTGTTCTACACCTTCCTCGGCTTGATCTTCTTCTCGAAGCTTTTGCTTAGGCACTTTAACGATCGCGCTGCCGCAACAACGATTTTAGCCGTTTATCTGGGAACCAACCTATTCTATTACGCCGCATTTGATAGCACGTTTACGCATTCACATACCTTCTTTTTGTTCAGTGCTTTTATGTATGGGTGCGTCCGATGGATTGATACCCAAAAATGGAAATACGTCTTCTTACTGGGAATTACAGGAGGGTTGATGGTTGCAATTCGGCACATCGATATTTGGTTCTTGTTGTTCATCGTCCTTTATGGTGTATTGTCCATCAAAGACTTAAAAGATCGATTTATACTTTTCTGGAAACATAAGTGGAAGGTACTGGCCGGAGGGTTTTTAATTGTCTTAATGATGGCGCCACAAATTCTCTACTACCTCTACATCTTCGATAAGCCTTGGCAATATACGTACGACGATGAAACCTTCTTTTTTACAGCACCACACCTCATAGACGCGCTATTCAGTTATCGAAACGGATGGCTCTTATATTCGCCGATGATGATTTTTGCAGTGGTAGGACTCTTCTTCCTTCGCAAACGAGCTCCAAAGCTTTTTACAATCTCGGTGATTGGGTTGCCGGTATATTATTATGTGCTCGCTTCTTGGTGGTGTTGGTGGTTCGTTGGTTTCGGAAATCGAGCGTATATAAACATGTACCCACTTCTGGCATTTTCCTTTGCAGCGCTTGTTAGTTTCCTTTACGAAAAGTATCGGTTGGCATGGAAAGGTATGAACTTAGCCATCATTGCCGCAATCGTTCTGAACGTTTTCCAGTCCGAACAATTCAACCTCGGAATTCTCCATTGGGACTCTGAAACAGAAGCACATTACTGGCATGTATTCGGTAAATCGGAGCGAACGCAAACGCAAGATTATTTGCTCGAGACCCCTTACAATCCCGCGGCAAAAAAAGACCTGGATTCGGTTATCGTTCCAATTTACTACACTCTGTCCAAACAGTTTTTCAGTTTTGATTCAGAAATAGGTGGCCCCGAGGATTTCAAAGGAGAGCGCTCCAAACGACATGCCTTTCAATCCGATTACGGACTGTTTGTTCCGGTAAACAATGAGTTCGCCGCACAAATTCCGTTTGAGGTAGCTCCGGGCACAACTCACTTGTACATCAGCGCCTGGATTAAAGGAGACGATCAATATCGAATTGTAGCCGATGCAACCACGCAGGCCTATCCATTCAATGCTATCTCTGCAGAAGTTAAAGAAGTTAAAGGTGAATGGCAGAAGGTGCACATGTTAACACCCATTCCTACTGATGCGAAGTATACGAACCTGCTTTTCTATGTTTGGAATCAAAACAAAAAACCTTTCGCTTTGGACAATCTGGAAGTAGAATGTCGCTTTCAAACCGTGAAAATGATCCGTAAAGACATGTAGCCAGTTGCTGTTGGTAGCGCGGCTGTTTGGAATTTGTCGAAGTGGTTGCTACATAAAATAATAATCTCCGCTGACAATTACTAAATTTTGCTTTATATCTAAATCGGAATATTCCGATATACCATAAGCGGATCCGGATAACATATTCATTATCTGCTTCCTGTGTTTTTCTTCCCGTACTATTTTAACATTTTCAGTGCTCGAATATCTCCTTTACATTCGCTCGAATTTTCGTACAAAGTTCATCCGTTGGTAAATCCGACCCGTCATTACCGAAAGGATCTTCAATTTCTTCCGCCAAAATTTCCATGGACACCAAAACGTAGAACAAGAACATGGCGATTAGAACTGTTCCGTATCCGAAAAGGGGAATAAACCCCAGTGGTATTGTCGCTACAAATACGAAGATGAACTTCTTGATAAATAGGCTGTAAGAATAAGGAATCGGTGTATTTTTAATCCGTTCGCAGGCACCCAAACTGTCCAATAACGCGTTGATGTTATGATCGATCGTGATAAATTCCTCCTGCGTAATCTCTCCCTTCGTTTTCAATTCATGCAGTCGTACATACATATTTTGACTGATGGCATTCGGGACGTGTTCTTTCGATTTTAGCTGGTTGATTTCCTCCTCTGAACCCTCCAACTCTTCAAAATGAACTCCTTTACGCAAATGCTCTTTTGTAGCAAATACAAAATTGGGAATTGCTCTGGAAAAGTATTCATGAGCCGCCGGGTCTTTTACCATAGTGCCGATCTTAATTGCAAGGTTGCGCGTATCATTCACCAATGCCCCCCACTTCTTTCTCCCTTCCCACCAGCGATCATAAGCAGTATTAGTGCGGAAAACCAGAAGTAATGAAATCACAAAACCGATGAGTGAATACACCGCTAATAATGACTGAAAATATTTGAGATTGTGAACATGTTCTATGATCACGTAAGAGAGCAATGCAGCAAATGCTCCGATGTACAAAATCTCTTTCCAAAGAATTCGCAGCGTGTCCCCTTTCCCAAATGCAAATATTAAAGAAAACCAATTTTTAGGATTGTATTTTATCATGAAGCAAAGTCTTTAAGAAATTCAATCATATCTGTATAATTCTGCGTGGCAAACCCTAAGCGCTCGTCCGGATGGTGCGTTTTCTCAGGAATACAAACCACCTTCATCTGTGCAGCCAAACCGGCCACCACTCCATTGAATGAATCTTCAATAACCAGACATCGTTGAGGGGCCACCATTAAGCGGGCAGCTACCGTTAAATAAACAGCTGGATGCGGCTTTCCATGAACTTCGTCCTCCGCGGAATGTGTAAAATCGAAAGAGGTCGTTAGCTGCAGAGTTTCCAAAACCGTATCGATCAAAACACGATACGAAGAAGTTCCCAATCCAATTTTATAGCCATTAGTTCGGAGGTAATCGATGGTTTCCAACACTCCTGGAAGCGGTTCTCCATTGGCTTGAATCAAGGCAACCATCTTTTCCATGATAAGCGCCTCTAATTGCTCACACGAAAGTCCTTCCCAGCCACGTTCTTGGTACCAAAAGCGCACCACTTCATCAATACGTAAGCCTACGGTTTTTTGAAAATCTTTTCGGGTAATGTTACATCCCACGGACAGAAATGCTTCTTCCATGGCTATTTTCCACAGGGGTTCAGAGTCTATCAAGACTCCGTCCATGTCAAAAATAATAGCGTCAAAATGAGATCGATCAATCACGGCAGGGATATTTTGTATAACCGAACATCTCCCACGATGGGGTTTTGTTCGTCGGCAACAAAAATAGCTTCCTCATTCAACACGACAATGGATTCACGCTGCGTCATTCCATTAAAGGTGTGTTCCATAGATTTTTCGAATGCTCCATCCACAAAATCGTATACGATGTAACGGTTGTAGGTGAGCAAATAGAATTGGCCGTTGTAATAATCTGCGGCAGTAACACCATCTTTCCACCAGCCGTCTTTTCCAATAGTAATGCGGTGCGATGCTTCTACTTCGTATTTACCCGGTTCCAACGGAAGTTTGTAAACCAGACTTAACCCTTGAAAAGGTTGGGACCGATCTTTTGTGAAAATGAAGATAGAATCATTGCAAATGGTCATTCCCTCCGCATCGTAAAATAAGGATGCATCATCTGGTGGAAATACTTTTTGCTCTTTGTAGTTAAACTTGATTTTTTTGGCCGGAACAGCGTCTTTTTCCAAAATATCGTCAATCTTAACCTTCAGAATTGCCAGATTTTCACGGTCGTTTTTATTGTTTCCAATATCACCGATATAAACATATTTATCATCAATGGCAATATCTTCCCAATCGCGATTCTTGGTGTCTAGAACATTCACTGTTCGAAGTATATCTCCTTCAAGACTCAAGAGGTATAACTCTGATTTGTTGCCTCCATCATTGAAGGCGATCAGCGTGCTGTCGTTCAATAGTTCCAATCCAGAAATTTCTTTAAGCTTTTCAGATAGAGGGTATTCTTCTTCCCCTTGATCTGGAATCGGCGAGTGACCCAATAAGAGTTGTAAGATCGAAATTAGAAAGGCAAAAATGATGTGCATGATCGGTGCTAGTTGAATTCAGCAGAAGCAAATTACAAAAATTAGACCGTCCGAATAAAGTTTGCTGCTATTTCCCTTGTGCTGCCCTTTGCAATCGATCGTTGATGCTAACGCCCAGTCCGGTTTCAGGCATGCGCTCAATGAGAATAAGATCCAATCCGGCTTGATCCAGTTCGTGCATGGTTGCGTACAATTCCTTCGCAGCTTCTTTTAAATCACCTTGGGGAGACAACACTTTTTGAGTCAGGCTCTCACTTTCAATTTTATGCTGTAGTACAATTACGCCTATTTTTTCCTCGGAGCGATTGCCAATTTCAGAAGCAATATCATCGCACAAAACCGTCGGAGTCTTCGGTGAATAATGGCGAGACAACATTCCTGGTGCATCTGGAGCAACATCCTTCTGATTTCTCAATTGTACCTTACCAACCTTTGCCTCTATCTCATCCAATGCCAATGATCCTAAACGATAGACCACGGGATCTTCTCCGTCAAATCCAATAATCGTCGACTCAATACCGGATCGGCACGGACCACCATCCAATACCATGGAAATGGCATCGGGAAAATAGTTAGCCACGTGTTCTGCAGTTGTGGGACTGATGCGACCAAATGGATTTGCACTTGGAGCAGCAATCGGAACTCCAGAGTTTGCTATTAATTCGCGAGTCAAGCCAAGGCCTGGCATGCGGATGGCTACATTGGGTTTTCCTGCCGTAATGAGTTTGGGAACATCAATACTTTTGGGAAGCAACAAAGTCATCGGGCCCGGCCAAAATGCCCCTGCAAGTTTGTACGCCTTTTCAGGAACGTCTTTCGTAAGAGTCTCCATTTGATCAATAGACGCGACGTGCACAATCAAGGGATTGTCCAATGGTCTTTGCTTGATTTCGAAGATCTTTCGAACGGCTTTTTCAGAGTATATACTCGCCGCCAATCCATAGACGGTTTCCGTTGGAATTCCTACTACTTCGCCGTTTCTCAACAAATCGGCCGCTTTGTAAACATCTGTGCTAATCATAACTTACGGATTGCAAAAGTCGCAATACATTGGGTCTTCTTGGTCTTTTCCGCGAGGAAATTTTTCGATTTTTTCAAAATGGCAATGCGCACAACGGTAAATATCTTGCAATGTGGACTTTGTGGGCATGGAACAATTAGAGCATGGAAGTCCCGCCTGATGCTCTACAACATCAAACCCTGGCATTTCGCAATTCGGGCATTCGGATTCAATTTTACGAACGAGTTCTTCGGTTGCTTTCGCAATTGCGTTCATCCGCATGGGGTTGAGCATTGCCCGCATATCTGTTTCCACGAAAACGGAACTGTGCAGGTTCTTGCACTCCTCAAACGCCTGTCTGAGTTCCGCTTCGTTTTGAATTCCTTTTTGGAGAAATTTCCAGTCTTTTTCGGCGTTCTTGACAATCAATGCATTATCGGGAAACTTGGCCTTGTCAGCGAATACCTTCAACGCTTCCCAAGAAGTTACTTTTTCACCGGCAAAATTAGTTTCCGTAGTTAGGTGCCGCGCAATAATTTCAAAATCGTTTTTAGCATCAACCAAGAGTAAGAATTCTTCGTCTGCCGGGACAAAAAACAAAGTGGGATGACTTCCAAAAGATCCTTCGCTGGCCACGGCTAAATCGCACCCGGTTTCTTTCATTGCCCGGAGGCATTTTTCTCGTACCGTTTCAATAGGAGTTCCCTTTCTTTCTATCTCTCCAGAAAATGTTCCAAGTTGGTCGGTATCAAAGCTCTCTGGAACGATGCATTCCACTCCTAGTGACTGCTCTAATACAGGTCCAATAACCGATTCCTTGCCGTGCTTAGTGGTAATACATAATCGGCGTCCTGAGAATAATGAACGGCTCATTCTCTAAAATTACTGTTTTTGACTGGAGGAGTTTTGTTCTCCCATCATACCGAGACCAACCAGTAGCCCCAAACCAGAAAGAGCCTTAGAAGTTAAAACATCCGTTTCACCAAAACAGGCATATCCAATCAAAGCAACAAATACAGTTATACCTAAAAAGAATTTGAGTTCTTGACGTTTCATACCAATTGACAATCGATTAAGTGTTAATGGTTCTTTCTCGAATAAGTTGATGAAAACGTTCGTCGGTTTGTGCAATGGGAACCGAGTAAATAGGAACTTCTTCCCCTAGGAAACTTTCTACAAACTCAACTATATCACTGAACAATAGTGCTTTGGACTGAAGTGTAATTACCGTGTGAACTGTCTTAACAACAACAACACCTTGTTTTACGAAGTGACTATTATCAATATCAATAGATGCCCCCGCAGCCAGGCCAGACCCCACCAAGTCTTTGGCTAGCTCTTCTGCAAATTCATTCTGACTTAGGTATATAATTACGTTAACCACTTTTGCTACATTCAATTAGCGACAAAGATGTGGTCTTTTTTGTATTAATTTTTATTTATATAAATAACACAAAGTATAACGACGGGTTATGGGTAGCCCTCGATTGTTATTTGAAATCTAAGCCCCAGTTGAATTGTTCCTTTTCAATTCGACTCTTTTCTTCTTCTATGAAGTTAACTAGAGCTTCCTGGGCTGGAGTTAGTTTTTTACCCTTACTATAAACAAGGTTCCATTTGGTCACTATCGGTAATCCTTCCATTGGGAAAATGCGGATGTCTTCGCTAATCAATGCCGAACGCAATCCAATCAGTGGAACAATTGAAAGTCCAATTCCAGCATTAATTGCTTGTTTCACCGCTTCGTTGGATACCAACTCCATAGATTTTTTTGGAGAGATGCTTTTTTCCTTTAAATAGCTTTCCATTGCTGCGCGGGTGGCAGAACCTTCCTCACGGAACAAAAGTGTTGCATTATTTAAATCGGTCGGTTTGTTGAAACTTCCTTCAAAAATTTTGCTTCCTGCCAAATACAGTTGGTTGTCCATAAGTTCCACAGAATTCATTGCAATACCATCTGGAACGACGGATACCAATGAAAAGTCGCTCTCGTTCTTGATTAAGCCCTGAACAACACGGTTCTTATTTGATACATCCAAGGAAATATCTACGCCAGGATACTTGTCCATAAACGGTTTCAACAAATACGGCATTACATATTTACCTGTGGAGACTACGGAAATTTTAATTTTCCCTGAAATCAGTCCTTTGTATCGATCGGCAGTATACTTAATTGCATCGGCTTCTTCTAGGATGCGGCGACTTCTTTCCGCTATTTCCTGACCAAAATCTGTTACATATAATTGTCTTCCTACGATTTCCGTCAATGGCAAATCGAATTGATCCTGCAGTTTTTTCAATTGAATTGAAACGGCTGGTTGGGTAAGGTATAATTCCTCCGCTGCCTTCGTGACACTCTGAAATTCTGAAACTTTAAGGAATACTTTTAACTGATGTAATGTATAATTCATATCAAAGTGCTTATGTTTTCAATTAAAAGATTAAATAAAAACTTATGAAAACAAAAATGCAAATTTGTCTTGTAGTTACAAAGAAATTGAAGAAGCTACTTTCTTGTAGTTTAAGTTAAGTAGGGTCGAAAGACCTGTTTGTTTCGTTTAAGAGCCATCTCTCCAGATGGCTCTTGTTTTTTGCTCTTTAATTTTCACCGCGAAGACACAAAACATCCCAGACTGGACTTGTTCGACTAACGCTGGTGCAGGTATACGGTTTGGTGCAAGCAACACATCCCTCGCAACCAGTAATTCCAGAAGAACCTATAATAAACTGACATTCAATACAGTTCATGGAATGGTTTTTGCTTGCTATAAAGCGGAAACTTAAATAATTATGAAAACTATTCTACTACTCTTCACGAGCATGGCGACTTGCCTGTGCTTTGGACAGGGCATCAGTCCTACTATTGGTTTCACCACCGATCTTCAAGCCAACGATACATGGTATCCAGAATTTGGAGGGCGAATTGGATTGGGAGTCCACAACGTTCAATTCGATACGCTACCATTCAATTTTTCCTTCAACATCAACGCGCAAATTCCCGCATCTCTTAGAAATACATATATCGGCCAGATTATTTTCGATCAAGAAGGCTCCGATGAACAACAACTCGGATTCGCAAGAGCTGAATTTCAGAAAACGTCCATTTCATTTGATTACGACTTTGGTTATATTCATCAAATTGGCCATCCATTTGCCACGAAAACTTTCATCTCTCCCTATTTAAGTGTCGGGGCCCGAATGGAAAACTATCGTGCAAGAGCTCATTATGAATTGTATCCGCAAGACACATGTCATTGCTCTGATCCAACCAAAGTTCCAATCAACAGCACTTGGTCGCTTGGGACTAACCTGCAAGCAGGTGTCAAGTTTATGTTTTATTCCGTGGGGATCGATGTCCGTGCTGGCTACTACATGGGGTGGTCTGTTGGAAATAATGGAGAAAGCTACCTTCCAATTGCCAAATCCTTTCATATAGATACGTATGGCGAACCTCAATTTGAGCGCCGATCCAACAATTTCAATAGTGGGTTCAATTTCTCTGTGAACTTGATTTTTAAATTTCAGTCATACAATGGTGACCGCTACAGACCGGAAGGGTTGTATCCCGGCCAGAGCGGCAGCACTTCTGACGATGATGATGACGATGATGACGACGACGGTGGATCTTCAAGCGGTGGTTCATCTAGTTGTGGAGGTGGATTGAGCCCTGCAGGACGTGGTGGCGGGTAGTTAAACCTGTTTACTTTTTACCACAAAGTGCACTAGGAATATTGGGGTTTGCTAGGAACGATATTCTTAGTTTCTTGTTCGCTGAAATGCTATTTAACTCGAACGCGAACCACATCAATTCGGTGCTCGCTAACTGCCTCTACTTCCAATGAATAGTCTTCAAGGTCGACACGGTCTCCGGCATCTGGAATGGATTGGGTTTTGCTGATCACCAATCCTCCGAGGGTTTCATAATCTTCGTCTTCCTCAAAACCGAAGCCATACACATCGTTCAAATAATCCACTTCCAATCGTGCAGAAAAGCGGAATTCTGTCTCGGAAACTCGTTCCTCTAGTAGGCCTTCTGAATCGTGTTCGTCTTCAATTTCACCGAAAATTTCTTCGATCACATCTTCTATCGTAACAATTCCGGCTGTTCCGCCATATTCATCTACTACGACTGCCATTGTTCCACTCACCTTGGCAAACAATTCCAATAGCTCTTTCCCTAGTTTAGCCTCGGGAACAAACTGAATGGGAAGTAAAATTTGCTTGATCGCTTCTGGAGATTTGAACATCTCAAATGAATGGACATATCCAATAATATTGTCGATGCTTTCGCGATACACAATGATCTTCGATTTCCCGGTATCCACAAAGAGATGCTTCAATTTGTCAATAGGATCGTCTAATTCTACCCCTATAATATCCGTGCGGGGAACCATGCAGTCGCGCGCTTTCAACGTGTCAAAATCCAAAGCATTCTTTAAGATCTGCATTTCATTTCCAAGTTCCTCTTCCTCATGGATTCGCTCGTTCAAGTCGGTCACGTAATGCTCCAAGTCTACTTTAGAGAACACCTTTTCAGTCGTGTCATTATCCACTCGAAGCAACTTCAAAGCAACATTACTGATCACCAAAATGACTTGAGTTGGCACATAAAGAATCCCGAAAATGATCAGCATCGGATAGGCCGAATACTTTAGATATCCATTGGGATTGATCTGTACGAACGCCTTCGGTAAAAACTCTGCTATAATGAGCACCAATGCCGTTGACATGAGGGTTTGAATTAACAAGATCAACCCCTCGTTCTCAATTCCCCAACCTACGATTACTGGGTCGAGCAAAATTGCTGAGAACAATCCGAAAACTACCAGAGAAATGTTGTTTCCAAGAAGCAACATGGCAATGAAAAAGGATTCGTTTTTGTAGAATCCACCCAACAAACGCGCATTGAATGTCCCCTTCGCTTTATCGAGTTCGATTTTTAATCTGTTCGAAGAAATATAAGCGATCTCAAGCCCGGAAAAAAAGGCGGAAAAGATGAGGGTTACTACAATACCAATTATGGGAACTTCCATTCACTGCGGTTACTAGGGAAAGATACGAAATCTCTTGAATTAGAGCACGTCGTGTCCTATATCGCTACGATAGTATGACTTCTCAAACTCTATTTTATCCAACGATTCGTACGAACGTTTCAAGGCAGATGCAACGTCTTTTCCAAAGGATGTAGCTGCCAAAACACGTCCTCCGTTTGTTGTAACAACGGGGCCGTCCGCTTTGGTGCCAGCATGAAAAACGATACTGTCTGAAACTACGTTCAACCCGTAGATTTGCTTTCCCTTTTCATAAGCCTCAGGATATCCGCCTGAAACCATCATTACAGTTGCTGCGCTGCGCTCATCAAATTGCACGTCGCGCTCCGAAAGTGTGTTTGTGGCAACGCCTTCGAACAAGTCCAAAATATCCGACTTCAATCGCGGAATAACTACTTCCGTTTCCGGGTCACCCATGCGGCAGTTGTACTCGATTACATACGGCTCGTTGCGCACGTTGATCAGTCCGAAGAAGATAAATCCTTTGTATGGAATGCCATCCGCTTTCAACCCTTTAACGGTTGGAATAATCACCTGGTTTTTCACCTTGTCCTTGAAGGTTGGATTGGCAAATGGAACTGGCGATAATGCACCCATGCCTCCAGTATTCAAACCTGTATCTCCCTCTCCGATTCTTTTGTAATCCTTTGCTTCAGGTAGAATTTTGTAGGCATCACCATCGGTGATTACGAAACACGATAGTTCCACCCCGCTTAAGAATTCTTCAATTACAACGCGAGAACTAGCTTCGCCAAACTTAGCATCGGCCAGCATATTTTTCAATTCAGCTTTCGCTTCCTTCAAATCTTCAATAATCAAAACTCCTTTACCTGCGGCAAGTCCATCTGCTTTCAAAACGTAAGGAGATTTCATCTTCTCAAGAAAAGCCTGACCTTCTTTCAGCGTATCTTTTGTAAATGTCGCGTACTTAGCTGTTGGAATGTTGTGGCGCTTCATGAATTCTTTAGCGAAGTCCTTACTTCCTTCCAATTGAGCCGCTACCTTATTCGGTCCGATCACGGCAACATTTACTTCCGCATCCGCATCGAAATAATCTGCGATTCCATTAACCAAAGGATCTTCGGGTCCAACAACAATAGTGTCCACTTCATTCTCAAGAACAAATGCTTTGATTCCGTCGAAATCGTTCACCGACAAATCGACATTGGTTCCATGCTGACGTGTTCCAGCATTTCCTGGTGCTATAAAAAGTGCTTCCAGAATAGAACTTTGTGCGATCTTCCACGCTAATGCGTGCTCGCGACCTCCGGAACCTAACAATAAAACTCGCATATTAACAGTGGGCTAGAATAGATTCAAACATGGCTTTTCCATCAAGGTTGGCCAATTCAGCGTCGGCAGCACGCTCAGGGTGTGGCATCATTCCGAAAACATTGCGCTTCTCGTTACAAACACCTGCAATGTTATCAATGGAACCGTTCGGGTTTACCGATTCTTCCACTACTGCTTCATCCGTACAATACTGGAATAACACCTGACCATTGTCGTGCAGTTTTTTAATCGTTGCCTCGTCTGCGTAGTAACGCCCCTCACCGTGTGCAATTGGAATTTTGTATGCCTTGTTTACATCCAAATCCTTGGTGATAGCAGCAGTATTCGAAGCAGGTTTCAAGTAAACATTCTTACAAATGAAACGCTGGCTGTTGTTATGAAGCAGGGCTCCGTCCAACAATCCTGACTCCGTTAAAATCTGGAATCCGTTACAAACACCCAAAACATATCCTCCGTTGTTGGCGTGTTTGATTACTTCGCTCATAATCGGTGACAATTTTGCAATCGCCCCTGAACGCAGGTAATCTCCATAAGAGAACCCTCCAGGTAACACTACAAAATCAACTCCCTTCAAATCCGTGTCTTTGTGCCAAAGGCGCTCTACCTCCTTACCCATCAAGGTTTCAAGAACATACACCATGTCTTCATCACAATTGGATCCGGGAAATGTTACAACTCCAAACTTCATGCTTGCTAAATAAATTGATTGCCGCAAAGTTACCATTATTCGAGCGTTGGAAGCAGTCAAAATCAAAAAATTACCCACAGATAATGAACAGGTTTTTCAGCATTCCCATCTGAAAACTCCTCTCTGCAAATTAAGTGACTGTGCACAAATTCTTAATCAACTTCAGGAATATGTACCCGTTTGAATGGATGGCAACAATCTTGGTAGTTTGCCTAGAGTCCGTTACATTTGAATTAGAACTCAAACTATTCACACTATGTCAACTGATGGAACCACCAACCAGAGAGCGACTTCTGACGCTGCAACTTCAAAATTTACAATGAAACGATGGCTGATCTGGGCGTCATCCATAGCAACGATTCTTGTTGTAATTTATACTGTTTTCCACTGCACGCATTATAAGTCTCATGGAGAAAAAACACATCGATTATCAACCACGGAATACGCAGCAATAACATCCTTTGTTCAAGAGGATACTTCTAATTGTAAGGAAAGTGCAGAAGCGCGTGTTAAAGTATACCTTGATGACATCATGGTGCTTAAAAACAAAGCTGGTGTTGATAAAATGATTGAAGATCAAGGGGTTCAGAGCACAACCTATCTTTCGAACTATCCTTTCAAAGTAAGGTCGTATTTCTGGCTCTCTGACTATTGGGTGCTGCTTGAAGTTATCTTTTGGTCCTTGTTTGGGTTGGTCGCGAACCTAATGTATAGTGTGACAAGAACCCGAGAAGTGGATAGTGATGGTGATGGCAAAAATGACAAACCTGAAGTTTTTAATCCGAACAGAGTTCCAGAGCACATTGGTAAGTTCTGGTATACGCCACTCACATCGGTGGTAATCTACTTGTCCATTGATTATCTCACGACATCCGGCGAAATAAATGAAACTCCAGAAGGAGCATATGTAGTGGTGTTTGCATTCATCCTCGGGTTTTTCTCTCGTCGGACCATCGGGTTACTCCGAAAACTTAAAGACATCTTTTTTCCGAATGATAACAGCGGTAGCTCAGGTGATTCAGACAATTCTAGTCAAAATCAAGAACCGCCAGCACCAACGTATACGAGTGTAACACTTAGCGGGACGGTTGAAACGGCCCCATCCTTGTCGTTAGATTCTGTTGTTGGAACGGTAATCAATATCTATTCATCCAGCGATCCAAGTACCGCTGTCGCAACGCAAACACTGCCTGAAGGAAGCGCTGGTTCGTTCACATTTAATCAGCCCTTTACTCCCGGAGAGTACACGTATGACGCAAGTCTTACATCAGGTGGTAAAGAATACACGGACAACGGAGATCTTACAATCGCGAACACTTCAGAAACACAGAGTCTTACAATCACTTTAGCTGGAAGCGAAGGGTAACTTCCCAAGCTATTGAAATCAACAACAAGCCCTGTTCCTTACGCAGGGCTTTTTCTTATCCAAACTCTAAGAATTGCAAAGGGAAGACAAATCGGACAATGGAGAATAGTAAGAGTATGTAGAAGGCTATGGTTGAGACATCGCGAAGCTTTTTATAACCAAAAGAATATGGCAACACGAACATAAGCGGTACAAACACCATCGCTAGTCCTTCTTTCTTGGTGTAAAAAAAGTATTCGAAAATAGTAAGTAAAAGCGTAAAGTTGATGAGTATGAAAAGCGTTCGAAATAGTTTTTTCAGCCGGATGGAAGACTGCTGAATCTTTTGGGTAAGCGTCCCGAGACTGAGGATGATAAATAAAAACGTGAGCCCTCCTATCACCACTACATCTTCAATATTTAGCTCAATCGCCGTGGCCGTAATTTGCTCGTTCTGAATTTTGAGGCCAGCCCAAGCCGAGTAGAAACCGCCGTAAATCAGTGGAATTAGAAATCCAACCACCAATAAAATGGATTCACGCATCACAAAAGGACGAATGATCCAAACCATCCAGAAAGCGACTACGAGAAGCAGCACAAGAACCGGATGATAAGTACAGGCCAATCCTAACCAGAATCCAATGTTAAATACACGTTTTCGGCCGTCTTCGTTCTGGTAGAGCTGAAATAACTGGTGGATCGCCATGATGATGCAAAACTGCGCTACTCCAAATCCATCAAGGAAATAGAAGCAATGGAAAGCACTCATCAAGGTGAGATAGAGCAACGCAGGTGTATACGTATTTCGATCCAGAAACTCGTTTCTATTGAACACGGTGTTAATGAAAATTGCTCCAATGAAAATAAACAGGGGGGCCAAAGCTTGAGAAACCCAGCTTGATTGTGGCAAAAAGTTGCCCCAGAATCCAAAATGAGCCGTGTCTTCGGGCGTGTGGTAAGGGAAGTAAAGGTTCAACCCAACATAGATTGCAGCCATAAATGGCAAAATCAATAGCGCGAAAGACCTGTTTCCAAAGAATAACCGTACCACTGGAACGAAGATACATTTTTTATTTCCCGTTTATTGCGTAGTATTTGCCAGAATTTTATATTTAGGCTTCTTAACTCCGAGCATGCATCAAATGACTTGGATCAACAACTAGGAAATATGGGTAAAACAAGATATTCAGATAACGAATTGCAGGAATTCAAGGACTTGATCCTTGGTAAGTTAAAGGAGGCACAGGAAGACCTGGACCTACTTCGGGGTTCACTTTCGCACAGCGATGATCACGGAACAAATGATACAGGGCGTTCTTTCAATATGATGGAAGACGGGTCAGATACTTTATCTCGCGAAGAAGTTGCACAATTAGCATCACGTCAAGAAAAGTTCATCACGAACCTACAAAACGCACTCATCCGCATTCAAAACAAAACATACGGTATTTGTCGTGTAACTGGAAAATTAATCCAGAAAGAGCGATTGCGTTTGGTGCCGCACGCGACTCTTAGCATTGAGGCGAAGAACGCGCAAAGCTAGGCTAGTGAAGAAAAATCTAATCATTGTGCTCAGTATTGTAATCGCAATTCTGGCACTCGATCAAATCATCAAGATCTATGTAAAAACGCATTTCGATGCGGATACATATCCGGTTTTTGGTGACTGGTTTGTAATGGAATATACCGAGAACCAAGGAATGGCTTTCGGTACCACTTTTGGTGCATCCCATTGGGCAAAACTCTTTCTAAGCATCTTCCGAATTATTGCAATTGTAGGGATCAGCTATTACCTGATAAAGCAAGCACGTAAGAACATGAAATTGGAGTTTCTTATTGCTATTGGGTTGATTTTGGCAGGAGCCACCGGTAATTTGATCGATTCGATGTTCTATGATTTTATCTTCCCAATTGATGAGTACATGGATCCAACCATGACGTATAACTTACTCCCCGGTTCTGGTAATATCCATGAATTCACCGTAGACGGTTATACTTGGAAAGAAGAAATTCGCCACACAGGATTCCTTTTTGGGAATGTGGTAGATATGTTCCAATTTCAAGGGACTTGGCCTAGTTGGATGCCCTGGGTTGGTGGAAAAGAAGTCTTCCCTGCAATCTGGAATGTGGCAGATGCTTCTATTACCTTGGGTGTAGTGATGGTGTTCTTACGCCAGCGTTCTTACTTCCCGAAAGAGAAGGAAAAGGATCCAAATAAGAAGTCTTTTTTCCAACGTTTTAAAAGAGCATAATTGTTTCTTCTAAGGTCTTTTATTCTGAGTTTTGCGACTATTCTAGTCGTACACAACTCAACCTATGCACAGCTAGATAAAACATATACCTCGATAGAAGAGGCATTAGTTCAACCCGGCAAGGTGTTTAAATTAAGCCTTGTTAATAAAGGATACGATGCATTCCCTGAAGAAATCAGGTCTTTTAAAAATCTAGTTGCCCTAACTGTCAAGAATAGTTTGATTGCAGAACTTCCTTCTTGGATATCTGATCTTGAAAATTTGGAGCGCGTCGATATGACTAACAACCTTCTCACTTCTGCGAATGATTTTGGTCGGTTGCCCAGGTTAACTCAGCTTATATTGTTCGGAAATAAAGTAACTGAATTTGACTCTGTTTTACTGAACTGTCCAAAGCTCAACAAACTCGACTTAACGCGGAACGCGATACAGGAAATACCGTCAAGTATAAAGTTCGCTTCTCAATTAAGTGATTTTCAGATATCGGAAAACAAAATAACTACTCTCCCTAAAGAGCTAGAGCTGGTTGTCTCTTTAGAGATGTTTCGAATTAGCAGGAACGAATTAACTGTGTTCGATTCTGATTTTTCAGCAATGTCAAGTCTCTACTTCATAGACATTACGAGTAATGGTCTCTCTTCATGTGGTAAGAACGCAAAACTCCCTCCGTCTATCAAAACTTTTCAGTTAGGATTCAATAACTTAACCGAAGTTCCTGTTTGTTTGAGAACATGTATACAGCTAAAAAAATTGGAGTTCAACGAAAACAAAGTAAGCTCATTGCCAGCTTGGGTTTCCGAACTTGACGATTTGCGAAATGCTTATTTTAAACTGAATAATTTTACTGAGTTCCCCTCTGTGCTTCTTGAACTCCCAAATCTGGCCGCAATTGGATTGGGAAATAACAAAATCCAAGAAATTCCAGAAGACATTTGCAAACTGGAGAACCTGATCTATCTGGGGTTTCGCAACACAGATATCTCTTCTTTGCCAGATTGCTTGAGTGAATCCGGGGTTGATACCCTTTATATTGGTGGAAATAATTTTAGTGATGAAGAAATAGAAGCCCTGAAACGCCAATACAAATCACGTGTGATAAGAGATTAGCTCAGACTGACGTCTTCATTTTAAAGCTGAAGGATTCGTATCTTCGTACCTATAACTGTGTCTTTATGCGAAATCATTTCTCCTTCTATCCCATTCTCGGGATTCTAAGCTTCCTACTATTATTTTCTTGCGCGCCCAAAGTTTCAATCGTATCTTGTACCAGTCAAGAGTTCTATCCGGGAAGGCAAGAAGAAAAACCATTTCAGGAAATTGTAATTGAAATTGACACACTGGAGGAAGCGATTCAACTAGACAGCCTCCGCTACGGAAAACAAACACTCATCCTACGAGGAAAGAAAACTACCTATCGCGCGAAAGCGGCAGGTACAACTTTTTCCGACAACGCTACGCTATATTTTAGTAAGAAAAACAAGCAACACAGTGTGCCAATCGACACCATTTCGAAGTTGACGCCTCTGTATTTGCCGTAATTAGGATATTATGAAAAAGAACTTTCTACTTGCAGGTTTCCTACTCGGAGCGATATTTGTGAATGCTCAAGATTGGAAGGCGATGATGCACGATTCGAACTATAACTTTTACGAGGTGTGTGAAGCCGCAGAGAAGTATTTCGAAACGCACGATAAAAACGCTGAGGCTTCCGGTTGGAAAGGCTATCAACGTTGGAAAAGTGCCAATGAGGGGCGTTACTATCCCACAGGGGATCGCGCCAATGTAAACCCATATTTGGTTTCAGAAGCGTACCAAACATTCCTTCAAAACAACCCTACGCCAAAGGATTTGTTTCCGAATGGTTGGGAGGAACTTGGGCCTGTAACGGTAGACAGCTTAACCGATCATTATTCGGTGGGGCTTGGGCGAATTGAAGCTTTGTACGTGAATCCAAGCGATGCCAACAGAATGTATCTCGGATCTCGAAGTGGAGGGTTCTGGAAAACAACAGACGGAGGTGCCAACTGGCAAGGAGGTTCTACGGACTTTCTTTTTGCAACGGGCGTAAATTCTATTGCTGTATCTCCTACCAATCCGGATTCCATACTGATTAATCTTCAAAATTCACGGAATTACTATTCGCACGGAATTTATCGGTCCATTGACGGCGGAGACTCGTGGTCGTTGTCCAACTTCAGCCCTTCAAATGTGGGGCTAGGAGGTTTGGGAGACAACTTCAATGTATATCATGTTGCCTATCATCCAACGGTGCCTGATTTGGTATTTATTGCTACAAGAGAAGGAATTTTTCGCTCAGATGACAACCTCGCCACATGGACGCAAGCGCTTTCCACTGCAGAGGTACGCGACATCGCTTTTCACCCTACGAATCCCGATATCATCTACATTACGGACAACCGAAATTCCAACGGAAACCGAAATTACGTATATCGCTCTACTGATGGTGGAATCACGTGGAACCTTTCGAATGAAGCAAGCGGTAATGGAAATGCACGCGCTCACATTGATGTTTCTGCGAATTGCCCGAACTGTTTGTTCTTTGCCTCATCGAATGGCGTTTGGAAATCGACAGATGACGGATTGAACTTCACCTTTATTTCCAATCCTGGAGAAGGAGCTGCTTTCTTTGGTGTAAACGATCAGAACGAAGATGAAATGCACATCGGAAGCATCGATATTTTCTCTACTACCAACGGTGCAACTTCATTTGATCAAACTACTTGGTGGTACCTAGGAAGTACAGAAAATGGTAACGGAACACTACAGGAGAATTTCCAGAATTCGCAAAGCTATGTACATGCCGATCCTCGTGTGATGATTTCCGTAAACGGAGTTGTCTATGTGGGAACGGACGGGTATATGGTTCGTACTTCCGATCAAGGTCAAACGTGGGATATTTTGAACGACAACACCGGCCTGCGTGAATACTACAATCTTGGGGTAAGTCAATCCAATCACTATCAAACGATGGTGGGATCTCAAGACAACGGAACAAGCTTCACTTATGAAAACGGATGGATTGAATATTACGGCGCTGACGGAATGGAAGCGGTAATTCACCCTATCAATAAAGACTATATGATTGGAAGTGTCCAATACGGAATTCGCCGTCAAACGACCAATCGAGGGTTAAGCACGAACAACGTAAGTCCTGCCGGTGAAAACGGCTCTGGAAATGCCGATTGGATTGCTCCGCTACTCATCGATCCCAACAATCAATTCCGAGTATATCACTTCAGCGATGAGGTTTGGCGTTCGGATGAATTTGGGGACAACTGGTTCGAATTGGGCGCATTTACAACGTTTACGAGCAATCAACAGGCAGATAAAGCTGCGATCGCATACAACAACTCTGATATTATTGTTGTGTCCCGATCTTCTCAAATTGAAAAATCAATAGATGGGGGATTGTCTTTTACAGACATCAAAAACGGCTTGCCGAATAGCAGTATTCAAAGCATTGCATTCGACCCAAACAACGACGACGTAATAATTGTGGTGTACAATTCCTATCAAAATAATGGCGACAAAGTGTTCCTCACGGAGGATGGTGGAGGCACCTGGACGAACATCACGAACAATTTGGGTAACATGCCGGTTCGGTCTGTGGTAATTGATCACTCATCCGCATCCAATATCTACATCGGTGCTGAAATTGGCGTGTATACCATGCCGATAGGAGGAAATACTTGGAGCTTGTACAATCCTGACCTTCCCAATGTGGCTGTTTCTGAATTAGACATCTCATGGGGAAGCAACACGCTTCGTGCTTCTACTTGGGGACGCGGGCTGTGGGAGTTTTCTTTAAAAGATCGCGCGGACTTCCCTGCAATTTTAACAACCGAAATGACCAATCCACCAACGTTCAGTTTGCCGATGGAAGCCGTGGATCAATATGTAACGAGCACTATCGATTACGACAATACGTTGACCAGTGTTTATGTGGAATGGTCTGAAAATACACCCGCTTTTGGAAACGTCATTCCGATGAGCAACACCACGGGAAATGAATGGGTTTCTGATCAACCATTGCCCAATTCGGCTGAGGGAACGCAAATGTACTTCCGTGTAATGGCTGTGGGTTCTAATGGCGACACTACAGAAACATACAAGTTTCATTACGAGGTGCGCAACAACCCGTTCTTAAGCTTGAGTGAATTGGAATCATCTAACGTGATTTTATATCCAAACCCAAACACAGGTGCCTTCCAAATTGAACTTCCAGACGAATTGGATCGTATTAGTGTTCAGGTAATTTCTATGGACGGCCGCGTTGTTTTCGATGAAGAATTCAAAGATCTGCAGATCATTAATTTGGACTTGAAGCTTGCCAATGGCAATTATGCCGTTGTGCTTTCGGCGGCTGCGTTGAATGGTAGCTATCCTTTGGTTATTCGGCGAGACTAAAAGTACACTTCGAGCACAGACTGAAGCTCTCGAAGTCAAGCGCTATAGAAGCAAATCAAAATTGAAAAAACTCATTCCTTTTCTGCTTCCTATAAGTTGTCTGTATTTGGTGCTTTCACTTGTTATTTGCATTCCTAGAGGGATGCGCGTTCCCTACCAGATTGGCTTTGGTTTAGTGGCTATTAGTTATGCCATTCGCTATTGGAGTAAATCAAACATCCGATATACAGATACCATTAAATGCTTGTTAATCGTTTTTTGGTGTGGATTGAGTATTTCTTTCGCTTCAGGAGTGACTTTTGATCCCCTCGTATATTATTTACTCTTCTTGATTGGAATCGTTTGGCTTATTGCGGAAATTATTGATTTGATAAAAGGAAGAACACGTGGGCACCGATTGATACTTCTTTTAGGTGGTGCTCTTGTGGGACTTCAAGTTGTTATGCGCGCTGAACACCTTGCAGGAGCCGTAATAGCTATGATGTTATCTTGGATGGTGCTTTCACTAGGGTTTATTATCGAGTTGATTCTCTTGTCTAATAGAAAAAAGTTGGATGCCTCCTCTCACCAGCCCCCAACTCGATAGGCTCATTGTCCTTGATGAAAATACCGTTAGCCCGCTTGACTTCAACCGCAGACTGAGGCACTAGAAATCAAGCCGTTTAAAAACGAGCTGAAGTTAAAACCAAAGATTTCCTCAAGAATCCTTGCGTTCTTAGCGCCCCTTGCGGTTATACTTCTAAAACTTAAACGTCAGTCCGCCCATTACTTGGAATTGCTGCACGGGAGCCTGTACCCATCTTTGATACTGCTGAGCTGCCAAATTGTTGAACTGCAAGAACGCTGAAATACGGTTGTTGTAACGATATTCTAACCCAAGATTGGCATCTGCGATAAATCCAAGGTCCACAATATATTGCCCATTTTCCAGCGTTACACCCGGTCCATCTTCGTAAACCAGTCCTTTACGACCTCCTTCCAAGTCCAAGTCAAGGTTGATCAAGAACTTATCGAATAGGTTGTAGGATCCTCTTAAGATTACCTGCAACTGAGGCAAGTTCCACGCGTAACTGTTGTTCAATAAAGAGTACGAATTGAATCGTCCGATGGCATCTATTTTCAACTTCTCAGATTGCTGGTATGAAACCGATCCTTCAATGGTTGTAACGTTCATCGTATCGTAAATCACATTGAATGCATTACGCTGCGAGTACAACGTATCCGTTACGAATAATGGCGTGTTTCGAACGTTTGCAAAGCTTGCTCCTACATTGAAGCCTATGCGTCTTGAAAGCGACCCTTTGATTCCGAAGAAGAAATCGATAGCCGTGCTTTCATTTCGAAGCTCAATATTCGGCACTACGAACGCATTCTCTCGTGTGATGCTTTTAAAGGTCGTTTGCTCCAATCCACCTGTTAATCCTACGTAAGGAATAAAAATGTCGTTGAACATGCTGTACTTCAACTCTAAGTCTGGGTAGATGCGTGCTTTTACTCCGTTATTCGCATCGAAAGCTATCTTTGCCCCGAATTTTCCTTTGAATCGATCGTTTTGCAAGCGTGTTACCACGTTTGGACTCAAAATTACAATAGTGTTGTTGTTCACGAGTCCAGAATCTAAGGCGTAGGTATTTGTATCGCCTTCCACTCCATACTTATAACCGTTGTATAAGATGTCGAAATCCAAATTGTAGGTTTCCGCTTTGTGCAGGTACATCCAGTTCGTGTTGATTCCAAAGAAGTTCTCGCGCGCTCTCCAATCGCTGCGTTCTGCAACAGATGGTTTCTTGGATAGGAAGTTGTTATATGCCAATCCTAGGGTATAATTCAATTTCGCACTGTCTTTGATGTGTGAACTGAACGACCCCGAGAATCCGAAATCACTGTAACGTTGTGCAATGCTATCCTTGATTAACGTATCAATAGGAATTGCGTAATAATGCAAGCCTTGATTGTTATAATGAACATCTCCACGCAGGCTGTAACGTCGCTCGTTCAACCCTCCGTACAAATTCACTCCTGTGCGGTCGAATTGTGCCGGTGCATATCCAGAAATGTTCCCGAATGAACTCAAATGCTTCAAGTGCCCTCCGTACATCAATCGACGTGAACGGTCGGAATCGTAGTAAATTTCTCCTAACGGCATGAACTCTGTTCCCAGCCCCACCTTTACGTAAGTATTGTACAACGGTGACAGTACGTCTTTAATGTTCACGGCCGCTGGATTAATCAATCCTACATCGGTGCTCGTTTCGTGCTTCAAATTCAACAGTGGATAATCCACTACGTTCGTATTGATGGTTGTATCAATAATCTTCGGTGAAATAGTTAACCTGTATGCAGGCTCAATAGGTCTACTTCCAGTTCCCGTAATAGTGGTTCCGTTTCCTAATCCCGTTTCTTCTTGTGCCATTGCAGTTCCGAAAAGCAATAGCGCCAATACTGTGTATATGCTCTTTTTAATTTCCATTGCCTCCGTCTATTTCAATTACACGTTCTCCTTCCTCTTCGATGTCCTTTGGAGCATCTTTCAACTGCATGAGTTCATCCCAAAGCGCATTCGCTTCGTCTAATATTCCATCCGTAGTATTTCCGTAGTGCAGCCTGATCGACTTCAGGTCTTGCTCGGCTTGGAACAAATTGTCCTGTGCCATATATACTTTAGATCGAAGCATGATCGCTTTCGCAATCCAGTAGTTGTATGCAGGGCGCATCTTCAGTAAGTTTTCGATCTCTGACAATGCTCCGTCCATGTCACCATCTCTGAACTTGATTTCTGCTAGCAAGAATCTAGCCTCAGCACCTCTTTCACTCGTTAGGTTATCACGCAACCAGAAGAGCGATGCCGCTGCGTCCATGTAGTACTCTTGGTTGTAATTAGACTTCGCCCGGATGTAGTGCGCTTCTTCCAATACATTACTTGGATACGTGTCGTCTTGAATCACCTTTCCTGCATACAAGGCTGCATTTTGCCAGTTCTCTAAGTTGTAATGACAAACCATCAAGCGGAGCTTAGCATTCGAGAGTTTCTCTGGGTCCTTCGAGATCTGTTCAAGCCTTTTATAATATGGAATCGCCTGAATGTAATCGTCCTTATTGAAGAAGTAACTCGCTACGCGTGCTGCTGAATACTCTGTATAAATGTTATTCGGCCCGGAAAGCAGTTCCTGATAGACCACAATTCCTTGGTCTTCACCTCCAAGTCCGTAATGTGCCTCGGCAAGGTAGAATCGAATTTCATCTTTGTATTTTCCGGTAGGGTACTTGTTCAAGTACTCTTCCAACTTCGGAATCGCTTTTGTGTAGCGCGCCTGAACGGAAAGAGTTGAGTCGAAATATGCCTGAACCGCTGGAATGTAATACAGGTTCTGCTTCTCGTCGTCTGTGATATCAAAACATGGATACTGTGCTAAATCATCAATTTTATCCAATTGATTGGTCTGCGTATACATGTCCTTCAAGGCGTTCGCTACATCCGTACAAATGGTTTGATCTGACCCGAACTCGTTCATTACTGCAAGGTATTCCTGTTCAGCCTGAGCAGGCTTTCCTTGTTTAAAGTGAATGTCAGCAATGTTGATGCGGGCCCGAGGAACTTCAATCGAAGTTGGATAATCGATCACAATCTTATTGAAGTATTTCAATGCTTTGTCATACTCCTCATCTGATTTGTACGTATTCGCTACTTGCAATACCGAAGTTTGAATGTATCGAGATTGTGGGAAGTTGTTGATGATCGTAAGAAGATTGCTCACTTTCTCTGCCGATTTCCCTTCCATGTACCCATAGGTCAATGCCATGTAATACAGTGCCTGATCTTCGTATTGCGCATGCAAGTCAATTACTTTCTTGTAGTATTTCACGGCATTTGCATTTTCTTTCAATACGAAATGTCCGTCGGCGATACGCATGTTGGCATCGGCCTTTTTCTGGTCTCCTCCCGGATTCGATTGCAAGAACAAGTTAAACTGGGTAATCGCACTTCCAATGGCGGATTCACGCTTCTTATTCCACGCTTTAAAAGGAGAAGATCCTCGCTCGTACTTCTCCATTTCCGTAAAGGCTCTTTCCCCAATCTTCCAATAGCTATACCCAGTATTGTACTTCGCCTCAGATTTCAACCCTGAAGGCACGCCTTGCATTGTTCCTACTTTATTATAGTTCTCAATGGCCTTTTCGAAGTTGTTTGCTTGATAGTACGAATCGGCAATCCAGTACTTTGCTTGTGCCGAAGTTTCAGGATCTACTGGATATCTTTCTACTTTTTCAAAGGACTTGATCGCATCACCCCAAGCATTTCTCTGGTACATGCTGACACCTTGGTTGAAACAAATCAACTGGTAAGCCTGACGTAATTTGATATCCTTGTTGGGTAGTTTGTCCAATGACGCCAATGCCTTTGAATAATTATTCGTACTCAAATAAACATTCACGAGGTACTGGTAGATGTCGTCTTTACGCAATGAGTTCGGATAACGATCCAAGTACAATTCAAAAGCTTCTACTGCCTCATCGTACGGGTTGATGTCCAACTCATACGAAAGAATGGCATAGTTGAAAAGTGCATCTTCCTGAACTACTGGGTCTGCATCAATAAATGCCGCCCCTTCAAATGCGGATCGTGCTGATACTTTGTTGTCCAATTTCAACATGGACTGTCCAATGTGGTAATACGCAATTTGACCTAGGCTGTCTTCCACGCCTTTCACGCGATCAAACATAGAAACCGCATTCTCGTAATTGCCACTTTTAAAGTAAGCGTAACCCAGTCGGTAATCTTCTTCTCTGGTTGTTTTCGTGGATGCGTTGTACTTCTCTAGATAAGGCACCGCTTCATCATACCGATTGGTGCGATAGTAAGCGTCTCCAATAAGTTGGTTGATTGCCTTGTCGTCCATGATTCCATCAGAACCAGAAATCTTCTTGGCATATTGCGTCACTAAAGCGTATTTCCCTTGGAGGTAATAAATTTGAGCAATGTAGTACGGCACCAATTTTCCAAAGCTTTCATGATCCTCTAACTTCAGGAAGCCCTCGAGAGCCAGTTGGTAATTTTCGTTTTGGTAGGCGATGTGTGAATAGTAGTACAAAGCCGGTGCAGAATACTTCGAATCTCCATCCTTGATTTCCACGAATGCATTTCGAGCTGCTTCAATATTGTCTTCTTTGAAATTCGCGTATCCCAGTTTGAAATAGAATTCGTCGCGATTTTCTTCTGGAACGTCCTGAATGCTCAACTTGTTGAACCACGCCAAGGCATCGTCCCACTTCTTGCGATAGTAATAATGCTTCCCAAGTCGGAAATAAATGTCTGTACGGTAAATGCTTTCCGGATAATTCTTCAGAAATGTCAGCAACAAACGCTCGGCGTCGTTGTTGTAAAGGTTCAACGCGGAAATCGCTTCGTAATACGAAGCTTTGATGTACATCGGATCGTTGACTTCCGGAAAACCATCCATAAAAATTCGGAATTCCTTGCGCGCAGCTCCGTATTGCTCTTTCTCAAAGAGTTCTTCTGCACGGTAAAAATTGGCATATTCGCTATTGTATTTTTCCGAGGTCTGAGCATAGGCCTGACAGGATAAAAACAGGATAGCGATAAAGAGCAATTTGTTCATAGGCTGCTGCTTTTGTTAATCAAGTAAAAGTAACCTTACTCGATTCGGTGTTTGGAGAGACTGTTTAAAAGTTTTAAACGGAAATCTGTTAAGATTATTTCTATGTTTAAAGGCAAACTACGTGCCGAAATTCGGACTTTTACGTACAAATCCATTTCCTGTGAGCAATGTTATCGAAATAAAAAACGGTGTAATCCAACAGAATAACGTTACTGTTTTGTCGGAAATCAACATCGAAATCACAGACAACCAATTTGTGTATTTGATTGGTAAGACAGGAAGCGGGAAAAGCAGTCTGTTAAAGACTTTGTATGGCGATTTACGCCTCTCCGACGGAACAGGAAGTGTGGCGGGTTTTGACCTCAACGCGCTCCGTAAAAAAGACATCCCCAGCCTTCGGCGTTCTCTTGGTATTGTCTTCCAAGATTTTCAGTTATTGACCGATCGGTCTGTGCTTCAAAACTTACGTTTTGTGATGGGGGCATCGGGTTGGAAGGACAAAAAAGCAATGGATAAGCGCGCTAAAGAGGTGCTGCAATTGGTGGGAGTGGAAGATAAATTGAACGCAATGCCCTTCGCTCTTTCAGGAGGGGAACAACAGCGAGTTGCGATCGCCCGATCCTTAATCAATGATCCGAAGTTGATTTTGGCCGATGAGCCTACCGGTAATTTGGACCCAGAAACCTCCGAGGAAATCATGCGCTTGCTCCTTGCTATTCTTAAGGAGAAAAACACCGCAATTTTAATGGCAACCCACGATATGAGTATGGTTGAAAAGTACCCCGGTCGCATTCTGCGCGTTGGCGACGGAACGGTGAAAGAAGTCAATACAATGCAGCAATTTGATCCGTTTACACCGTTTACCACAGAGTAGACAATAGACACAATCCCCCGTAAAACTTTAGCATCTACCCGAATCGCACGTGTTCAGCTCAAGTACGCTAAAAACGGCAAAGTACGCTGAGCCTGTCGATGTGCACTTTGTATGAATAGCATTTTTACCTAACTTCGATTTCAATAATATAAACAACATGCAACCTGATCCATCTTTAGCGCCCTTCGCCTGTCAATATACTTCGCAAGTTCCTGAGTTGCTCACGCGACTTGGTTGCACCTTGGCAATCACCACATATCAGGCCGGAAAATTGGTGTTTATTTCACCAAAAGACGAACATTCAATCGTTCAACTTCCACGGACGTTCGACAAGCCTATGGGAATTGCACAGGATAAGAAAAAAGACAAATTAGCCTTAGCTTGTAAAGATACTGTTCAAGTATTTTCCAATTCAAAAGATTTAGCCGCCTTTTATCCGCCAGCCCCGCAGAAATACGATGCCTTATACATGCCTCGCCTGACCTACCACACGGGTCAAGTAGATATTCACGATCTCAATTTTGGAAAAGACGGAAAACTCTACGCAATAAATACTTTGTTCTCTTGCATAATCTCACTCGATGACGATTACAACTTTACTCCCTATTGGCAGCCCTGGTTTGTTGATCGTATTGTCTCTGAAGATCGTTGTCATTTGAATGGAATGGCGATGCAAGACGGGTTACCAAAATATGCAACGGCATTCAACACGGGAAACACAACACAAAGTTGGCGAGAAAACATTACCAAAACGGGAGTGATCATGGACGTCACAACCAATGAAGTTATCGTTGACGGATTAGCCATGCCGCATTCGCCGCGAATTTACAACGGAGAGCTGTATTGCCTTCTTTCTGCGACTGGGGAATTGATCAAAGTAGATACTGAAAATGGAACGTACGAAACTGTAATTCAAGTGGGCGGGTTTGTTCGTGGAATGGATTTGTACCAAGACTATCTCTTCATTGGACTATCAAAACTTCGTAAAAATTCATCAACATTTGCGAAATTAGACTTTGCAGAAGACGCCAACGAAGCCGGAATCGTGATAGTACATTTACCAACTGCCAGTATTGCTGGGAAGATTTCGTACCAAACTTCTTTGGATGAAATTTATGACGTTCATGTGCTCGCTAATAAACTGCGACCAAACATTCTAAACACCTTAAAACCTGAACATAAGATGGGGATTTCCATTCCGAACTCAACGTTTTGGGCAAAACATTCGTAATTTAGCAACAAACCCTAAATATGAAACATAACTACCATTCTAGAAAAGTCCGTCAATTAGACCGACTGATCAAAGAGATGAAACAGGCGATGAAAGCGCGTCAACCAAAAGCATTTGTGGATACAATCCGACAAAAAATTGCAGTGTTAATTAGCAATCTTCGTGGTGTTCTATCAACTCGACAACTAGCACACAAACTTGGAGCGCTTGCCATCGTATTCGGATTTAGCGGTGCTGTAAACGCGCAGCAATTTGCTGCTCCCATTGAAAACCCTTTTGGCTTCGCGATAGACTCCACTTCTTATATCGGAGGCTTTGGAGTTGCAGATTTAGACGGAGATGGAGACTACGATTTGTTAATGGGCGGATATTATGGTGCTATCCAGTATGTTGAAAATACTGGCACTGCCAGCAGTCCTGCTTTTGGACCTTCTCAAACCAACCCATTTGGGCTTTCAAGTACCTATTATTACGCATTTATTACTACTGCCGATTTAGATGATGATGGAGACATCGATGTTTTAGTTGGCGAGTATTACGGTGATTTGGTGTACTTTGAAAACACTGGAACCGCCACAAACCCTTCATTTGCAGCGGCTCAGGCGAATCCATTTGGCTTGAATTCAAACTCTTCGATTCTTGACATGCCAAGCTTTGTTGATTTGGACGATGACGGTGATTTTGATATCATTTCCGGCTCCATTGCATACGGTGTAGGACCAGCGGTAGTTTATTACGAAAACACAGGGACAGCACAAAATCCAGCGTTTGCAGCTCAAGTAACAAGTCCGTTTGGTATTACGGCGAACGCGGCCTATTTTCAAAACCCGACAGTTGCAGACATTGATGGAGATGGAGACTACGACGTACTTACTGCTGAAAACTATGGAACCTTTGCCTTTTACGAAAATACTGGAACGGCGCAAAACCCAGCGTTCGCAGCTCCTCAGGTAAACCCTTTTGGACTCATCGATAATGTGTCAGACTTTATTTTTCCTGAATTTGTAGACATTGATAACGATGGTGATTTTGACGTTCTTGGGTCTGGTTATTATGGAAGTCTTTGGTTTTTTGAAAACACGCAATTCAATGCAAGCATAGATGAGCTAGCCAACAATATTGCCATCGGACCGAACCCATTTGCATCCGAAGTCAATTTCAGTGGAGATGCTCAATTGGATTTGTTAGAAGTTATGGACATGACTGGTAAAATTGTACACAGCCAAATAAGTCTAAACGGAAGCGTAAATCTTGAGCACTTGAAAAAAGGCGTTTACCTAATTCAGGTAGTAGATACCGAAGGCAACATAAGCCGCCAGAAATTGGAAAAACAATAACTTACAACGCATATTTGAAAGTCCTTCCTGTCCTTGATAGGGAGGGTTTTTACATTGTACGGCCCAATTTCTCCTAGTGCAAAAGTGTTATCTTTAACCACTCAATCCTTCGTTTAAATCAATGAAAGTATCTGTTGTCATTTGTACTTATAATCGCGAACTCTATTTGCCTGAATGTTTGGAACATTTGAAAAACCAAACAGAAGCTCCAGAGAATTTTGAAATCGTACTAGTAAACAACAACTCTTCGGACAGTACGGAGGAAATTTGTCAAAAATTTGTTGCAGACGAACCTCAACTAAATGTAGTATACGTAAAGGAAACACAACCTGGACTTTCTTTTGCCAGAAACAGAGGAATAACAACAGCAACGGGTGACATTGTTTGCTTCATCGATGATGATGGATTCGCTGTACCAAAATACGTTTCGACGCTGAAAGCATTTGCAGAAAACGACGCATACAAAGAATATATCTCCTTCGGTGGCAAGGTAATTCCGCGCTACAATCCGGGGAAAGATCCGGAATGGTTGTCTGTATACGTTGAAGGACTTGTATCCCGAATGGACATGGGAGAACAGGTAAAGCCTTTCGAAAAGAAGTACCCAGTAGGTTGCAACATGGCATATCGAAAAGAGTTTTTTGAAGAGCACGGCGGTTTCAATACAGATTTACATACACGTAGTGACGAGAAGTTTGTTTTCGATAAACTCAAAAAAGCCAACCTTAAAATATTGTACGTCCCTGCTATGGAAGTAGAACACTTCATCGACGATTATCGCTTAGAGAGATCATTCGTGATTCGCCTGGCAAAAGTTATTGGTCAAAGTGAGGCCATTCGATTGAAGGATTATGGGTTCGGAACTCGTTTTATGAAAGTGGTTGAATACATCTTCAAATTTGGCGCATCTTTGGTTTTGGCTATTCCGTTCCTATTCAAAGGACAGACGATGAAAGCAAAATATGTAGTGATGGTTCGTTGGTATGTTTTCACTGGGTTTTTTATTAGTAAAAAATTGTAGCAACCTCAAATGGGATACGAATCGTTCAAAATAAAACTGGAGGGCCGCTTGAAAATCATGCTCAAGTCTAAAAGCACCAAGATTAAAGCGTCGAAATCAAAAGACAGTTTGGTTGTATTGGGTAATGGGCCGTCCCTCTCTAATGATTTGGACTCTCTGAGCAAGCTAAGCACTACTTCTGACTTTCTTGCCGTAAATTATTTCGCGGCCACCAAAGAGTTTTTAATGTTTAAGCCTCGCTTTTACAGCATTGTTTCTAAGCAATATTGGAGCAAGGATGAAAACGAAGTTTGGGATAACGATCGAAAACGAATATTCAGTCTTCTTGTAGAAAAGGTAGATTGGGAAATGCATCTTTTTGTTCCGATGGTCGCTAGAAGTTCCGAGTCTTGGAAACAACACATGAAGCAAAATCCGAACATTAAAGTCAACTATTTTAATCTTACTCCGCTCGATGATTTTCCGCAGTTCTTCAAAAAATCACTGCGCTCCTACAAAGCTTGCCCGAGACCCCACAACGTGTTAATTCCTTCCATTCTTTTTGGAATCAACCTAGGATATCCAACTATTTACATTGCGGGTGCAGATCATTCGTGGATTCCGGAGGTTTTTGTCACAAACGATAATGTGGTTATGGCTGCACAAAAGCATTTCTACGCGGATCAATTAAAATCATTAAACAGCACATTGCTTTCAGATAACGCCAAACCCTTCTTTCATCCAAACAGCCTAAAAACCATGAAGTTGCACGAAGTAATGCACAAGTTCTACTACTCGTTCAAGGCTTATTGGTTTTTGAAAGAATACGCTGCGCTTGAAGGATCACAAATATTTAATCTAACCGAAGGTTCTTTTATAGACGCCTTTGAAAAAATCTCTTACGATGACATCTCAGGTTAGAAAACACACCAAAATGACAATCGCCCACAAATGGCGTAAGTTTCGTCAATCGCAACGTTTGGGTACTTGCGGAGAAGGCGTGTTTTTCGATAAACAAGTCGATATAATGCGTTTTCCAGGCAATGTACATATTGGAAACCATGCCATGATTAAAGCCGGAGCTCGTATTTGTGCATGCAACGAAACAGCTATCGTTCGAATTGGAGAGAATACTACATTCGGATATCATTCACACCTTTTTGCTTCAGAGTCCATTGAAATTGGCGACAATTGCCTCATTGCTCCATTTGTATATTTCGTTGATAGCGATCATGGTATTGAAAAGGGACTGCTAATAAATCAGCAACCAAACCAAACCGCTCCAATTAAAATTGGGAACGACGTATGGATTGGAACAGGGGTCAAAATATTGAAGGGGGTTACCATTGGAGATGGCGCTGTTATTGCTGCGTCTGCCCTTGTTAAAGACGACGTAGCGCCGAATACTATTGTTGGTGGCATCCCTGCAAAAGAAATAAGCAAACGGTAATTATGAAAGTCGGAGCGGTAATTATTGCACGATACAATTCTTCGCGCCTTTATGGTAAGGTTCTAAAACCGTTGCATGGAATTCCAGCAATTGAACATACGTACAACCGACTTCGTAAACTATTGCCCACCGAAAATATTGTCCTTGCTACCTCGGAGGAATCTACCGACGATCCAATTGCCGAATTTGCAGCAAAAAACAACTGGAATTGTTTTCGTGGCAGCCTTGAAAATGCCGCTCAACGGTTTTTACAAGCTGGCGCATCTCAAAACTTTGACTACCTGATCAGAACCAACGGTGATAACATCTTCATTGATCTAGACTGTATGTCGGAAATGATTGCGGAGGCAAAATCTGGAACATACGATTTTCTTTCCAACGTAAAAGATCGCACTTATCCGAAGGGAATGAGCATTGAAATTGTACGACGCAGTTTCTATGCGGAACATTTTGACAAAATCAATGCTTCTGCCGAATATAGAGAGCATGTGACATTAGCGCTTTATCAAAACGATTGGGGGAGTACGAAATACTCCTATAATACTACGATTGACAACATTCAAGGAATTCAACTCGCTTTGGATACAGCCGAAGACTTTGAACACATTGACCAGATGATTACCATTCTGGGAGAGAAATACGAAAATTATAATTTACAAGATATAAAGAACGCTTATGAGCAATTGGAAAGGTAGGAATGGTGGCCCATTAATGATTGCGGAAATCGGCGGAAATCATGAAGGTGATTTTGAATACGCAAAACAACTCACGCAACTTGCAATTGAAGCAAACGTCGATTACATCAAGTTTCAGCTATATTCGGGAGACTCCTTAGTTAGTCCGGTAGAAAACCCTGTTCGGAATAAGCACTTCAAGAAGTTCGAGTTGGACAAAGTGTTCTACATCGAATTGGCGGAAATGTGTCAAAAAGCAGGTGTTGGCTTTATGGCGTCTGTTTGGAATCCTGACTATTTTGAATGGATTGATAAGTACATGGATATCTATAAAATTGGCTCTGGAGACATGACCGCATACCCTGTACTCAAAGAAACAGCAGCTTTAGGTAAACCTATCATTCTTTCCACTGGTTTATCCAGCGCAGAAGAGGTAGATGATGCGATTCGGTTTATTCAATCCTGCGATGAGCGCTACAAAGACCCCGAATATCTCTCGGTTTTGCAATGTACCTCCATGTACCCTATTCCGGCAGAGTATGCTCATCTTTCAGTGATGCACGAAATAAAGGCAAAACACAATCTTCCTGTCGGATACTCTGATCATACTGAGGGAATGTATGCGCTAGAAGTTGCAGTAGCAATGGGGGCTCAAATTTTAGAGTTCCATTTCACCGATACAAGAAAGGGAAAGGAGTTTAGGGACCATAAGGTTTCGCTTACGCGTGATGAAGTTTTGGAACTGAACGAGAAAATTAATGTCATTAATCAACTTCAAGGCTCGAAAGTAAAAGAGCCACAATCTGTTGAGGGAGATCACCTAATCACATTCAGACGAGCCGTTTATCCTGCAATGGACCTGAAAGCCGGAACCACACTTAGCCCTGAGAATTTAGTATATTTGCGACCCAATCATGGAATCGATGCAAGAGACTTCGAAAAGGTGATTGGAAAGGAGCTTACAGAAGATGCGAAGGCATTTGAAAAATTAAGCTGGTCAATGTTGACCTAATATTTTGATACATTCATTTTGCTACTTGGAATTAAGCTATACTTAAAAAATAGAACGCCCGGATGGAAAGGGTTCTGGTTCAAGATTCTATTTAAATCCAAGAAGCTTCAGGTTGGAAAAGGGTTTCGCTGCGACACTTGGCCAGATATTCAAATCACAGATCACGCCAAAATAATAATTGGAGATAATGTTTACTTCCGAAGAAACGTTGAGTTGCGTGCTCATGGAGGCTCAACGGTGCAATTTGAAGGTGATAATCGCATCGACCGTGGAGTTCGTGTGCTTGGGGCTAACAACGCTTCTGTGAAAATCCGTTCCGGTGCAAGAATTGGGCTGTATTCCGTATTAAATGGTGGTGATAGCATTGAACTTGGTAAAAAGGTACTCCTTTCGGGGTTTGTCTATGTACAGACGAGCATGCACAACTTCAAGGAAACCGGTTACATTCAGGATCAAGGATATACGCATTCTCCGGTGGTTTTAGAGGAGAATGTCTGGTGTGGGGCGCACGTTGTAATCTTACCGGGCGTTACAATGAAAACAGGTGCTATCGCCGGGAGTAATGCGGTTGTTACCAAGGACGTGAAAGAACATCAGGTAGTCGCGGGAATTCCTGCCAAACCGCTCGAAAAGAAATAAGCAAAATGCTCATAACTGTTTACATCACAAACTACAATTACGGTGCCTACATTAAGTACGCTGTGGAGTCCGTTTTGAATCAATCGTGTCAAGATTTTGAGTTGCTCATCATTGATGACGGCTCTACCGATAATTCGAAAGACATTATTGAACAATATAGAGAGCACAAGCAGGTTCAAATAATTTACCAGCAAAACAAAGGGCTCAACGCAACCAACAACGTGGCAATGAACGCTGCAAACGGTAAATACATTATGCGACTGGATGCTGACGATTACTTTCACGAAAGTGCGTTGGAAGAGCTTTCTGCTAAAATGGAAAGCGATGATGAGTTGGGGTTGGTTTTTCCCAACTATTACTTGGTCAACAAGGAAAACCAAATCATTTCACAGGAAATTCGTCATGATTTTGACAAAGAAGTTCAGTTGTTCGATCAAGCGGCGCATGGAGCCTGTACCATGATTCGCACTAAGTTCCTGAAAGAACTAGGAGGTTACAACGAAAATTATACGTGTCAAGATGGATACGAACTTTGGGTAAAGTTTACCCGAAAATTCTACGTTTCCAACGTTGGAACACCGCTGTTTTATTACCGTCAACATGGTGCCAACCTTACTTCGAATGAAAACCGAATTCTCGATACAAGAGCTCAAATCAATGCGGATTACATCAAACAAAGCGACGAAGATACAAGTACGCTAATTGTAATTCCTGTGCGTGGTGGTGAAAAGGATATTGCGTACAAACCCATTGGGAACACAAACTTCATTAGCAGAAAAATACGTCAAGCACTTAAAGCAACCAATCACGTTGCAATAGTGGTTACCTCACCAGATCAAAATGTCCAAAAAGCTATCGACACCGATCTGAAGGAAAAGGATCAGGTTTTATTTCATCATCGTAGTCAAGACCTAGCGCGTTTGAACGAAAGTCTCAATGGAACCATTCAGGAAATTCTAACTCAGACAGAAATCAAAACGATGATGTTCAATAGCATCTGTCTTATCACGGTAGAATATCCTTTCCTTAAACCACATAAAATTGACGATGCCATTCACACAATGTTTCTTTTCGGTTCCGACTCATTGATTAGTGTAAAGGCCGACAACTCATTGTTCTATGTGCATAAAGGTGACGGGCTTCACCCTATTTTAGAGCGTGATCAGTTTACAAGGCTTGAACGTGATGCCTTGTTCCGTCATTCCGGAGGAGTATCCGTTGTGCGTAGATCCGTTTTTGAGAAATCAGGAAAACTGATTGCCGGTTTGGTGGGTCATATGATTATCGACAAAGAGTCTTCTTTCAGCGTTTTCAGTCAGTACGATTACGAATTGGCGCAGTTAATTGAAGGCGCTAATCCAAATTAGCAATACTTCCGCTGCATTTGACCTGTTTAAAATGCGCAAAATTGCGTCGTCTTAATTTTCAAACAAGCATGCTTCTGCTTAAATTGTGGAGGAATTATGCACGCAAAGCCATTTTCAAGAAGGATTCGTCAACTCAACTTTAAGATTCGAGAGTTCAATCGACTTATTGCAACCGGCGCATCAAAAGATGTTTTGCGCAGATGCGCATTAAAGATTAAATCCATTTTGCAATCGCTGCCAGATTGGTTTTTCAACGGTCAAATCAAGGCATGGTTGAGCACGGTTTGTCTCGCATTGGGCCTTTCTTGGAATTCGAATGCACAAAATTTCGCTCCTCCCGTTGAGAATCCTTTTGGTTTTGTAGTAGACAGTACCAATTACGTCGGTGGTTTGTGCCCTGCGGATCTGGATGGCGACGGCGATTTCGATCTTCTTATGGGTGGTTTTTTCGGAACACTAGACTACATAGAAAACTCTGGAACACCTGAAAACCCCGTATTTGAACCAGCTCAAACCAACCCGTTTGGGTTAACGAGTTCGTATTATTACGCTTTCATCACAGCGGCAGACTTGGATAATGACGGAGATTTGGATATCGTAACGGGAGAGTACGGCGGAAATCACATGTACTATCAAAATATTGGAACGGCGACAAATCCATTTTTTAGCGTACCTGTTGTGAATGCCTTGGGTCTTAGTGCCGGGTCTTACATTTCGATGCCAGAGTTTGCAGATTTAGATAATGATGGCGATTATGACATCATGAGTGGCGAGGCAGGAGGGTTGATTTACTTTGAGAACCAAGGTGATTCGGTACTTCCGGGATTTGTTGCACCACTTAGCAACCCCTTTGATTTAGTTCCGAACCCAGTTTATTTCTCGCATCCCACTATGGGGGATTTGGACATGGATGGCGATTTAGATATGCTAGTAGGTGAAACCGGCGGAAACTTGAGGTACATTCAAAATCTGGCTAATGCAAATGCTCCTTTGTTTGATGGCGGTCAATTGAATCCATTTGGTATAACCGGTGGCATTGCTCCGGTGGTACTTCCGGAATTTGTAGATATTGATGCCGATGGAGATTTAGACATCCTGGCCACCGTAGATGGCGGAGCACTTTGGTTTTATGAAAATACGCAGTTCAATTTGGGGTTAGCGGAGCCTTCGGAGCAACTTGCTATTGGGCCAAACCCTTTCACTACAACTTTGCAGATTCAATCCCCTACAACCATTGAAAAAGTAACGGTGTTCGATGTGCACGGTAGGCTTATTTTTGAGGAACATAAACCTGAATCGACTTTGGAGTTAGGATCTTTAAAATCAGGAATATACATGCTTGAAATTCATTGCGAAAACGACCGTTTGCATCGAAAAAAAATAGAGAAACTATAACGAATGGGAAACATTGCTAAAACACCTCAACCTCCATACTACGCTGTGGTATTTACTGCTATTGCTTCAGAAGTTCAAGAGGGTTAAGGAGAAACGGTCCAACGCATGCACGAGTTGGCTAAAGAGTCTCCTGGGTATCTTGGAATGGAGTCCGCTGGGGACAACTTTGAAATCACGGTTTCCTATTGGAAGAACGAAGAAAGCATTCTTCATTGGAAACAAAATGCTGCGCATAAAGTAGCGCAAGAAACCGGTAAATCAAAATGGTACAAAGCGTATCAGGTTAGAGTGGCGAAAGTAGAACGTGAATACGGTTTTGTAAATTAAGAATTGGGGGCAGGAACAAATTGAACTTGAAACAGCATCGACCATTTCTTTCCGGTCATATACACCTTTCCCGTTGTGTCATCCTTAGCAATTCCGTTCAATTCTTTGCCAACTGCTGCACCTCCTCGAGCTGACAACTGACTGCAATCAATTATCTCTACAACTTTCCCGGTTGCTGGATCGATGGCAACCACAGCATTCATCTGATAAATGTTTGCATAGATTTTACCGTCGATGAACTCCAACTCGTTCAACTGCGTGAAAGGACCTTCGTCACTGAATACCTGAATTGTACGCTTCACTTCAAAGGTTTCTGGATCGATAAATTGGATTTTTTCAGATCCATTTGATAAGATCAATTCAGATCCATTATTGCACAACCCCCAGCCTTCACCTTCATACGCTTTCTCATCGAGCAAAGTAAAACTATCGGAGTTTAAGGAATAATCATACACCAAACACTTACCTTTTTGCCAGGTCAATTGGTATAACTTGTCTCCAAGAAGGGTAATCCCCTCTCCAAAATGACTGGCATCCAACCCTAATTTTCGCAGGATTTCTCCAGACTGCAGGTTGACTTCCAAAATTCGAGATTCCCCGTAAAGTCCAACACCTTCGTAAAGGCGGCCGTCCTTAAACTCTAATCCTTGCGTAAAACTGTTGGCATCATGCGGCAGTGGATTTCCTATTATTTCGGCACGAAGATACGTAGGTGGAATGTCAGAAACTACACGGACCAATCGCTCATCGGTAGTTTGACTTCCATCCTTCAATGTTACAGTCAACTTTATCGGGTACGTGTCCAGAATAGTTGCAGAAAACGGAAAGGAAACATTGCCTGTAGGATCGTCCCATTTCTGAATAATGGTTCCGTCAAAATCGACTTCCATAGAAGCAATATCTTTCTGGTTTACTTGAATTTCTACATTTTGCGTAACTCCGGTAATCGCTGCCAAATTTTGATCGAAACCGAATTCCGCCGGAAGCTTAATATCAACCGGCCTCTTGATTGATCCCGGATCTGGAGTGTCTGGGTTACTCCGTATAAGAGGTCCAATCAACAAGGCTCCTCCTACCAGAACAATCAATGTTATGACAATATATTTCTTTGCGTTTGGGTTCATTACACTAGTTTTTCAATCGCACGTGCATCAATTCCTGAATGCGAAGCGTGGTAGATTACCTCAGCTCCGTTAAATAAAATAGCTTGCGGAGATTGATGTATGACGCCGGTTTCCTCAGCAATTGCACTTGATACATCACGATATCTAAGTAAGTCTACAAAGTAGAGCGCACAACGTTCATTCTCTTCGTCCCATTCGTTTTCGAACGAGTGCAGCGCCATGGATGAAATGCTACATCGCGTACTATGCTTGAACAACAGTACCGGCTTGTCTTTTGCTGATTCCAATACTTCGTGCAATTGATCCACAGACGAGACATCCGTCCATGGTAATCGTTTCTTATTAGAAAATGAAAATAGTCCCATATTACATTCCTGACGTAAACTGTTTCAAGAACCTTACATCGTTCTCTGAATACAAACGTAAATCGTTGACACGGTATTTTAATTGAGCGATGCGTTCCACTCCCATTCCGAAAGCGAAACCAGAGTATTTTTCCGGATCGATATTGCTAGCCTCCAAAACATTTGGATCTACCATTCCACATCCTAAAATTTCCAACCACCCAGTGTACTTGCATACATTACATCCTTTTCCGCTACAGATAGTACAAGAAACATCTACTTCAGCACTCGGCTCTGTGAATGGAAAATACGATGGGCGCAAACGAATCTCTGCTTTATCTCCAAACATTTCCTGAGCGAAGTACAGCAAAGTCTGCTTTAAATCCGCGAAAGAAACATCTGTATCGATATACAATCCTTCTACCTGATGGAAGAAACAATGCGCACGAGCAGAAATTGCTTCATTTCGATATACACGTCCGGGTGAAATAGTGCGAATTGGTGGTTCTGACGTTTCCATTACGCGCACCTGAACAGACGAAGTGTGCGTTCTCAAAGCCATTTCTGATTCCGGTGTATCTCCCTTTTCGATAAAGAAAGTGTCCTGCATATCTCTCGCAGGATGCTCCGGTGGGAAATTCAATGCTGAGAAGTTATGCCAATCGTTTTCTATTTCCGGTCCTTCAGAAACGGTAAATCCAACGCGAGAAAAGATTTCAATGATTTCTGATCGTACCAATGATAACGGGTGACGGCTTCCAATGATTATTCCATCGCCTGGACGTGTCACATCAATTCCCTTCGAACTTTCTTCCGAATTCGAAAGTGCATCCTTTTGAGAATCTAGTTTTTCTTGCGCAAATTGTCGCAGCCCATTTACAAGCTGTCCGGCCTCACGCTTTTCTTCGTTCGGTACTTGCTTTAAATCGGAAAATAAATCTTTGATAGCTCCTTTGGATCCCAAATAGGCAATTCGAAACTTTTCCATTGCTTCGGCCGAATCGATTTCAAATTGATCGATTTCAGCTTTTAATTGTTCCACTTTCTCTTTCATCAGCACTTAATCCAACCTTTTCTAAGAACCTTCGTTTCAGTACTTAGAGTGGTCATTGTAACTTTTTAATAGGTAAACTTGTTATAAATTGAAACAAAACCGTTCAATAAGGCGTACGAAGTTAAGAATTAAAGGGGTAAAGTTCTCTTTTTAATCGAAATAGATTATCTTTGAACGGCTCTGTTTATGAGGATTAGCGCAAGATTTTTATGAAAAAATTACTAATTATAGGATTGCTTTTTGTTTCGCTCGGTCTCTTTACCGCGTGTAAAAACGACAATCCATCAGTTATCAAAGTATTTGTTCGTTCTGCCAGCAACGAGTTGGTTGAGGGTGCAAAAGTCATTATTATTGGTGATGTAAACTCGAACCCTGAGACAATGTCATGGGTTGATACCGTTGTAACCAATAACTCTGGTTTTGCATATTTCAGTATGCGCGCATACTATGAAGCGGCTGGTGCTGAAGACAACCCAGTAGCATATTTCGATATTATCGCGAAGACGGCTACCAAGGAAGCTACAGGTTATATTAGAAGTCGCGTACATACGACTGCGGTAGAAACGATTTTCCTACCAAACTAAAAATAAGACTATGAAAGGACGCTATATAATATTTGCATTGTTGATTTTGTTTGTTGGAACAATCTCAGTTTCATGTAGAAAGAAAGAAGATACTATCGCGAAGATTTTGGTACGTGATGCCAACAATCAGCCGGTTTATAATGCACGTGTGATTGTTTACGGACAGTCAACGACAAATCAAGCATCCAGCGTTGTGTTGTACGATACTGCGTACACAAATTCAGCTGGAGAGGCCATTTTCAACTTCAATGAAGTGTATCAGTTGGGTCAGGCGGGTGTTGCCGTTTTGAACATTGATGCTGAGAAAAGTGGACTTATAGGTCAAGGAATTATTAAGGTTGAACAGGAAACGACGACTGAAGAAGTCGTTTTCATCAACTAGATTGTTGTATAATCAGGAAAGGCGGTGCATTTGAGTGTACCGCCTTTTTTGATTTTGGAATTTTGAAGGATTACTACAAAATATTAGAGGTTGACAGGTCCGTTGGAATTCGCGAAAACTGGCAAAAGAAAGGCATCCGGATGCTAGCCCAGGTGTTGATCCAATTCATTTTATTGAACTTAATGAAGCCTACACCGTCATTGGCGACCCATTTAGTAAAGTGAAATATGACAAGCTTTACGATCATTACATCCTTGGAAAGACTGCTGCTCATAAAGAGAAGTTTGAACGGCGAGAGAATCGCAGAAGAGGTACGGTCAACCGAAAGTCTGCAAAGGGAAAAACAAGAGGTGAAAAAAGAGCGTCTGAAAGCAAAGACAATTTCGAAAGAACAACCAACCGTTTGGTATTTTTCGATTTTGTTGTAGTCATTTTGGAGGGATTTCTTGATTTATTCAGTTAGTATTGGTATTACTGTTTTTATCTATGAAAATTCTTACTTCACAACAAATTAGGGAGTGCGATGCATACACCATTGCAAACGAACCGATTCCATCTATTGATTTAATGGAACGAGCAAGTGCCGCATTTGTCCATTCGTTTTTAAAAAATTTCTCTTCACTAGAAAAACGCACCTCTATTTTCTGCGGAACTGGAAATAATGGTGGCGATGGATTTGTTATCGCTCGGCTGTTGCATGAAAAAGGATGGGAGGTAAATTGCTTTTTGGTTCCATTCTCAGAGAAGGTGAGCCCAGACAATCGAACAAATCAAAATAGATTAAGGGAACTCGGGATCAACATTCAACGAATTGAAAACGCCTCTGAATTTCCAAGCCGTTTACACCCAATAATTATTGACGCGCTGGTAGGAACGGGCATCTCTCGCCCTTTGGAGGGGTTGCTAAGTGAGGTTGTTGTGAAAATCAACCAGACTTCCGAGTTGGTATGCAGTGTCGATTTACCTTCTGGCCTCTACGACCGAGGTAATTGCAGCGAACATCTCGACCGGATTATTCATGCCGATTGCACTTTTACTTTTCAATCGCCAAAACTGAATTTTCTTTTCCCCGAATATGCCAATGTGGTAGGGCAATGGGATGTTTTAGATATTGGTCTGGACGCAGGTTTTATTACTTCCCTAACCACCCAAGAGTTTCTCATCGACAAAAGCACAATCCAATCATTATTGAAGCCTCGGTCTGCGCAGAGTCATAAAGGAACGTACGGTCACGCCGGGTTGATTTGTGGGTCCAAGGGAATGATGGGTGCCGCAGTTTTAGCAACAAGCGCTTGTCTTCGATCAGGGGCCGGACTCACGACTATTATGGTTCCTGAAGTCGGGTGTTCCATTTTACAATCAACATGTCCTGAAGCAATGTGCCTTACCATTGGTAATGATCATATTAATGCAGTTCCTGATATGAAAAAATACAGCTCCATTGGGGTCGGTCCGGGGATTGGTCAAAACAAATCAACGAAAGATGTACTTCTCGATGTTGTGCGCAATGCAAACGCTCCAATGGTCATAGATGCTGATGCCTTGAACTTGCTTTCGGAGTCCGACCTGACTCAACTACCAAAAGGGTCCGTACTTACGCCGCACCCAAAAGAGTTCGAACGTTTGTTTGGAGCCACGCGGAACAGTCATGAACAATTGGAACGACTTCGAGAAAAAGCGTTGAATTATAAATTGATCATTCTTTTAAAAGGACGGCACTCTTCCATTGCACTGCCAGACGGAAATGTATACTTCAACAGTTCGGGCAATCCCGGAATGGCCAAAGGCGGAAGTGGAGATGTACTTACTGGGTTACTTACCGGACTCATGGCTCGTGGTTACTCTTCAGAGAATGCTGCACTAATTGGATGCTACCTCCATGGTCTGGCTGGCGACTTGTGCGCTGAAGATATTGGTATGGAGGCTATGAAAGCACTTGATTTGATTGACTATTTACCAAAAGCGTTCCGTGAGAATTAAAAACAAATACTATGATTGTACGAACTTGGGAGGGAAGAACAACAAACGCTCATGCTAATATTTACACGAAACTCATTGAAGAACGCTATATTCCGGGTTATTCAGCGACCGAAGGTTATGTGAAACATGTGTTTCTTAAAAAGTTGGATGGCGAATACACCGATTTCAAACTTCTTACTTTTTGGAAAGACCTATCATCCATCAAAAGGTTTACTGGCCAAAAATTCGCGGAGGCCGTCGGCTACCAAAATGATCGTCAATTCCTTGTTGACTTCCCTGGACTTGTGGATCATTTCGAAGTATTTGCAGAAAGTAGTCTATAAAGTTATGCAGGCATAATACAATAATTAAATTTCCTTATCGTTGCAGTTAATACAGATACTCGTCTCCTTAATGGGTTTCTCTTCTTAAAAAATCTTATCTCCAAAAACTAGAAAATGAAAAAAGTAGTCATCATCTCCCTAGCAATTGTTACTTCATTGGCCTTCGTAAGTTGCGGTGCTTCTAATGCGGCCGGAAATGGATACCACGGCGTGTCTAATACGAAAATGAAGAAAAAACAACAGAAAGAATTCCAGAAGCCGAAGCACAAAGTCAAGAAAAGCAAACGTGTGAAGCACGGTAATTGAATTTACAAACAACCTACATAAAGAAAGGCCGCATCTCAACGATCGGCCTTTTTTCGTTTCAAGAGCGAAACCAAAATTATTCTCTGACAAACTTTGTTTGCTGCACCTTTCCGTCCACAACCAAACGAAGGATATAAGCCCCCGATTCCAAAGCAGAAACGTCAATAGCTGAAACCTCCGAGCCTTGAAATACCGAAGCACCCAACATAGAAATAATCTGTACATCCGCAACTGTTCCTACAATACCCTTCACAGAAATTGTGTTTGAGGCTGGGTTTGGAGAAACGGTCCAATTGTAATCGATTTCCTGTTCATTCTGGCCAACAATTTCTAAGGCCGCTAAAACCGCTTGATACGCATTAATTTTTCCCCATCCCCACTTCACGCTGTGCGGTGGAATTGCACCTGTATGATTGTCTGTTCTTGCCGTTTGGATAATTACGTCCTTCACCTGATTTGCAGATAAGAATGGATTTGCCTCCAAAATAATAGCTGCAATTCCGGCTACTGCTGGGCTCGACATCGAAGTTCCGCTATATCGACCAAATGGATACGTTCGCCCATTAAAATCCACTTCATCCACTTGTTGGAAAGTAGCATCAGTATACGATGATATGGAAGATGCTACCTGAACTCCTGGTGCAGAAATATCGGGTTTCAAGGTTCCATCCATCAGTGGCCCGTTACTTGAAAATGAAGCCTCTGCCCCACCAACCAAGTTTCCAGTTGTGGTATAAAACTCAGATGAATACGCCGCCACGGTTATTGTATTGGTAGCGCAAGCAGGAATTCCTACCCCAAATTGGTTGTCGCCTCCTGTAGACCCTAGACCTATGCTTCCAAACGACATTCCCCAGTTACCAACATCTGTAGTAAGCTCTGTTAAGTTCCAATAATGTACGGTTCCATTTGCTGCTGTTGAGAGAAATCCAGCACGATACCCGTTAACCGGCTCGGTTACTCTTAGGCGCATTTGAGGTCTGCCATTACTAGGATAAGCCGCGTCTATAGATAAATTGAAAAATACCGTATCGGTTCCTCCAGGGACCAAAAATGAATCAATGTAACTTGCCATAGAAACCGTCGGGTACCAAGGAGTTGATGCAACAATGTTATTGGCAACATCGGTAATAACGAACTGGGTTGAGAAATCATTTCCGACATCTCCCCACATATGAATGCTTTGACCCCACAAAGTGCTTAAGCCAGCATTATTGTAAAAGTTGATTTTCGTTTTAAGCGTATCGTTCGCAAAGTCCTTTTGAATATGAAAATTCACATCTCCGTTATTTCCTGCAGAGGTCACGAATACAACTCCCAAGTTGGAATAGTTCTCAATCGCTTGAGCTAAAATATCCGAATTATCCAATGCGCTGGAGTGATAAATTCCCCAACTTCCATTAATCACCAAACGTTTTCCTTCTGCTTGTGCTTTTTCGTACATCCATTCCCAGGCATCTAGAATTGCGGCTTCGTGAATTTGAAATGTCACAAACAAAAACTGCGATTCAAAGGCCATTCCACGGTAATCCAACCCGGCACCACTTCCTCCTGCGATTCCCGCAACGTGCGATCCATGAGTTGCATATGAATAGAAATTTGCGGTATCGGAGCCCACATTAACCATATCGGTTGGAGTGTTGTACTCTGTTCCATATCCATAAGGCTGCGGTGCTGGTCCTGAATTTTTGAACTGATCCCAGGCCGCCAAAATACGTGTGTCTTGAAGCAATGTGTCATAGAACATGGGGGATGAATAATCGAAGCCCCAATCAGTAATTCCAATAATGACACCTTTCCCCGTATAGCTCTGTGGTAAGTTAATTCCTTGCCAAACACTGTCTACATTTGTTCCGATTTTCACCTTATCTAAATGGGGTTTCGCCATTCCGGCCATCTTCAAATATTCAATCGACGATTCGTTATTAATGGCGTTCAAATCTTGAATAGGATAGCGCAGACTCACAATATCACCGATTCTGGAACCAACAATGATGCCCCTGCTTTGCATTTCTTCTTTGTCGAATGATCCATTTACTGTACAAACGAGCCCTACATATTCCTGACCTTGAATTCTATCAATCGGAAATTGATTGCGCATGGTTTCAGTAACCCGCTCATTATTCTTGTTGTATTCTTTATTGATTACGGCAATATCAGCAACGGTGTTGTTGGACACCTGAAGTTGCGCATTACTGGCAAAAGCGAGCAGTAGAAAGACGATAGTAAGTCTCATGATGAGTGTTATTTAAAGCATAAAGGTAGTGTAGTTGTTTCACAATCAATCCGATTACTTTAGCATATTTACTATTTTCGCCTCACAAAGCACAAACCTTTATTCTATTGAAATCTCTCTTTTTACTGTTCTCATTTTTAGCCCCTTTCTTTCTTTTTCTCAAATTGAGGATCTGCACATTGATGTATATCAGGACGGTAAACTAATCTCTGCGACTTCAGATACCATTCAACTGCAGAAAAAACCTTTTGAATTTCGAATTGCAATTGAAGACTCGAGCGGTTTGGTTTTGAACACCTCCACCGATTCGGCTTCTTATCAATTGGCCCTAAATGGCGCTTCTGAAGATGAAATTCCCAGTCTTAGCCCCATTGAGGGTATGTCAGATTATAACGACAATAAGAATCGTTCTCTTTTTGTAAAAAGCACTGGTAATAACTATTGGGGTTTATTAATGTCGCGAAGCTCTTGTGATTTTGACCAAATAATTACCTCTGAAGGCAGCATGGTGGGCATACGCACGATTGAACGTATTTCGTTTATTGATGATACTTTGAGAGCCACGCATGAAGTAAATAGTATTTCAGTTGAAAAACTCTACTGCGTGTACTATGCCTACTACCGGGATAAAAACCACAAATCAGTCGTTTTACCGGTCAAACACTTCATTCTTACGTTCTCAGAAGATTGATTACGCACTATAATAAATCTCCCCTTCATCCACCAAGGCATCTCCTTTCATGCGCAAGAACAGCTGCATCAATGCAACAACATCTTTTTCACAATAAACTTTGATGCGCTCCAGATCGTTTTCTTCGTAATACACCCGAGCAACGTCAGCTCCAGAAATATCATCTTTGGGAGTAGGAATATTGAACGCATGACACAACAAAGCCAATGAGGTATACGCCTTAAAGTCCCCAAACTTCCAAAGTTCCATGGTGTCCAGGTGACTAATTTCCCACGGTTTCTTTCCGGCAATGTCTAGCGTACTTGGCAAACGTAAACCGTTGATCAACATACGGCGACAGATATAAGGAAAATCAAATTCCTTCGCGTTGTGTCCGCATAAAATGTGATACGGCGTATTGTAATGTTCGTCTAGTAATCCTTTGAATTGCTTCAGCAAGGTTTCCTCATCATCATGGTAGAACGACTTCAATCGGATTTGCCTTCCCGTACTCGTGTTGTTGATGTATCCAACTGAGATACACACAATTTTTCCGAACTCCGCGAAGATTCCCGCACGCTCTTCGTACAGGTCGTCATACGTCTTATCATCCTTGAGTTGCCAACGCGTTTTGGCTTCGAACAACTCTTTGGCTTTTCCTTCTACATCTTTGTAGTCATACACTTGAGGTACTGTTTCGATATCCAAAAACAACACCTTCTCCAACGGCACTTTTTCTAACATACTTTTTTGGTTTCAATAGCGTTAATTGCTAAGTAAATAATAGGTTACTCTATTCAAGTTAGTCAAAAATTGCAGATTCACCATAAAAAAAGCACTTTTGTATAAAACCCAGATATGGCGGAGGATTTAGTACTAATCGAAGGCGATAAAAGCACAAAATACGAAGGATTGATTCCTCAAATTAAAGCACTAATCGGTGACGAAAAAGACGGGGTAGCCAATCAGGCAAACGTTGCTGCAGCGCTCAAGGAAGCTTTTGGTTTTCTTTGGGTTGGATTCTACAATGTGAAAGAAGACGAGTTAGTGCTCGGTCCATTTCAAGGACCAGTAGCATGTACGCGCATTCAATTCGGAAAGGGTGTATGCGGGACTGCTTGGGAGCGCAAAGACACCGTAATTGTAGACGACGTAGAACAGTTTCCGGGACACATCTTCTGCAGTAGTTCCTCTAAAAGTGAAATCGTTGTGCCTTTGGTAAAGGAATGCCAAGTGGTCGCAGTATTGGATGTTGACAGCGATCAACTGGGAAATTTTGATGGTGTCGACTCCATTTATCTGAATCAAATTTGCGAATGGCTGGTAAGTATTATGTAATCCTCCTACTTGCTTTGTTGAGTAGTTGCGCTCAAGTGGGCTCCATTACAGGGGGTCCAGAGGATGAGTTTGCCCCAAAGCCTATGGAAGAGCTCATGGAACCACAAAACGCAACCACCAATTACACGGGGAATACCTTTGTGATCCCTTTCGATGAATATTTTCAATTGAACAACCCTGCTCAGACCATACGTATGGTTCCTCCGCACGCAACGGTGATCGCTGAAATGAAGCGTAAAACCCTGTATTTGTCTTGGGAAGACACATTGGAAGCGAATACGACATACGCCATTTATCTCAACGGAACCGTAAAAGATTTGAACCAAGGAAACGATACCACTTTGCAATTGGTCTTTTCTACCGGAGCCGTTTTAGATACTACCTCCTATACGGTTGGTGTGGTGGATGCATTCACCGGAGAACCTATATCTGATCTTACAGTGGCACTTTTCGATCCCGAAAGCAATCGCTTGAAAAGCCTGGCTCGGTCGGACCGAGGGGTGGCAAAATTGAACTATTTAACTCCTGGGAACTATACAATCCGAGCATTTGAAGATAAAAACCTAGATCTCGAACCCCAAGACGACGAACGCGTAGGATTTACTGAAAGTGGAACCATTACCGTGGACACCAACTATTTTGATTCTATTCCCATCCGGACGTATGCGCCTTTTCCAAATCAGCGATACAAAGTTAAATCCTTCATTCCTCCGGCAACTTTCGAGTTAGAAGCTACAGCTGACATTCGTTATTATGGGTTGAAAAATGCAAAAGTGAATGAAAAAGAAGCCTCATTTCTCAGCGATGAAAAAAAGGGAACCTATTATGTGGTAAGCCCAGACACAATGGGAGAAAACATTACCGAGGTTGAAATCACACATATTACAGACAGTACAGATGTGATAGATACTTTGAGTTATCGATTTCGTAACAAGGAACGAGAAGGGCCCATTGTTATGAAATCCTTGCATGAAACAGTTATTGCTCCGGGAGATACGCTGAAGTACGAATTGTACGGGCAAGTTTCAGGATGGCAAGACACACTCATCGAGCTGATGCAAACAGAAGATTCCATGATTATCACGAGTTATGATATTCTTCTTAACGACCATCAACTGTTTTTGAAGATGGATGAAAGCGTGAAGGGAAAAGTACAACTGACCTTCAAAAAAGGAGCTATTCAAACGCCGTTCGGAAATTCAAAGGCTTTCAAAGAAACCGTGAGTATGAACTCCGAAGATGATTACGGAGTGCTCAATATCAACCTGTCGGGATATACTTCTCCCATCGTTTTAGAAATGCTGAAGGGAAGCAGCATTGATAAGAAAATGATCATTGAAGATCCCACACAAGTTCTAAAACTTGAGCTACTCAAACCCGGATCGTATACCTTTCGTGTCATTCGAGACGATAACGGAAATGGATTGTGGGATATTGGAAACCTAGAAACACTTACGCAGCCAGAACGGGTTGATTCTTATTCGAAAGAAGTAAAAGTTAGAGCCAATTGGGAGGTGGAGATCACATTAAATCCATCGGAAAATGAATAACCCGATCAGCAAACTTTTTAGTGGGTGGCGCTTGTTTGCTGCGATGGCTATAGGTTTGTTGATATCAGGATGGATGATCTATCGCAGCGTATCGGAGACTCAATTCATCAAAGTGAAAGATGGCGCCGGAACGCATGAATGGGTAGATAGTAATAACGACGGGAAGGTCGATTTTCACGATCCAGAAGAATTCAAAAAATCTCAAAACGGGTCGTATAGCGAACAAACCTTTGGAACAGTTCTGGGCGATGTCGACTGGAATTGGGGTGTCGTTGCTTGGCTTCTTGGAGCGGTAGTATTTACTGCAGGTCGGGATTTCTTTTACATGCTGCGGATCCGAATTTTAACGAAGAACAAACTCAGTTGGAAGGCGGCATTTTACGTGATTATGATTTGGGAGTTTGCCTCTGCTCTATCTCCCGGCGTGGTTGGTGGGGCTGCGGTAGCGATGTTTATTCTGAACCGGGAAACCATTCCTTTTGGCAAAGCCACGGCCATTATCATCATTACTGCCTTTATGGACAATCTCTTCTTCGTAATAATGATTCCGCTCGTATTTCTGTTCGTCGGCCATTCTGATTTATTCCCCCAGGGAGTTGACGGTTCACTTCCACTGATGTGGTGGTTCTGGATAGGTTGCGGTATTATTTTTAGTGTCTGCCTCTTGCTGTATCTCACCCTTTTCTGGTACCCAAAGCTAGCCACCCGATTCCTGCTTGCAATTTTCAGTTTGCCGCTTATTCGGCGATGGAAATTTATTGGAAAAGAGTGGGGAAAAGACATTGAAACGGCAGCAAAAGAGTTTAAGAAAGAGCCGCGCTCGTTTTGGTTGAAAGTGTTCTTGAGCACCTTTGGAAGCTGGATGTCGCGATACCTTGTAATCAACGCAGTACTCAACGCGTTCTTATACCTCGGGTTTATAGACAACATTAAGGTCTTGGGCCAACAATTAGTCCTGTGGCTCTTTATGCTCGTAAGCCCTACCCCTGGAGGAAGCGGTGTTGCCGAGTTTGCTTTTGGCGAGCTCCTTTCCACCTTCACTACCTCTACTCTATTATTGGGCGTTCTTGCTCTGATTTGGCGATTGATCTCTTATTTCCCCTACCTGGTTCTCGGTTCAATTTTGCTTCCTGCTTGGATTAGAAGAACAAAGCGTTGATTTTGTGAAGGTTATGCAGAAAGGGGCTCTATATGGGTATGTTTACACAGGCTCCAGAGCTTTCTTGCCCTTAGTAGACTCTCTCGTAGTGAGGTTTTCCCGTGTTTTGTTAAATTATTAACCCTTTTAGGTTGCTAAAAGGGTTAGTTGGGCGTACTTTTGCCATCAAACTACACGACTAATGAACAATCTACTTAGCTATTTGGCTATGTTGGTACTCCCAGCTGCACCCACACTATTCGCGCAGAACCTCACAGCAGTTGAGCTTTCAGACCAGCGTGATATGTATTCTAAAACGTACCTCTTACCTGATGGACAAAAACAGTCTTTAATATCCGGTGGACCCGTACACTACCTTGATGGTTCTACTTGGGAAGAAATTGATCCAACCCTTTTAACTACCTCTTCTACAATTTACAATTCTACTAACGTTTTTACCTCATCTTTTCCGAAAAGCCCGAGCGAAAACTCAATCATTCAGTACACAATTGAAGGACAATTGATTGAACTTTCCCTTGAGAAGGAACTGGTGCGGTTTTCTGGTGGTATTACTGTTCTAGAGAACTTCAACAATTGGATGGATGCAGATTTCGACACCACACGCATCGTTTATTCGGATATCAATTCGGGTGTAGAAGATGTATACCAAATCTCAAATGGAGAAGTGAAAAACGACCTGAAACTTCATTATGCGCCAGGCGGGCAAACAGGAAGTGGTATTTATTATGGGTTTCGGGAAAGAATAAACTTGCCTTCAGGATGGACATTGCGTGCAGCAACTCAAGAAAACGACCCAACAACCAATCATGGGATATTTATTCTGGATGCTTCGGACACACCGCGCTTGCTAATTCCAGCGCCTATTGTCCATGACGCAAACGGTCTTGAAAACAACGGGTCTATTGCCAACGATGCTGCCTTTGTTGTTGAAGAAGATAATGGCGCTTGGTACATTTCAACCTTGGTTTCTTCAGAATGGGTAAATGCGCCCGAACGTGCTTTCCCTATTACATTTGATCCAACGATTACTTCCGCAGGAAATACTGGCGGTTGGCAGTCACAAAACAATTTTGTAGACAATCCCGGATTTGTATTTATTGGTGTTTGTTGCGGTAACTTAGAACACAGAGCTTGGTTAAAATGGAGTGTTTCATCTATACCAACAAATGCTTGCGTTAATCTTGTTGAGATGGAGTTATTTGTAAATGGCGTGGGCGGTACTGCTGCCGAGTTGGTGCACGCATTTGACATGATGACAACTACGGGAACGAATCTTTGGGGACCTTATGGTGCTATTATGACGAACGTTTATAACGATCAGGCAACGGGTTGGTATTGTTCCTTCACCATGACTGGAACCGGAACATATGGCTGGTATGATTTAGGACCATCGGCTTACACAGACCTTATGACCATGGTGAATTCCTTCGGTTGGTATCAGGTAGGGATTATTTTTGATAACGAGCCTTCTACCAACTGGAAACGCATGAGCGCTACCCAGTGTAACTTGCGCGTTACATATGAGGACCCTCCTTGCGTAATCCTCCCTATTGAGCTCTCCGATTTTGACGTAAGTTGTATTGACGGTCAAGCCGAAATTGCATGGATAACGGCATCCGAATTTAACAATGACTTCTTTACGGTTTCCAAATCACTAGATGGGGCGCAGTTTACAGAAATTGCAAAAATTTCAGGAGCAGGTAATTCCAACCAGAATATTCAATATACCTACTACGATGACGCCCGTCACAATGCACCCGTATACTATAGATTAAGTCAAACCGATTACGACGGCGCAACAGAATACTACTTGCCCAAGCTTTTTGCAGGTTGTGATGAACAGGAATGCTATGTCAGTTCAGAACAAGGTGCCTGTGTTCGGGTTCGGGGGGAATCCATTCAATCCATCGAAATATTTGATGTTATGGGATTGAACCTTTTGACTCACACGAACACTTCCAAATCCAACAGCATCTTACTAAAACCCGAGGCTAGAACAGGTGTTTATCTGGTGAAGGTGTTGGACGCACATGGAAATATTACTACTGAACAAGTATATCTGGAGTAATTAAAAGGCTACTTATTGCAACTTACGGGTGCAGCCATTCAATTGAAAACTGTACCCTAAGTTGAAATTCAACGCGCGGTTCTTAGATGCGTTCCATGCTTCAGCGTCTTTCAACCCAAAATAATAGCTCGATTGCGCAAAAATCTCATGCTTTCCGAATTGCCATCCCAACTTCAAGCTTCCATGAAGCCCATGGTCCCAGCGCGATAAATTGGTTCCTTCACCTATTCCCATATCTCGTGTAATTTCCACTTCTCCAGTCTCTAAGTTCACCACTTCCTCTCGGCCGTTTACCATCACAGACCAACCATATCCTAGAGACGGTTGAATGGTAAAACGCTCCTTGAGTAAAGCAAAGTGACCTTGAATCATTAACGGTGCTTCAACGTAATCTAAAAGAAAACGGGAATCACCGGGGAAAATGGGGTTTGGATTAATTAATCCGTTCCACCCTGGCACACAGGCTGCTCCACGTCGCACAAATCCGTGCTCAACACCAACAGATATGAAACGGTTGAGTTTGTAATAAACCTGCACTTCGGAATTGAATCCATGAATGTGGGTAACGGCATCATCGGGTAGAACGACGTCGCCATAGTTTTGCCATGCACGCGTGTATCCTGCACTCGCTCCAACGCTGATTTGGGCTGAAACGGAAGCAGAAACGAATAGTGTTGCTGCGAAAATTAGGTGCTTCATCTTTTTTATTTATACAATGCACACAACTCGCATTTGGTTGCACATGAACAAAATCCGGAATAAACCTCGTTTGAAAAAGGCGTACTAATACGCAATAAGTCGAGTACAAGTGTCCAATGATTAATAACGGTTGTATCAATGATCAAATGAAAGCTACAAGCCACCCGTTCGTAGCAACTTAATTTTTGCAAGGGGTCGTTCTTTTTAGCGGCCCTTTATTTTTTTTCCAGTGTAAGGCAGTAGGTTCCTGCAGCAACTACGATGGTACATACTGCCACCTCATCTGGAATCGAAACAAAACTCCCGATGATCGCCGCGAGCGCTGCACCAGCTAAGATTAATCCTAGCGCTATAAAATGCTGCTTCCAAAGAGAATCCATTACAACCGTTTTACCCTTTCCAGGCATTAGAAAAGACATACGATATTGCGCATAGGCCGCATAAATTATGAGTGGAAAAAGAATATATCCCTGTTGAATTCCAAGCTCCTCGTACTTCCAAAAAGCAACGATTTCATTCGAGAAGTTGATGTTTGGTTGCATCCACCAAACAGCCACGTGAATAGCAGCAACTACGAAAAGAAATAGCATCCCGCTGAGTAGGCCTTTTCGTTGCCATTTTTGCGTGTTCTTCAACCCTTGGGCACGATAAATTTCCCTTGTTTTGAAATGTGTTAACACCTCGCGAGCCACAAGGTCTAAAAGATAAAACAGAAGAATAAAGTACAGGCTCCAATTCCATACAAAAAGTCCTAACAAAGGAATGATGGCATCGGAAACAAAAAGTAGGTATTTCGGTTGAATACGCATCTGAGATTACTAACGCTACTCTTTCGATTTCGGAACTCTTCTGTCGACAGAGGGTAACAATCGAATACTGTCTGCGTGTTCTTTCGATATCGTATAACCCGGATTGTAATTCAAGGCTTTCGCGAAGGATTCCAACGCTTTTGTCTTTTTTCCGGCATAGTCATAACATATTCCGAGATTGTGCCAAGATTCAACATGACGCGGTTCTTCTTGAAGCGCTTTGTTGTAATAGAAAACAGCACTGTCTATATCTTCTAGTAAAAACTGTTGGATGAAACCCAGGTGGAAATAGCCTCGATTGGCGTAAAAATCCATGGTGTCCTTGCTAAGTACGCGGTACTGCACCTGTGCAGCCTCAAGCTCTTCCAAACGCTCTTCAAGGCTATCTTTTGAATCTGCATATCTTTGTTGTGCAACTGCCAGTCGATAACGGATTTCTGAAGAACTCGGACGGATTTCTAAGGCATTTTTGAAGTATTGAATACTTAGCAGGTCATTCCCTTCCGCTTCGTAAATATTGGCAAGGAAAAAGTAACCTTCATAAAATTTAGAATCCAACGAAACCGCTGTTTCATAAGATGATTTCGCGTCATCAATACGCCCCATCGCAAGATAATTGGTTCCCTTTAATACATAAGCATCTCTGTACTTTCGATCTGCTCTAAGTACCTTATTGATGTAGTCGAACGATTTTTCAAAATCCTGCTGGTAGGTGTATGTTTTAGCCACTCCTAATAATGCGCGCAAATTATTCTTCTCCTTCTTGAGAACCTCCTTATAAATCGCCTGTGCATTGGCTACATCCTGCGGAGAACGCACCGCCCTGTTAATCAAAACGTCTGAAAACAACATTTTTGTTTTCGTGTTCTGTTTATCCAAACGATATGCCTTGGCAGCATCTTGCATTGCCAAATCATACAGATGCTCTTTAAAGCGGTATTCTCCGCGCCAAATCAGCAATGAAACACTGTCTGGATGTGCCATCAATAGGCTATCAATGTTGGATGCGGTGATTTTCTGTTCCACCACTTTTTCCTCCGTTTCACACGATGTTGTACCGATGAAAAGAAGCGAAAAAAATACTGTTGCAAAGACCCATTTCATAGTAACAAATGTAGCCAAAATGTAACGATCAACCTGTCATTGGGATTGCTCAGAACCACGGCTGAATCTATAATTCATACGTATGACGTAAATTACGTATCTTTGTACCATGAAATCCTTGTTGAAAATAGCATTGGTACTCGTTGTTCTTTTGGTCGTTGATCAAGCTTTTGGGCAAGGGTGTTCTCAATGTAAAATGCTTTCGGAACAGGGTTCAGGAAACGGGGGAATGGACGACGCTAGTTTTGGCTCCAACATCAACATGGGAATTCTTTACCTGATGGCAATCCCATACGTTCTATTGATTTTATTCTTCCGTAAAAAGATCATTTCGGGGTTCCGTAATTTGATGGGGGTTGATAAGAAGGGATCTTGAAAACCTTTGGACTCTCAGGTATAGCTTCATTTTTCAACCCAAAACAATCCTGATGAACCACGCAGTTAATCAATGGCTCAAAGTCCTTCTTGTTGCCTTAGTTGTATTAACTGTTTCTGAAGTATTCGGTCAGGGGTGTTCTCAGTGCAAACAAGACGTGAAACATTCATCTATTGATAATGATGCCATCGGCATTACTGAAAATGCCGACGCAAAAAGAACCTTATTTCTCTATTACATTGGAATTCCTTTAGCCGTTGTGACTACCGTATTGATCGTGGTTTTTCGAAAGAAAATTGCTTCCGTCTTCCGCAAATAGGGGAGAAACTAGTTCGATAATGTATTCCGACTTCGCTCAAAACTGCTAGCGCTATGTTCTTCTATTTAAAAGCGACCAAAGGAAACACTCTCCTTTCCACCTTCTTCCTGAAAACATTTACTTAAAACCTTCTACCTTTCGTTTTGAACAAAGCATCATTTAGATTTCGGAAGGATAACGAGAACTCCAATGAACCGGAATTCACTGTTCGCAATTTGGATATTGTCGCGTCGTAAGAAACTCCAAATTGGAAACCTCTCCAATCAATCGCGACAGTAGGGATTACTGCATCTCGAACTCGGAAATACGCTCCGAAAGATAAATATGCATTGTGCGCTAATCCAGTAATTTTTGTTCCGTTCTCAAAGCGCCAACGTGCTAATCCACCTAGAATTGTTTCGTAGTGACCGCCCTGAATGAACTGAGCTGCCGATGCATCAACGGACCATCTCGAACCCGCAACTTCGGCTATCACTCTTGTGTGACCAACCCATTTACGCGCCAATCGTTCTGTACTCACGCCTGAGTTGAACTTCAACTCTGGTGCATTCAAGTGATACCCTGAAAAGCCTAACTGGAACTTGAAGTCGTTGTTTCTGGCAAAAGTATTTTGACCTCCGTCATATTGGTACATTAGTCCACCGGATGCATCAATATAAGCGAAAGAGTTTCCTAGATTTCCTTCCCCGCTAGGAAGGGTATTATCAAATCCGTTTCCGTCCCATTGGCTGTTGAACGTTAGTGCAGAAATGTTTACGCTTCTTTGTCCGTACCCTCCTTGAATTCCAGCTGACAATGTACTTCCGTAACCCATGGGAAGGATCCCGCTTAAAGTAAGGGAGCCTTGCTGGTTTCCGAAGCTTCCATCTCCTCCAACATCCGTGTAGAACATCAAACCTACGCCTAAGTAGGCTTTGTTTCCGTAATCGGTTTTTCCTAGGTTGGCATCTGCAGCAATTGCTGTGGAATTGAATTGCGTTGATGATCCAAGCCACTGGCTTCTATGGTTCACCGAAACGCGTTCCCAGCCATTAAAAACCCCTGCTGCTGCAGGATTAATCAATAATGGCGTTTGTATTGTCTGAGAGAAATGTAGGTCTTGCGCAAAAACGGCACCGTGAAGGGCACACCCACATATCGCTGTAAAGAGTAGCTTCTTCATTCTTATCGTAATAATGTGATATTACCTTCGCGTAATTCTGCTGTACCGCTATCAAATAGCACTTCAATCATGTATGCATACACTCCAGAGTTGCACTGAATATCATTGTGTGTTCCGTCCCACGCAAAGTTGTGATCGCTAGATTCAACGATTAGGTTCCCCCATCGATCGTAAATGCGAATGGTATAATTCACAACATCCGTTCCAACGATCACCATCAATTCATCATTATTCATGTCACCATTTGGTGAGAACGCTGATGGTACGTGAATACCCGTTGCACATTCTACTCCTAGTGGATTTGGATCACACGGGTCGAACGGATTCGTTCCGTCCGCTACTTCCGTTGCATCGTCGATTCCATCTTCATCACAATCGGCACCAGAAGTAATTGGTAATGTAATCGCCGCTACCAAATAACTACAAGGGTCGTTCGGGTCAGTCCCTCCAGCTGCCTCTGCTAGGTCGGAAACACCATCGCCATCCGTATCAATTTGACATTGTGGATCTGAATCATCCGGATCGCATGGATCGAATGGATTGGTTCCAGCAATAATTTCATCTGCATCCGTAAATCCGTCACCATCACAGTCTGCTCCAGAAGTCACGGCAATCGAAACAGAGGCAACTAAGTAATCACATGGATCGTTCGGGTCTGTTCCATCAAGTACCTCTTGATCGTTCGGTACTCCATCGCCGTCATCATCATCCACAGACGCAACAAAGAATGCGATAATTGAATCGTTTGCAGTTAGCATCACCCCATTAGTATCTTGCGTGATTGCGTTGTTCATCGGTCCAACTGCAAATTCCCAGTGATCGAACATAAATCCAGGCTCTGGTGTTGCTACTGTTACAGTATTAATCGCTCCATAATATTGGGTAGTCCATGGATAGGTAGGAGGGAAAATTGAGTTTACTTTCAGTGTTCCTGAATTCACCGGGTCTACATCAAAAGTTACGTCGTATGGACCTGTAAGGCTGTAACAATCAATTAATCCTTGTTCCATTGCAAGACATCGTGCATCAATAAAGTCACGCATTGTCTGTACGTTCGCCTGCCATCCAGCAACTGTTCCTCCCCACCTTGCGGTATGAGCCGTCATTTCAGGAGTAAGCTCGTTGATCATACTGTCCAATAACTGGTTCATGTATGTACAAGAGAATTGCGTGTTAATTAAGTCAATGTATCGCGTAATGTAGTATTGTTCTACTTGCGGGTTCTCGTTGATCAATTTTTCCAGAATATCCGTATGGCCTTGTCCTCCAGGGTTTGGAAGGTTCTCTACGTTACACGGATCGGCATTCGCTGTTGGGTCTGGAATTCCTGTAAAGTTGATGTAGTGTCCGAATGTGGCATCCATGTCCCACAAAGCGTAACGCCATTTCTTTTTAGATCCGTTTGGATCCATTCCACGCCACCAAGCAGTGTTCCAGTTCAACCAATCCTGATTTACCACATAAGAGTTGAACATGAAGTAATCACACAGGGATGCCCACTTCAATTGCGATTTCGCGTAATCAAATGCAGGACCCGGCCCCATGTTGTTCGTCAAAATGTAGTTGACCAAGTTGTCCCAATCGGGCTGTGCATTCGGCGCACCGTAATCTTGCCAAGTTGCCCCCCAAGTCTTCAAGTATTGAAGGTTGAATTTGTCTTGTCCGTAATAATATTCCGTGTAATCATGATCATCTGCCTTCTCACGAATTTCATAAACCCCCCAGTATTGACCATTCAGGTAAACCACACAAGGTCTCCAAGTTCGCTCATCCAAAAGCATATCTGCACGAATGGAAAGTGTGTGTACGAAAGCATCACGAATGTGCGCTCCTCCCGGTTCAAATGGATAGTTATCACTCGCCCCCGGCTTTAAAATCAATCGTTGGAAATTCGATCTATCATTATCATTAGGGAAAATTACATGATCGATGTCATCGTTATATCCGAATTGATCTCGCATTATAAAGTCAAACCCTCGTTGCGGATACGCCCAAGAATCGTTTCCATGCTTATTGAAGTGTCCTTGACCTTCATCGATAAATGAGCCATCTTGTTCAAACAATTCAAAGGCTCCAACATCATCTGGCCCTTGATTTCCATTCGCTACAAGGTCAAAAAGGTCTCCACTACAAACCGATACTACCGGTACACTGTGTGATTCATCAATTAAATAGGTGTTCGTCTCTACAAAGCTTGGAGGGTTCGTCCCATAAGCAATTGCTCGCAATACCATAGTGTTGGGAACATTAATAGGTCCAGAATACACCGGTGATGTGGCATTTGGGTCCGTTCCATCTGTAGTGTAGTGGATCGTTGCCGCCGGATTCGCACAAGTAATACTAACCGTTTGCGCTCCTGTGTAAAACCCTGGTGCCAAACTCATTACTGGCTTTGGCTCATAAAATTCCGAGAATCCCGCATTTGGCGCGCCTGGTGTTGGCGTAGTAAACAATTTAAAATCAGCCGCTCCATCTGTAGAACGCCCAACAGAATGATCCATTTGCGTCATGTGAACAACACGGAAAGAATCAATTACTACTGCTCCAGGATTCGTGAGGATGATCCACTCGTTTTGCGTTTGTTTGATATTGAAATTCGGGTGTAATTCCCCAGCATTTACTGTATTTCTTCCTGAACAGTGAATCACTAAGTGACCATTTGCAGGTACTGATCCACTTGGAATTTGCCACTTCAATAAGTTTCCAGATTTGTCTGAGAGATAATATCCTGTTAAATCAAAGGGTGTTCCCGAGGTGTTATACAACTCTATCCAGTCTTCATTATCGCCATAGCTATCCACGGGTCCATTTACATTTGAACAAGAATATTCGTTGATGACAACCTGACTAAATGAGAAAGTTGTCAGACCTGCAAACAATAGAAATAAGGCAAGTCTTGATGAGATTTGAGTTCTTTTCATGAGTATCAATAGTATGCAACCATCCTTTCGGCATAGTCTTAGTCGTTCTTAAAAATACGAAATTTGTTAACATTTAACTAACAGTCCGCACATCGATGACGCATGTTTTCAGTGGATGGTTGAAAAGCCAGAGTTCTATTTTTCTATAATTCAGGGGTTCCTAACTTAAAGAAAATGTAAACGGAGTTTTAATGAAGTGATAACTATTTGTATCTTGGACACGATATAACTTTAGAAAACTACAAGACGGGTTCGATCTTTTTCAATTCGTCAAACTTGAAACTATACCGGAATGAAACGAATTTCTACATTGTTTGTGTTGGGCTTATTGTTCACTCTTTTAGCCACATCAGGATGTCAAAAAATTGAAGGGCCAGGTGGCGCTGCCACCATTCAAGGAAAGCTCTATGTAAGAGAATACGATAGCGCTGGAAACCTTATTAAAGAGTACGATGCCGCTGATATGGATGTGTATATCATTTATGGAAATGATCCTGATGAGACCTATTTCCATGATGACATTAAAACATCGTATGACGGAACTTTCAAGTTCCGCTTCCTAGAGCCGGGTAACTACCGTATTTTCTTCTACGAAGATGCAACGTATCAGGAATTAATCTCCAACCCTAATGGGCCCAACCAAAAAGCAATAATTCAGGAAATTACTATCACTGATAAAAAAGAAGTGGTTGACTTGGGAACTATTGAGGTTTACGAACGATTCTAAATCCCTTGTATGCGTTGGAAAGCAATCCTCTTATTTTTATTCTTCGGAAGTTCTGCATTGGCACAGCAGAATGACACCTACATGGTATGGACAAATGTGGGAGTGAAGGGAGATCTTGTAAAGAAAACCGACTGGTTCGTAGAGTTAAACACTCGTATTGGAGGGGCGGGAATCGAAACATTCTTCCCTCAAATAGGTGTTGATTACAAAGTGACGAAATGGTTCAAGCCATCCGTTGAATATCGTTTTGTAGTTGATAAAAACCAATATGGTAACTATAAAGTAGCGAACCGTTTGAACTTCAATGCTAAGTTTAAGGAAAGCTTTGATCGTTTGAGCCTTGGGTTCCGTTTGCGTTACCAATATGCCTTTGATAATCGCGGTAATTTTGACTACGATGCTGATTTCGATCAAGCCTTTCGTTTCAAACCAGAAATTTCATACGATATCAAAGACTTCTTTCTTACTCCAAAAATAAGTTCTGAGTTTTTCTACAACCCTGCTTTGGGAGAAGACGGGCGTAGATTTGACAAAATGCGTTTGGGAGTTGGTGCTTCATTTGACCTAAACAACGATCACGACATCTCTTTCAAATACCAATTGGACAAGCGTTTCTTTGCTTTCGATCGTGGTGTAAGACATGTACTTTCCTTAACGTATCAGTATAAGTTGTAATTGCTTTTTCGCGTCTAGATTCATTTCGGCGGGCTCGATGACCTCGAGTTCAATCATCGACCGAGTTCGATTCATGATAAATTCATGTTCCAGGCAATGTGTGTCGGGCCGAGTCGAGATATACGTTTGCTAATCCTTATTCTCGCTAGCGTAATCCACACGGAGAATTAAATCCAAAATGTCGGTAACCTTAGAATCGGTGATTCCTTGTTCTAAAATGAAGGTGTACTTCCCTTTTAAAGGCATTTTCCGTGACTTAAAATACAATGGAGTTTCAACAGTAGAGCCTGATTTTGTTCCAACCCAAGTTCCATCGGGGTTAGTAATTGGAATTTGGAAAGGCTCACGTCCTGTTGAGCCGTCTGGCGCAATGGACTTCATAAAAACCCAAAGGTTGTTGTATGGGTAATCAGTTGTCGTTCGAACCAATACCGTAAAGTCATAAATTTTAGACGTGTCCTTGATATCTACCACGAACTTCATCTTCTCGTCTTGTTTCCACTCTTGATTTTCGAAAGAATACACCTTTTCATACATCGGTGCCTCCGAACAGGATGCTACTGCTAGCACCAAGAGTAAACTCAACCAGACCTTATGACTTCTTTTCATTGTTGCTATCGTTTGGCTTCTTTTTACGGTTATTAGAACGACGTTTGTTTTGACTTCCTTTATTATTCGGGTTTCCTCCTTGCTTTTGAGTGCCGTCTGAAGCCTTCTGAGGAGCGTTCTTCGTTTGCGGCCCCTTTTGATTGTTTGGCTTCTGTTGGTTCCCTTTTTTAGGTTGATTCCCCTTCGGCTTATTGCCTTGTTGTTTGTTTCCTTGCGGCCTACTTCCTTGTGATTGGCCTCCCGGCTTCTTACGCCGATTTCCTGGACGCTTCTTCTTTTTGAAAATATGCTCAAATCGATTCAGGCTGTCTTGACCCACCACGTTTGTATAATCCGGTTCTTCTTCAACCGTTACATCCATGTAATCGTTAAGGTCTGCTGGCTTCTCGCCGTTTCGGTTCATTTTTATGATTTCACGAACACGGTCTGGATGCAAAGGAATCAATCCTGAACCCATTCCAGCTTCACCGTCGTAGCCGTACCACATTTGCTTCTTGAAGACATCCGTCTTAATGTGAGAGGCCGTTCCTTTTTCCGTACGTAATTTCAAGTCGCCCTTCGGAAATGCTTTTACAGCGTCAAGGTACATGTCCAACTCGTAATTCAGACAACACTTCAACTTACCACATTGTCCCGCTAGTTTTTGCGGGTTTAATGATAATTGCTGGTACCGTGCTGCGGCTGTTGATACTGAACGGAAATCTGTTAACCACGTTGAACAACACAGTTCTCGACCACAAGATCCAATTCCTCCTAATCGCGAAGCTTCCTGACGTGCTCCAATTTGGCGCATTTCAACGCGAATTCGGAATTCATCGGCCATGTCTTTAATCAACTGGCGGAAATCAACGCGGCCTTCTGCGGTATAATAGAACGTTGCTTTGCTCAAATCCGCCTGATATTCCACATCGGAAATTTTCATCTGCAACCCGAGGTTTACCGCAAGCGTTCTTGATTTGTACATCACTTCGCGTTCCAATGATCGCGCTTTGATCCACTTATCTATATCGTCCTGCTCAGCAATGCGAACGATTTTACGCGCTTCTGCATGCTTGAAGTTTGGACTTTTTTTATTAACCTGAATTCTGGCGAGTTCTCCAACAATAGATACGACTCCTACGTCGATACCCGGACTACTTTCTACCACCACCACGTCTCCGACTTGAAGACTTAATGATTTCGTGTTCCGGTAAAATCCTTTCCGGCTGTTCTTAAACCGGATTTCCAATATATCGTAAGGTGATTGACCGCCTGGCAACTCCATGTTTGCCAACCAGTTATATACCTCTAATTTGTTGCAACCTCCAGAACTACAGGTGCCGTGATTTTTACATCCGCCGGGAGTTCCATTACCCCCACAACTGGCACAACCCATAGTAATTTCTGTTTGTACTATAAAAGTACGAAGAATATTGGTGAAGAGAATCGGGGCAGGTCTAAAGAATGCGCATTGGTTTGTTGAAAAGCTGAGGAGGGCAATTTGTAAAGGGTTAAAAGTAGAAAGTAGTTCCGCTTTTGCTTTCTACTTTTTACGAACACTGAACTTCGTTATCTACGCTACATAAATAAAACGCATCACGTTGAAACAGAGGTTCATGAAGAGAATTTTAGGGTTGGCATTTCGTTCGATGTGATAATGTGCATCGTTGAAGGTGGTCATGAAGTCGAACACGTTATTTCCAGAAATGAATTTGGCGAATTTTTCTAAGAAGTCATCCTCCTCTTGGGATACTCTTGTTAAATGATCTTCCGTATAGTTTCGTAACATACTTTGACGGAACATGTGTAAACAATACTTCAAGAAAATCTTCTGTTGTTCACGGCTCGACCCTGCAATATCTTCCGACCAGGCCATCATGTCCAACACGTTCTTTCTGTAACACACACGCATCAGTTGAATAAATTGATCGCGATTGGCATCTTGCTCTAAATGATCGCCCATGAATTCCAACGCCTCCAAAAAGTCTCCCTCTACCCTTGCCGCAACGCTATCCGCTTGATTTGAATTCATTGATTTATGTTCCCGCAAAAAGAGCGACAAGTCATCCAACGTTATTCTCGGAATGTTTACAATCTGACAGCGAGATAAAATGGTGGCCAACATGCTCTCTTGAGATTCCGCACACAAAATGAACAAGGTGTTCTTGGGTGGCTCCTCAAGGATTTTCAAAAGCTTATTCGCCGTAGCAATGTTCATTTGGTCGGCCATCCAGATAATCATCACCTTATAACCTCCCTCATAGGATCGAAGGCTCAACTTCTTAATTACCTCTTCACTTTCCTGAACTCCAATAATTGGCTTACGTTCTTTTGTATCCGTTTTTCGAATCCAGTCGTTCAAATCGAAGTACGCTTGTTCTGAAATTTGTTCTCTCCATTCTTTCAGGTTTCCATTTGAAGTTTTCGAAATTGCTTGAATGGTAGGGAAAGAGAAGTGCAAATCAGGATGTTGCAATTGTTTCACTTTTTTGCACGAAGGACAAACATCACAACTGTCTTTATCGGACTTGTTTTCACAAAAAAGATATTGAACAAAAGCGAGCGCCATCGGTAGTACTCCATAGCCGGGCTTCCCAAGGAATAATTGGGCGTGACTGATCTTCTCATTTTTCACCTCATCAATCAGGTGAGATTTGAGTGAATTATGTCCAATTACCTCGGAAAATTGCATGAATCAAAAGTACTGGAAAAAATGGAATTATTTTTGACCTGTTGGGGGAGTCCAATAGGATTTCATATATTTAAAATCCTTACGTCTTGAACGTAGGGACTACTAAAAAACCAAAACAATGAAAAACATTTACATTGCTGCTACATTGCTGATAAGTGCGCTTGGCGCGCAAGCATCAGAAGCTGATAAATCCCCGGTTACTTCCATTGAAATCAATGAGAATGTTTCCGTAACTATTAATGTTAAAAGTGATGGTCAGCCCGTTTCCGGTGCATTGATCAAAATCGTACATAACCGCATTACTGTTGGTTCCGGAACAACTGATGCCTCTGGAAACTCCACTGTGAGTGTAAAGAACTATACCGGACAAACGGTAACTATCGAAGTGTTCCATAAGTTATATGCTTCTGAGAAATTACACGATCGTACTTTAAAAGAGGGGGCTAACTTTAACGTGATCATGCGTTCTAAAAAGCAATCTGCGGAAGAAATTGCTGCGGCATCCGAAGAAAAGACGGAAAAGATTGAAGGTCAAATTGCCGATGAGCAAAAGTCAGCGGAAGAAGCAGCAGCTGAGAAAGAGGCTTCATTGAAACGTCAGGAAGATTTGCGCAAGCAGCAAGAAGAAATTGCAGCAGAGACCGAAAAGGCCAGTAAAGAGGCCGAAGCAGCGGCGGCAGAGACAGAGGCTATTCGAAAAGAGGCTGAAGAATTGAAGAACAACGGTTCCGAAATGACAGAAGAACGTCGTGCTGAAATGGAGAAAGATATTGCAGCGCGTGAAGCAGCAGCCAAACAACGTGAGGAAGAAGCAGAAGCTCGTCGTAAAGAGTTGGAAGAAAAAGCAGCTGCTACTGCAGCATTAGAGCGTGATCGTAAAGCGGAGGAAGCGGCAAAAAAAGAAGCGGATCGCGTTCAAAAAGAACAAGACAAGGCCCGAAAAGAAGCAGAAGACGCTGCCAAGGATAAGGAGAAAGAGATGAAGAAAGAGCGCGAAGCAGCTGAGGATGCCAAGAAAGATGCCGAAAAGGCAGCGAAAGAAGAAGCGGATCGTGAAAAAGAGGCGGAAAAAGCAACAAAAGAGGCAGAAAAAGAGCAAAAAGAAGTAGAAAAAGAACAAAAGGAGGCAGAGAAAGAAGCCGCTGCAGCAGAGAAAGAAAGAGACGCAGCAGAAAAGCTTGAGGAAAAGCGCGCCAAACTTCAAGAGAAACTAGACAAGCTAGATGTAGATCAAGCGAAGATTGAAGCGGATCGTAAATCTCTGGAAGCCGACCAAAAGAAACTGGATAAGAAAGTTGCTAAAGGGAAGAACCTTGAGAAACTTCAGCAAGAACAAATTAAATTGGATGAAAAGAATTTGAAACTGGACGGGAAGCAGAATGACCTTGACACCGAACGCAAGAAAATTTTACTCAAAATGAAGAAATTGGATTAGGCCTGAATCCTAATGATTAGTTTTGACGGGGGTGTCGAAAGATGCGCCCGTTATTTTTTTAAACATGTTCGAAGCGTACAAAAATCATATCCTTCTTCATTTCATCATTCTACTCTTTGGGTTTACAGGAATCCTTGGGAAGTTAATTGATCTGGATGCTGTTTCTATGGTATTTCACCGCGTATTAATCGCCAGCGTCTCCCTGTTCATATTTATGTTGATTTTGAAGCGCCCGTTGAAGGTACAAAGCCGCAAACGGTTTGTTGGTATTTGCCTAACCGGACTGGTCGTTGGTGCCCACTGGATCACTTTCTTCCAAGCGGTTCAATTGTCGACAGCTTCTTTCGGTGTGCTTTGTTTATCAACAACTACCCTGCATGTTTCTTGGTTGGAACCGCTTGTAATGAAACGCAAGTTCTCTAAGTTGGAGTTCGGATTAAGCTTGGTGGTAGTTTTAGGAATATTCCTTGTTACCGAAGAGTTCTCAGGAAATCAATTGAAAGCGCTTTTCTTTGGACTCACCTCCGCCCTTCTTGCAGCAACATTTTCTGTTTTCAACGCCAAGTACGCTCAAACAGAAAAGCCGTCAACAATAACTTTGTACGAAATGATTATGGCTACTGTTGCCATTGCCATATTGCTGGCCGCTACCGGTAATTTCAACACCAACCTTTGGGCAATAAGCGTTGAAGACATCGGATGGTTGCTATTTCTTGGTATTGTGTGTACTTCCTTTGCATTTCTAGCGATTGTGGAACTGGTGAAACATTTGGGGGCATTTACCGTTTCTTTAAGCATCAACCTGGAGCCCGTTTACGCCATTGTTTTGGGAATTCTCATCCTGAATGAAAACCAAAAGTTGGGCATGCAATTCTACTTAGGATCGGTAATTATAGTGCTAGTAATATTTGCCAATGCTATTTTGAAATCCTATCTTAAGAAAAAGAAAAACAGTTCAAATATGGTGCTAGATAAAGATCTAGATGCTTGATTATTTGTACTTTTGCTAGAACCAAATTAACTTGAAAACCAAATTTTATGCGAACCAAGAATTTCATTGTTCCGCACGACTTTACTGAGGTCGCGGATATCGCATTGGAGCACGCAATCGCTACTGCAAAGCCTTTGGGTGCCGAAATTTACCTGTTACATGTCGTTGCTAAACAAAAAGACATTAATGATGCAGAAAAAAAATTGAATGCTGTCATTGATAAGTTCGACACTACCGTAAAAATCCACCCATCTGTACGCCGAGGTAGCATTTTTGAAGATATCGGTGATTTTGCTTCTGAGCACCACTCAGAATTGATCTTTATGGGTACTCACGGTACTCAAGGGTGGCAACACCTTACAGGAATGAACGCCTTGAAAGTAATTACGAACTCAAGTGTTCCTTTTGTAATCGTTCAGGAAAAAACTCCAAAAGAAACAGGATACGATGATATCGTTGTTCCTTTGGATTTAAATAAAGAAACAAAGCAGAAATTGGCTATCGTTTCAAACATCGCTAAATTCTTCAACTCTCGAGTACATGTTGTTACTCCAGATGAAAGCGATGAGTTCTTAAAAAAACAAGTGAAAGCCAATATCGTTTTCGCAAAGAAGTATTTCGAGGAACGCGACATTGCAGTTACAGCAACTATGATTGAAGGTTCGTTCAATCGTTCTGTAGTAAAGCATGCGAAAGAAATGAAAGCGGATTTGATCGCAATTATGAACGGAAACAAGAACAGTATCTTCGGAACGCTTGCAAGTGGAAATGAGGAAATCGTTATTACAAACGACGCTCAGATTCCAACATTGATAATGAACCCAATTGAAGGTTCGTTCTCATTTGCAGCTGACTTTAACTAGAAGAAGTACATATTCAATACGAAGGGGCGCTCATTTGAGTGTCCCTTTTTTATTGGTTGTAATTGTGGTCCTCCCCCTCGCCCCCTCCAAAGGGGGGGGGTAAATTATTTAATCTCACGTTTAAGAAAGAAATAGACCTATTGTTGTACCCATTAACTTTTATGGAATAAAAATCCGCTCCCCCTTTGGGGGGGGTGGGGGGAGGATAATCAATCCTCATACTCATCTCGAACCAAGCGCTCTTCTACTTCCTTAAGGTGCTTCATTTTCTTTTCTCGGCGCGTTTCAATGGACGTCTTCGTGAAATACTTATGCATGTTTAAGAATCCTACCTGAATTTCGTCCCACTGGCGATCGCTTTTGATTTTGCCGTGCTCTTTTAATTCTCGCCGGAGGTTGTCGGCAATTTCATGGAAATCATCACGGCCGAGATAATCCAAATCGGCATCACACAGAATTTCTTCTAAATGGTTTTTTGGAGCGTGCGGAATGCGTGTGGCATAAATCAACTCCTGAATGACTTTAATATCGGCCTCCGTGTATCCGAAGCGTGGTAAGATTTCTCCCGCAAGTCGTGCTCCTACAGGCTCGTTTGCGTCGTATTGCTCAATGAAGCCAGCATCGTGGTAATTGGCCGCTGATTTCAATAAGAACAGGGCTTCATCCGTTACGTTTTCGAGAAGGGCTATTCGTTCAACAGCGTTTACCACATCTTTCGAGTGCCCCACGCTATGATAATGAAGTTTCGAAGAGAGCTGCTGATCCAACAACTTCATAATATAACGCTCCGCCTTGTAATAGTTGATAGAACTGTACAGGTGCAGGTTGACAATCTCTTTGAAACGCTTGTTTGGCTCAATGCCTTCCCCATTAATAGAAAGTTCGGGCTTGATACGATTCACCTCATACATATCGATTAAGCCGCGACTTTTCGTTTGGGCTTTTCCCTTAAACGTACAGTCGAAATACGGCTCGATAAGCTCGAATGTGGCACCGGAAATAGTTACTTTCCCTGGAGCGCCCAGCATTTCCATTCGCTGCGCCTGATTTACAGTGGCTCCCCAGACATCGTAGGCCAAGCGTTCGCTTCCAATGACGCCAGCTGTTACTTCCCCCGTATTAATTCCCAAACGAAGTTCCCAGAACTCATCTTTGTTTGCGATGGCGTCGTGCTTTCGTTTCGACATATAATGTTGAATCTGCACGGCTGCCAAACATGTGTCGATAGGGTTGGTATTGTTTCGCACTGGAACCCCTCCTGCACACATGTATGCGTCACCTATCGTTTTGATTTTCTCAAGGTTGTTCTTTACGATAATTTCATCGAACTTGGTGAAGTACACATCCAACTTCTTTACCAGTTCGGTAGGCTGCGTTCGGTCTGAAATTTTGGTAAACCCAACAAAATCTGTGAACAACACTGAAACTGTTTTGTAAGCCCTTGCTCGCGCCTTTCCTCGTTTCTTTAGTTCCTCTGCTGTAGACGCAGGAATTACATTCTTAAGAAGTTTCTCCGTTTTATCTTTCTCGATTTGCAACAACTTCTGTTGTTTCACCACTTTGTTTCGCTCCTCTTCAATTTTTAGTTTCTGAGCCGCAATCTTCTGGTTTTGTTGTTGAATTTCACGCGTTCGTTTTTTGACTTTAATCTCCAATCGAATTTGCTCTCTTCTTGCTGCATCAATTCTACGACGAATGAACAACCTGATACCAATTAGCGCTAATACCCCAATAATGGACCAGAACCACCACGTTCTCCAGAAAGGAGAAGCAATGTGAATTTTCATTCGGGCCGGAACAGCACTCCAATCACCATTTCCGCGGCGTGCATAAATCAACAATTCGTAATCTCCGGAAGCCAGTGCATTGAAGTGGATTTCATTATTAGATCCGATGAAAATTTCTCCCTCATCCGAACCTAATAAATGGTACTTGTAGTTTACCGTTTCTCCATCTCCAATATCCGATGGATGGAATCGAAGCGTAAAGCTGTTTTGGCGATATCCCAGAAACAACTCCTTCGTTTCAAAAATTGGGGCTTTAAGCTCAACCTCCTCCTGTCCGGGAGTTATCCATTCATTCTCCAGTTTAAACTTGGTAAAGGTGATGCTTAAGTCCTTTTTAGGTTTGGATAGGCTCGCCGGTAAAAAATAGTTATACCCATAAATTCCACCGAAATATAAGTACCCATCCTTCCCTTTCATATATGCTCCGAGGTTGAACTCGTTACTCATCAACCCTTCCTGCTCTGTGAAAACTTTCACCTTTCCATTGCTGGGAGAGAAAGAACACAATCCTTTATTTGTGCTAAGCCAAAGGTTTCCTTCACTTCCTCCGAGTACGCTATAAATTACACCATTTGGAAGACCGTCGGATTCATTAAAGATTTTTGCCGTTTTAGTCTTTTCATTCCATTTAATAAGTCCAGCCCCTAAGGTTGATAACCAGTGATTGTCATTCTTATCTACAAAAATAGAGGTGATATAATCCTTACTGGCCTTTCTAAGTTGCTTGTTGAATTGATAGGGTTCAATACTGATTTCTCCGTTTTCCTCTTTCAACTGACTGAGTCCGCCTACGCTTGTAGCGAACCAAACATTCCCATGTCGATCCTTGTACGAAACACGGCAAATTCCGTCTGTTAATGTCTGTTTTGGATTTTTTGGATCATGGGCAAACTGAGTCAATTCTTTTGATTGTATGTCATACATTAGCACTCCGCCACTTGTTGCGAAAAAGTACTTCGAACCCTTCCAGTGAAGTATACTATATGTTTTGAAAAATTCAGGCCTCATGTCCGAACTCTGAATCTGTTTGTATTCAAATTCATCCCCTCGCATGGTTAGTTCGTAGGCCCCATCAGCACATGCTACTATCAAATGATTGTTTGAAATAACGTGCAACCCAAGTACGTCCATCTCTCCAGTTCCCAATGAAGAATGTTCCTTGTTACGATAAAACTGCCTGAATGCTCCGGATTTTCTGTCCCAACGAGAAACAGCCCTGTCAGTTCCGATAAATGTATACCTCCCCGATTTAGACTCTGCAAAACTCCAGACGTTCGGAGTTGGAATTCCTTTCTGATCGTTTCCGCTTGGACCGTATCCCAAAATCCCGCTATCATCGATATTAAAAACAGAAAGCCCTCTTTGAGACCCTATCCAAATGTTTCCAGAGTTATCACTGAATATGGCGTTGAGTTCATTAATTAGAAGGGCGTTCTTCTGGAAAATATCTTCGGTGTATTGCTTCGTGAGGTCTCCCTCTACAACTATCAAACCTTCACTTTTGGTCGCAATGATCCATTCTTGTTTTTGCGTGTGGTAAACGTCCGTCGCATTTACATTAATGGACTCCAACTCGTCGCTGATGGTTTGTTTTTTTAATGCCTTTGTATCAACATTATAGACATAAACACCATTTGTTGTTGCTAATAGCGCTTCGTTATTACCCCATGTTTTAATGTTGTTGATGATAAGCTGGCCACCATTCTTTCCCTTTAAATATTCAAACGTTCCTCCGGGCTTATCAATAATAATATCAACTAATTTATTCCCTTCAGATGCAACTAACAGGTGCGACCCAACTACGGCAATCTGCGTCGTTTTTCTCGAGGAAAGTTGTTTTAGCGATTGTAATTTTCCTGAGTCAGGATCAAAGGAATAAAGCCCTTTATCTACTGTTGTGATCCAAAGGATTCCTTTTTGATCGATACATACATCGACAATATCCAAGGCTTGATTTCCGGTATCATGGAATGTTTTGAAAGATTCCGATCGGAGATCAAATTTTGTAAGCCCGTTATTGGTTCCAAACCAAAGCGTGCCATCTTTTGATCGAACTGCTGCCCGAACATAATCACTGGAAAGTCCTTTTGTATCACTGGAACTATATGTTTGAAAGGCATGACCGTCGTATCGGTTCAATCCATCCTGCGTTCCTACCCACAACGAGTTTACCCCATCTTGCACCATGCATAGCGCGGAACTTTGCGATAAACCATCGTTGATAGTAAAGTTGCGAAAACGCAACTCACTCTGCCCCAAAACGGGGCTGATAAAAAGTAGGGAGAAAAACGTTCTTACTATCCAGCGTGACATTCGTTGGAAAAGTTACCAAAAATTATTGGTTATTAAGCGTTTCCGCCTGCGTCGCTTACGGTCGCACCCTGAATTGCAGAATTCTCAAGGTCACGGTCGAACATGTATAGTCCGGCTTTATCTTCGCCGATCATGTTCACTTTATCCAAAATTGTACGGGCCAATGCTTCTTCTTCCAACTGCTCGGAAACGTACCATTGAACAAAGTTGTGTGTGGTATAATCCTTCTCTTGCAAACAAACGTCTACAAGGTTGTTAATGCTGTCCGTTACTTGAAGCTCGTGCTCCAGAAGAAGGGTGAATACATTTGTTAACGAATCAAATTCCGATGGTGGATTATCAAGTCCTGGAATTGACGCGGTCCCTCCTCTCTCGTTCACAAACTTCACCAACTTCAACATATGGAAACGCTCCTCATCGGAGTGCATATACATAAACTGCGCTGTTCCATTTAAGCCTTTCGTCTCTGCCCAAGACGCCATTGCTAAATAAAACTGCGAAGACGATGCTTCCATTTTAATTTGATCGTTTAGTGCTTTTTCTACGCGTGCATTCATGATTGCCTATTTTATACAAATTTAATCAACTGATTAGTAATTGTTTCCCTTTACACGCTTAGATTTGTTCTAAATTAAACAGTACTTTCGCTAATATGTCGAAACGCAAAAAGTCGCCGAACAAAAAGCTGAAACAAAGCTTAACACAAACGCTGCGAAAAGTCTTTACCAAAAATCCGGAATCCAATTTAACGCATAAACAAATCTGTCATTTGATTGATGTGCGCGATGCCGCATTGCGTAAACTGGTGTTTAGCGTTTTGGAAGATCTAGCAAAACAAGGTTTTTTAATGAAGTCCGGACACAGTGTCTACGCGCTGAACTCCAACTCAAGTGCACTCATTGGAACACTTCAGATTACACCCAGAGGAGCCGGGTTTGTGGTCTTAGATGACCCCTCTCTTAGTGATGTTTTTATTCATCCGAAAAACTTGAATCAAGCCTTGGGAGGTGACCGTGTTACCATTCAAATTACCAAGAAAGGAAATTCCCGAAACGAAGGGGTTATTGTAAGCGTGGAAGAGCGTGAACGCACCCAGTTTGTAGGAACCATTCAGGAAGAAGATAAGTTTGCATTCTTAGTTCCCGACAATTCGAAAGTAGGTACCGATATCTTCATTCCAAAAGGAAAGATGAAAGGCACTAAAAACGGTGATAAGGCATTGGTTCGCATTACTGCTTGGCCACAATCTGCCGACAACCCTTATGGTGAGGTTATAGAAAACTTAGGGAATAGTGGTGGAAATGATGTGGAGATGATCAGTATTTTGGTCAACAACGGAATTGATTACACTTTCCCAGATGCCGTGATGTCAGAAGCTGAGCAAGTCGGTATGGAACTGGATCCAGATGAAGTTGTGAAACGACGCGATTTCAGAGATGTCGACACCTTTACCATTGACCCACACGATGCTCGTGACTTTGATGACGCTCTTTCATTCAAACGATTGAAGAACGGGAACATTGAACTTGGTGTTCACATTGCCGATGTAAGTCATTATGTACGACCTGGATCCGCTATGGATGCCGAAGCATTGAAGCGATCTAATTCTGTTTACTTGGTAGATCGAGTAATTCCAATGTTACCAGAGCAACTATCGAACATGGCTTGTTCCCTTCGTCCTAATGAAGATAAATTTGCTTTTTCTGCAGTCTTCGAAATGGATGAAAGCGGAAAGGTTTATAAAGAATGGTTTGGGAAGTCTGTGATTCATTCGAACCGCAGATTTGCTTACGAAGATGCACAAGAAATCATAGAAGGAGCTGAAGGAGATTACCGTGATGAAATCCTTATTTTAGATAAAATCGCTAAAATTTTGCGGAAAAGACGTCTAAAATCGGGTGCTATGAACATTGAATCACAAGAAGTTCGCTTCCGTTTGGACGACGAAGGTTATCCCGAAGAAGTGGTAATTAAAACTTCTAAAGACGCAAATAAATTAATAGAGGAATTCATGCTTTTGGCTAACCGAAGTGTGGCGAAATTTATTTCTAAGCCTGACGACAAAGACGCTCCTAAAATTCCATTTATCTATCGTTGTCACGACAAGCCTAGTCCAGAAAAAATTCAGTTGTTTGATCTCTTTGTCCAAAAATTTGGATACGAAATTGATCTCTCTGATGAGCGCATGATTTCAAAACGAATCAACGCTTTGTTGCAAGATATTCGTTTGAAAAATGAGTATTCTATTATCCAGTCAATGGCCATTCGATCCATGGCGAAGGCGTCTTACGAAACGCAAAATATTGGTCACTACGGCCTCGCTTTTGAACATTACGCGCATTTCACATCCCCTATTCGTCGTTATGCCGATTTGATCGTACACCGTATATTATTTGAAGCAATCCATAACAAGAAACTGACTTACGGAAACGATCTGAACGACGTTGCGAAACGTATTTCAAGAATGGAGCGAAAAGCTGTGGAAGCAGAACGCGAAAGTACCAAGTACTTCCAGACTTTATTTGTTATGGATAAGATCGGAGAAATATTCGAGGGAACTGTAGCTGGAATTGCTGAATTCGGAATGTTTGTGCGAATGACAGAAAACCATTGTGAAGGAATGATTCCAATTGCACAAATTCCCGGAGATCGTTTTTATTTCGACGCAGATTCGTTCACTATTATTGGTTCGAAAACGAAGAAGGAATATAACATTGGTGATCCTGTGAAGGTGCGTATCTACGAGGTTTCTGTTCGTAAGCGTCAGATTGATTTGGAGTTAATTGAAGAGGAATAGTTTTGCATCTCAACTCCGATCGATCCACGTTTAAAGACTAAACCGTCCGAATTCGCTTATTCAACTCATCGCGATACGATCCTCCAATAGGAATTATCTTCTTGATGTTTTCCAATGTAAGGTTCGGGTATTCAATCGTTGCGATTTTATCAATGTGTACAATGTAAGATCGGTGCACTCTAATAAACTCCTCTTCTCCCATTTTGGCTTCGATATCCTTCATTGTTGAGTGAATCGTGTAGCGCGTTCCTGGAGTGTGAATTACAACGTAATCTTTTAACGCTTCGATGTAATAGATTTCATCATTACGCAATTTCACCAACTTACTATTCGATTTTACGAAAATGAAATCTTTGGAACTGTTCTCTTTGTTCTCAACAATCGAGAATAGTAGATCGCGTTCCTTTACCACTTCTAATTCCTTTCCATGCTTGTAAATCGCCATCTCGATGGTCGTATGCAAATCGATTTCCTTGAAAGGCTTTAAAATATATCCGTATGGCTGTGTAATTTTCGCTTTTGAAAGGGTGGATTCGTCGGCGTAAGCTGTTAAAAATATAACGGGAATGGAATATTTTGACTTGATAACTTCCGCTGCTTCAATACCATTCATATCACCTTTCAGCATGATATCCATCAAAACAATGTCCGGTTGTTCACTTCCTGCCAGCTCAATTGCTTTTTCACCGGTAGCAGATGCACCCACAACATTGTAACCCAACTTCTTCAAACTGTGCTGAATATCTTTGGAGACGATAGACTCGTCTTCTACAACCAATACATTTACTTTGGACATATAGATTTTACAGTGTTTATCAAATGTAAGTAAAAATTCGCTTCTCTCGGCACCGTTTCCTTGTTCGTAAATGAGGATTAAGTCCCCGGGTGTATTGTTACTCGTTTCACGTTTTCAAAAGAAAGTTGAAACTCTGTACCTTGCTTTGTGTCCACGCTGAGCTCTGCATCTAATTGTTCTGCCAGCGTCGTTACAAGTTGTAATCCTAAAGTGTCGGATTGCATTTCTTCAAACGCTTGCGGAAGACCAACACCGTTGTCCGCAATAGTTAGTGTTATCATATCACCCTCCTGCTCCAATTTTAATTGGATTTTGGCCGCACCATCTTTTCCTTCCCAGGCATACTTTAGTGCATTAGTGATTAATTCATTCGTTAACAATCCACACGGAATGGCCTGATCTAACACCAAGTCTACCTCTTGTAAATCAGCACTAAATTCAATTTTTCGATCCACGCTGTAAGAAGCAATCAAGTTTGCCGTTAGATTTCTTAGGTAGTTATCGAACTTGATACTGGCAAAATCTTCTGTACGATATAGGTTCTCGTGAATGATGGCCATGGATCGAATTCGGTTCCGGCTTTCCTGGAGAATGCCTAAAGTGTTTTCATCGCTTACAAACGAACTTTGTAAGTTCAGAATACTAGAAATCACTTGCAGATTATTTTTTACCCGGTGGTGAATTTCTTTCAAGAGTACATCCTTTTCCTTTAGGGATTCTTCAATTCCCATACTTGATCGTTTCTTTTCCGTGATATCGTGTAATACCATAGAAACTTCCACAACATCTCCTTCTGTATCAAAAATTGGATTGATAAAGAGCTCCAACCAGAAATCTACTCCATCTCTAGTCAATCGAACCTCATACTGTCGTGAAGCTCCTTTACGAACACTCACAAATACAATTCCTAGCATACGACGGCGACGCGGAGATATAATTCCGTCTAGATATTCAAAGAAGTTGCGGTTCTTTACTACAAGTAATCCAAGTCGGTTCTGGAAATAGTTATGTGAGTGTGAATTGAAGAACGTAATATCTCCATTCGGCTTCGAGGTAATTAATAAGGTATTTGAAGAACTTTCGAAAATTGCGCGCGTTCTCAAGAACTGTTCCTGTAGTTTTGTTTCAGCCTTAATTCGCTCTTCGATTTCAGCTGCCAGCTTTACATTGGTTTCCTCGGCCAATTCAGCACGTAATTGCTCCTTTGCCAATTTATTTTGTTCGGTAGTGTCATGGATTACGCATTGATAAAAAAGCTTGTTTCCAATCATTACTTCAACCAAAGAAACTTCCGATTCAACCACACTTTCAGCACCATCAAACAACCAGTTAAAACGAATACTTCTTGAAGTTGACAATCGCGCTTTCTCTCGCTGGTATCTTTTTTCCAAATTCACATCGGAATCAAAGGATAAATGGAAGAGATTTTTGGTCAGTAATTCCTTTCTACTCAACTGGAACATACCTTCCGTTCGTTTATTAGCATCCACAATTCTATCCCCATCCAAAAGTAAAATGGCATCGTTCGATTCCTCATAGATCAGTCGATACTTCTCTTCACTTTCCTTTAAAGCTTGGTTCGCCTTTTCAATGCTTGTTAAGTCAATTACAGATCCTTCAATATATCCCGTTTGTTCATCGATATACCAACTAAAAACAAAGGTCTTTTGACTCCCTGAATCCAACCGATATTGCGTTTGGTAACTTTGCGCTTTTTCTGAAGATTTCAACGACTCAATAATGAAGGACCAATCCGTATAATTTTCATCTTTAAACAATCGATCTCCTTTTTTTAGAGAGTTCTCGAACATTTTAAAAAAGGTATCGTTCGCCTCAATCACTTGTGTTCGGCTATTTAGTGTGAATACACCCGCTTTGTTTCGGAAATACAAGTTTCTGTAGCGTTTCTCTTTCAATTGGAGTTCCTCACGTTTCAAAACTTCATCAGTCACGTTAGATATCGTAGCGAGCAAATAAGCATCGTTTTTTAGCATTACGGTTGTGATCCGAATTTCCGCGTAGTTTCTAGCATTGTGTCTTGAAAGACTGATTTGCTTCTTGAATTTATGTCCTTGCTTTAGTGAAATCAAGACTTTTCGTTCTTCTTCATTGAAAAATGACGAAAATGTATCTAACAATTGGTCTTCCTCTATATCGAACACTTTCAAGGCTTCTATATTATTATCGGCAATTGCTAAATTGGATTGTTTCAATAAAACGTAACCACTTCCAGGATTGTTCACAATACGTTTCAAGTAAGAAATATAATCCTTGATAGAATACAATAATTGTCGTCGTAAATACACCACTGTACACATCGATAATCCAACAATGAGAAATACGCCAACAACCAAGAATGGTGTGTTTGGACTTTGCTCTAACATTTGATTATCAGCAAGAAAAGCCAACAGAATTCCCAACTGAAATAAAATAGCTGGATACAAACGTTGGATGGAAATGCTTGCCATCAGGTAAAACAAGAAGAAAAAGACCAGTTCATCCTGTTGAAAACCGGACCCTCTTAAATGAAAATAAGCAACAATCGTAAGTACAAAAAACTCAAAGATGAACACATTCATCAACCAAGATCTGAGTACTTTAACGAAGTAGCAAATAGTACAAATTACAAGATAAGAAGCTGCATAAATTATTCCGTTCCAAACGTAAATATCCGGAGCTTTTGTACGATGCATAATGTATGCGTACAAAGGAGCTACAATTAAGGCAGCAAAAGCTTGTCCTGACGCTATTCGTAAAAAGCTATTTTCAGGATTGTGAAACAAACGAAACCGTGGAGAATCGTATTCAAGAAGCGCCAATAATTTCTTAATCATTTGTAGTTATTAGAAACCACGTAATTACAAAGATGCGTTAATTTTGTGAAGGGCCCAGCCGCGCCCGCCGGAACTAATTTATTTTACTGATTAATAGATAGTTATATGTTAGTCTTAGAGAAGATAGAAATTTGATTGGTTAAATACAAGTCAGTGATATGTTGTTCACATTTGTAATTAATAATTATATACTTTTTTAAAAAGAAGATTTATTAATTCTTATTAAGGCTGTTAATATGTTTGGAAATTGTGAACGAAATGTTTGCTAAAGACGTTATCAAATAGAAGTGTGTAGTTATCCACATGGTTTTCCATATCGTTTGATCTTGGTTTCATTGAAATAGGGATAGTTATCCACAATAAGATATTGTCATAGCATGTTTATATATTTCTTCTAAATCAAGATGGTTTTATTGTTCATTTAGTAGGGATAAGTCAGGATAACTACACGCTATCTTTTCTTTGATTTTCGAATTCTACTGTGCTTATAGTTTTATACCAGACTTCCTAGAAAAAGATTTGTGAACTTATACAACATTACTAACATCATTGTTTAAAACAAGGTTGATAATTCTAATTTTCGACTCCCTGTTTATGGGAGTTTCAGGAAGTGTTGATTTCTTCAATGTTTAAAACTTGATGGAGATGTCAATAAGCTATAGCTTTGTTTCAAATTCCATTTCATGAGCAAATATTTACCCATCGGAGCAGATCATGCAGGTTTTCAATTGAAAGCTACTCTTATTAATCACTTACAATCTAAAGGATACGAAATAGAGGATTTCGGATGTTATTCTGAGGATAGTATCGACTATCCAGATTTCGGTCACCCTGTAGCGTCTAAAGTAGAGGAAAATGCGGGTACGTTGGGAATTCTTATTTGTGGTTCTGGGAATGGAATCAACATGACAGCGAACAAACACCAGGGTGTTCGAAGTGCTTTGTGCTGGAAAACGGAAATTGCTCAACTAGCTCGTGAACACAACAATGCTAATATCATTGCAATACCAGCTCGTTTTGTTTCAACAGAAGAAGCAATTGAAATGGTGGATATGTTTCTTTCTACAGAATTTGAAGGTGGACGTCACGAGCGTCGCGTGAATAAGATTGCCTGCGCTTAATTTACTGTGCCAATAAGAACTCGATTAAAGCATTGGTTTCTTCTACGTAATCGGTGTAGATGTCTCCAGTTCCTGGTCCATTGAATCCCGTGTGCACGCGTTTTACACCTCCGTCTCTTCCAATAAAGATGGATGTGGGGAAAGAAATGACTTCGTTTAACATACTAAAGTGTCTTGATGCTAAAGACTTCTTAGCACTGCCTCCAACGACAAATGTGAAATCTAAATCGAGGTTATTCTTTAAGCGCTCAATACTTGCCTTGTGTTCTTCAAATGTATCGCCGGCTTCGTAACAAACAGAGATTATTTCTAATCCTTGTTCTTTATAACGCTCACTTAATTTCTTGTAGTACATGGTTTCATCCAAACAGTTTGGACACCAGGTTCCCATGATTTGAATAATCACGACTTTTCCTTCGGTAGATGCGTTCGGGAAAATTACTGATTTACCATCTAAGTTTGACAAGCGGAATGCAACGGTACTATCACCTTTAATGTAGGTTAAATCCTCAGGACTTGTCAATTCAAATTGTTCGTTCCGTTTCGCCATCCATTTGCTAGACCAATGCGATCCACTGAAGAATGTTCCTTCTAGTTCAGAGCCACTTTTCTTTGCTTTAAATAAGAAGGCATGTGATCCATCAAAACAAGAAAGGAAGAGGCTATCTTCGGTTACATTTCCCGCCAAATAACGATAATCGCCTGTTTCTGTTAGGAAGGTTCCGTTCACTAC
>JADFAL010000030.1:19500-102124 GCA_015665275.1 Flavobacteriales bacterium | reverse complement strand
ATTATATCACAAAAAAAAGGCCCGCCATTTCCGACGAGCCTAGTGCTTTACCTAAACGGAATTACGCAGCCACGACGCGCTTTGAAGCAATACCGATTCCGAACGCACTATTAAGTTGTAGTGTCCTGCTGACAATTGAGAAACTGGCACCTCCACTCCTCCTTCATTCGCAATCGTAGTTTCGTAAACTACCTGACCTAGAACATTTCTAAGTTCGATAGCCAAAACTCCCTTAGGAAGACCCTGAATATGAACTGTGCTTTCCGCTGAATTTGGATAGATCATCAATGCATCTTCCCAATTCTCTGTCAAACTTGATGTATTTTGCTCTACCTCAATTGAATCACAGAAGGTATCGATGTTACAAGAGTTTGAAACTGTCAAACAAACTCAATACTTTCCTTGTGCCGCGTACTTGTGCGTAGAATTCTGATCTATTGAAGTATTCCCATCTCCAAAATCCCAGTTCCAAGAGTTGGAAGGGCATTTTTTGTTACGACGGAGAAAATTTCTTAAAGAATTCGGCAATCCTAAGACTCAATGACCAACTTACGCAAGCTCTCCCGTTCTCTCTTCAACGTTTCAATATCGCTCTTGCGCTTGCGCATTAAGAAGACATACTTACGTTTGAAAGAGATATGTCGATAATACTTCACGTAATAATAGGCAAAGAGTCCGCTCAATGGCATCGACACGAAATATACCAGTTTCCACCAAAAAGAATCGTCAATGAAGTAACTAAAGCCAATCAAAAAAGAAGTGTAGACAAGAGGATACACAATCAAACTGAACAGCACGGATACAGGTGCGTGGTACTCAACATCATCGACCGACTTCAGAACTAGAAAATCAATCAATTTGTATTGTATGAAGTTGTGGATCATCCCAAATATAAAAAACGGAGATCCAATCAACATTACTAAAAAGGAAGATACCAACTGACGTACAAAGACTGAAGTCCGATACTTACGATCCAAAAAATCTGACTTAATATGCAAATGTTCAATACGAATTTTCAAACTCTCTACCAGTAAGGCAATTTCCTTGATCCTCCATGGCTGTGAAATTCGAATGGCGTTCATTTGCTGGAATACCTCTCGCATTTGTTTGACATCGCGCTCCACACCTTTTTCTGGTGTTTTGACATATTCCGAAGAAAGCAAATCTACAATTCCTTCTACCAATTCTTCTTCCTCTTGGCTTTCCGAATTCACCAGCAATCGTGTCATCGAAATGCGAATTTCCTCAGTTAACTTTCTCGCTGCTTTCAACGAATCTTTCTGAAATAAGTCTACGTGAGCGGTTGGATTGATCGGTGCCCCAATATTTGCCAACACGGAACTTCTGAATTTTTCAGGCTCCGTATAATTGAGACCGATTGGGATGATCTTAAGCCCTAATTTCTTTTCATTCCGCGCCTCCGTTTGAAGTGCAATTCGAGCCGCTCCCGATTTTAACTTTCGTAGCAATCGTTCTTGATAACTACTTCCTTCGGGGAAAATGACCAGGGTTTTTCCTTCTTCCAGCAATCTATAACAAGCCTCAAACGAATCAAGGTTAGAAACACCATCTATTTTCCCGTCAGACTCACGATTCACAGGAATCATTCCCAATCCTCCCAACATCCATCGTTTGAATCGCGTATTGAAAAATGTCCCCTTGGCCATATAGTAGATCCGCTGATTGCAGATATGACCCACCATCCAGGCATCCATTAATGTATTTGGATGATTTGCTAGAATGATTTTTGGGCCTCGGGTTTCAAGGTGTTCAAGACCAACCACTCGAATTTGTCGGTAAAACAAGCGGATTCCCACTCCAACGATGATTTTCAGAAGCCTATATAACATGTATTATTTACAGAGAATCACTAAAGTACAAATCCTACGATCAATCATTCCAAAGAAGAATGTTCAATGTAGAAGAAAAAGAATACCCGCTGTATTCATCAAATCGTTTCGTGGTGTACAAATATCCACCTTGCACACTCCAAATAACTCTTTTCGTTGAAAGCAACTGAATTCCAGCTACGGGCGTGAAATGCATAGATGAGAAATCACGCTGGAACAAACCACCCATTTCTAATCCGAAATAAGGAATTAAAAACTTACGCTTGATATTTGATTCAAAGGATAAGTTCAATCCGGCATTCACAAAAAAGATGTCCCGTGCTACAGCATTGTCACTCCCCATAATACTCAAATTCCCATAGGTTTTTATTCTTCCTGGTCCACTCCAATACTTAGAATCGGACCCTTTGGCACGTGCATAAATAACAAACTCGGTAGTAAAACCATGGTAGGTTCCTAAGTCCGATCGGTTTTTTGGAACAAACATTTTGTACCCTGCTCCAGGCATGAAATAATCATCCCATTCTTCGTTCTGACCGAAACAAATGGTAGTGAAAAGTACTGCTGCTAAAGTGTATATTAAATTCTTCATAACCTTCGATTTAAATTCATGGGTAAAATTAGGTCTGATTGAGTTATGACCACAACGAAAGTGAGCAAGAGCAGCTTTGGGAGTTGTGAATTTCACAAGTTCGAAGAAGGGATTGTTATGGTTGGCATAGTACCATTGAAACATTGTCGCAGCGGATAGGTGAAACAGCGGCATATTCAAATTCCTGACGCGTTTTGGGAGTCTTCTGAAATAATTGCAAAAATGCTAGTGGAAAGCTTCGAATACGAAGAATCGTTACCCGTAAAATAAGCTTAAATTTACAGCGTGAAGTCAACGCTGGCATATCTTAACAGTAATGATGGGAGCTCGCTGCTGGCTCTTGGTGAAACCGATCGACTTATAATTGATAATGCGTCCGATGTGGATCGAATTCAATCATTCGTGGATGAACACGCAGGCAATTATATTTTCCTTGGATTAAGTTATGATCTGAAGACCTCTTTTCTTGATTCTGAATCAAACAATCCGGAAAACATGGGACTTCCTTTGGCATTTCTTTGGATTCCAGAAATAGTGGCAAAAATTCAAGAAAATGAATTGCTGAGTATTGAGCAAGGACAAAAAACCGCGAAAGTCGAATCCATGATTGAGGCATTTTTCGCAAAGCAAGATTCAGATTTCACCTGGAACGCGAACGTGAAAGCACGAATTTCCAAAGAACAATACTTTAAAACATTGGGCGCCCTTCGGAAGGAGATTCAATACGGCAACATCTACGAAGTGAACTTCTGTCAGGAATTCTATGACGACAATTTCCAAATGGAAGATCCAGAAGCAGCTTACTTCCGATTGAACAATATCACTGAAGCTCCATTTTCGGCATTTTTCAACTTTGATGAATTTCGTATTCTAAGCGGAAGTCCTGAGCGATTTATAAAGAAGGTAGGGCCGAAACTTATTTCGCAGCCGATTAAAGGAACACGAAAACGGAGCGCTGATCCAGTTGAAGATGAAAGATTGAAAAATGAATTGTTGCATGACCCGAAAGAGCGTGCGGAAAACGTCATGATTGTTGATCTAGTTCGTAACGATTTATCGCGATTGGCGCAAACATCATCAGTTAAAGTGGATGAGTTGTTTGGCGTTTATTCCTTCAATACGGTACATCAGTTGATTTCAACCGTTTCCTGCGAAATCCGGGAAGATGCTAATTTCCTTGACATTTTGAAGGCGACCTTCCCAATGGGCTCTATGACAGGAGCGCCCAAACGAAGTGCGGTATCATTAATTGAAGAACACGAATCTTTTCAACGTGGATGGTATTCTGGTTCCATCGGATACATCGCTCCAAACGGAGACTTCGATTTGAACGTAGTCATCCGAAGCTTGATCTACAATCAGAAAAAGAAATACTTGTCGTGTTCCGTTGGGGGTGCGATTACCATTCAATCCGATCCTGAAGCCGAATACGAGGAATGCAATACAAAGGTGAAAACGATTTTGGACCGCATGCATCATGGTTGATCTGGTAAAACATATCTCTGACTTCTTAAAATTGCATCAACCGAAGCGATTGGTCGTTGCATGCAGCGGTGGATTGGACTCTACAGTGCTCCTTCATATTTGCAAAAAGCTGCCATATCCTGTTGAAATTGCGCATGTAAATTATCAACTCCGAGGTGAAGAATCGGAAGGCGATCAACAATTTATAGAGAAGCTAGCCAAAGAAATGCGCATTCCCATTCATGTGAAACGTGTGAATTTAAAGGAAGAGTTAAAAGATAGTGGTAATCTACAGCAAATCGCACGATATCATCGCTATGATTTCTTTGAGGAAATCCGATCGGATAAAAAGGCACCTCATGCATCATTTGTCCTTCTGGGACACCACAAAGAGGATCAAACGGAAACTTTTTTTATGAATCTCGCGCGGAATTCTGGCGTGTTGGGATTGGCTGGAATGGAAGAAGCAAGTGCGCACAAATTACGACCTCTCCTAGCTATTTCGAAAAAGCAAATAGAAGCTTATGCACTCGAGAACAACATTTCCTGGCGGGAAGACTCGAGCAATCAAAGTCTCAAGTACACACGGAACGAATGGAGAAACGTTGTACTACCAGAATTAAGAAAGGAAATTCCAGGGCTCGACGAGGCTGTTTACACGCTCACTAAAGAGTTCCAACGAAGACAATGGGAAATGCATGTCAAAATTAGCGAGTTAATTGAAGAAATAGAAACCTTTCGTATTTTGCCCGTTACTACCTTCGAAGCACTTGACGATTTCGAACAAGTAGAGTTATGTCGCCAGCTTGGAGTGCCAATTGGCATGCTAGAGACTTGGAGAAAGCTTTCGCACAAGGGAACTGGAATTTCCTGGAAGAATCCAATGTCAAATTTCGGAAATCGACTGGTATTTGACGGTGACTCATACGCTTTCGTTCAGGGCGAAGAATCGAAACCCGTTTCGTTTGTAAAAACGGATGTGAAATCACTTCCAGATTTCTTTGATAAGCAATGTATTTATGTCGATTCGAATAGAGTTTCCGGTGAGCTAAGATTTCGTCCTATTCAAACTGGCGACCGAATTCATCCGATTGGAATGACGGGATCAAGACTTGTATCAGACGTTATTTCGGATGCAAAATTGACGAGTCGAGAGAAGCAAATGGTGCAAATTCTTGTTGACGAGCAACACGTTCTTTGGGTGCCAAATTTATGTGTTTCGCGAATGGCTATTGCCTCAAACAAGAGCAAGAAAATTGTAAAAATCAGCGTGGATTAATCTTCTAATAGTTCTTCAATTGGTTCCCCCGTCAATGCGTTCACTTGTTGCAAATACATAATGTGCGTTAACGTTGCCGTGATATCCGTTATTTGAATCGGTCGGAAGATTTCTTGTCTTGGAATGCCTGCTCCATACCATAATAAAGGAACGTGCGTATCATAACTATACGCCGAACCATGAGACGTTCCTTTTCTAGAACTTTCGCTATCCTTCGATTTAGGCAAATATCCAGGTTCTAGCGTAATAATGATATCTCCACTTTCTGCATGATGATAACCGTTTCGCACCATGTTCAACCAAGGATCGTCAACATTTGCATTGTACAACTGATGTCCTGTGAAAACACGTTTTACTCCGTCCCATTTTCGCACTCGATTTAGAATAAAGTCCAGCACATCGTCATAATCGTAGCCCGAAATTTCAATCGAATCATGATCCAAATAGATGTTCAAATTGTCGTAATCGTCAACGAAATTCTGCCCGTATTGCTCGACCATGTCATTTTCCAAAATTACGAAATTGGTATCCTGAAAGAAGTAGCCTCCAGGCAAATTATGATCTACCAACAACTGAGGAACCGGAACAACAGCGTGATCTGCTGTCAGGAAAACAACATATTCCCCCTTCCCTACTTCCTTGTCCAAAGCGGCAATCAATCTCTCGATATCCTGATCCAATCGTAAATAAGTATCTTCAATTTCGACTGAATAAGGCCCAAATGCGTGACCAATCATATCTGGCGAGGAGTAACTGATACACAACATATCTGTCTGATCGTCTTGCCCTAATCCTTCGTTGCGCATTCCAGCTAAGGCAAAATCCGTAAGGAAATTGTTAGCATAGGGCGTGTAAGGAAACAGTCCCGAAGCCGAGACGTTGGTATCGCTTTCTACCATCCCTTTCAAATCGTATGGGAAGGTTGGTGTTGTTTTACCCGGCAATAAATGTTCATAGGGTGAATCATCCGGACCGCTTGCTGTATAAGTTTCAATTGGATACAGTGTATTCCACGTTCCCAACATATACATTTCATCCTGATTCTGTGCATTGAAATCGCTCACCCAACTCGGTAATTCGTCCTTAAAGAAGGTACTTGTGATGAAGTTTCCATTGCTGAAATCGTACCAATACGAACCATCAGACAAATGTCCACCTGGTAGAATTGCACCACGATTTTTAATTGACATTGAAATTACTTTAGCATCTGGATAAGTAAGTTTCAATTGATCGGTGATCGTATTGGCTTTCAAGTTTTGTGGTGAACACAGCCCTGCACTGCTCAAGGATCCAACCGTGCTTTGCGTTGTATCCTCGACGCAATTAATGCTCCGTTTCAAATCTCGATCCCACCAGTCGTTAGCAACAATGCCATGATTGCTTGGCGTTGTTCCAGAATATATCGATGCGTGTCCCGGTCCGGTATACGTAGGAACATAATTGTAATTCGTATTCCTACAATTGGTTCCTTTGTTCATCAAAAGCTTCAATCCTTTCTTGCTGTAGCGCTCTTCGTATCGATAGAGATACTCATAACACATTTGATCAACGACAATTCCTACAACCAATTTCGGTGCTTCGGATTGCTGCGCTGAAACACCAAAACCGCTGATTGTCAAAGCAAGGACTAGAATAAACTTCTGTAATTTCATGATCCAAAAATATTGAATTAAATGCTCGCACGAACCCATAGATAGCATTAACTTTGCGTTAAAATCAGTAACATGTTAGGATTGAAACTTCCAACGGACCCGCGCTGGGTAAACATCGTAGAAAAAAACATCGAGGAGATTCTTACCGATCACGCCTATTGCGAGCAAAAGGCTGCAAGCAATGCGATTTCCGTGATTGTGAAGTATTCATGTTATCCTGATTTGGTTCAAGCAATGACAGCGATTGCACAAGAAGAAATGGAGCATTTCGGAATGGTGCATGAAAAGATGATAGAACGTGGATTGAAACTTGGGTTCGAACGTAAAGATCCTTATGTGAATGATTTGGCCAAGTTTCTGAAATCCAAGAATTCAGGTGGGCCTCTTGACAAACAATTCACTAACCGATTTGTAAATCAAATGATGTTCGCTGCCATGATTGAGGCTAGAAGCTGTGAACGATTTCGAATTTTGTCTGAGGAAATCAACGACGATGATTTACGCGAGTTTTATCGAAGCTTAATGGAAAGCGAGGCACGTCATTACACCACCTTTTTGAATTTCGCTAGAAAATACGGAGAAGACATAGACGTTGAAGCCCGCTGGCAAGAATTTCTAGATTTCGAAGCAACATTAATGGAGAAATACGGAAAGGGCGAAACCATGCACGGTTAAGGAATTCACTTTTCTTTCGTCTAAGCGATATGATTCAGGAACGAGCCATAATTCAGCATTTATTAGTCCCCGATCTCCCAAAAGATCTTGGGGTTTATCTTTCCGACAAAGGTTTCTTGAATGCTCATGGTCGTCCTTTTACCAAAGCACAAATCAACAGTCTGATGCACAGCGCTCGACAAGAGCAAAGAAAGCAATCTTACAAACGGGTTGAATCGTGTGGGATTGATCGAGAAAAGAATCCTTGCGGCGATGCAAGCGATTATTGATCCTTCAATTTATACCAGTAACAGAATTCCGAAGTTTCCAATTTACCTTCAGCGATAACATACCGGTAAACCTTGTCCATTTTAACTTTCACTCTTTGCTTTGGTGCCATTTTATTGAAGTGTTGAATCGACTTTTTACACCTTAAAATCAAGGTACCCCCTTTCTTTTTGTAGCGTCCATAAATTGTGGGATTATCGGTATTTAGCCCATAAGTCGTTATCAGACCACTTCCTTCAATTTTAAATCGTCTAAACGGTTTGATTACTAACTTTTCATCGCGCCATTCAGCACGAATGATTGCCGGATTAATCCTTACTATTGGTAATCCTATTGAAGGCAAGGAATCCTCAATAACCGTCGGTTCTTCCTTTGGAACAGCACAAGTGTAGCGATAACACCCTTTTTCTTGAGCTGTTAGAGTGCTTGAAACGAAAAGAAGTAAAAGTAAAAAAGTTGCTTTCATGCAAGTGAGATGCATCCCACTGAACATTCCACAAATTAATGCATCACTACAACCTTCACCGGCTGAACGGAAAAACGATCCGCGATCCGCGCCACATAAATTCCTTCCGGAAGATTTGCAGTCGGCACTTCAATTTGCTTCACTTCGCCATCAATTGCGTGCTCATAAACCACTTTTCCTGATTGATCAAATAACATCAACGTTCCTGAGAATGGATTTGCTGCACTGATAATCAACGAAGCGTCTGCTGGGTTCGGTGCTGCCACCAATTCTAATCCGTTTAATTCTTCTAAAGCAACCGGTGCTTCTACAAGAACTTCAAAATCATCAAAATAAAACCCGTCATCCGATACCCCTCCATCCGACTCGAATTGGAAACGCATTTGAATCGTTTGCCCAAGATAATCGCTCAGACTGATTTGTTCTTGCACCCAATCCGATGAAGCCTCCCAAACAGGCTCTCCATCTGGTTGAACACTTCCATTCCAAGGAGTACTGCTTCCTTCCACGGTGTACAATCCACATTGACCTTCCCATGAGTTTCCGCCATCCGTAGAAATCTGGAATTGACAATAATCATAATCCGCTTCAATAGACCATTTTGCATAGAAAGTAACCATCCCATCATTCGCCCAAGTCAGATCGATTGTTGAGTTGTACGTGTACGTTTTGTTGTCATCATCACCGTAATTCGATCCATCACTTTCTGTAAAACTTGTCAACGGAGAATACGCCTCGTCAGTAGTAAGCCCCCATGTTCCTGTCCAGTTTGCCGTGTTCGAACCATTATCACTTGCCAATACAACCCATTGATCATAAATCTTCGTAATTGTATCTCGGTGCTGCCATGCACCATAATCAGTAATCAATTCGTAGATCAGCTCATCACCAAAATTAATAGCTGGATCGAGAACAAATGAGATGCTATCATCATTAATTGTGTGCCATCCTATATCATGAGAAACTGCTGCTCCTACTGTCTGTATATTCTGAATTGGATTGATCAATACATCCACTGCTCCTGCTTCAAATCCTAATCGCTGCACTTCATGATGAAAATAGCCAGAATTAGAGCCGATTAATGCTTCATCCGTTTCTTTTGTACTGAGGTATCTGTGCGTTACATGAGCCATACGTAGGTTTGGCCAAACCATTCCTGCGCATGTTGGAACTACCTCGTTCTGTGCTGGCCAAAAAGCCGTTCCCGTTTCTGGGGTCATTACGAACACCGTGTCTTTCCCATTTACTCCAATACTGTCTTTATACATGTAGTCGTCAGAATCTCCAGACGCTGGATACAATCCAGAAGACTTAATAGCCGAGTAACCATTATACTTAGCCATATGATTCCCTAAATCTTGGAAATAATCATGATGATCTGCAAATTCGTTGGAAGTCGTTCCAACTGGGAATAACATCAAGCCTCCATGCGAATGCGCGTTCATTCCTGTTTTGAAATGGTACGTTTCGACCATCCATTTCATTGCTTGGGTTTCTGGCTCAGAAAACGCAGAAGTTCCTGGATAGACATCACTATTTACATCCGTACTAACTCCAGTTGTGTTCCATCCGTACGAGTAATTTCGGTTCAAATCCACACCCGGGTTGCTCGATCCAACAGGTGCTTTATTCTTACGGTGCATTCCAAATCCAGAAGGATCGTTTGCTTCGTTATGCAAGTAACCATCAGGATTGATACATGGCACAAAGTACATTTCTGTGTTATCAACGATATACTGAATTTCAGGATTGGTTGCGTAATTCTCCAATAAATACCACATGTAGAAAATCGTTTCTGACATACTCATTGGCTCACGAGCATGATGAATGGAAGAATACAATACATTCGGCTCTGTTGCATCATCTGTCATTGACGGGTTGTCTGAAATCTTTACATAAAAAACATCACGCCCTTCATGTGTTTGTCCTGTTGGAATTGCCGATTTTGCCGTGATCAAATTTGGATACATTACTAACATTGAATCGAGCGCATCTAACATATCTTGATACTTGTAAAACCCTGCATAGCTCGAATTCATTTCAAAATTCACCGGAGTTTCCACAACCGGTCCTCCGCCTGAAGCAGCTGGATCACAGACCGTATTCTTTTTTGCAGCGAGCGTATTAATAGAAGCGTAATATTCTTTTACGTCTTCTATAACAATCTCATATTCGAAGGCACTTCCCTTCAATGCTTCGATATCTACATCGGAAAAATCACCAATAAAAAAGGTATTGCTTTTCCAATATCCGTGATCTACGGCCAATCCCATTTCTGCCAATTCGGTTAATCCGGCAGCGTCGGTATAGATCTTTACTTTGGAGTAATTCTGAGAGTAAACAGTCGTTCCCATAAGAATCGCTGCAAGGAGTAAGAGTTTTTTCATGTTTGTTAGTTCTAGCTACCTGCAAGATACGGACTTTGCATGAAACGTCGAAATATCGTTTATACCTATCTATCAGCGTCCATCTCAAACTGCAACCATTGATGTAATTAGCAACATCAATTCACTGAAAACGACATACTTTTAATAGTATCTAAAAGCGTAGCATGGAGAAAAAAGAAGAGAAAAAGAAAGTTTCATTCTGGAGAATTTTCTGGCCGAGTTTAGTCGCCGCCACGGTTGTTTCCCTTGGAGGCCTCTTATTTTGGTTTATTGTTATTGGAAGCCTGTTTAAGGAGGAACCCTTCGAAGTAAAAGATAAAACCGTACTTCACATGAAACTGGACGGTGCCATTGGGGAACGAACGGATACTTCGTTTGACCCAAATAGCCTTTCGGTTAATGATCAATTGGGACTAGCTACCATTCTCCATGGTCTTCGTAAGGCAAAAGTGGACAAAAAAATTAAGGGTATTTTTCTCGAAATTGACGGCCTGAATTGTGGTTTAGCATCTGCCCGAGAGTTACGCAAAGGCATCAATGATTTTGAATCTTCAGGTAAATTCGTTGTCGCTTATTACAAAGGTGAATATATCAGCACGAAAGCGCTCTATGTATCTTCTGCTGCGAACGAATCGTATGGATTCCCGACAAGTAATGTTCAGTTCCTTGGACTTGGAAGTGAGCGCATGTTCTATAAGAAATTGTTCGATAAGTTGGATGTTGAGATGCAAGTGATCCGTGGTTCAAACAACGATTTCAAAAGTGCCGTAGAGCCTTTCTTCCTAGAGAAAATGAGTGATTCTGCAAGACATCAAGCACAAGTATACATGGATGGACTTTGGAATGACATGCTAACTGATATTGCAAAAGATCGTAAGCTGGATGTTGTTGCTCTCGACTCGATTGCAAGCAAAGCGGAGGTAAGAGACGTTCGTGATGCAGTAGAAAAGAAACTAATCGGTGGTGTGAAGTACCGTGATGAAGTCCTGAAAATCATAGCGAAAAAAGTGAAAGTGAAGAAATCAAGCAATATTGAATTCATGTCTTTCACCAAATACGCTAAGAATCGCTTTAAAGAAGATCAAAAACGTTTTGAGGAAGATGAAGACCCAAACATTGCCGTAATCCTCGCTGAGGGCGGAATCAGTACTTCAGGCGATGAAATGTCTTCTAAGGAAATTTGCAAGTTGATTCGCAAAGCACGTGAAGAAAAATCGGTAAAGGCGGTTGTTTTCCGTGTCAACAGCCCGGGGGGCAGTGCACTAGCGAGCGATGAAATCTGGCGTGAGGTACAATTGACCAACAAAAAGAAACCGGTAATTGTCTCAATGGGCGATGTTGCTGCTTCAGGTGGGTATTATGTTGCTGCTCCAGCATCAATTATCTTCGCTGAACCAACGACCATTACAGGGTCTATCGGTGTATTTGGAGTAATTCCTTTTACTGGGGATATGTTGGAAAACAAGCTAGGTATCACGTTTGACTGCGTCACAACCAACAAGCATAGCTCGATGACTACAAATCGTAGATTAACTGATGGCGAAATGACAATTATCCAAGACGAAGTGGACGATATCTACAGTCAGTTTTTAAAACGTGTTGCAACGGGCCGAGGGCTGACCACCGACGATGTAAATGTCATTGCTCGAGGTCGGGTATGGACAGGTCGAGATGCAATGCGCGTTGGTCTTGTTGACAAATTAGGAGGACTAGAGGACGCAATCGATTATGCTGTTAAAAAAGCAAAGATCAAATTGAGAAAAGTTGTGTACTATCCAATATTTGAAGAAAATGCTCTGGAAGTATTGCTGCAAGAGCTTGATGAGGCTGAATCAAACGTTCGTGTTGAGAAGTCGGGAATGCCTGAAGAACTGAGAAATTGGTACGCTCAAATTCGAAGATTAGAGGACTTTCATGGAATCCAAATGCGCCTACCTTATGAGCTGAGAATTTACTAGAATTGAAATTTCTTTTGGTTTTGGAATGCTCTAGATCTTAATGCTGCAAAGGATTTCATCGAATTACTAAAAATCCTTCAACGCAAAAATGCTTTTATGTTTTATTGCATTAACTAGTTTTTGCAAAAAAATTGTAGCTAATTTATTGTAAATCAAGGTCAAAAAACCATGTAAGTATTTATACTTACCGCAATACGTACATATACGGAAAATTTCGAAAACCTTTTTTCAAACGGACTAGATTTGTATCTTACACATCCCCAAAGGCATTATGCCTAACGGCTATTCACTTTTTCAAAGGTACATGACACAATGCTAATTGTCACTCTGTAGCTTTTTTTTATTCCCAATAATCATTTTTCCTTCCCCATCTCCTTTTCGTACTTTAGCGTATGTTTCGATGGCTTGTAATCTGTACCTTATCTCTGCTTCTCAGCGGTTGCGCATTCAACAAACTGTTTCTGTTCCCATTCGAACTCAACGAAGATTCCACCTTTACTCAATATGAGTCGGATGTAAATGACACTTTGCGACTGAATTTCAAAGAAAATGCCACTCCGAACTTCTACTTTGAGGAAAGAGAATATAATCCTGGGTATACGATTCGGAATGATTTCTTTAAAAGTGGGGATCGGGACCTGAACGCCTGGATTATGATTCCCGATAGTTCCAACGGCACTACCTTATTTTTTCTTCATGGCAACGCCGGGAACGTCGTTTATCAATACCAACTCATGGAACCTTATCTAGAAAGAGGATACAAAGTATTCCTATTCGATTACAGTGAATTTGGTTTCTCGGAAGGAAAAGCGACTCGAAAAAACGTATTAGAGGATGGACATAGCGCCTTTCAATACATGAAGCAACAAGAAGAATTTCAAGGAGACAACATCATCGTGTACGGTCAATCTCTGGGAGGGCATTTAGCTGCTGTAATTGGAACGGCATATCAAGATGAAATTGAAGGCGTTGTGATCGAGGGAGGGTTTTCTTCGCACAAAGACATCGCTTCTGACAGAGTTCCTGTGTTGGCTAGAATATTTGTGAGAGAAATGTACTCCGGTAAAAAGGTCATAAACGAATTGGAGAAACCTCTCCTGGTAGTGCATAGTATTAATGACAAAACCGTTCCTTTTTCCAATGGAGCAGAAATGTATCGAAATGCTACGGAGCCCAAATCATTCTATGCCATAGACTCTTGTCATATCTGCGGCCCCTTGTATTATGCGGATAGTATTTCCTTCAAAATGCAGAAAATGCTGGAATAAAAAATCCCCCTAACCGAAATTAGAGGGATCCAAACATTTAACTCAAGTATCTGTTATTCCTGAGAAAAATTAAACTTAAACTGGTAAACTTTCTTCGGATCGGCATCTGATGAAATGAACATCTCTTCTAACTCCAACATCATCAAATCCGTAAGCTCTTTCTTCGATCCCTTCACATTCAAAATTTCAATCTCTTTATCGACAATTTTGAATTTTACAAGAACGTAATGCTTCTTTGATTTCTCCAGATGAATTCCACTGAGATCAACCTTAACTTTTCTTTGAATTTCCTTTAACACTTTCGGATTTTCTCCCGCAAATGTTGTACTAACTGATAATAACCCTACGATTAATGCTATAACTACTTTTTTCATGACTCTCAAATTTTCTTGTTTCTATCCGTAAGACTTTCAAGCACTTAAATTGTTACAGAGAAATCTTCTTTTAGTGAAGAACGAACCCTATTCTCTATGAACGGCGAGGATTTGAGGACGAAAAAAAAATAAAATTTCAATGCATCCTCAATTGCGGAATTCGCAAATCGTGAAATCTCAACTGCGACATTCCGTCCTGAAGACCGATTCAATGCCCCTAGATTTGAATCGCAAACGAGTACTAAGAATTTATAGATACATTTAAGAACAACAATCGAGAAAATCTACGCTATGGCTAAATCAATATCATATATCAATCAGGTTCTCCATGAAAGAGAAAAAGTGGAAACTATTGAGGCGCTTTCAAAAAATTTGAACCCGCTAACAGAAGAAGAGATAGCTTCATTGGATCACGAAGGTTATAATGCCAGTGCAGATGTCAACGCAACACAAGATCGCTTGAACTTCCTTAAAAATAAGGACAAAGGCACTGAAGCAATTAGTGCATTTACAACAGATATCGACAGTGAGAAGCTGAAAGGAAATATTGAAAACTTCGTTGGAATGGCGCAAATTCCAATCGGACTCGCCGGACCACTTTACATCAATGGGAAAGATGCGCGAGGTGATTTCTACATTCCATTGGCAACAACGGAAGGCGCACTCATTGCTTCGTACAACCGCGGAATGAAAGCTTGTCGACTCAGCGGAGGTATTACTTCTGTATGTTTGGTCGAAGGTGTGCAACGAAGCCCTTTCTTCAAATTCAAAAACATCGGAGAAGTTGGAATGTTCATCAAGTGGATTCACGACAACACAGAGAACATTAAAAATGTGGTTTCTGAAACCAGTCGCTTCGCACGCTTGAATGAAGTGAATTCAAACATAGAGGGAAATAGTGTTATTGTCACTTTCGAATTCTATACCGGAGATGCAGCTGGGCAAAACATGGTAACGATCTGTACGGACCGGATTTGTCGATACATCTTCAAAAATTTTGAAATCCGACCTGTAGAATGGTATATAGAAAGCAACTACTCTGGAGACAAAAAAGCTACGGCTTTATCCTTTTCTAATGTTCGTGGAAAGAAAGTGGCGGCTGAAATTACACTTCCAAAGAAGATAGTAGCCGAGGTATTGAAAACCACACCAAGGCAAATTGAAAAATACTGGATCTCTTCTACATTAGCCGTAACTCAAAGTGGCTCCATTGGGGCTCAAGGGCACGTAGCAAATGGTCTTACAGCCTTATTCATTGCCTGTGGACAAGATGTTGCTTGTATTTCCGAATCGTCGGTAGGCGTAACGCGCATGCAAGTGACAGATACCGGAGATTTATATGTTGCCCTCACACTTCCTTCATTGATTGTAGGAACAGTTGGTGGAGGAACCAATCTTCCAACGCAGAAAGAATGCTTAGAGATGATCGATTGCCATGGAGTAGGCAAAGCTCGAAAGTTTGCTGAAGTATGCTGCGCTGTTGCTTTGGCTGGAGAATTATCTATTGCTGCCGCGATGTCTGTAGATCATTTTACTACTGCGCATGAAAAATTAGGACGTAAATAAGATGGATCCGAATCAACAATCCTTTTTCCGTAGGTTTTTAACCTATCAGAAAGAACGCTTTCCGTTTCTAGCTCATGGAGTAATGATCAGCGCGTTTACCTTTTCGGCTGTTTCATATTCGAGAATTTGCCGAGGACAAGAAGGTTTCATTCCAATTGGAGATTTTCTAATTGGGGTCTTCGCTACGATCACCCTGTTCTTTCTCGTTCGAATCTTCGATGAATTCAAAGACAAGGAAGACGATGCCAAATACCGAAAATATCTGCCTGTCCCACGTGGGTTGATTTCTCTCAAAGAACTTCGAAACGTAGGTTGGATTGTAGGATTACTTCAGATCGCAGTGATCGCCATCTTCCAATTGGACATGCTGTATTTGTACGGAATTGTTCTGGGTTACCTTTTGCTAATGGGCGTTGAATTCTTCGTTCCTGAATGGTTAAAAAAAAGACAGATTCTTTACATCACCTCGCACATGGTCATTATTCCGTTGATTGATATTTACGCAAGTGGGTTGGATTGGCTCTTGGGAGGAGATTCTCCGCATTGGGGAATTGCTTGGTTCTTCGCAGTATCATACATGAATGGATTGGTTCTAGAATTCGGACGAAAAATTCGTACACCGGAAACAGAAGAAGAAGGCGTAGTGTCTTACACGAAAATGTACGGAACAAAAGGTGGTGTTATCATTTGGTTGATTCTCATGTTCGTGACACTGGTATTGGCCATCGGCGCAACAAACTACGCCCATTACGGATGGTTGGCGTTTATAATTCTCGGAGCTTGTTACTGTTTTTGCGCACTTCCCGGCATTCTTTTTCTTAAAAACCCTACGAAAAAGGGATCAAAATATATCGAGTACGCTTCCGCAGGCTGGACAGCGTTAATGTACTTATCGCTTGGAGGGATCCCAATGCTAACCGCACTTTTATCATGAAAACATTAATCACACATAACAATCGAGTTCTTGAGGGGATTGGAGGAAAGGCGAAGAATTTGTTCGCTCTAGACGATCAGCGCATTCCTGTTCCGAAGTGGTCTGTTATTCCTGAATCCGTAGTTCTGAACCAACTTTCGAACCCTCAGGATTTGGAACAATCCAAGACGGATTTATCGAATGTAGCAGTACCGGAAATCATTCTGGAAGAAATAAAAGCGTGGTTTGGAGAAGATGCGGCATCTAAAAGTTATGCCGTTCGATCTTCTGCAATTGATGAAGACGGTGCGCAATTCTCGTTCGCTGGTCAATTTGAAACCTTCCTCCATGTGCCGTTTGATCAACTGAACGAACACATCGTAAAAATTTGGCAATCAACCATAGCTGATCGCGTTGTTACCTACCGAAAGGAAAACGACCTTCCTCTCAATTTCGGCATTGGCGTTGTGATTCAGGAAATGTTAGAACCCCAAGTTGCAGGTGTGGCCTTTGGATTGAATCCGGTCTCCGGAAATACGGATGAAAAAGTCATTTCATCGGTATATGGTTTGGGAGAAGGATTGGTTTCTGGCGAATTAAACGCCGACACCTTCTATGTAACTTCGGACGCCATTGATTCTTCTTTGCTAGCGAAAACCCATCAAATGGTAAGAGCCGCAGACGGTAAAGGCGTTTCCATGATGAAGGTTCCGGAAGAACTGCAAAACGAACCTAGCTTAAGCGATTCACATCTTCGTGAAATTGACCGCATTCTTGATCAGTTAAACAAACACTTAAAAGGCCCTCAAGATATTGAATTTGCTGTGGTTGATTCCAAAGTGTATTTGCTACAAACGCGCCCCGTGACTGCAGCAGGAAACAAACCTGAAGGCGAATACATTCTTTGGGACAACAGTAATATTATTGAATCTTACCCAGGAATTACCACGCCTCTAACTTACTCGTTCATCATTAAAATGTATGAAATGGTGTACCGTCAATTTGTTGGATTGCTCGGCGTAAAAGAACACGAAATCAATCGCCACGAAGAGGTCTTCGCAAATACCTTGGGATTGGTTCGAGGTCGTGTTTACTATAACTTATTGGGTTGGTATAAAATGTTAGCCATGCTTCCGGGATACTCCATCAATGCAGAATTCATGGAAAATATGATGGGCGTGAAAGAGCGATTTGAACTGAAGGAAGATTACCAAATGGGGAAAGGTCTCGCTCGACTTCGAATTGCTGCAATGGTCTTCAAAATGATTCGATTGCAAAGACGTTTACCGAAAGAACGCGATCGCTTCTTGGCACAACTGCAAACCATTATGTCCAAATATCAAGCAATGGACTACATTCAGATGTCACCTCAAGAAATTGCTTCGCACTACGCACGTTTCGAACAGACACTCTTATTGAAATGGAAGGCTCCTTTAATTAACGATTTCTTCGCCATGATTTGGTTCGGGATCTTGCAAAAACAAACGAGTAAATTGTGTCCAGAAGAACCCAACATTCATAACGACCTTTTGTGTGGAAGTCAGGATATTATATCAGTAGAGCCTATTCACCGAAGTATGTCTATCTCCAAAAACATCTCCGCAAACGAAGCGTGCAAGGCACTTTTCACCAATCACAAACCGAGAGAGATTTGGGATGTTTTATGTAAGGGGAAATTTCCAGAAATTAAGGAGGAGATTGATACCTACATTGAACTCTTTGGAAATCGATGTGTAGGAGAATTGAAACTGGAAACGATCTCTTATGGTCAAAACCCGGCCTTGTTCATCAAAGTCATTAAATCGTATGTAGAACAAGGAATAACAGAGCGACAAGGAACCGACAATATTGAAGATGACCTCCGTCAGAATGCCCAAGATCGTATGAATGCCAAGTTGAAAGGTAAGCCTATCAAGAGATGGTGGTTCCGTTATGCTTTGAAAAAAGCGCGTGATTTGGTGAGCAATCGTGAGAACCTTCGTTATGAAAGAACGCGAGGATTTGGAATGGTTCGAACGATGTTTTCGCACCTTGGAGAACGATTGGCGGCTGACGGAATTCTAGAGCATCCACGTGATGTTTTCTATTTGGAATTGGATGAAATTCTCCAACTCCAAAATGCACCTTTACCAGGCAATATTAAAACCACAATTGCCGACAGAAAAGCAGAATTTGCTGAATATCATGAGCAACGAGATCCTGAAGAACGATTCTTCACTTACGGTAACAACTTCACGGATGAATACATCTACTCTACCGAAAAAATGGAACCGATTGAGGGAGATTTGTCCGGAATTGGATGTTGCCCCGGTCGTGTTCAGGCAAAAGTTCGCGTGGTGAAAGATCCAAATGAAATAGACTCTCTAAATGGAGATATTTTAGTGACTTCCAGCACCGATCCAGGTTGGGTGACGCTCTTCCCAACGGCTTCAGCAATTATTGTGGAACGTGGAAGCCTATTGAGTCACTCTGCAATTGTTTCGCGTGAGATGGGAATTCCTTGTATCGTGAGTGTGACGGGACTTTTACGAACATTAAAAACGGGTGATGAAGTGATTATGGATGGGAGTACGGGAGAGATTAAAGTGGTAGAAGAGTCTACTTTAGAAAATACTGAATTTTGATAGCAAAACCTAAATATTCGAATATTGTTTAATCGGAATATTCCGATATTCCAATAAAACAAGGACCTACAGACGCAGATTTCTATGAAAGAACAACTAGATAACGTACAACACGACTACATCCGCTACGCCAATTGCTGGGAAGATGCCGATGTGTTACTAGAAGGATTACAAATCAAATCCGGAGACCGCGTACTGTCCATTGGTTCCGCCGGAGATAACAGTTTCTCGTTACTTTCCGAAGGCCCCGAATTGGTCGTTGCGGTGGACATCAACCCTGTTCAGTTGAGCCTCATCGAGTTGAAAAAAGCCGCCTTCGCAACACTAGAGTATCAAGAATTTCTTGAATTTCTAGGATTTAAACCATCTTCGCGTCGATTGGAATTGTTCGAAAAAGTGAAGACAAAACTTTCCGACGAATTACAAAAATTTTGGATAGCGAGACAGCAAGAATTAGCCGACGGCGTAATTTATCAAGGCAAGTTTGAGCGCTATTTTAAATTGTTCCGCAGGAGAATTTTACCCTTAGTGCATCCAAGAAAACGAGTGGATCGCCTGTTCGAAGCGAAGTCTTATGAGGATCAGGCATCCTTCTTCCATAAGAAATGGAACAATAGACGCTGGCGTTTACTTTTCAAACTATTCTTTAGCAAATTCGTGATGGGACGTTTCGGACGAGATCCAGCATTCCTAAAAGAAGTAGATGTAGTTGTGTCCGAATTTATTTTAGGGCAGGCCGCGGCGCACCTAAGTCATACGAATGCGCAAAACAATTACTTTCTTCATTTTATCATGAAAGGTGACTTCGGAGACCAACTTCCTCATTATGCGCGGGAAGAGAACTTTGGAAAAATCAAATCCAATCTAGATCGACTGGTAGTATTCAATGGTTTGGCGGAAGCAGCATTTGCCGAATATCAAAACTTCTCTAAATTCAACCTTTCCAATATTTTCGAATACATGCCTCAGGAATTGTTTCTAAATGTAGCACAAAACCTCGTTGATAACAGCGTGCCAAATGCGCGATTTGCGTACTGGAACTTAATGGTTCCGAGAAAAATCAATACGTGTATCGACGGAATCGAAAATGAGTCAGAATTGACTAAAACACTGACGAAACAGGATAATGGATTTTTCTATATGGGAATTCAAATTGACAAACGAGACAAATGACCAATTGGATCAACATAGGCATCTTGGGGACAGCATTCCTAGTTCTATTCGGAGTAGCTGAATTATTGTATCACAAGTTCAATTTTCAAGCAGAAATAACGCGAAAAATAGTCCACATTTTTACTGGAGTACTGACGCTCTTCTTCCCGCCAATGCTAGAAAATCACTGGTTCGTATTAGCGTTATGCGGAAGCTTTTTAGTGATTCTCTTGGTAAGCTGGCCACTAAAATTGTTACCCTCCATCAATGCTGTAGAGCGAAAAACTAACGGCAGTATCCTTTATCCGATAATCGTTTACGGATGCTTTTTGAACTACAATTACTTCGACAATTTCGCATTGTATTACATTCCCATTTTAACATTAGCATTGTGCGATCCTATAGCTGCATATGTTGGGAAGAAATATCCATACAAACCCTACAGCGCATTTGGCCAAAAGAAAACAATTAGCGGTTCCTTAGCATTTATGGGCGCAGCGCTCTTACTTTCCATCGTATTTCTGATAGGACTTGAGCACTACTCCATTTTGCACGCGATAATTGTAGCCATGGTCCTAGCCATTTGTACGACTTTCGCCGAAGGAATTTCTCATGGCGGATACGATAATTTCACCATCCCATTTGCCGCGACAATCGTATTGCTCGTTGCAGAATACTATTTGAACTATGCGTAATTTCAAAATCATAGAAACATTTCCGGGTAAGAAGGATTTTCATCTTTTCTCGGAACTACCTAAGCTGTTGTACCCTGAGAACAGTCAGCGATTTATTTTGGGCCACGACCTGATTCCTTCAGAACACCTATCAAATTGCTATGTTTTACTTGAAAATGACAACGCCATTGCAAGGTGTGCTCTATACCTTAAGCCAGGATTGGAAGTTGATGAGAAAAAGGCATGCACACTAGGGAGTTTCGAATGCATTGAAGATTCCGAAGCATCTAAATTCCTCTTAGACAAAGCGATTGCCAATGCAAAATCAAATGGATTTGCTTATGTCATTGGACCAATGGAAGGATCTACTTGGAACAGTTATCGATTTAGCGATCATAACAAGCATCCCAACTTCTTCATGGAGCCGTATCATCATGCGTACTATGGAAAGCTTTGGGTAGATTTCGGTTTTCAAGACGTTGCAACGTACATCTCCAACCTTGATACACAACTCACCTACGATGATGCACGGATCACGAAATGGGAGAAGCGCTTCAAAGAGAATGGCGCCGTATTCAGATCGATAGATTTGGATAATCTGGAATCCGACTTGAAGAAATTGGCAAGATTCAACAACGAGGCATTTAAAGAGAACTTCTTGTTTACCCCAATTGCAGAAGATGATTTTGTGAAGAAATATGCGCAGTTGAAGAAGTATTTCGATCCGGAGCTCATTTGGGTGGTGGAAGATCAAGAAGGCGAAATTCAAGCAATTTCCTTTTCAATTCCCGATTATCTCGATCCTTCTGGAAAAACCTTGATCATTAAATCACTTGCCAGAAAAAAGGACACAAAATTTCGAGGAATTGGATCCTATTTGGCCGGGAAAACCTATCAAATTGCCGCCAAGCGAAACTTTGAGCGTGTAATTCATGCACTGATGATTCTCGACAACCACTCGGTAAGCATTTCCAACAATTACGAGGGAGATCATTACAAATCGTACTCACTTTACGGAATAGACCTATGAATATCTCTCGACTCTTTCTTAACACTGCAGAAAAGCATCCAGATCGATTAGCAATCATCGATCCGAAGACAAGTATCTCGTATAGCGATTTGAAAAAGGATGTTCTTGAAACGGCCGCATATTTCAGAAAAAAAGGCATTCAAAAAGGAGATCGTGTACTTGTTTTTGTTCCAATGAGCGTAGACCTTTACCGCATCGTTTTGGCCTTATTCTATTGTGGTGCAACAGCCGTTTTCCTAGATGCTTGGGTCAACAAAAAACGACTGGAATTATGCTGTGAGATTGCTGACTGCAAGGGATTCATCGGAGTTACTAAGGCACGAATTTTCTCTTGGTTCTCAAAAGAATTACGGCGCATTCCCATTAAGCTTTCATTAAAGAAACAGGATTCCCACATCCACGAAATTCAGTCAGTCACCAATAATGATTCGGCCCTTATAACCTTTACAACCGGAAGCACAGGACGACCAAAAGCAGCCGATCGTACGCATGGTTTTTTGAAAGAACAATTCGACGCCCTGCTTGACGAGATCGACCCGAATGCTGAAGATGTAGACATGCCAGTTTTACCAATTGTATTGTTCGTGAACCTTGGGGTAGGTTGCACTTCGGTCATTGCCGATTTCAAAATGTCGAAACCGGAAACGATGGACGCCCAAAAATTGGTCAACCAGATTGAGAAGCACAAGGTCAATCGTATTACTGCATCGCCTTTTATTGTGGAACAATTGGCTCAAAAGACGGAAAACAAAAACGTGTTTAATGGAATTGATAAAGTATTCACCGGAGGCGCACCTGTTTTCCCTTCTCAAGCAAAGTTGCTGAAGAATGCTTTTTCAAAGGCTGCTGTAAACATTGTTTATGGATCGACTGAATCAGAACCGATTAGTTCTATAGAAGCGGGGGAATTGATTGATAATGAAGACAAGTTGACTGTAGGATTACCAGTAGGACATATTTACCACAAAACAGACTTGCGCATTTTTAAAATAAATGAGGCGGCGATTCCAAATGCTTCTATGAGCGAATTGGATGCGCTCACGCTTAACGACGAAACGATAGGAGAGATAATTGTGGCCGGACCGCATGTTTTAAAGCGTTACTTCAACAATGAGGAAGCGTTCAAGAAAAACAAAATTGTGGTTGGAGACACGGTATGGCATAGAACGGGGGACTCCGGCTTTCTATGGGGTGGAGAATTGTATTTAACGGGGAGAAGCCAGCAATTGATCTATCATAACGACTCAATTCTATCACCCTTTATCATTGAAAATCGACTGCAGCAAATACCAGGTGTTACCATGGGAACCTTGCTTCAAATTAATTCGAAGTTGATTCTAGTGCTGGAAGGTGGGGCAAATGTTGATCATCGTTTAGAACAATCTTTGGATATTCCTTTCGATGAGATTAAATTCATGGACATTCCAAGAGATCCCAGGCATAATTCTAAAATAGACTATCCTGCTTTGGAGTCTTTGATTAGCTAATAAACACCTATACCAACTTCAACAAGTGTTCAAAACTAAAAAAACCGGAACTCAATAGAATCCCGGTTTTCACTAAGGTTAAATTTAATTAACCCTTAACCGTAGGTCCTGTAACCAATACATAACGAGATCCTTCATCCGAATTCATCGCCAGTTGTGATTCCGTATACTGCGCATCATCCGTAGTATAGGTATGAGAACCTAGTAAATCATCGCTCGATACGTCGTCTTTGTCATACAATTTGATTTCAACGGTGCTGTCGAACTCCAATTTTAGATTCGTGTACCAAGGGTTGTATTCATCGCCGCTCATTGAGTGGTATCCTGAACTCGGGTACGTTTTTGAAGAGCCTCCATCGATGCTGTATTTTACATAAACTTCGTCTTTTCCTGATTCTGATGTGTCAATACAAACTACTGACTGTAAGTACATAGTTGCCATTTTCATTGAATTTTAGAATGTCATTTCTTTCGATCTGACAATGTGTTAATAATCGTTTAGCCGTTAGAACAAGCGTAGCTTCCGGATTCATTGCAACTGGCCTCTCATCCTTTCGACAACACAAACATACAGAGGTCAAAGTCTTGAAAACAGCGTAAAAATTGGCAAATTAACGAATACCGTATTTTCCGAAATTACACCGTATTATTACCTAAAATCACTCGATTATGCACCAAGAGTGCTCAATTTTTAATTCCTTTAAAAGAAAAACATGGGAGATCAAAACGACAAAAAAATCAAAGGAACATTTAACGCTGTTCTTCTAGATGATGCAAAAGATATGACAGCGAGATGGCAAGGTCTAGCAGATGCGGAAGGAAATCCCTATGCGAAATCGTTCATGTTCAGTAAATATGATTTTACGCAAATTCTAAACGAAGACTGGTTGGAAGCAACGCATATTAAAATCTATCCTGCTATGCTAGAAGATGGGACCATAAAACTATTGGCCGTGGGAGTTGATAAATACGGAGACGGAGACAACGATTCATTAGACCTTATCAACCCAATTGAAGGAGCGGAAAGAAGTGGGATTTTTGATTTTGCCTTGCCGTGCCCTAAAACATGCGGAAGCAGTCCACTGTACGCTGAGGACGAATAAATTCAAACTGCTCAAGTGCACATAGATAAGGACATATTGTTTTACATCCCGAATCTTGCCTTCATTCCAATTGCTTTCGCAATGATTGTTGGTTTGAGGAAAGTCAAGTTTACCGCTAACGAAAAATGGATTGTTGTATTGACAGGAATTGCCTGTGTCAGTCAAATAGTTTCAACGATACTCTGGAACAAGCAAATGAACAACATTCTTGTTTCACATATCTATAGCATATTGGAGTTTACCCTGCTCATTTTTTACTTCACAAGCTATTTTACACGAAACCTAAGAAAATGGGCAGTAGTACTAACAACTTTGTTTACTTGTATAGTTATCGTTCAGGCGTTTGTGTTTCACAACCCATTTGAAATGAACTGGGTCCCAAGAACCATTGAAAGTGCAGTTATGATTGCCATTTCGCTTTTTATGTATGGCTTTATTATGAAAACATCTTCTGGAATTAATATCTGGAATCAACCATTATTTTGGATCAATTCCGCCGCACTTCTCTATTTTTCATCGAATCTACTGTTGTTCTACTTTAGCAGTTATGTAGCGCAATTATCGTATAATTTAAACATCACCATTTGGGTCATGCACGTGATTTTCATGACTCTTTACTATTTACTGATTAGCATTGGCCTATGGAAAACTCCACGGATTCAGCCTTCATCGATCTAGTTATTGCTGGAATGCTGTTAGCCTTTGTGCTTGCAACGGCGATTATTTTGTTTGTGTTGCTCTATCAACGAAAAGTGAACGCACAACGTCAAAAACTACAACTTGTTCAAATTGAACACCAGAAAGTCATGATCCATGCCACGCTGTAAGCTGTAGAAGAAGAAAGGCGGCAGTTCGCATCCAATCTGCACGATGAAATTGGAGCGCAATTGTCCATTGCAAAAATCATTTTAAGCAGTGATGGCAGTATTCAAGATGAAAATTCCGGAACCATAACGTCTACCATGGAAATTTTAAATGAAACCATTGAATCTGTCCAGAATATCAGCCACAATTTGTTTCCGCCAGTACTTGCAAAGTTAGGACTCGAAAAAGCCATTGAATCTTATCTGCGTAAAATTCCAGATTCGACAATCGAGATAAAATTTCAATCAAATTTGCACTCAAAACGATTTGATAGAAACACCGAACTGCATGCTTTCCGTATTTTTCAGGAATCGCTTTCCAATGCTCTGAAACATTCAAAAGGATCTAAAATTGCAATTCAATTACAACCGCATGGCAATCAATTCTCAATTGAAATTAATGATAACGGAAAGGGCTTCACTGCCAACTCAGAAAGAATTGGACTTGGACTTCAAGGCATGATGTCTCGCGCCGAAATGATCAATTTTGAATTGAACGTTATTTCGAACGAACCTGGCATAACAGTTCTGCTTATTCCAAAAACAACTTAAAATGTCGAAAATAACTATTGGAATTGTTGATGATCACGACTTATTTCGTGAAGGAATGCAAGCACTTTTGGATACCAAAGATGCATTCGACGTAGTGCTTACTGCTAATAGCGGAGTAAGTTGTTTGGAGGATTTATCAACATCGACTCCGGAAGTGCTACTTCTCGATTTGGATATGCCGGGAATGGACGGTATTGAGACCCTGGCTGAAATTATAGCACGAAATATCCCTGTAAAAGTCATCATTCTATCCATGCACGAAGACCCTTCTTTAATTCTTCACCTTATAGAAAAAGGGGCTCATGGATATCTTTTAAAACACGTAGGATTCAGTGAGATTTCTAAAGCCATTCATGCGGTACTTGAACATGGACATTACTACGACAACAAAGTCATAGAAATCATGCGTAATGGATTAAAAGTAAAGCAGCGAAAACCTATACAACTCAATCAACAAATCACCTTTACGGAACGTGAATACGAGGTGCTAGAGTTGATTTGTAATGAAAAAACAGCACAGGAAATTGCCGATAGTTTGTGCCTCAGTCAGCGCACCATAGAAGGTTACAAGAAGAATTTACTAGAGAAAACAAATACACGCAACACCACAGGCATGATCATATATTGTCTAAAACACGGTATTATTGAGTTAGATAATCTATAAACAAAAAGCCCTGACATTTCTGTCAGGGCTTTCTTCTTATTTTCTTAAACCGGCTTACTTTGCAGCCAATTCGGTGAATTCATCGTAACTAACTTCCTTCTCGTTCAACTTTACCGTCTCTTTGAAGTAAGTCGTCAACTTGCGTTCTGCAAGCATATCGTACACCTTATTTGCTTCCTCTTGGTTTTGCAATACCTGCATCGCAGATTGTGTCAATTCCTCATCTTCAGGAGCGGGCATACCATACTGAGCATAGTTGTTTACCAACAACCCTTTTGTGTATTCAATAACCTCGTCGTTCTCCAACTTGATATCGTTGGCTTTGAAAATCGAACTTTGAATCAACTGCCACTTCAATCCTTTTGAGTAGTTCTCGTAATCCGCTTCGATTTGCTCCATTGTGATCTTCGACTCATTGGACAATTGAATCCAACGTTTTAAGAACGCATCCGGCAATTCAACTTCTGTTTTCTCCAAAAGGCTATCGTACACAGAACGCGTCAGCATTCGGTCAGAATCGTTCACGAACATTCCATCCAAATCATTTCTCACGCGATCACGCAATGCCTTCTCGTCTTTTACAGCTCCAGGACCGAACAACTTGTCAAACAACTCCTCGTTCAAATCCGCCATCTCCATCACTTTGATTTCATTGATCGTCATTTGGAATTTATCGGAAAGTCCTTCCAATTCGTCTTCTTTAACTCCTAACATAGCTGCTGTATCAGCGCCACCACGAGAAACATCATTTGGATTTACGACTAGCTTATCGCCTATCTGCTTTCCAATCAATGACTTCTTCACTTTGTCGTTAGAAACGAACTCCAATGAAACTGTTGAAGTGTGCAAGATTCCTCCTTCCTTGATCGTCTCGTCATCGTTCAACTCAACAAATTGAGCCAAAACCATGTCTTTTTCTCCAATCTTATCTCCGGAAACCAACTTTCCGTAACGGCGACGTAAATCTTCAATTTGCTTCTCGATCAATGCATCGTCAACCTTCACCTTAACATAGTCGAACTTGTTCTTTCCTGATAACGGAACGTTCACTTCTGGTGCAAGAGCGATGTCGTAGTAGAATTCAAAGGTATCTGGATTTTCGAAATCCCCTTTGAAGCTATCCTCACCTTCTGCTGGTATAGGATTTCCAAGAATATCTAATTTGTTCTCAGAGATATATTCTTGCAACGATTGGCTCACTACTTTGTTCAATTCTTCGGAAAGAACTGCTTTTCCGTATTGCTTTTTCACTAATCCCATTGGAACATGTCCGGGACGGAATCCAGGTACTCGTGCTGTTTTACGGTAATTGTCCAAGGTATCGTTCACCTTCTTTTCGTAATCAGCCGGCAAAATTTCTACCGTAAGTTTTGCGTTCAACGCATCTACATCGTGACGAGTTACATTCATTACTCTAGTCTTTACTCGTGTTAAACAAAAAATGGCATAAGACGATCTTACACCATTGTTTTTTTTGTGCGGGTGGAGGGAGTCGAACCCACACACCTCGCGGCACTAGATCCTAAATCTAGCGTGTCTACCAATTTCACCACACCCGCATTAAATCAATAATTCCAATGGAATTATAGGTTTTGAAACCTTTGTGCTTTCCGCTGAAAGCGACTGCAAAGATATAGATTTATTTAAATAATACACACGACTCGAATTAATTTTTTTTGAATTTCGATAATGGGTTCAACTGTCCATAACTTGTGGATAAGTCGACAAAAATCAGCTTGAAGAAGCCCTGAATTCCTCTTACCTTTGCATTCTGCAATTCAACGCACGAACGATATGGTAACTTTTGATCCGAAAGATCTTCCTGTCCCAATGATTCACAAGCACTTGCTAGGTGCTGTGGGCCCGCGTCCCATTGCCTTTGCTTCCACTGTGGACGCAGATGGCAACGACAATTTGGCACCGTTCAGTTTCTTCAATGTATTCAGCGCCAATCCTCCTGTGATGATTTTTTCACCAGCCAGAAGCGGACGCACGAATACAACAAAGGACACCTATAACAATGTAAAGGTTGTACCTGAGGTAGTGATCAATGTGGTGAATTACGACATGGTGCAACAAATGAGTTTGGCCAGTTCTCCTTTCGATCCTGAAGTAGATGAATTTGTAAAGTCTGGTTTAACCGGCATTCCATCGGAAACCATCCGACCGAAACGCGTTGCGGAAGCACCTGTACAATTCGAATGCAAGGTAATCGAAGTAAAAGAATTAGGTGATCAAGGAGGTGCCGGAAACTTGGTGATTTGCGAAGTTCAACGCATTCATATTCGCGAAGAATTGTTGGACGAAAACGGGTTAATCGATCAAAAGAAAATTGATTTGGTATCTCGAATGGGAGGCAACTGGTATTGCCGTGCTGACGAAAATTCCATGTTCGAAATCACAAAACCAATTACAAGCGTTGGAATTGGATACGACGCCATTCCCGAGGATATTCGCTCGAGTGAAATACTCTCTGCGAACGATTTGGGGCAGTTGGCAGGAATTGTAGAATTCCCCAACGAGACAGACGTTAACGAACACAAACTTCTGGAATTGAGTGATTTATTCGTATCTTTAGAAGACAATCCTTCACAACTAGAGCGCGAATTGCACGTAAAAGCAAAGGTTCTTTTGCAAGAAGATAAATTAAACGAAGCTTGGATGACATTATTGGCATTCAACAATGGATAGACAACACAAACAACAACTATAAACTAATAAGCAATTATGTTCAAATTAACAGGACAAATTAAAGTAATAAAAGACACAGTTCAGGTTACCGAAAAGTTTGCAAAGCGTGAATTCGTAATTACAGATTCTTCAAGCATGTATCCACAGGATATCATGTTCCAAGCCGTTCAGGACAAGTGTTCTATGATTGACGGAATGACAGAAGGAGAAACGGTAGAAGTTTCTTTTAACTTGCGCGGTCGCGAGTGGACGAGCCCTCAGGGAGAAGTGAAGTACTTCAATACTTTGGATGCATGGCGCATTGAGAAAATGGGTCAGGGAATGCCTCAAGGTGGACCTTCAGATATGAATTTGGATCCAGCTGCATCTCCAATGCCTTCCGGAGGAACGGATGCATCAGAAGATGATGATTTGCCGTTTTAAGGGAAATAGATTTTTTAAGAGGCTGTCTTAGAGGACAGCCTTTTTTGTGCGCGAATATTTCATAAAAGATGCTCAAATTCGACATTTCGCGAATTAGAATAATTGATTTTTCTAGTAATGTTTAAAAATATTTCCGAAATTATCTGTCTGCACCTACACCTACTGTAACCTTCTCCCTCTCTAATTTGTTCTACTTAACCTAACACCCCATCTATGAAGTACATTTCTATCGCAGCCGTTTTGATGCTTATACTAACCTCTTGTATCAAAGATAAACTGGAACAAGACAGCCTTGTAATGCAAGGAACATGGAACTGGCAGTATTCTATCGAGTACACCTACGACAGCGCCAACGACACCGTTCTTACAAGCATTATTCCAGCAACCAACTATGCCGATAATTACAGCATTCGCATTGAGGAAAAAGGGCGCATCTATCAAATTAAAAATTCGGAAGAAGAAAAATACCGCCTGGTATTGCCTGAATTTAAAGCGGGACTGTGCTTGGACTTGAACAACAGTTTTAAATACAAAATTCTTCCAAATAACAAGGAAAGTGATTCACTTGTAGGGTGCGTGAATGAAGATACACTAATTACCAGTGATTGGCACTTACCAATAAGCAAAGGAAGCTCGGAGTACCCGTATTACAAACACGTATTCACGAAGTAGTACAAAGTGTAATTCGATTAATTCGATACTTCAACAAGTTCCGCACATCTTTGTTCAATGTATTCTCAACTTGAAACAATCGTTCTCCCCTTCCATTTGGGTCGGTATAAAGGAATAATTGCCGCTAGTACAATTGAATAGATCGGAAACCAAATTTCAGCAAAGGGCAGCATCAACAATAAACCAGATCGTTTAATTTGTTTGAAGTAAGCGCTAAAAACAAGAAAATCTGTCATTGTTTTGCAGGCTATAAGGTAGATCAATCCAAACCAAAATCCTTGCAACAAAGTCCAAATTAGTAAGGTTACGAAGGCGATCATCAATACTAACTGTTTTACTGCGATAAAGGTGTTAAGCCAATCCCCCAAGGCATTCGTTTTACTTACCCAACGAAGACGCTGAGAAAAATATGCTTTGATTGTGGTAGGTGCTGATGTAGTAATTGCCAGTTGCGGCTCGGTACTCAATCGGACCTTCGCCTTGTTCTTAGTGAAATCGCGCAGTAAAAAAGTGTCATCGCCACTTGAAATATGAGCGTGTTTATCAATAGAATCCAATTCCTCGAACTTACGAGAACGGTACAATAAATTGGCTCCGCTAGCGAAAATGGGCCTTCTCCAACCTGCCAATCCCGTGTTAACTGCATTGGCCACCACCACATCGAACGTGAACAAATGCTGTTGAAATGACTTCGAGGAAAAAATGGCTGGCAAAACGTACATATCTGCTTTGGACAATCGCTCCAATACTTTGAAATAGTTCTCATCTACAACCACATCAGCATCCCATGTTAAGGTGAATTCTGTTTCCACAAGGACAGCGCCTTCTCGAATGGCATTCTTTTTCCCACTATTTCCTTCGCAGGCATGAATAATTTTAATTGGCAACCCCTCCATGCTCACCTGTATAAGGTTTACCGAATCGTCCTCTGAATGGTCGTTAATGAAAATGATCTCCGCTGGAAATAAAGATAGTTTCGAAATACTCTCCAACAAAGCTGGCAAATTCTTCGATTCGTTTCTGAAGGGAATTAAGAGGGTAACCTCATCGGCAGAAATCTTCTCCCCTTCTGAATAACCGCGTTCTTTGTTCCGTTGCAAAGAAAAACCAAAGAGCGCAATCAGGGCGAAAAACATCCCGTATGCCCAAAGGAAATAATTGATCCACTCTATGCTTGTTTCCATGTTCTGTTACGACAAATTAATAATCCCAGTAAAGCTGGTGAAACCGTATTCAATAACCAAATAGACAATGATGCAAAAAGAATGGCTACCTCATTCACTCCCAAGGTTGCAAGAACGAACAACGCGATGGATTCTTTCACGCCGACCTTCCCGAGAATCAAAGAAGGAGCAATCATTGTCAACAAATATACCTGCCAAATCCCTGCGATTAATTCCAAACTCCATTCTGCGCCGAAAGCAACCAGCATCAATGAAAATTGAAGCGTAAAAAGTACAAATCGGGTGAAACTCAAAAACAAAATATGCGTTCGAAACCACGGACTTTTCTTCAGAAGTTTTTTGAACGATGCTCCGAATTTCATGCGTTTGAAAAATCGAAGAAAGTTATCGATGTAGAAGTAAAATAGATAGCTTACCACAACAATGATCAATAATAAGTACATCAATCGTTCTTCATCCTGCCAAACCAATAATTCGCCGAGCCAAACAACGGAAATTGCACCAAAAGTGATGCTCGCAAGAAACTGTCCAATATTCGAAAGTACTGTGAAAGCAGTAATATTTACACGATGTTCTTTGTCAAAATAATAGAAGCGACCTATGAAATTTCCAATCATGTTAGGCGTCAGAAGTCCGGTTACCAACCCAGCAAAGAAGGCATGGATTTTCGTTTGCTGATCTGTCTTTATTTCAATTGTTTTCAAGGTAATGAGCCACTTTCCGTAAGCAACCCAAATATTCGGAATCACAAGCAATACCGACCCAATTAAGGCTAATGGTTGTTTCACACCGAATTCATCCCACGCCTCTTTCTTTACACCATTCAATTGATACCAAAGAAGCATCAATACACCGGAAAACAGCAATACTTTCAGAACCAGAAACAATCGAGCCCTTGGCTTCCTCTTATGTCGCAAATCGCTTTCGATGGTTTGAATATAGCACAAAACTGATAACCAATCTTTAGCGATGCTCAATCAATCCGTTGGAAATCGCTAGTTTTAGTGACAGATGTCAACTTTAGAAGATAAGGTAATTTTGGGTGTCGATCCGGGTACCACAATCATGGGATACGGGATTATTCACGTTCAAGGAAAACAATTGAAAATGGTCAATTTTGGCGTTATTCAATTGCAAAAACTTCCGACGCATCCCGACAAGCTGAAGCGTATTTACGATCGAATGGATGGACTCATTAAAGAATTCAAACCTGATGAAATGGCGATTGAAGCACCGTTCTTTGGGAAAAACGTCCAGTCGATGTTAAAGCTAGGACGGGCCCAAGGTGTAGCAATTGCAACTGCACTCGCAAATAACCTACCTTTTGAGGAGTATTCGCCGCGTCGGATCAAACAAGCAATTACAGGATCTGGTGCCGCATCGAAAGAACAAGTGGCAGGAATGCTTCAAAAAACCTTAAAGTTCGAAGAAATGCCTAAATATCTGGATGCTACCGATGGACTGGCCGTTGCGGTTTGTCATCACTACTCCAAAGGTGTTGGAGAACACAACAAGTCAAAATCATCTAGCTGGAGTTCTTTCGTGAAGAACAATCCTGAAAGAAAAAAATAAGTTCATATGAGATTCTTTGCACTCGTGCTATTAAGTACAACACTTCTTCTGGGATGTAAACCGGAGAAGCTTTCCATGGATTACGAAAACAAGAAGATCGGACTAAACGTAGTGGGAACGGACTTAAAATGTAAAGAAGTTCAAATTAAAATAGACGAAAAAATAGAAAACCGAATGAACCTACTATTTGGGCAGCGTTTGACTTTCGAATTTCTAGATGTCCAAGGGTTTAAAAAAGAAGGAAGTAAAATATTTCCATTAATGAGTATTGCGGTTAAAGATGCTAAGGGTAAGGAAGTTATTAGTAGTCAAGATCTTGTCAAGGAAATGAAAATACTCAATAAGAACGTCAAATTGATAGCATTTATTGATGCAAATCTTCCGAGTGAAGATGGACCATATACTGCGACAATTAGCATTCAAGATAAAAAAGGAAAAGGTGAAATGGTAGCCACAATGCCATTCAGTATTCAACAAGACCCCAAGTTAAAGCTAGAGGAAAGAGACGTTTCCTATAGTGCCATTTATTTGTGGAACCAAGAAGATCAACAGATCATCAATTCGCATGAAGTAGAATCAAACCGAGATTATTATATCATGATCCACGATTTGGAAGGTATTTCATCTCCTATTTTGCCGATGAGAATAATTGATGGTAAAGGCACTGTGCTATTGCGTGATGATAATCTGTTGGGAACAATAGAAAAGAAAAGTGCCGACGATTTTAAAAGAGTTCCAATTCGATTCACACTTAGTGGCGATATAAACAATCCCGTCAAAATTATTACCAGCGTTCAGGATTCGGAATCTGATCATATCATCCATATCACCACTTTGGTCAATGTAAAATAAGCTTATGCCACACATCGATGTCATCCCATATGAATCTGCCGAAGGGCACTTGAAAGAAATATACGACGATCTCATCAATAGCCGCGGTAAGTTGGCAGATGTGCACATGATTCAAAGCTTAAATCCTGAGTCAATTGTGAATCATATGGATTTATATATGACCATTATGTTTGGGAAATTGCCTTTGAAACGAGTGCAACGGGAAATGATCGCTGTTGTGGTGTCCAAGAATAACGATTGCGAATACTGCCAAGAACACCATGAAGCCGCAGTAAAACATTATTGGAAAGACGAACAAAAAGTGCAGCAACTCCGAGATGATTATTCAAAGCTAGAGCTTTCAGAAGCGGATCTGGCCTTGTGTGATTTTGCTGCAGAATTGACACGAAATCCGAATCACGATTACAAAAGCAGAAGTTGACGCCATTCGCCTTAAAGACATCAAGTGGTGTACCGGAGATCGTGATGGACAAGCTGCGTGTTTATGCCCTACTTGTGCTACCTGGTTAGAAGAAGATGGTGCAAAAGGAAAGGCCAAACCCCTTGCGGCGGCAAAAAACAAGGTGAAATCTGACGGAGAAGATGTCGGTCTCTACTTTGATGATAATTCAGCGCGGGATGAGCAGCGCGAAATAGAAGCGGCAGCAGCAAAAAAGGCAGCTGCGAAGGCGAAAGAATATCTAAACTACGGGCAATATATTGAAGCAGTGCAGGATGATGGTGTTGAGGAACCTTACCACGAGATAAAAGTGCTAATCGACGACAATCGAGAAAAATTCGAGCGCTATATAGAATGCAACGAAGAAATCGAAGAATATGAAATTGAGAAAGGTGGTATTGACCTCGATCATGGTGATTCCCGGACAAAAAGGAAAGCGCGAGAACAATTGGCATCCTGTGAATCAGAAATAAAAAAACGAGAAGCTGAAAAATTGAGTATTATATCAGACTTGGGCTTAACAACTTCTTAGAACATTAACTATTTTTCTTCGTTTTTCTCGGGCGAGTCAACTTTTGGTTTCTTCTCCTCTTGCAATTCCAAATCCGTCATCTCGTGGTTAAGGTTGTCGAGTACCTTTTCGTACATCTTTTCTAAATCAGACTGTTGATGCGCGTAATAATCGAAAGATGCTTCGAATTGCTTCGGCGAAATTCCCTTTGCCTTAAATAAGGAATCGGCCGATGCGGTTATCAATTTTTCGTAACGAGGTACTTGAATGTATTGGGCATTTGCATGTCCCTCGAGTTTCATTAGTTCGGTAAGAACATCTACCATTTTATCTTTCTCGATAAGATTTTCGGGTGCTTCCAATCGATCTGCTCCAGGAGAGCAACTCACAAAAAACAACACTATGAAAATCCAATTTCTCATCGGTCGAAAGTCAATCGGCTCCCAGAAACATCACTTTGAATTTTTCCATCCGCGTAAACGCAATTTCCATTCACATAAGTGCGATCAATTTTATGCTTGAACGTTTCTCCTTCAAATGGCGACCATCCGCATTTATAAAGCAAAGACTCTTTAGTTACTTCTGTATTTGCATTAGGGTCAACCACAACGATATCTGCAAAATACCCCTCGCGCAGGTATCCGCGTTCTTCCACTCGGAATAAATCTGCGGGAGCATGCGCCATTTTTTCTACAACGCGTTCCATGCTTATCTTACCTTCACTGGCACGTTCTAACATCGCTAATAATGCGTGTTGAACCAAAGGCCCACCAGAAGGTGCGGTAAGATATTTATTATCTTTTTCTTCCAATGTATGCGGCGCGTGATCTGTAGCGACCACATCAATTCGGTTGTCCAATAATCCTTCCCAAAGTCCCTCGCGGTCCGCAGCGGTTTTCACCGCCGGATTCCATTTGATAAGACTTCCTTTCGTATCGTATTGGCTATCATCAAACCACAGGTGATGAATACATACCTCTGATGTTATTTTCTTTTCGGAAAGTGGAATATCATTTCGGAACAAAGACAATTCTTTCGCTGTACTCAAATGGAAAATGTGCAATCGACTTCCGTATTTCGTGGCCAAATCCGCAGCAAATGAAGAGCTCAAATAACACGCTTCTTCACTTCTAATTTTGGAATGCATACGCATCGGAATGTCCTCTCCATACTGCTCTTTTGCACTTTCTAGGTTCGCTTTGATCGTAGCCTCGTCTTCACAATGCGTAATCAATTGATGATCCAACTGGAAAATTCCCTCCAATGTTCTCTGGGCATCTACCAGCATATTCCCTGTTGACGATCCCATAAATATTTTGATTCCCGAAACGTTCTTTTTGCTGACTTTCTTCAACTCTTCGAGATTGTCATTCGACGCTCCCATATTAAAGCTATAGTTCGCAATTGACACCTCGCTAGCACGCGAATATTTCTTCTCCAATTCCTCAATTGTCAAAGCCGCAGGTTTCGTATTTGGCTGCTCCATGTATGAAGTAATCCCGCCAGCAACCGCAGCACGCGATTCTGAATGAATATCTCCTTTGTGCGTCAATCCTGGTTCGCGGAAATGCACCTGATCATCAATACAACCCGGCACTACCAATTTCCCTTCTACGTGAATAACTTCGCTTGCTTCTCCTCCATCTATCGATGCAGCAATTTTTTCAATTCGGCCGTTTTTAATCAATACGTCGGCTTCAAACTTCTGCCCTTCGTTAATTAGAGTTCCCCCTTTCAATAATGTTGTACTCATAGCTTCATACCACGCATCTTCCAAACGCCGAAAAATGCTTCTTTGAAAATTCCTGTTGACATTTTAGACTCTCCGAATTCACGATCAATAAAGGTGATTGGAACTTCGGTGATTTTGAACTTGTGTCGTTTTGCAGCGTACTTCATGCAAATCTGGAATGCATATCCCTTAAATGTTACGCCGTCGAGATAAATCGTTTCCAGAACCTTGCGACGATAGCATTTAAATCCGGCCGTGGTGTCTTTGATACCGATCCAAAGAATCATGCGCACATAAACACTAGCAAAATAAGACATCAAAATGCGTTTCATTGGCCAATTCTTCACCTTCCCTCCTCTCACATATCGAGAACCAATACTAACGTCGGCTCCGTCTTCTGCGCAAGCTTTATACAATCGAATCAAATCATCGGGATTGTGCGAGAAATCGCAATCCATTTCGAAAATGAATTCGTACTCAGCAGCAATGCACCATTTAAATCCATGAATGTAGGCGGTTCCGAGTCCTAATTTCCCTTCTCTTTCTTCGAGGTGAACGCGCCCTTCAAACTCAGCTTGCAAGGATCGAATGGTATCGGCTGTTCCGTCAGGTGAAGAGTCGTCGATGAAGAGTACGTCAAATTCCTTTTCCAACGACATCAGTTTGCGTACCATACGCTCAACATTGTCTATTTCGTTGTATGTGGGAATTATGATGACAGAATCTGACACTTCGCTCTTTTAAGTGGATGCTAAAATAAGTAATAATAGCCAATCAAATACGCTGCAATAACGGTATTAAAGCATTGTTCTATCTTTACCTTAACAAAATTTGTAATCTCACATGTGGCGCTATTTCGTGCTTTTATTTCCTCTCTGTTCATTTGCTCAAAGTAACTTCAATGTTGAATTGTTGGATAACTGGACAGATGACAACATCGTTTCGGGCTTCAATGACCTTCGTTACAGCGATTGTTGGGGCTACGCTTCTAATGGAGCAGAATATGCAATGCTGGGATCAACCGAGGGAGTTCATTTCTTTCAAATTTCGGATGAAAATCAATTCCAATTTATTGATTTCGTTGAGGGCAATTATTCACACCCTTCTGTAGTGCACCGCGACATCAAAATCTATCGAAACTATGCCTTTATGGTATGCGACGAAGGCACGAGCAGTCTACAGATCGTTGATTTACAATACCTCCCGGACTCTGTGCATGTTGTGTACGAAAACGACTCCAGTTTTACCCGTGTTCATAATCTGTTCATCGATGAACCGAACGAATTGATGTATGCCTGCTCGGTTCAGCCTTCCAGTAACGGGATGCTCCAGCCTTTGATTTCAATGCAAGTGTATTCAATAAGTGATGTTTTGAATCCTGTTTTGATGTTTGAAGGTCCAAATGACATTCCTGAGGTGCACGATGCCTACGTTCGAGATAATATTGCTTATTTGAATTGTGGATTTGACGGTGTACGTGTATATGATTTTAGTGATCCTGCGAATCCTACCTTTCTTCAAAACTTTGACTTTTATCAAGATCAAGGATACAATCATCAGGGATGGTTGAGCCCGGATGGAACCAAATACGTTTTTGCCGATGAAACCAATGGCTCCTCGGTGAAATCGTGCTCAGTAAATACCAATCATGAAATTCAGGTACGAGGCAGAGCGTCAAGTAATGCACAAGATGATAATGTACCGCACAATGTCATGATCACTAACGATTATGCATTTGTAGCGTATTATAATGAAGGACTGAGAGTATATGACATTCGACCACAAGTCCCGCAGGAGATTGGTTATTTTGATACCTATCCAGAAGATGAAGATTTGTTTAAAATGAATGGAGCTTGGGGTGTGTATTCCGAACTTCCATCCGAACGCATCTTAGTCTCAGATCGAAAGTATGGTTTGTACCTTCTTGACTTCGATCGTGCTGTTTTTCAATCGGAGGAGCCGGATACCATTGTTTGTTATCCAAATCCGATATTGCCTTCCAGCACTTTCACGATTCGCTTAGAAGAAGATCGGGAGCCTTCATTCACGGTGGAAATATTTGATTCACGAGGAAGTAAAGTGTATTCGGAATTCATCCCCAATGCAAACTATGCTGTGCTTCCCTCTCCTGATGCCGCCGGGATTTATACCTTACGAATTTCGTACCCTAACGAAGACAAGCAGGAGGTTGCAGCTTTTTGGAGGTTGGCGGTTTTTTAAGGGGATTGAGCCCACATTCGAAGGTTATCGAATCTGAACCAGAAGGTTATCGACTCTGAGTTAGAAGGTCATCGAGCTTGTCGAGATGCCCTATTCAATCTCACAAATTCGTTCCTCGCATAACAGACTTCTCGACAAGCTCGAAGACCGTTATCCTATATTTATTATTCATTATTATCACTCATTATAAACTCATAACTCTGGAATTAATAACTCCTAATTAACTTCCTTCCGGGCTTCGACTATTTCTACCCAAACCGATTTCTTGGAACCTTCCGTATCATACACCGTTAACAAATGTTTCCCAATTTCAGGTCGAAGAACGATTTCGTGAAACTCTGAAGTTTGCTGTATGAATTGACCGTCCAAATGCCAAAAAAGAACCGCCACATTATTCGAATGCGAACACCTGAAAACGGTGGCTTGTTGCTCACCGCCCAAACCGATAGGCAAGTAGATTTTCTGTCCCGCATCAGGATACAAAATCGACAATGAATTCGATGCATTCGCTCCCGCACACTGAGACAAAAATGGAGGTAACGCTTTGTACAAGGGATGGTGTTTTTTGTAGTACGTTTCTACATCCGGAGCAATGACCATCCAATTGGCGTGCGTCATTTCCATGGGGTCTGCACAAGATGAATTTACCCGTTGTCCTTTATTATTCAAATGAATTCTGTGATGATACGGACATGCCGTAGTTTGAAGCGAACCTTTCGGCCACCAAGCTTTTGCTTGCTTTTCACAGCTTTCGGTAAGACGATGACCGCTAACTGCACAGACATCCACCGCTACCATTTCGGATTCCGGTTGTTTGAACCACTCCGTTTTAATTGGTAGGGTTTGAAAAATATCGAACAATATCGGTGCAGCGGCCTGAACTCCGGTCAAACCAGGTCGCCCCTCGCCATCTGCATTACCAACCCAAACACTTACAACGTAATCGGGTGTAACACCTACCGCCCAGGCATCTCGGAATCCATAACTTGTTCCTGTTTTCCATGCAATTTTGCGCGACGAATCAAACATATGCCAATTGTTATCTTCATCCGGTCGGCGTACCTCTAACATCGCTTCAAACGTGGCAAAAATGCTTCCTGCATTCATAGGAAATTCAGAAATCAAAGCCTCTTCTTCAGGAAACAATTGTAACTGCGTAGTCTCCGTGTATCTCAACTGCTGTGCCATTCGTAAGTAGACCTGATTCAATTCAAACATATTGACCTCAGCTCCACCCAATATCAAACTTAAGCCATAGTGAGATGCACTTCGGCGGATTGTAGAAATCCCCATGCGTTTCAGGTTTCGATGAAATTTGGTCAATCCATACTGTTGCAAAAGATGGACCATTGGAATGTTTAAACTTCTTGAAAGTGCTTCATTCGCAGGAATCAATCCCTCAAAAGTCCCAGCGAAATTCTTCGGAGAAAAATTCCCAAATCTGGACGGTACGTCACGCAAAAACATGCTTGGCGCAATGGTACCTGACTCCAGCGCCTTTCCGTAGAGCAACGGTTTGATAATACTTCCTGTACTTCGAGATGCGTCGATACAATTCACCTGATTGGCATGTTCGCTTCCAGAACTCACCACATTTCCAACATATGCAAGCACTTCTCCCGTTTCTACCGACGTTACCATAATCGCACCATTATAAATTCCATTTTCTCTGAGCAATTGGGTATGATTGTCCAACAAGAAATTGACCTTTTTTTGAACCTTCGATCGAATATGTGATTGAATTACCTGCCCCTTCTTTCCTTCTGCAATGCATTTCTGTAATAAATGCGGAGCGAGGTTCGGCAAGGGATGTGGTTTCTCTGGCAATGATTCCAAAAGCGCCAACCGATATTCAGACTCACTGATCTTACCAATTGCCCGAAGTCGTTTCAATAGGCGATCTCGTTTGTTTCGGAGCAAGTCGTGATTTTTTCCTGGATAGATCAATCCTGGTGCATTTGGTAAAACAGCCAAAGTAGCCGACTCAGCCCAACTCAACTGATTTGACGGTCTTCCGAAGAACCTCCAAGATGCTGCATCCAAACCAACGACATTGTTCCCGAAAGGCGCATGAGACGCGTACATTCTTAATATCTCCGATTTCGAATACCGCATCTCAATCCGAGTCGCGAGAATCATTTCGTACATTTTCTCGCTATACGTCCTCGGAGGATTTTTTCGCATCAAGCGTACCAACTGCATGGTCAAGGTACTTCCTCCACTTACCCGTTCTCCCGACTTCAGATTTTGCAGAAGTGCCCGGCCAACTCCAGTAGGACTCACACCCCAGTGCTTGTAGAATTTTCGGTCTTCAAATTGAACAATGCACGTTTTGAACTTGTAAGGGACTGTTTTGCTTTCTGGAAATCGCCATTGTTGATCTTCGGCTATATGTGCTCCCAACAAATTCCCATCACTATCCAGCAATACCGTGGAGGTACTGTCGTTGAACAATTCATCTGGCAAACAGTCAGCATACCAAACAAGGAATACCCAGAACGAAAAGACGAACCACTTTCTACGCAGAATTTTTCTCCTACGCCGGACGTATAAGAATCCATAGAGTGCGTGTGCTGACATAAGGGCGTTTTATACCGAAGGTAATTCCATGACTTAGAAGAATTTGCTCCCTCTGATTATTCGTTCCAATTGGAATTGTATCCGTTTCTTATCTTTGATTATCCAAACCTGCACCGTGTTTCGATTTTACATCATTGTTCTATTTCTAAGTCTATCAACGATTGTTGTTGGACAGCAATTCAACTTTCGCAATTTCAATGTTGAGGATGGCTTGGGACAGTCTCAGGTTTACGCCATGTGTCAAAGTCCTTCTGGAACCATATGGTTAGGGACGCGCGGAGGTGGAGTTTCTATTTTCGACGGTATTGAATTCAAAACGCTTACCACCAACGACGGGCTTTCCAATAACTATATCAACTGCATTAAGTTAGGACCCGACGGAACTATTTGGATTGGGACCAACAACGGTGTCACCTATTTCGAAAATGGTGAATTGACGGCCTTACGTCTTGCAGAAAACACAATTGTGCGCGACATCATCTTTCAATCGAATGGCGAAATCCGAGCAGCTTCGAACAAAGGAATTCTGTATCTGACTAAATCTTCTCTAAGCTTCGGGAAAATTAAATTCCTTGATCAACCGGATGCATCGAGTATTATAGAACATGACGGCGCACTTTGGCACGGAACCAATAAAGGCCTTTACAAAATTGAAGGAGATCGTCATCATTATTGCGGAGATGACTCGAGATACATGCGCAATGCGATCACCTGTATTTCAAAAGATTCAAAAAACAACTTGTGGATCGGAACGTACGGAGATGGCATGTACTGCTACAACGGAAAAGACTATTTCCGCGTCGATTTACAATTGGAACTATACCGGAAAACTGTGTTGGATATATACGTTGATGAGACCGATAATCTTTGGATTGCAACGCTTCGAAGCGGCGTTATTCAATACGATCAATCCGCTAAAACCTTCACAACCTTAAGTGAGTCTGAAGGGTTGAGTAACAATCATGTTCGATCTATTTTACAAGACAATACAAAGCAGTTTTGGTTCGGAACTTCCGGCGGGGGCGTTTGCCAATTCTTGGGGAAACAATTCGCAACGTTTGATACCCGTTCTGGGCTTGCTGGAAACTTCATTTACGCTGTAATGCGTGATTCTAAAAACCGACTTTGGATTGGCAATTCACAACGCGGAGTGAGCGTTTATAAATCAGGGACATTTGAGAATTTCACGAGCGAAAATGGATTCATTAACGTGAAAGTGAAATCCATTGCGGAGGATCGAAACGGTACCATTTGGTTGGGCACTGACGGCTCGGGCGTATACATTTACAAGAACGAAGAGTTCACTGCTATTGAAGGACTGCGGGGTGTTTATGTCAAACAGATCAAGCGTGGACCGGAAGGGAATATCTGGATTGCTTCGGCCGGGAATGGATTGATAAAAGTAGAACCACAAAATGACAATTATGTCATTACGAAATGGGGATTTGGCGATGGAATCCCGTCCAACCGATTGACTTCACTCCAATTCGACAATCAGGGGTACTTGTGGTTTGGAACAGATAATGACGGTTTGGGATGTTTCTTACCGAAGCAAGGAAAAATGCGCGCTACCTTCCATGCAGGAAAAAAAGGACTCTCGTCCAACCAAATTCGAACATTGGCGCTTGACCGATTGGATCGTCTTTGGGTAGGAACAGCGGATGGCGGGTTGAACATGTTCAAGACAAAAGACTACCAACCGAAGGTTCGGATTTTAAGGCAACAAGACGGGCTGAAATCAGACAATATTTACCTACTAGCGATTGACAAAGAAGGCAACATTATCTCGGGAACTGAAAAAGGAATTGATTACATCATCTTTGGAAAAAATGGAAGCATTCAGCAAATCAAATATTACGGGAAACAAGATGGTTTTAGTGGTGTAGAAACCTGTCAAAATTCTTCGTGGCTTGACAAAGACGGAACAATTTGGTTGGGGACCATCAATGGTTTGTGTCAATTCAACCCGAACGAACTAGCAGGTAACCCGGAACCTCCGCTACTCTCATTCAAAGACGTGAAATTGTTTTATGAATCGATTTCTGACAAACAATCAAAAGAGAAGAACCTGGGATCAAAAAAGAGTCCGTTGCAACTTTCTTACGATGAAAATCACATCACTTTTGAGTTTCTTGGAATCAACCTAAGACGCCCGGAAATGGTTCGGTATCAATGGAAGCTAAACGGGTTTGATTCTGAATGGTCACCATTATCCAAAGATCGTAGTATTGTATACTCCAATCTTGATCCGGGAGACTACCAATTCCAAATAAGAGCGTGCAACGAAGATGGCGTTTGGAGCGATCCAATCTCTTACCACTTTACTGTTGCTACACCGTTTTGGGAAACAACTTGGTTCCGCATATCTATCGGAAGCGGAATACTCCTTCTGTTATTGTTCATTTATTTCATAACGGTGAAGCGGATTCGCAAAAACGCCAGAATTCGACAACGTGAAGTAGAGTTCGAAAAGGATCTCTTGGAATTGGAACACAAAGCAATGCGTTTACAAATGAACCCGCATTTTATCTTTAATGCCTTGAACTCCATCCAAAGTTTAATCGGAACCGGTAAGGAAACAGAGGCACGATACTTCCTAGCAAAATTCTCTCGTTTGATGAGACAGATTCTGGATAATTCGCGTAAGTCTAGCATCACTCTGGAGGAGGAAGTACGAACGTTGGAAAACTATTTATTGATCGAACAATTCTGCAATGGAGAACGCTTTGATTACAAGATCACAGTAGATGAAACCATGGAGCAGGACTTCATTTCATTGCCTCCCATGATCTTGCAACCATTCGTTGAAAATGCCATCAAACATGGCATGCGCGGCTTACCGGAAGGAGAGAAATCTGGATTGATTCAGATCCATTTCTCGGAAAGCAACGGCATTTTAGAATGTGTGGTAGAGGACAACGGAATTGGCAGAGAGAAGGCTGCGGAATTGAATTCGAAGAGCAAGGAAACGTACCACAAATCGACAGCATTGGAAGTTACTACAGATCGCTTGGAACATTTGAAAGAGGAAGGAATTGCTGCACCACTGGAAATTGTAGATTTGTATGACAACGGTGAAGCAGCAGGAACACGAATTATTATACGATTACCACTGAATTGATATGAGTTACAAGGCAATAATTATTGATGATATTGAACAAGCAAGAACAACACTAAAGCAAGATTTGGGTGTCTATGCAAAAGACTTCGAGGTTATCGGAGAGGCCACTGGTGTTGTGGAAGGTGCAAAGCTTTTAAAAAACATCAAACCCGATATTCTGTTTCTGGATATCCAGATGCAAGACGGAAGCGGCTTCGATTTACTGGATCTGTTGCCTCAGATTGATTTCAAAATCATTTTCATTACTGCCTCTGACGCACACGCAATAAAAGCTTTCCGCTACGCTGCAATAGACTACCTTATGAAGCCCATCGACCCAGATGAGTTAACAGAGGCGATGAAGAAATTCAGAGAAACACACATTGACGAATCGGCGAAGTACGAATTGCTAAACGATAGATTAAAGAATCATCAAAAGCCGAACGAGCGACTCGCGTTGCATTCTCAAGATAAAATCCAAGTGGTTGAAATCGATACCATCGTACGTTGCGAAAGCAGTGTGAATTATACCACTTTCTTCTTCAAAAACGGAGATCAAATCGTAGTGACGCGCACGCTGAAGGAATTCGAAGATTTATTGTCGGATCAAGGTTTTTTCCGGGTGCATCAATCCCACTTAGTCAATACGCGCCAAATTAAAGAATACGTGAAATCCCAAGGCGGACACCTCAATATGAAAGACGGGAGTTTGATTCCGGTATCAGTTAGAAAACGACCGGATGTTATGAAAATGTTGGATGCATTGTAAAAGCTGACGGAAAAAGTAACTAGGCTTTCGGTTCAAATCACATCGAATGATTTTTATAATTGATATAATAATCCGTAAATTTGCCACGTCGTAAACTACTTCGCCGTATTTACTATTGCTATCAAATCTCAACCTATGAAAAATCGATTACACTATTTAGTGTTTAGTCTTTCGGTAATTTTCTTTGCAAGTGGAACCGATGCGCAAGTAATCAATGCATTCCCTTACGAACAAGACTTCGAAAGCTTTACAAACTGTGGTACTGGATGTGGAGCATCTTGTATCCTTTCCCAAAACTGGACCAATGACCTCGGAGACGATCTTGATTGGTTAACCGATGTTGGAGGAACATCTTCATCGACAACTGGACCATTAGTAGATCATACCCTTGGCAACAGTGCTGGAAAATACCTTTATGTAGAAACTTCCTGCAGCGGAACAGGGTATCCAAACAGAACAGCAAACTTGTGGTCTCCGCAAATCAACTTAGTTGGAACAAACGACGTTCAATTTCAGTTCTGGTACCACATGTACGGTTCTACCATGGGGGTACTTCATATCGATGCAAGTAATGACTTCGGTGCGTCATGGACAAACGATATTGTTCCGGCATGGACGGACAACCTTAACGAATGGCAACAATCACCACCTATTAGCCTTGCCGCATGGGTTGGTGACACGGTAATCGTGCGTTTGCGCTTCATTTCAGGAACGAATTTCTACAGTGACATTGCTATAGACGATGTGAATATTTTTGACTTACTAGCAGAAGACGCTGGTGTTTCAGCATTTTTGAATCCTTCCCTTCCTACATGTAACTTCAATGATTCTGTTGAAGTACTATTGACGAACTACGGTACGGATACATTGACTTCCGTGAACATTGATTGGGAATGGAATACCGCACCTCAAACGACTTTTGTTTGGACTGGTAGTCTTGCTCCTGGAGCAACGGACAGTGTTTACCTTGGAAATGTTGCGTACACAGACGGTGACGTACTTTCTGCTTATACTGGTTTACCAAACGGAGTAATAGAGCCACTTTCCGGAAATGGAAACGATTCCACTACTATTACCACAACTACAGGACTAAACGGTACTTACGTTATCGGTGCAACAGGAGATTTTCTAACATTTAATGAAGCAGTAACTGCCTTGAGCACATTTGGTGTTTGTGGACCAGTCTTGATGAATGTTCAGGATGGAACGTACACAGAGCAAGTTGTCATTTCGGAAGTAATTGGAATGAATGCAACGAATACAGTGACTATCCAAAGTGAAAATGCCGATCCATCCTTAGTAATTTTGGATTTCACCTCAACGAGTACAAATGACAACTATATAGTACAAATGGATGGAGCTGATTTCTTCCATTTCAACGACATTACATTCCAAAATTCAGGCACCTCTTTCGGTCGTGTGTTTGAAGTAACCGGTGGCTCCTCATTCAACCATTGGAATGGGAATGTCTTTAGAACTGCCAATCCCGTTACTACAACCTCTACAAATTTTGCGCTGTTCTATTCTGGAGCAGGGGGATCTATCGATAGTATGAACGTATTTGATGGAAACTTATTCGAAAATGGTTCTTACTCAATGTATTGGTACGGTGACGGAACAACGACATTGGAAAAAGGAACGGCGTTACGTAACAACACATTCCAAGATTTCTACTACCGTGGACCGCACTTATATTACCAGGAAGACATTGAAGTTTCTAATAACATCTTCACTCCCGGTACATTCTACACAGGATCTATCTACCGTCTTTACATGGTATACTGTGATGGAGCTTCACAAATAAGTGGAAATGACGTTCGCGGAATGAGATACGGATACGGAATCTATGCTTCCAACTGTGACGCACAGGCTTTAAATCCAGCTCAATACTACAACAACATGATTCATGTTGGAGACACCAACAGTACTAGTACTTCTTACGGAATCTATTTCACGGGAAGTACGAACCAATTGATCACCAACAACAGTGTGAACCTGCAGTCGAATGGAGTCTCATCTCGTGCATTCTACATCACAGGAGGAACGAACAATAAAATATACAACAACATCTTAAGCAATATGGGGCCAGGATATGCGATGTATGTTAATAATGGATTGTCTGAATCGGAAAACAACAATTTCTATGCACCGAACGGAATTCCGTTCTACTTCACAGCGAACATCAATGATATTGATACTTGGCAAACCACTACCGGATTTGATACTGCATCAGATACTTTGGACCCAATCTTCAACTCAATGGAAGATTTGCATATGTGTCAAGGACAATTTATAGACGCTGGTGCAATGCCATTCTCTTGGTTGACAACTGACTTCGACGGTCAAACGCGTGACACTGTTACACCAGACATTGGGGCAGATGAATTCCTTGGCTTGGACAACTTGGCGTTCGAAGATGACACGTTGTGGTACTGTAATGGTGATTCGCTTGTTTTAGGCGGATGGCAGCCAACGAACGATGCTACTTACTTATGGAACACAGGAAATACAACTCCAACCGTAACTGCATTTAACGAAGGGACGTTATCGGTACTAATTACGACATCATGTGGTCAGGCAAATCCTACAACGTATGTTGCACACCTTCCGGAGGCAGTGGCAAGTTTCGATTTATTTACGTCATTCTTGACTGCTCAGTTGACAAATACATCCACGGATGCCACAAGTTACTTATGGGATTTTGGAGATGGAAACACTTCAACGGATCCGAATCCAACGCACGTTTATGCAGATACTGGTGATTACGTAATTACACTGACCGTAACCGGAGATTGTGGTACAGATGTGTCAACTCAAAACATGAACGCAAACTTGGTAAGTGTTGATGAATTACCAATGTTCACTTCGTTGGACGTTTATCCTAACCCAAACAACGGTTCATTCACTATCGATATGAACTTGAGCGAAGGATTGGATCTATCATTTGAATTGACAGACGTTCGCGGTGCCATTGTTTGGTCATCTGAAGCTGGAACAGTGGAAGGAGCGTACACTCAGCATGTTCAGTTGAGCAATCAACCGGAAGGAATGTACTTCTTGAAGATTTCTGCGGGAGAACACAAAACAGTAAGAAAAGTGGTTATCAAGTAAAAGATCACTTCACCATATTAAAATCCCCGTTGAGTAATTCAACGGGGATTTTTTTTGAACTATACTCAACAAGAATTGAGCGCGCTAAATGTTATTGTCGATCATTTCCGAAACGCGCGAACAATGCTTTTCGGTTGAACCAAAGCCATAAGAGGCTATTTCGTATGCATCGAAATTAAAGACGACGTATCCTTTATTTAAATTGAAATCATATTCATAAACATCGAAAGGATCAAGTCCAACCTCGTCTACGGAAGCTTTGATTAATTCGCAAATCAAACTCGAATCCTCTGGTGTTTCAACGGAAAACAAATCAGCAAATGTGACTTCTCTCCCTGTCCTTTTATCAAAATTGAATGATTGATAATAATGATTACCATGAGGGGCGCCAGCTAAATAATCGTCGATTGCAAAACAGAAACTAATATGCACGGAATCTTCATAGGCAGAAATTAACTGCGCTCTGAAATCACTATACATCCCTTTAACTATGAAGGGATCTACGTCTTCATCCAAATCACGCAGCCTTCCAAGAAAATCATCCTTGTATTTGGACAGACCTCTTTTCATGATAGCATTCAGGCGAAACGAAGGCGTACTTGGAAGATCAATATAAATCTGCAATTGACAGCTGAATTGTACTCTACCAACGATTTCAAACAGTACCAGTCGCATTCTCTAGACAAAAGTGAATCTGTTCTCCTCACGACGGCATAATCCACAAGAAATGAATCCAATACCGCTCGATTTGAACGTGTATCTTGAAGAAGGATCACTTCCGCTGAATCCAACCGCACGATATGTTGCATTTCCAATTGTGAGGTCCGAATACCTTTACCTATACTCGAATCATTTCTTCGAATACAAGACGACATGATACCTCCGACCACCAAAAACAATATCAAGATTTTATTTTTCGCTCGTTCTACTGTTAAATATTTTAACTCATATCTCGATGCTTCGGCTTCTCGACACTTCGGCAAGCTCAGTACGTCGCAGCTCGAAGACCATAACTCAGTAATTCATAACTCCTAACTCCCAATAGCGCCTGGGCGCACCCTCCAGTCAACCTAAAAATCTTATGCAGAAACAATCGCCCGAAACTGTCTCTACCAAGGACGTCTATCAGCACAACAGACTGTCACTTTTACCTTTGATGCGCCAGGACTTCATCTAAGTGGCTAATCAAATAACTTCAACCCATTGACCTTTACGCTGCGCATGAATCGTATGATCATACATCGCTTCCGTGTACACACCGGGTAAATAGAATTTCCCTTTGTACGTGGCATGCAATCGGACTTTAATACTCGTTCTCGCGTAAGCATTCAAGGAATAGTAGGTCAAAACGCGGTCGTCTCGTATATCTTGATAATCAATATTCGTACCCGAGGATTGCCCACCAAACATGCGTGAGTTGTACACTTCCCATCCGCTTGGGAAAATCTGATTCAAAGCCATTTCGTTGTAATTCATACTGGTGATATTGTGCAATTTTACCACAGCATAGAATTCAGTACCCTGTTTGATTTTCGTCGGATCAAGTGATTTCCCATCCATATCTTGATATGAAATGGTGGCCTTTAATTTTGAATTCTTGTCCTTCTCCTTCCCTACCTTCGGAATCTTTCTTGTAGTTACAGTAACGAACAAAGAGGTACTTCCCGTATTTTTCAACTTCAGAGATCGCTTCCCATTTTTCTCTGAAATACTAAAGTTGACGAGTTTTTTGCCGATGCTGGAAGTTTGTGCCTTCCCATCAACGGTAAGTGAGAAGGTAGATTTTGCAGTATTCGAACTCGCTTTCGCGAACCTTCCAATTGCAATCAACGAATACGCAGTTTCCTGAGTGCTCATCCATTCTTTCGATCGCATTTTCTGCGCCAAATTCTTCATAGATGCCATAGCACCATCGTTCTGTTTCAATGCAGTTTGTGCTTCTAAAATGATGGCTCTATCACGAACCTCAGACCCAAATGTCCCTGTTAGTTCTGTGAAGGCTGAAACTTGCGTCTTTAAGTTTTTTGTCATCTCCCGAGCCGTTTCCAACTGTCCAATTTTACCATAAGCTGTCGCCAATCTCCAAGATGCAGTGGTGCTCAAGTTCCCCGATTCTTTCAATCGGTTCATCGATCCAACATCGGGACTTCCAGCCAAAGCGAGCAGGTACAATCGGTATGCTTGGGTCAATTGAGCGCCTTTTCCAGAGCTGAAACTGTTCCATTCCGCAGCGCGATCTTTCTGGTATTCAATCCAACGATCCTTCAGCCCGGGTGGTAGTTTGTATCCCAAGTGCTCGGCTTCCAGCAAGAAATGACCCGCGTAGCTTGTTCCCCATTCGCTCGAAGTCGATCCTCCCGGCCAGTAGGCAAATCCACCTTCGTAGGTCTGGAACAATTGCAATCGTTCAATTCCGGCTTTTATATTGTACGTGATCTCTTCCTTTTGCTTTGTTGTAAGTTCTTCCAGAACAGTTAAATACAATTGCGGGAATACAGAACTGGTAGTCTGCTCCACACATCCATGCGGATAATGCACCAAATATTTCAAACGTTTCTCTAGATTCATTTGTGGAACCGTAGAAACAGAAACGGTCGCCTCCTGACTTCCTTCCAATCCGTCAAATACCACCTCAGCATTGGCGCTTGCACCACCCGCTAGTTGAAATTCTTCCGTATCAAACGTATATGGATTGGATGGTCGGATGTCAATTTCAATCTCCTGCGTTGCCACTTCATTTCCACAAACGGCTTTGATCTTCACTTTTCCAATTCCAATTTTCTCCTTCGTTCTTAGTTTGAAATTCACTATTTCATCCCCTTCCTGCGTAAACTCAATCGATTTCGATGTGGCGTCCTCATTCACAAAAATGTCATTACTTTCTATCGTCACTTTGACATTCTTAATGTGCTTTTCCATCGCGAATACATCCACCGGAAGTGAAAACGTTTCTCCTGGACCAAGAACTCTTGGCATCGTTGCCAATACCATCAATGGCTTCTTCACTTTCACCGTCTTGTGGGCATTTCCATACGACTCTTCGTCTCGTGCTACCACCATTACACGTACCGATCCAATGTATGATGGAAAATCCACTTTGTGTGTCTTTGATCCTCCTGCAGGAATTTCAAATGGCCCTAGGAAACGTACCATCGGCGGGAATCGATTTGCTTTCGGACCATTCCCGACAATGGCTCCTGCTCCTCCACCAACGCTAAGTAAATGATCAAGACTGCCTGAATACGCACCCAGAACATCATCGTACATATCCCATGTCTGGATCCCCAAAGCCTCTTTTGCATAGAACGTATTCCAGGGTTGGGGTGTTTGGAAATGCGTCAAATCCAACAAGCCATCATCTACAATGGCCAATGTATACGACATCTTTCGACCGTTTTCTTCACTTACCTTAATACTCGCTGTTGATTCCGGGCGAATTTCATCCTTCATCGCAATCGATGGGTGTAAGTGCGTAAATGGATCATCCACCATGATTGGCATCACACCATACATGCGAATGGGTAAATCATTCTTAGTACTGTTGTGTGGTTGGATCATGGTCACGTGCAAGAAGGCATTCGGAGCCATATCCGCCGTAGTCACGAATTCATGCACCGTTTCTCCCTCCTTTGTTTCGATCCAGAATTTCTTAACAATCTTATCGCTGGTTTCTACTGATACCAAAGCCCGTCCATTCGATGGGGAAGGAATGCTCAAGCGAACCGTTTCCCCTTTCGTGTATGTTTTTTTGTCTGTGGAAAAGGTCAACATCGTCGCTTTCGAAGCATCACTTCTATTCGCACGACTCCAGTACGACCAATCAAATCGCACAATCTGACCTGTCTCGTGTCCACTTTCTTCGTCCGTAGCTACCATGAGATAGTTTCCGTATTCGTATTTCGGCACACTGAACGTGAAATCCTTCTTGCCTTTGTAGGTGTAAAGCATTGTATCTCGAAATAATACTGCCGACTCTTGATAATTATAGGCTGTCACGTTGCGATCGCCAGAATACCACCAGTTCTTATCCATTTTGTAGATGCGCAGATGAATTTTACGTTTCCCTTGTAGTTTCCCTTTGGAATCCACTGAAACGAATTTGAAAATGTGGTTTTTGGCCGTTTCTAAGGTTCGATCATAAACCGATCCTTTCGGTGCTTTGAAACCGATATACGCATCATATGGCGAGTACGTAGATGTCTTCCTATCGATGCTGTAATCTCCTCCTTTTTCGTAAACTTTCGTTACATAATTGGCGAGTAGCATTCCTGGTGATTCGGAGATCTCAGCTACAGAATTTGTAAATGCCGCAATTCCGTTCTTATCTAAATCTCCATCAAAGACGGTGAACTCTTGATAGCCCCCATTTCGAATAGGTGAATCAAAATGATACCCTTTAAATTTCTTGAAAGACGTGCGCATAGGACGCAGTTGTAATTCCACATTTGCCCGCAATCCATTAGCCTTTGCTCCGTGTAACCATTCCGCCTTAATTTCACAGGAATCTTTAGTGTTTGCAACATCGGCATCTAAGTAAATTTTCAAGCGATTCGGTTTAATCGTTTCTACCTTCAATAACTTTGAGTAACGATAATTTCCGACAACAACCTCCGCCTCATAATTTCCGGTTTTTCCATCAGCTCTCGTAGCGACTCTGAACGTATAAATTCCGTTCACATGCGTATTTCGACTGATGTCATACAAGGTATTTCCAGAAGGATCTTTTAGTTCAAAATTCACTGGGTGATTGTCGGGCAATTTGTTCTTTTTGTCCTGCAACATGAAGTTCACATAGATGGAATCTCCCGGGCGCCAAACACCGCGTTCCGTGTACAAATACCCTTTGATTCCCTCCTGGGCATTCTCACCGGAAACATCGAATTTACTCATGGAGTTCGCCTTACCATCAGCCAGTTTTAAATAACCGCGTTGACGTCCACTTTTGGCAATCATCAGAAAAGGTTTTCGCTTCAATTTCTTGGTGAACATTCCTTCGGAGTTCGTACGCCCTTTTGCAATCAATTTCCCGACGTAATCGTAGTACGCAACTTCCGTGTTCCCCATGGGAGATGCTGAAATCATATCGGTAAGGAATGCCGTGGACTTCTTGTCAACCTCCAACTTAAACATCATCCCAATGTTGGATGCTAGAATGTTTCGTTGCACTGCGGCTCCATAGTAATAGGAATCGTCGCAAGGGGAACGATCGCGATATCCTCCCCAAGAGGAATAGCCGTCAAATCCCCAGGTGTGCCAATCGCTTTCCGTCCAGGCTTCACTGGCCGTTTTTTCAATTTTTTTCTCTTGCTCATCATTGCATTCGCACGTTGAGTATGATTTGTTGAATCGAATGGCAACCTGATAAATTGCTCCTGGCTCCGCTTTAATCCACTTCTCTAGGTCGAGTACATGACGGTTCCATTGGTTCAAATCCATTGTTTTATCATAATCCAAGCGCACCTTTTTTTCGGCGATAATCTTTCCGAAGCGGGTCAACTCATCGTCACCATCCAAATCGTTTACTTGGAGAAAATGTTGGATATTTTTCTCGTAAATCTTGATAATTCGCACGTCCACCGCTTTCAATGCAATGGCCTCGATAGGGAAAATCAATCCTTGTGAGTTCGGCAAAATCGATCCCGATCCAATCAAACGTACTTTCGGTTTCGCTGCCTCCAGAAGAATTTGGTGCTTCACCGCTTTCTTCATCTTGCCATCCGCAACGTTCTTAATTCCCGCGTCACAATGCACGGTATATTTCCCGGTCAATCGATTTGGTAAGTACACGCGTACAATGTTGAAATCAATATCGTAGGTTAACCCCTTTACGCTATTTCCTTGTTCATCCTCCAAACGCACGAGCCCGTTCAATACTTGTCCTAGCTTGATTGGATCACCAAATCGCGCTTCGATGTCCTGATCTTCATCATCATGCACATTCACTGCCGTAACAGAGAAATCATCCAATGCGGACACCTTAATTTTACGTTCGCCTTTGTCTTCAGAACGAATAGATTTTCCGTTCCACCGCACGGTAACCATCCGCGCTTCATTCGTTCGCTTGATACTGTCTGAATAGAACGTATACTCGTTTCCGTAATCGTGTTCTAGGGTATATTTGATTGGTTTTCCATCCAGTAAAACGGTCAAGGTTTTACGCAGGTGATACTCATCTACGTAATCCCGCGTTTCAATGGAACCTGTCAATTTCTGATATCGAATCTCATGTCGATTGTAAGCCTCTAATCCGTCTACTTCAACGCTAAGTTCTTGTTTGAACGTAGAGAATTGAAATTTAAATTCTTCGTAACCTTCTTTTACTTTGGTGAACTTCTCTAAATTCAAGGTGGCGGTAAAGAACTGTCCAGAAGGCAATTTTTTATTGGGGATGAATCGAATCACACGCTCTCCCATTTGCTCTACTTCTCCTTTAACCTCAGGAGAGATGCTGAAATACTTTTGCAATTGTTTGTTAGTCATTCCACTTGGAATCGGATCAACAAGTTCGATACGAATGGCTTCGTCGCGTTCCACCATCCCGGAAGAGTACCCCGAAACATACTCGCGAAACTGTGGATCTACCTTAATGATTTCAGGGGCTGAATTTCCACAAGAGGCGAGAATGCAGATCAACAAACAAAAGATAAAGAATAGGAAAGGAAAAGAAACTCCCTTGATTGATTTCGAATTGGACGGATGGTTCATAACACAGATTTTGATAACTCAAATCTGCTTCCTTTCACGCGTATTTATAAGGGTGTTTGATTAAGCGTAGGTTTTTTTTGAGAATTCGTTTGTCGACTAGCTCGATAACCGAATTTGAAAATGTTTTTCGGACGCTCCCCTCTTTGGAGGAGAAGGGGCATTGCTTCTGAAGACCGAAGTGACGATTAAAGGGAAGAAAGAGAAAGACGAGAGAAATCTAAATCGAGATATTCCTTCTAACAAATAGTTACCATCGTATTCCAAGCAATATGAAGTGCTATTGCAGGACCAATAGAACGTGATTTGTAATATACAATGCATAGCATAAGGCCTCCGAAGAATACAATATAGGCGTGGTGAAAATTAAATCCCGGATATCCCATTAGCAGCGTATAAAATGGGAGATGCACTGCAGAAAAGATAATTGTTGATCCGAGAATTGCAACGACAGCCGAAGTGTACTTTTGCAACTTGCGCTGAATGAATTGACGAAAAAAAAGTTCCTCCGATATTGGCACTAAAAGTATGTGGGAATAAACATTGAGATATGTAAATGCTTACCAATTATCAAAGGTGTACTGAATGCCATAGTTATCACCCGTCAGGTAATTGTAGAACCAATTCAGAGGGGCTTGAATGAATGCGAAAATGGAACCGAAGAGTATCGCAATTACATATCAATACCATTTAGTTTTCAATGTAAACTCCCTACGGTTTGTCTTGTTCAGTAATGTGAAAAGAATAACTATAACAAGTGCCATTGACTCTATTATAAAGTCAGCGTACCTCACTAAGATGTTGTTATAATCGTATGGATCGAAGAGAAACAGCCAAACTCCTATTAACATGCTAAACACATAAAATAGCGCAGCATATAAAACTGATAGTAAGATATGTTTGATTGAAGAATTCAAGAGTTAATCCCAATGTTGATAATGTACAACCTATATCAGGAATTTACAACTTCCTCTACCACCTCCCGCACATACTCCGTCTCATATCCTTTCCCTGACAAATACCTATACAACTTCACCTTCTTATTGTAATCATCCGGCCCCTTGAGCGTACCATATTTATGTTCGGTAAGACGACGAAGGTTGCCAAAATATACTTCATCTTCTATGCCTTCTAAGGCTTTCTTGATAGAATAATCCGAAATAGCTTTTTGCTTGAGATGCTGACGGATTTTGATCTTCCCCCAGCGTTTGATGTTCACCTTGCCGGAGACGAATGCCTCCGCAAAGCGTTCTTCACTTAGAAAGTTATGGGTAATGAGATCTACGAGTAGGGCATCTCGATCTTCTTGATCAAGACCCCACGTTCGCATTTTTCGATCTAACTCTTGAGAGCAACGTTCCTGATACGCACACAGCGCCTCCAGCTTCGTCTTTGCCTCCAAAAGAGAATATTTACGACCTGAGTTCATCAGGCCGTAATTTCTTCCTTGTTCTCGTTTAAGAATGAATATTCAAGCAAGTGATTCGATGAATCCGGTTGGATTGATACCCACTTTTTGTACTTCATATACCACTTCACCTGACGGGAAATCAAACCTTTCTTAAAGTAGGATTCCAAATATGGATGTACGCGTAATGTCAATTTTTTAACGCCTCCATCGGTCAGCATGTGATCCAAATTGGATTCAATCTCTTCAGCATAAAGGATGGAAGCTTGAACTTCTCCAGTTCCGTTGCACGTTGGACATGTTTCCGAAGTATTGATATCCGTTTCGGGACGTACACGTTGACGCGTAATCTCTACTACACCGAACTTTGATGGTGCCAAGATGTTATGCTTTGCGCGGTCATTCGACATCGCCTTCTTCAACGCCTCATGCAATCCTTTGTTATTGGCGCGGTCATGCATATCAATGAAATCGATACAAACAATCCCTCCCATGTCACGCAATTGCAACACGCGGGCGATTTCTTTCGCCGCCTCGGTATTTGTTGCCAAAGCATTACTTTCCTGACCATCAGCGCCCTTTCGGTTTCCACTGTTCACGTCAATAACGTGCATGGCCTCAGTATGCTCGATAATTAAATACCCTCCACTTGGAAGCGGCACTTTCTTACCAAACAACGACTTGATTTGCTTGTTGATTCCGAAGCGCTCGAATATTGGCAATTTTCCATCGTAATGACGAATGATTTTCTCACGTCCAGGAGCAATTCCCGAAACGTACTCGCGGAGATTTTCCGCCATTTCATCATCATTGACATGGATATTGGTAAAGTCCGCATTCAACAAATCGCGCAGGATAGACGACGTCTTGTCGATTTCTCCTAGCACACGTGAAGGTGGTTTCGCATCCTTCAAATTGCCATGCATATTTTTCCACTTGTTGACCAGATTCTTCAAATCTTGGTCCAACATTTCGACCTTCTTTCCTTCTGCTACCGTTCGAATGATCACACCGAAATTTTTCGGTTTGATGGCATTCATCAATTCTTTTAATCGTGCGCGTTCCTCATTGTCTTTGATCTTTTGAGAAATCGACACTTTGTTGGAAAACGGTACCAATACAAGGTAACGTCCAGCTAAGGTAATTTCGGCGCATAACCTCGGTCCTTTTGAGGAGATGGGCTCTTTGGCTACCTGAACCAAAATCGGTGCTGACGAAGAAATGACATCGTTTATTTTCCCATCCTTGGGAATGTCTTTCTCGCCTTTAAAGTAAAGAAGATCGGCTACGTTCTGCTTGCCTTTTAGCGTACTACGGGAAAACTTGTTTAATGAATTGAATTGTGGGCCAAGGTCTAAATAATGCAGAAATGCATCTTTCTCATAGCCTACATCAACGAATGCAGCATTTAGACTGGGAACTACTTTACGAACCTTTCCAAGGTATATATCACCTACCGAGTATTCGTTTTTCCCAGGCTGCTCTTCATGCAACTCAATAAGTTTTCCGTCTTCGAGTAAGGCAAGTACGATACCGCCTTTTCGGGCATCGACTACTAATTCTAAACTCACGAAAGCCTTATTTAGTTAATAAAACAGAAAAACTTAGCAGGACTCGCCTACTAAGCTTTCAATACGATTCAAGAAAAATTATTTTTTCTTCTTGTGACGATTTTTTCTTAATCTCTTTTTACGCTTGTGCGTAGACATCTTATGTCTTTTTCTTTTTTTACCGCTTGGCATAATCTCTATATATTTTGTTAAACTTCTATTTTCAAGTCAAAGTCCTCATTACGAGGAAAAAAAACACCCTCACTAAAAAGTGAGAGTGCAAAAGTAATAAAACCAATTGAAATTTCTTTCAATTCGTTAGTATCATTTCTTAATCCACCTTCACGTTAGATTTCACTTCCTCAACGAAAGTTTTCGCTGGCTTGAATGAAGGAATGTTGTGAGCTGGAATGATAATCGCTGTATTCTTAGAGATGTTTCTTCCCGTTTTTTCAGCACGTTCCTTCACTACAAAGCTTCCAAATCCGCGCAAGTAAACATTTTGCCCTTTTGAAAGAGACCCTTTAACCGAGTTCATGAAAGCCTCAACCGCTTTCAATGCCTCAGTACGCTCTAATCCAGTCTCTTCTACAATTTGTGCAACGATGTCTGCCTTCGTCATATCTTATTGATTTTTATGATGTTTAAAATTCGATTTGCCCGCAAAAATACGCCTCTTTTTGGTTTTATGGTTAATTTCACAACAATTAATTCTCCGATTTTCTCTGAATGCAGAAATTCTCCCTATTAATCACCGAATGGTATAGACAAAACAAGCGTGAGCTTCCATGGCGCAGTGTGTCAGACCCATACAAAATTTGGTTGTCTGAGATTATTCTGCAACAAACGAGAGTAGAACAAGGTCGTTCGTACTACCAAAAGTTTGTGGATCATTATCCAACCGCAACGGATCTCGCCAATGCTTCCGAGCAAGATGTTTTAAATGATTGGCAAGGCCTAGGCTATTACAGTCGAGCCAGAAACTTGCACTTCTCAGCAAAATATATTCGAGACGAGTTAAATGGAGTGTTCCCACAGACGTACGATGAGATCATCAAACTTAAGGGCGTTGGGAAGTATACGGCGGCAGCAATCGCCTCATTCGCATTCAATGAACCTAAGGCGGTAGTTGACGGAAATGTCTATCGCTTCTTGAGTAGGGCATTTAATGTTGACACCCCCATTGATTCAACAAAAGGACAAAAGGATTTTCAAATTCTTGCTGATAGTCTTATTCCCAAGGACAATCCCGCGGATCACAATCAAGCCATGATGGAAATCGGAGCACTAGTATGTACACCTACAAGTCCTCAATGCATGTTCTGTCCAGTCACCGAGATTTGTGAATCTAGAGTGAAAGGCACACAATTGGACCTTCCGGTGAAATCAAAAAAGACCAAGGTTCGAAATCGCTACTTCCATTATTTAATCTACACCGAATACGGTAAAACATTAATAGAACAACGAACGGAAAAAGGAATTTGGCAACAACTCTATCAGTTCCCGCTAATAGAAACGGAATCCGAAAAATGGGATGCTGCCCCGAAAAATTATATTACCGTTTCGGAAACGGTTGTTCACAAACTAAGTCATCAGCACATTCATGCGAAGTTCTATACGCTTCAAGGATTTCCAAAGAAAATGGAGACTGGATTTGTCACTATTAATACCGCAGACATTCAAGATTATCCGCTCCCAAGAATTATCGATCGTTATCTGGAAAAGCATACCTTTGAAATCTAATTTTTTGTACCTTTAATTTAATCATCTCAGATTCAGACCTATGGCAGGAAGCGTAAACAAAGTAATTCTAATTGGTAATCTCGGTAAAGATCCCGAAGTGCGTCATCTTGAAAATGGAGCAACGGTTGCCAACTTCCCCATAGCTACTTCTGAAACCTATACTGATCGCAATACAGGACAGCGCGTTGAAAATACAGACTGGCACGATATCGTGGTTTGGCGTGGATTAGCAGAGGTTGTCGAGAAATACGTAAAGAAAGGTGCAAAAGTGTACGTGGAAGGAAAGCTGAAAAAGCGATCATGGCAAGATAAAGAAGGGAATACACGCTACACAACAGAGGTAGTTGCTGACGAATTGACAATCTTAAGTTCAAGAAATGACCAAGCGCAGCAAGGGCAACAGGCACCATACAGTTCTCAAGGGACACCTGAAGCACCTTCAAAAGTGGACGACATCATCAAAAAGGATCAGGACGATTTGCCCTTTTAATTGATTGTAAAACATGGACGACCCCTCGAGTTACGTTTCTTATTCAAATATCGCAACCGCCGGCTTTGGAGGAATTCAAGACTATGTCTTTCTTCTAATTTTGCTCTTACTTATTGCCATTTCCGCATTGGTTTCCGGATCAGAAGCTGCTTTCTTCTCTTTAAGTCCAACCGACAAAGAAGACCTCCGCAATGACGCCAGCAAGAAAGCCAGCTACGTTAACAAACTTCTAAACAAACCTCAGGAATTACTGGCAACTATTCTCATTACGAACAATTTCGTGAACGTTGCCATCGTAATACTTTCCAGTTCTATCCTACACAGCATACTTCAAAGCAGTGGAATTAGTGGTACGGCTGAGTTTTTCTTAGAATTTGTAGTAATCACCCTAACCTTGTTGATTTTCGGAGAAGTAATTCCAAAAATCTATGCAAACAAACGATCTCTGGCATTTGCTAAGATGATGGCGCGTCCCTTATATCGTGCCAACAACGTCCCTCCTATTTCTTGGATTCGATCTGGACTTGTTTCTGGAACAACGCTTATTCAGCGACGTATGCGAAGAGGAAAAGTAGATGTTTCTGCTGACGAATTGGAACAAGCTCTTGCTTTGACTAAACAAGAAGATTCAGACGATAACGAACACAAAATCTTAGAAGGAATTGTAAAATTCGGATCCACAGAAGTCCGACAGATTATGCGCCCTCGATTGGATGTTCACGCATTGGAAATTTCTGACACCTATAAAGAGGTTCTTGACAAAATTCTGGAATGCGGCCATTCCCGACTTCCAGTATACCAATCTTCATTCGATACTATTGTTGGAGTTTTGTTTATCAAGGACCTTCTGCCATTTCTTAATTCGGAAGGCGAAGAAAACACCGATTGGGGGTCGCTGATTCGCAAACCATTCTTCGTTACGGAAAATCGAAAAATCGACGACTTGCTTAAAGACTTCCAAGAAAAGAAGGTCCATATCGCAATGGTAGTTGACGAATACGGTGGAACGTGTGGAATCGTGACGCTGGAAGATGTATTGGAAGAAATTGTTGGAGAAATTACTGATGAATTTGACGACGACGAGTTGGTTTACACGAAAATCAGTGAATCCGAATATCTTTTTGAGGGAAAAACAGCGTTGGTAGATTTCTATAAAGTACTAGACATTTCAGAAGATCTTTTAGAAATTGATACGCAAGCAACTGAAACTATTGGCGGATTAGTCGTTGAAGTAGCAGGACGCATCCTTAAAAATAACGAACAGGTTACCATCGGCCCGTTACAATTAATTGTTGAGTCGAGCGATAAAAAACGAATCAAAATGGTGAAAGCCATCAAACTAGAAGAAACGAAAGAAGTATGAAGCCAGGATTGTTGATCATCCCAGTTCTATTATTATTGTTCACAGCCTGTGAAGAAGACTCTCCAATTCCAAAACCGCCTTCATATTTGCGTACAGAATTACCGGATCACGTTTACAAAACATATAGAGACTCTTGTAATTACCAATTCGAACTTGCAGAATTATATACAGTGGAAGCAGCACCGGGAGATTCAAATAGTCAGTGTCACCGCCGAATTCAATTAGGCCCAATGAACGGAACCATTTATTTCCGCTACTGGGATATGAACAAATCGCTATCCTACTATATTAATAACGCGAATGATGAAGTGGACTTGCACAAAACAAAAGCAACGAATATCATCGATAAAAGTATTCTCCGAGATGAAGATCGTGTTTTTGGAACCCTTTTTCGTTTGGAAGGAGACGTCGCAACTCCTTTTCAGTTTTACATAACGGATAGTACAGACCACTTCGTTTATGCAGAAGTTTTGTTCAATTTCCCGCCAAATTACGATTCACTCCAACCAACGTTAGATTACTTGCAACAGGATTTGGAGAAAATTATGGAAACGTTCCAATGGGCACCTTAGTCTATCTATCCTTAGGAAGCAATCTAGGCCAACGAGAAAACTATATCCGAGAGGCGCTAGCACGCATTCAATCGCAAGTCGGTGAGATTCTTAATACTTCAAGTTACTTCGAGACGGAGCCTTGGGGGTTTGTAACGGATGCTCAATTCCTTAATATATGTGCCTCTTTACAAACGAACCTCTCCCCATTTGAACTCTTGAACAATTTTCAGTTAATTGAAAAAGAACTTGGACGTGAACAAAAGTCGCATTCCGGTTACGCTTCTCGAGTTATCGATATTGACATATTGACATTTGGAAATCAGCTAGTTGAGACGGAAGCATTGACTATCCCTCACCCACAGATGGAAAATCGCAAGTTTGTACTGCTTCCATTAGCCGAAATTGCCCCTGATTTCACCCATCCAAAATCGGCAAAAACGATTAAGCAAATTATGGCCATTTGTAACGACGAATCGTCAGTCCTCATCTACGAAAGCAAATAATCGTAGTACGTTTTAAAAATCAGCGAATCAATAGAAAAATTATTGTTATTATTGTGCTGAAATTTAGAATTATACTTACTATGAAAAAGCAAACCATCAAAGTATTGGCACTTTTAATAGCTGCCGGTGGTTTTTCGACCGGATGTAAACTATTAAAGGAAGTCGATTACGCATGTGATCCAGATCCGTTAGAAATGCACGGAGATTCTGTGGAGATCACTGTTAACCTTACATTCCCTGAAAAATCAATCAACAAAAAAGCCGCTGTTGAATTTACACCGACGCTAGGAAGCACTTCATTGAAGACTTTCCGCGTTCAAGGAGAGAAAGCTACAGGAAGTGGAGACGCTATCCAGTATAAAGCTGGAGGAAGTGTTACTTACACGGACAAAGTTCCTTACAAAGCAGACATGGAAGCTACCAAGTTGGTGGTAACTGGTAAAATCTATAAAGGAGAAAAAGAAAAAGGTGAAGTTGAAGCAACTGAGATTTGCGATGCTTGTATCATTACACCTTACTTGGTGAACTTGACTCCAATCGTTCGTTACGCAGAAGATAACTTCGAGCGTGTGATTCCAAAAGATACTCTTGCGGTAATCAACTACTTGAAAGGACGTTCAGAAGTTCGTTCTACTGAAATGCGTGATGATGATATCAATGACCTTCAAGCATTCTTGGAGATGGCAAACGAGAATCCAAAAATTAACGTTACTGGATTCAATGTAACTGGACATGCTTCACCGGAAGGAGAAACAGGAAAGAATACAAACTTGTCTTCTGATCGTGCAACATCAGGTTCTGAAGCAGCGATGAAAGTTGCTGGTAAAGCTGAGCACACGAAAGGACAAGAAGCTGGAGATTACTCATTGAAAGGATCTGGAGAAGATTACGACGGATTCAAACGTGAGTTGATGGCTGATGAGAAAATGGATGAGAGTGACAAGCAATTGGTACTTCGTATCCTAGAGCAGGAAAAAAATCCTGATACTCGTGAGCAAAAAATGCGTGACCTTGGAAAATCATTTACTTACTTAGATCGTAACATTTTCCCACAATTGCGTCGTGCTGAGATTTTGACTAAATATGACGAGACTGGATTCTCTGATGAAGAAATGATGCAGTATTCTAAGACTATGCCTGATACAATGAACTTGGAAGAGTTGTTGTTCTGTGCAAATCTTTACACTGATTTGAACGAAAAACTTCGTGTATACAAAATCGCTGAAGATCGTTACCCAGAAGATTACCGTACATCTAACAACGTTGGAGCGGTATTGTTCGAAATGAACAAAATGTCTGAAGCGAAAGCGAAATTCGAAAAATCAAACAACGCTCAAGAAAATGAGTTCGCTAAGAACAACTTAGGAGCTGTTTATATTGTTGAAGGAGACCGCGATCAAGCATCGAAGCTATTTGCTCAGGCTGGTTCTGCGAAAGAAGTTTCTTACAACAAAGGAATCATTGACATCCAAAATGGAGATTACTCTTCAGCTGTTAGCAACCTTGGAGCTATGGACGCTTCATTCAACCTTGCATTGGCACAATTGTTAGACGGAAATGCATCTAGCGTTGACGGAACAATTGGGAACAGCGATGATGCTGATTCAGCACAGGGAGCTTACTTGATGGCGGTTGCTGCTGCTCGTCAAGACAACCTTTCTGCAGTGGTTAGCAACTTGAAATCTGCTATCGCTAAAGACGGATCTTACAAAGCAAAAGCAATGAAAGATCGTGAGTTCTTGAAATGGGCAGAAGACGCTACATTCTCTGCACTAGTGAAGTAATTATGAATTTCTAATATTGGAAAGCCCTGACGGTTTCGTCAGGGCTTTTTTTATTCTCAATACGCAAGCTTTGATACGATCGATTCAACCCCAAGACGCCCCTGCAATAACTGACATCTACAACTACTACATTCGAACATCCATTATTACATTCGAAGAGGAAGAAATCACCATAGATGAAATGGAACGAAGAATCCAAGAGATCACCGAATCGTTTCAAATGCCGTTTATTGTGATCTTGGAAGATTATACCGTTGTTGGCTACGCCTATATAGCAAAGTGGCGTACACGCGACGCATATCGATTCTCTGCTGAAAGTTCTATCTATCTGCACCATAAACACTTCGGAAAAGGAATGGGATTCTCATTGTACGAAGAGATAATTCGGCTGGCGAAAGAAGGAGGTTGGAAAAGACTAATTGGTGGCGCTTCACTTCCAAATCCAGCAAGCATTCGATTACATGAAAAACTGGGGTTCAAAAAAGTCGGTCATTTTGAAAAGGTTGGCTTTAAGTTTAACGAGTGGATCGATGTCGGATTTTGGCAACTCGACCTCTAGAAATATAAGGAATCACCTTTTTTTAGGTCTATTCGGTCAAACCCTTATTAACTATTCATTATTTTTTATCCACAAAAAACACCTGTTTTGCACAACGATTTTTTGCAAAACGAAAACTTCAATTCGAACTAAACCGTTTTACAATTCCATTAATAATTCAGCAATCCAGAAAGACGTCCTACTGCACCTGCTCCTCTTAACGTTCACTTAATATTGCTTTTTGAATATCCCTGATAATGCGGTAACTTTGAGTAATCACCAATACTACTAGTACAAAGATGATCAGAGTAATAGGATATAACATCCCGATGAGCATGCTTTACGAGAGGAAGTAATTTTTGGCGCAATCCGGACTCGCGTCTCTATCGATGGTATAGAAGAAGAATCCGGTTCTTTTTTATAAGTCAATGATTACTATGATACGTTCAACCAGTTCTACTCGTTTTTTTGCATTGCTTCTTGCAACCCTTGTAATCTCAATCTCAAATTGGGGGAACTCGCAAATCATTATTTCCGAATATCTCGAAGGAGCATCTAATGACAAGTGTATTGAGTTGTTCAATACAACAGCATCGGATATCAACCTCACAGGTTATTCATTAAGACGTTATACGAATGGTTCTACTACGCCTACTTCCATTGCACTAACCGGAACTATTACTGCATGTGGAACCTTTGTAGTTTGCAATAGCTCTTCTCAAGCATCTTTACTTGCCCTTGCAGATCAAACTACAGGAAGTTTGAGCCATAATGGTGACGATGCGTATGATTTGTTCGATGGATCAGCGGTACTTGATGTCTTTGGTGATATAGGCTGTGACCCCGGATCGGAATGGACAGCCGCAGGAACTAACGGAACAGCAAATAATAGCTATATCCGAAATGCATCCATATGTACTGGAGTTTCTGACCCAACAGGAGCATGCAGCACTACCTCATTCACAACCTTAGCAACAGAATGGACTTCTACACAATCTACTTCTGATTTTTCAGATCTAGGAAGTCATACCACGACATGTCCGGCGTGTTCAACCCCTACAAATACAATTACTACAGGCGCCGTTAGTACAACTCCTTTCAATGTAGAGTGCAACACTTCAACGGATGATACAGGAACGGTCGGATTTACCTCAACAGGAACGTTTACAGGTGGAAACGTTTACACGGCGCAAATTTCAGATGCCAGCGGTAGTTTTGCCAGCCCCTTAGATATCGGAACGTTGACTTCTACGGCAAATTCAGGATCAGTTTCTATAGCCATCCCATCTACCATGCCTACTGGGACGGGTTATTTAATTCGTGTGATCTCAGATAGCCCAGTAACGACAGGAACCAATAGTGCCGTTTTCACAATCAATCAAAACGATGCATGTGCTCCGTCATTGCCAGCAACAGGATTAATCATCAACGAATGGTCGAATGGCCCTTCTGGAAATCAGGAATATTACGAATTCGTTGTTGCAGGAGAATGCGGTGAAACAGTGGATATCCGAGAATACATCCTTGACGATAACAATGCAACGTTCACTACACCGGCCGATTACGACGGTACGGCTTCCGGCATTGCTCCAGGTCACTTCCGATTCACCAACGATGCTCAATGGGCTACGATCCCGGTGGGTTCCGTTATCGTAGTTTACAATGCCGATGATCCAAATGGAGACTTGCCTGCTGATGACCCAACCGATGCCGACAATGATTCGCTATACGTTGTTCCTCACACAAGTACCTTGTTCGAACGCTGTACAACGATGCCCGTTTCTAGTTCTCCTGATTCGGTTTATACACCGTGTACATATGCCACAGCTCCGCTAACAGGATGGAATCCTCTTAGCTTACGTAACAGCGGAGATGCTATTCAAGTGCGGCTACCTAATGGTGATTATTACCATGGTGTCTCCTACGGAGGAAGCGAAATATCAGGAGGTCCGGATAATCTAAAATTGTTCACGGGGTCTGGATCGGGTGACGCAGGATGGTTTAATGATGGAGACCCTTTCGATGTTGCAAACTGGAGTTCAGGGACGGTTGCAGGGAATCAAACCCCAGGATTAGCAAATAATGCGACGAATGAAGCTTGGCTCCTCCTAATGCGGGATTCAACAACAACAAACTGTCCTATTACCGTGCTACCGGTTGAAATTGGCAACTTCAAAGGAGTTAAGGCTCCCGAAGGAAACCTATTATATTGGTACACACTTAGCGAAAGAGACGCAGATTATTTCTTAATTGAACGAAGCACAGATGGTAAAAAGTGGACCGAAGTTGGAACTGTAAATGCCGTTGGAAATTCTACCGAAGTAAACGAATACCAGTTAATCGATGTTGCCTTCGAAAGCGAAATGAATTACTACCGATTGATTCAATTCGACGATGATGGAACAGAGACGAAACACACACGAGTGGTATCTATTGACAACCGGGACATTGGAGACGTTGAATTAATGGGAATCTACAACCTTCTTGGACAAGAAGTAGATGCTGACTTCAAAGGAGTTCAGATTCGATTGTACAGCGACGGAACTACGCAAAGGGTTTATAAGTAGCATCTAGAATGCTGCGCTTTTGAAAAATAGCCTCGTCTAGTAAGCGAATACCTGCCTCCATAGCAGTAGTTGAGAAAGAAGTGCACCGCAAGAGTCTCAACGTACTTCCTTGTATTGTGCGTCTTGGAACTTTCAGGCTATTATCTTAATTCTTCTTTGGCAAGGTTCTTGAAATTGTATATTTGAACTTAAAACTGATTGCCATGAAAATTCTTTACTCCGCTTTATTTTTAGTGTGCTTAACTGCATGTTCAGTTACGGAAGATGGTATCGTTATTAATACTCCGACAGTACCAAGTGTTAACCTTTGTCAGAATGTAGCAACGGATGCTCAAGCTGAAAACATGAAGGACCAAATCAAAGATCAGACGTTTAAGGACGAAAAACTTCAGCGCGCTCGTTTGGTGACCAATGGCTTTTGCTTTGTATCAACGCAAGTTGTAACTGTTATTGATGGCTTTACATTTGACGATAACAAACTCACTTTGGCCAAAGAGCTTTACGAAAAGACTACAGATAGAAAAACGAATTACATAATTGTTGTGGATTCCTTTACGCACAAGAGCGACCGGGATGAACTCATGGAGTATATTCAGAACAATCCGTAAGTCGATCGTGTAAATAGATTTGCTCTGCCTGACCTGGTGTTGGGTACAGCAATGCCGGAATCTTTAGAACTTCAAGATCCAAAATAGTGGAATAGCCAGAGCGGGATGTAAGTCGTTGTGCATTAAGAATGACTGTATCTTGCTCTGTCCAATTACTCGATACTCTTCTGACATTAGGAGAAAGTTGAATCTTCGCTGAGCAAACAAAAAGAGCCTGTGGAAACCGTTTTTCCATATCATCAGCAAATTTCTGAGCATAAACTTCAGGTCCGCTTATAACGACAACGTTCGCTTCTGTTTTTTCATGACCCTTCGCGTATACCGAAAAACGAGAATAAGGACCAACAAACTTAACACGCTTATCGTTACTATTAACGGTCATTCTTCCGGATAATTTACTGTCCGAATAATCCAAAATCCACACGTGCTGAAACGGACGCATGCGCTTTTTATGCCAGACATTAGCTGTAGATTGCAGCCCGCGAACAGGTAAATGATATTGGTGCGTAATGAATACTGAAGGCACGCGCTCGGAGTAAAAACCATAGCGATGATCACTCAAAACAACATCTATTTGATGCGTTTCAACCAGGTGTTCCGTTTCTTCGATTTCTTTCTTCAATCGAGATTTCAGGGTCCGCAGACTTCTTGCAAGGTCCCATCCAAAATTTCCCTGCCCAGAAAACTTAAATGGATACCCCTGATGAGAAGCATAAGTCAACTCTGGAAAATACATGCGATAAACGGACTCCTGATCTTCATCACATGCAACAACAATCGTGTTGTTCTGTTTCAGTAAGCGATGAATCATTCCAATGCTTCGCGAAACATGCCCCATCCCCCAGTTTAATGGAGAGAGTAAAACTCTTTTATCACGAATATCTTCCGGTCGCACAACACCAAATATACGAGGATTGAGTACACCTCCCAATTAACGTTTTTTCGGAATTTAAATCTATTGTCAATCCCAACTTTGTTTTTAGCTTTAACGTTCTTAACAATACAAATAGAGACTATGTTCGATTCAAACGAATTTAAAAAATACGCAACAAAGCACCAAGGCATCAGCAGCATGCATATGGAGCATTACATAGAGTCTTCATTGACTCCTTACATCATAGAGGAGCGTCAAATGAATATGACTCAAATGGACGTATTCTCACGTTTGATGATGGATCGCATCATCTTTCTGGGAACGGGAATCAACGATCAGGTAGCAAATATTATCAACGCGCAGTTGTTGTTCCTTGAGTCTGTTGACCCTAAAAAAGACATTCAGATTTACATGAACTCACCAGGTGGTTCGGTGTATGCTGGATTGGGAATTTACGATACCATGCAGTACATCAATCCTGATGTTGCCACAATTTGTACAGGAATGGCCGCTTCTATGGGAGCAGTGCTATTGTGTGCTGGTGCAGACGGAAAGCGTTCTGCGTTGAAACACTCTCGTGTGATGATTCACCAACCGTTAGGAGGTGCACAAGGTCAGGCATCCGATATCGAAATCACAGCGCGTGAGATTCAGAAACTCAAGAAAGAGTTGTACGATATCATCGCTACGCACTCCAAACAAGACTATGATAAAGTTTGGGAGGATTCCGATCGTGATTACTGGATGACATCGCAAGAAGCGAAGGATTACGGTATGGTAGATGAGGTATTGCTTCGCAACGCCAAATAAACTACCTTTGTAGAATATTAAAAGCCTTGACTGTCCGTATAGAACGGAAGTCAGGGCTTTTTGACGAAAAAGATTATGTCGAAGAAAGAAGCTGGTTGCTCATTTTGCGGACGATCGCGTTCTGAAGTTGGAATGCTGATTGCCGGTGTTACTGGACACATTTGTGAAAGTTGTGTTACGCAGGCGCATACCATTATTAAAGAAGAAGAGGTTTCACAATCACACACCAAAAGCGATCACGTGGCAAACGTGATGAAGCCGGCGGAAATCAAAACCAAGTTGGACGATTATGTGATTGGTCAAGACGATGCAAAGAAAGTATTGTCCGTGGCAGTTTACAATCACTACAAGCGCTTGAATCAAGTTGATTTAGGTGATGAAGTGGAGATTGAGAAATCAAACGTAGTCTTGGTTGGACGTACAGGAACTGGAAAGACACTTTTGGCTAAAACGATTGCCAAAATGTTGAACGTTCCTTTCTGTATTGCGGATGCAACTGTACTTACAGAGGCTGGATACGTAGGAGAAGACGTTGAAAGCATTCTTTCTCGATTGTTGCAATCGGCTGACTACAATGTAGAAGCGGCTCAGCAAGGAATCGTTTTTGTTGATGAAATAGACAAGATTGCGCGCAAAAGTGACAACCCTTCTATTACCAGAGATGTATCAGGAGAAGGAGTTCAACAAGCACTCTTAAAATTATTGGAAGGGGCAGTTGTGAACGTTCCACCTCAAGGAGGACGAAAGCACCCAGAACAAAAAATGATTCAAATCGAAACGCGCAACATCCTATTTGTTTGTGGTGGAGCATTCGATGGAATTGAAAATATTATCGCAAATCGCGTCAACCGTCAAACAATCGGATTCTCTTCATCAGACGAAGAGCAAGTTGAGAAGGAGGCGTTATTGAAATACGTGAACCCAACAGACATCAAAACTTTTGGTTTGATCCCTGAATTGATCGGCCGATTCCCAGTTCTTACTTATTTGGAACCGTTGAGTACCGAAAGCTTGAAGCGCATCTTAACAGAGCCGAAAAACGCTTTGATTAAGCAGTACGTGCGCTTGTTCGAATTAGACGGCATCGAATTGAAATTTGATAAAGAAGTCTTTGATTTCATCGTGGAGAAAGCCATTGAATTTGAATTAGGAGCACGTGGCTTGCGTTCTATCTGTGAAGCAATTCTGAACGAAGCAATGTACGTTCTACCTTCTAAAGATGAGTCGGAATTCCGAGTTACATACGAATACGCGAAAGCGCAGTTTTCAAAATCAAAATTAGCGAAGTTACGCGTTGCATAAATCTGTAATCAGGAAATCAAACACCTGAAACCAAACAACCTACACTATGAAAATTACCAAGCTTTTGATTGGAGGCTTATGCACGGCACTTTTGTTGGTAGCCTGTAAAACAACCTCGAACACCGCAGTAGCTACAGATATTGAAGGTCCTACTGTTATTCAAAAACCAGTAATTGCCGATTTAGATGTGGGTGAAAAGCGTGTAACGGGAACTGCATCTGGAAAAGGTACCGTTACTGAAATTAAAGATTTGGCCATTCTCGATGCAGTTACAAAGGCTAAGGCGGATGTTTTGGTAGAACCTAGATTTAGTATCGAAGAGTCATTTAACAGCGTAACTGTTACCGTTACTGGTTACCCAGGGACTTACAATAATTTCAGACCTATGGAACCGAGTGATACGACCTTCGTAAATGGTGAAGTTCTAAGCAGCATCAAACCGAACAAAAGAACGACACGTCGCAATGGTAGAAACGGAGGTAAAATTGCAGCCATCACAGGAGGTTCCGTCGCTGGGGTTGTTGGATTGGCCTTTCTCTGGATCTGGTTGTTTTAGAAGTTTTGTTTCAAATCGATTCTTCCCTGCCTATCAGGAGGGTTAATGAATCTTAAACTTACAGTACTTTATCGTTGCACCTTTTGCAGTGAACAACTTCTCGTAGTGTGTTTTGATGTGAAAAATCTCCCGAGTTGTAGGATCAATATTCTCAGGGAGTTCGCCGTACAAATCCCAAGTTAACTCCAAACACTCATACTTCTCCGATTGGATTTGCTCTTCCGTATACTCGAAAAGCAGGTCGCTATCCGTTTTCATGTGAACGATGCCTCCTGATTTTAGAATTTTACGATACCGATCGATAAATAATGGAGAACTTAAACGCTTGCGCGGCTTTTTGGGTTGTGGGTCTGAAAAAGTCAACCAGATTTCATCAATTTCTCCTTCCTCAAAATAGTCTGTAATGAAATCAATTCGTGTACGGAGAAAAGCAACGTTCTGCATGTTATTATTCAGCGCTTCCTCTGCTCCAATGAACATTCGGGCTCCTTTGATATCGACACCGATAAAATTCCGGTCGGAGTAGTGTTTTGCCAAGCCTACACTGTACTCCCCTTTTCCGCAGCCTAGTTCCAAAACAATCGGGTTATTGTTCTTGAAATAGGTAGATCGCCATTTCCCCTTCATTGGAAACGGCTCCTTAATCACGGGTTCAAAAAAATTATCAAACGACTTTACAGCCGCAAATCGACGCAGTTTGTCCTTTCCCATAGTGCAAAGATAACAGGTGTTTTAAAAGTATAGGACTTGTAGATTAAATTGCTAGATTCGTGACTACGCGCTATTAATTATATGAACCCTTTTAAAGTACCGGTAACCGAATATACGGATCACTATGATCTTGCACGCTATAGTCTTGCTTGGCGCGTAAGCATGTTCATGTCCATTGTTTTGTCCATTCTCGCAGTAATGCTCATGTCACTGAATCAGGATGTGTTCTACCCGACCCTAGTTGGAGTTGCCGCGGTCATTGGATTTCTTCTCGTTCTTTATCGAACAAGAAAGTATGGATTTGTAGCAATTATTTTTTGTCTGTTAGGCACAGTGCTCTGTCAATTCACCCTCATTTACTTTACTGAAGAATTTCACATGGTGGATGTTATGTGGATTTTAATCATTACGCTCTACACATTTTTTATGTTGGGTAGAAGCTGGGGCGTTTTGGTATTAACTCTTAATACATTAGGGATATTCTATTATGTTTTCGCTTGTCTTAATCTCAATCTTTCATCGATTGGAACACTGGAATTCGGACATATCGTTGGTTTAGCGATCAATTTTCTAGTTTGCTCTACCCTGATAGGATTTTTGATTCTTCAGTTTTTGAAAGTGATCCGAAAGGCAGAAAATGATCTAAGAACACTAAACGATGAGTTAAAAAGTCAAAATGCCATGGTTGCAGTCCAGAATCAGGAGAAAACAGTAATGCTTCGTGAAATTCATCATCGCGTTAAGAATAACCTTCAAGTAATTACAAGTTTACTTCGATTGCAATCTGACGAAATAGAAGACGACGAATCTAAAACTAAGTTCAACGAAACCATTGATCGGGTTCGATCCATTGCCCATATCCACGAGCGCATGTATCTCTCGGAAAACCTCTCTAAAATTGACCTCGAAGGATATATTGATTCATTGGCCGAGGACTTGATTCACTCGTATCAAGTGAAGAAATCAATTACCCTAGAAGTAGATTGCGAGTTAAATCATGTGCATCCAAAATCATTGGTTTCCATCGCTTTAATTTTCAACGAGCTTATATCGAACTCACTGAAACACGCATTTCCTCAAATCGACGTTCCTGCCATCAACATTCAAATTAAATTTCAAGGAGACGAAACGGTTAGTATCAACTATCGCGATAATGGTATGTGGAAAAAACGAAGCAAAAAATCCTTCGGGATGGAACTGATTGAATCATTGACAGAGCAACTAAACGGAACCTTCGAAATCGAGAAGAAAAATGGAACCCATTTCAACTTCCAATTTGATCGTGCAGGTATTATGGAAGATCAATAGTGAATCTGAATAGACTGGACTCCGCCTTTCCAACGAATGAGGTACATCCCGGCCATGAAGTCATCATAATACAACTGAATTTCCAAGGAGGCATTATAGTTCTTCACCACTTTCCCCGAAAGATCTAGTACTTCAAAGGCAGTTGGTTCGGGTGCGACAATCGTTACTCCATTATTTCCATGGGCTACGCTCAACAAATTAATGGCTTGTTCAGAAAGATCAAGACTGTTGCTTTCCAATAAAAACGTTCTATTAGAAACTACTTGATTCGTGTCCATACCGCCACAAATAATCCATCGATTATTGCTCAACTTAGCGATTCCGCGTAAATCCATGACACCGTATGGTTGTGTAGTTTCATCTAAATATGTTGAATCTGATGGGTTGAAATGTAGAATTCTGGCTGAAGGATCTACTCCTCCAGAACCATTGTAAGCTATACCGTCATAATTATACGATGTCGGCGAGCCACCTACCCAAAAAACGCGATCATCTGTCCCACTGCAAGCCGCACGATATCCAGCGTCACCCGGTGCCTCTCCCATGAGTTCCCATGTAATATCTGTAGGGTCGGCTGGATTGATATAGCCTTTACGAATAAATTTTCTTGCCGCAAACGAGCCTCCGGCAGCGCCACCATGGTAATACAAAGTATCTCCAATTATGTATCCTGATGCGCCAAATGCTGTGTATTGAAATGTCGTTGGTACGAAAGTGCCGTTTTGCCATTGATCCAATGAAGGATCGTAAATCTGAACCGTTGGGAAGTTTGCAGTGTTGCTCCATCCGGTCACAACGAAAATTAAACTGTCTTTATAAACACATTGTACCTGATCGTCAATAGCTACTGGAATGGGCGCGCCGTCTGTTTCGTATGTATCTGTTGCCGGATCATAAATATGCACGCGCTCCGAAGAGACTTCGTTGCTATTCGCAAATACAGTATACCCACCAATGATATAAATCTTCCCATCAACATAGGAAGCCGCGGCTGCAATCTTTGTCATAGAATCTGGCAAGGGTGCAATCTCAGTCCAACTGTCTGCGGCTGCATCATACCGGAAACTGCGATTGTGAATCCCTGTATAAACTTTAGAGGTGTCAATTCCGGCAAACGAATACACGTATTCATTTCCATTGACCACCGCCTCACAAACGGCATTATTTGCTGATCTGAAAGGCATCGGACTCAATTCGGTCCAATTCCAATTCTGCGCCCCAACTTGGAATGACGCAAGAAATGCAAGTATGCTAAGAGATTTGTACATGATATCCTGTGTGCTTTCGGACATTAAAAACCTGTCCACCTTCGAACAATAAATACTGTCCTTTGATTCCTTTTAAAACACCTTCCACAATCGGGGTTTTGTCGAGCGAGTTACTTTTTATCTTTTCGGGGTACTCTAAAACAGGAAAATTCATTTCCCACAGGGTTTCGTCTTCAGAGAAGTATTCGAGAATGTCACCTGGCAATTGATCTTCAAGCGACCATTTTTCATCTAACAAGTCAATCTCCTCATCGATTTCATTCTTCAACATTTTCTGCCAAGATGTTTTATCGGTATAGAGGGATTTCATCGCCACTTCTATTCTTCCCGCTTCATATCTATTGGGCGTTTCAGCCAGTATTACCGCAGACGAAGCACCTTGATCTATCCATCGGGTTGGCACTTGTGTCGCTCGCGTAATCCCTACTTTGATAGCGCTGGAAGCGGCCAAATACACAATATGTGGTTGATTGTGATGCTTTTCTTCCCACTCTGGGTCGCGTCCTTCACCCAAATGTGCCCGACATAACTCTGGGCGAATAATACATTCCGCAGCTTGAGCAGCAGTTGTAAAACACGAATAACAGAATCCATCGCTAAATGTTTTCTTGGTAACCTTCCCACAGTTCTGGCAGTTAATGGTCCCTGTGAACTCGATTTTCAAAGCTTTCCCAATGAAATCGTTCATGCGAACCTCTTCCGAAAGCATCAAACGGTATTCAACCTCATCTTCCAACGAGCTTTTCATTTTTGTCAAATTCCCTTGAACCATTATTCCTCGGGTAAAATGTTCATTTTCTCAGCAAAGTGAAAACAATAGTCACGCAAATCTTCACTGATATTATGTTCTCCCGTGGCTTTTTCAAACGTGTCCGAAAGCGTTAAAAGCGTTTGATGAAAAAATTGTTTCATCTCCTCAACCGACATGTCCTTGGTCCACAAATCGATTTTCATCGTATTGTTGTCTTTGGGATCCCACAATGAAAGCAACATCGCTTTCGTCGGAGCATTCTCAATGGAACCGTCCGGTGCCGTCCAACGCATTTTAACTGGAAGGTTGTTCGCATTCAATCCAACTTCCACTGACACCTTTGATGTCTTCACTATTTTATCATCCTCCATCTTATTCCTCTGGTTTGTATTTCTGTAAAATTTTCTTGTAATCTGCTTTAATCATTTGTGATACAGTAGCTTCTGTTTCTTCCATATAGTCACAAATAATTTTGTATCCGAGGAATTTACCCATTCGATCAGGAGAACCTTCAATTGGAAGTCCGGGCGTTTTTGGCCCCTGATTGAATAAATTCATTTTGGTGATTTCCTCATTCTTGTAGAACATCTGATTCTGCATCAGGTAGTCCCAGAAACCTTTTTCATTTTTCTCTGCCCACTTCCATTGTGCCATTGTATATCGCAGCACAAGACGATCGTGCATTTCAGGATACGCCGCTTTAATCAAGTACATTACTTTACCGTGATAGATGAGATCACTGGCCAAATTCAAATCTTTTTCCTCAATTAAGTGCGTTCTCACCCAATTTTCAACCACATCGCGTTCGAGATATTCTCTTCTCATTGCCTTGCGCATCCATTGATACATAACCGTTGGGTCAGTTTTTTTGACCGTTTTGGAACTCGCTCCAAGATAATTCCCCAATCCAATACCAATTTCGTTCTCGGTTACCCAAACGCTTGATCGAAACAAGGAATTCATAAAAACGATATGCGTCGGCATTTTGTCTCTCGGCAAGTGGTATTTAAGATGTTTGAATCCATCGGTAAGCTTCTCTTCAATCGGTTTTAACTTCTTGAATTTTACATCAATTTCACCTTCGAACAGCTTAACACCTTCATCCTTGCGGAAATTAAGCATCGAAGCTTCAAACGTAGAATCCGAATAGCCTTCCTTAAATCCCATGCATGCTCCTAGGAAATAATTGTAAATGTCTGGGATTTCTTTCTTGAATCGAGCGTGTGTTTTCATCAATTTAGCTCCTTTATAATCGTGCATGGCGGTGCGCATATCTACATAGTCGATTTCCAACTTTACATCAGAAACATCCACATCAAGGGGATTGCTGTCACATGCCAGCAATAAAAGGCTCAGAATTGGAAGTAAAAAAAGGTTTTTTCTAGTCAACATTAATCACTAATTTCGTATACCAAAATTAAGAAAACGTAGTAATTTTGGGTAATTCAACACATTAATCTCTCTGTTATGAAAAGACTTTTATTTGGTTTGGCGATGGTTGCCTTGTCAACTTCTGCTATGGCGCAGGATGCGGCTGGTAAAAAATACCAAGCAGGGCTCGTATTTGGACCAGGAATGAATTTCCAGGCAATGGGAACAACTCGAATGGCTAGCCTTGGTGTTGGATCAGACATGACACTTGGTGCAAACGTAAACATTGGACTTACCGAAACTATTGCATTCACAACAGGTGCTGAATTTGATTTCGAGCGTCTTCGCTTTAGCAACGGTACTAAGCCCGTATATTACTGGTATAGTGACAAGCAAATTTTGCAACAAGGTGATGTTGCGAACGCAACGAACCCACAATTGTTTCAATTGATCGAGCGTCGTCAACGTGTAACCTACTTAACCATTCCAACCATGTTAATGTTCCGAACGAACTTCATTGGTTACTTCCGTTATTTTGGAAAGTTCGGATTGCGAAACAGCATCCTACTTTCTAATAAATACAACGATACTGGCGTGGATTTAGATCCTGAAATTCCAATTGGAACTCCAACTGCTGTGGTTCAAGAGAACATGGAAGCAAGCGGAGAGATGTTGATTTTCAAGTCGGCAGTTGGTGCAGCTGGTGGTGCTGAATGGAACTTTGTTGGTTCTACTTCTTTGGTTGCTGAAATCGGTTTCTACTACGGATTTACACCCTTATTTTTAGATCGTGATGCAAACAAAACAACTTTGTTCACTTCTGTTGTAAATAACGATGAAGGAGCAGATATCAACTTCTCGAATCAAGCACGTCAATCACAATTGATGCTGAAACTTTCTATTCTTTTCTAAGATTTGAATACTCCAGAAGTAGCAAAATATATTTCAGCCTGGCTTAGCAATTATTGCGACAAAGCCGGGCTGTCTGGTTTTATTATCGGAATTTCCGGTGGTGTAGATTCTGCTGTGACATCAACATTGTGCGCACAGACCGGAAAGAAAACCATCGTTCTAAGTATGCCGATTCGGCAATCCAGTGAAGAGTACAATCGTGCCATGAACCACATTGCAGATTTGGAACGACGCTTTCCGAATGTAATTGGGATGGACATTGATCTTACCTCTGTATTCGAAGCATTTGAATCAACTATGCCGGAAAAAGCAAGGCAGGATCGTTTGGCTATGGCAAATTCACGATCGCGGCTAAGGATGAGTACTTTGTACGGTATTGGTCAATCGGAGTTCTGTTTGGTAGCAGGAACCGGAAACAAAGTGGAAGACTTCGGCGTTGGTTTCTATACCAAATACGGTGATGGAGGTGTAGATATGAACCCTATCGCTGATCTGACAAAGTCTGATGTCTGGGATTTGGCCCGCGAGATTGGTGTTATTCAAGAAATTATTGTGGCCAAACCGACTGATGGCCTATGGGATGACGATCGAAACGATGAGGACCAAATTGGTGCTAGCTATCCTGAATTGGAATGGGCTATGGAATTCAGTGGCGATCCCAAAGACTTAAACAAACGGCAAAAAGAAGTTTTGGAAATATACCAGAAGTTCCACAATGCCAACAAGCATAAAATGATACCGATTCCCGTTTGCAAGATTCCGGTAACATTGAAATAACTACAAAACGCTAAATATGAGACATTTATTGTCTGTTCTTATAGCATTGCTTGCATGGAACTTATCCGCACAAGTCGATTTCAATAACTATACGACATTGCTTTCTTCTGGACCAACTCCTGAAGACTTTACGCTCCGTACGTATGAAAAGTTAGAGGAAGATCTGGAAGAGAATTTCACCGACATGTCACAGAGTGAAAAGAAAGCATTCTATACCAAAACCAACTACATGGTGGACGCGTTGATGCATTCTGGGTCGGTTATTTACGGAGATCCGATTACCGAATACGTTCAGGATGTTGCCAAAAAATTAATGGTAAAAGACAAGAAACTCTTCCGTGAATTGCGTTTTTACACAATTAAGTCCAACGCAACAAATGCATTTTCAACGGAACAAGGCGTCGTTTTTGTAACAACAGGATTACTTTCACAAATTACCAGCGAAGCGCAACTTGCATATGTATTGGCTCACGAAATTGCCCATTATCAAAAGGAGCACGTACTGGGGTCGTATAGTTATCAGCGAGAAAACAGATCGGCGAGCATTGAACAAATGAGCGTACATTCTAAGGACAATGAATTAGAAGCAGACGAAATTGGACTGGCAATGTACGCTGGTGCAGGATACTCCAAAGATGAAATCGTTCCTACTTTCAATGTACTGTTGTACTCATACCTGCCCTTCGACGAAGTACAAGTGCCTAATGAGTACTTCCAAGCTTTTGATACACTTTTCGTTCCAGAATACCTTTTCCCAACGGAGCCATATGAAATTGAGGCTGTGGAAGACGAAGACGATTCCCGAAGCTCACACCCCAACATTAAAACGAGAAAAGATCGCATTGAAAAGGAGATTGCTAAAATCAAAAGCTGGAAAACAGATGTCTATAAACTAGGGGAAGAGCGGTTTAAGGAAGTTCGAGAAATCGCCCGATTTGAAGTTGTGAGAATCAACGTGCACGAAGCCGAGTATGCCGATGCCCTGTATACCATTTTCTTATTGGAACGAGATTATCCGGAAAGTATGTTCTTGCAACGAATGAAAGCACAAGCGTGGCAAGGAATTTTACAATACCGACTAGACAATTCCATTTTCAGCGTAGTGAATCGGAAATCAGAACTGGAAGGTGCCTCTGCAAATGTGCACCACTTCATCAAAGAGATGTCGAAGTCCCAACTGATTACTATGTGTGTGCGTCAAGTAGCAACTTCGCACCAGAAGCATCCAGAGGATAAGGAAATTGGTGCGATTTACGACAAAATGATTTGGACCGTTGCCAATACCGAGCGATTCGAATTGGAAGACTACGCAAATGTTTGCTTGCGAACTGCTTATGTGAATAGCCTTCCGCCGGTTGAAGAATCAGACACAACTAGCACCAAGGAAAAGAAAGAGGAATTGAGCAAGTATGATCGAATCAAAGGCAAAAAATCTGTGGATGATGCAGCCACTCCTGATTCTTCAGACTTTCATATCTACCTTATTCCTGACCTCATGAACGATGAGGCATTCTTAGATAAGTACAATGAGTACAACGAAGAATTCAAAAAGCAAGAAGAAGAGGATGAAGCCTACAGTCGTATGACTGCAAAAGAGCGTTATTACTACGATCAAGAGAAAGAACGAAAAGGGAACGTGAATACAAATGAAGATGTTGACTATCTAATCTCCATGGAACCCATCGTTCTTAAATATGGCGCCACAGGTATCAAATTCGTAAAATCTGAAAAAACGCAGGAGTCTGTTCGAGAGAGCATCGATATTGCGGCGCGAAAATCCGAAATGCAAGTATCTCATCTGGATAGATCAACGATTGAAAAAGAAGGCACGCAATCATACAACGACCGTTGCATTCTGATGAATTATCTGGAGCAGTCGGCGAACAATTCTGACGTTACGACCTTCCCTGTCGATTATCAATTGGTGAACGATGTTAGGACAAAATTTGGAACGCCATATGTCATGTACTCTGTTGCCACACATGGCTATGTACCAGATTTCGCTACCATGGGAACCTTATATTCAATCATGTTTTTCCCTTCCATTCCCGTATATTTTCCAATTAAGTTTTTCATGGGAAATCAAGCAGAAATCAACATGATCGTTTTGAGTCTTGAGACGGGTAAAATCGTCGGTGTTCTCAGCCATGAATTCAGAAGCACTTTGAGAAAACATGTTTTCGGAGCGCATATTTACAGTTTGTTTGACTCCTTAAAAACCAACTAATGAGATATTTATTAGCGCTACTCATATTTATTCCGTCCTTGTGTTTTAGCCAAAACACTGGACTATATGGAAAGAAAACCATTTTAGAGGTTCAAGGTCATGGATCTTGGCCAATAGTTAGTGGTTGGTTCAACAGCAATACCTTTTATAAGAAACAAGGTTCCGGCTTGGCTGAAGGAAGAAACATATTTGATTCAGGTGTTCGTATCGGAGTGATGCACGCATTCTCGAATCAGATTGGTCTAGGCATTGAGTACGGATTGGAATACCAAAACATGGCTGCGGAAGATTTTATTGATTTGAGTTTTAGTACGGGATCGTTCGAATACACGGAATTTGTGGAAATGCGCCACGAAGCGATCAATTTGAACACCTTTACGATTATGCCAAAATTCGAATTTTCAAGTCGTTCGAACCTTCTTCCAATCGGTCTTAGTCATCAACTAGGTGTGGGATACACATCAACGCGAATGATTGAGAAGGATTATATAGTCAATCCTATTTTGCCTTCTGACTCATTGATAACTCCATTAAATACCATACTTGATTACACGGATCGATGGTCTGGTGTGACCGTGATGTACCAGATTAACATGCGTACTCCAATTACCGAAATGATTGTAATCTCATACGGATTGAGATATAATGCCAATTTCGTTAGAAGGTTTCCAATCCAGCCTAACCAGCCGGGTCAGTTAGATATGGATCTTCTTGTGAAAGAAAAACGCAATGAAACGTTTTTTCAATTACACGTAGGAGCGGCATTTGCTTTTTAGTTATTCTTCAGGAGCCAAACGAAGGACAATCCCGTCGATTTCATCGGAAATTTGAATCTGACATCCCAATCGGCTGTTATCTTCCACATGGAAGGCTTGATCCAGCATATCCAATTCGTCGTCGCTCTGTTCTGGAAGATCTGTTTCCGATTCCAAATAACACTGGCATGTTGCGCACATTGCCATTCCTCCGCACTCTCCTTTAACCGGTAGTTCATACGACCGACACACTTCCATGATATTCATGTTCATGTCCGTTGGAGCTATCAATTCGTGAGATTTTCCTTCTCTATCAATTATTGTTACGGTTATTTCGTCCATAATAATGTGTTATCCAGCACAAAAGTACGGAATGATTTAAAATGTTGGATGCAGTCGATTAATTATAAACCCGAAGTGTGGTTCCTCCTCCCCAGCCAGTGGCATATTGACGCAGACCAAATTCTGACCCTGTA
>JADFAL010000030.1:0-19490 GCA_015665275.1 Flavobacteriales bacterium | reverse complement strand
GTAACCGGAGAACCATCGTATAACGAGAATTGTGCATTGTTGCACGTATCATTCAATAAAAGGAAATTGTTGACGTCTGGAGTAAGGGGTTGATCACAAATCCCTTGAATATCCGCCGGAGAGTGACGGTCGAAAGCTACAAAATCATCAATACCCCGTCTATAAACGATCACACCTCTGGAACCCGCATTCACATAAGCGAAACCACCTACGCCCTGTAAATCGTCGTAAGTCGGAAGTGTTAAATCAATCGTTACATCAAAAGGTACGTTGGGAACAGGATGATTATTATTGACACGGCAACCCGTGATCAACAAAACTAGTAACGCCCCCAAAATAAATTGTACTTTCATATCGTTCTGATAGTAGTGTAAAGTTATGAAGATTCAAACGATAATCATAGGTGTTTTATTGTTCACGTTGACTCTAGGAGTTCAGTCGTGTAAATCAAGTGACTTGCCACCAGCAAACGATGACATCCAAAAAGAACTGGCCAAAGAGAAAAAGAAGAAATCTCGCGCTCAGAAGAAAATCAAAAAGGAAGAATACAAACGCTTTTGGAGCATGCAAACCAAAGAAGCTAGAAAGTCCATTCGGAAAAACAATCGCAGGCAAAAGAAAGCAGCAAGGAAACGGAGAAGGTGAATTTTCTGTTGAGGATTGAAAGTAAACCGTATACCTTTTACTTGTTCCTTATTTACCATCCCTAATTATTCCTCCAATTCCATCAATCCTTCAGTAGCTTCTTCCCAAAGTTTCATGTGCTCATCGTAAGCTTCTTTCAATTTATGGTAATTACCTAAAATCGATTCTGCTTTTTCCTTATCGTCGTAATTCAAGTCCGCTATAATTTCATCCATCTCAGCGATCTCTTTCTCTAGTCGATCAATTTCTTGCTCGGCCTTGTTTACTTGGTTTTTCAGTTTGTTCTTCTTACGCTTGAGTTCTTTTTCCTCGTGATACGACAATACCGGTTTTGAATCTTCTTTCTTTACTTCAGTTTTCTCAACAGGTTTCTGCGATGGTTTCATCAACTGCTGTTGTTGCTCCGATTTCCGTTTCAAAAACTCCTTCACATCAAAATGATGGATGCGCAAGTCCTGATTCTCAATCTCCCAAATTCGATTCGTTAATCCGTCCAAGAATTCACGGTCGTGAGATACCACAACAAAGGTTCCTTCGTAGCTTTTCAGGGCATTTTTCAAGACCTCTTTACTTTGGATATCCAAGTGATTCGTAGGCTCATCCAGAATAAGGAAGTTCGACGGGCTCAACAACAATTGACATAGGGCCAATCGCGTTCTTTCTCCTCCCGATAACACAGAAACTTTCTTATCTGCATCTTCTCCCTGAAACAAAAAGGCGCCGAGAACGCTCCTCAAACTTTTACGGATTTCCCCCTTGGCAATTTGATCTACTGTTTCAAGTACAGAAAGCGATTTATCCAACGATTCGGCTTGATCCTGAGCGAAATATGCAATATTCACATTGTGCCCATAGGTTACCGAACCTTCCCCATCTAATTCGTTCATGACGCGTTTGAGTAACGTCGATTTACCCGTTCCATTGGCTCCAAGCAAGGCGATTTTTTCTCCGCGTCCTACGGTAATATTTACTCCTTCGAAAAGACGATTATCTTCAAAAGCTTTCCCCATATTCTCGAGATCCAAAACCCATTTTCCGGGTTGAACACTTAGCGGAAAACCTATCTTCATCGATGGAATGGAATCATCTTCCACTTCAATTCTTTCCGTTTTCTCTAACTTCTTTATCAAGGATTGCGCAAATGCTGCTTTGTTCTTCTTCGCACGGAATTTATTAATCAATTCTTCCGTATGCTTGATGTCTTTTTCTTGTTGCTTCTTTGCTTGCGACAATCGAACTAATTCTTCGGCGCGCACTTCCTTGTATTTGGAATATGGAAAGGCAAAATCAAGAATTTTTCCTCCTGAAATTTCCAATGTGCGTTTCGTAACGTTGTCCAGAAATAACCTGTCGTGAGAAATTACAATTACCGCCCCAGCATAGGTTTTTAGATAATTCTCCAACCAATTAATAGAGATAATATCTAGGTGGTTTGTAGGCTCATCCAGCAAAATAACATCTGGTTGATTTACTAGAATTCGCGCCAATTCCGCACGCATTTTCCATCCTCCTGAGAAAGTCGATAAACTCCGTTGCAACTCCTCTTCTTTAAACCCAAGCCCGATAAGCGTGCCAATCACCTTCTCTTCCCATTGAAAGCCTTCGTTGACCGAAAACTCATGATTCAGATCGTTCAATTCATCGAGCATGGCCAAATACCCCTCGGACTCGTAATCTTCCCGCGTAATAAGGGCTGCATTGATTTCATCGATTCGATCTTTAATCGTTTTCAGCTGCTTATTGGAGTGCACTAAATAATCAAAAACCGACTGCGATATATCCAAAACGATGTCCTGTGTCAAGAACCCGATAGTACAATCTTTCGGCTTGTGAATCGCTCCCTCAGTAGGTTTGTTATGATCCGCAATTAGCTTGAGCATGGTGGACTTTCCTGCACCATTTTTCCCTACCAAACCAATCTTATCATTGCTATTGATTTGCACCGAGATTTCTTTGAAGAGATATCCTTGAGGTAGGTGAACGCTTACGCTGTCTAATTGAATCATGGCGCAAATATAAATGAAAAAGCCTCCTAATTCCGATCATTTTCGGAACAGAAGGCTTAACATAGAAGTTGTATTTTATTTTGTCCAGACGCCAATAAGCGTTTCGGTAACACCATCCGGACGTTTTACTTTCGCCGTTATTACTATCTGCTGTCCCCTCTGGAGAAGATTCGCAATTTGGCGCACTGATGCAATATTTCCATTTTGCCCGCTAAGAGGCGCAGTTTTCATTCCTGTAGCTGTGGCCGTCCAAGATTCAACTGTGTACTTCGCATTCAATGGAATTCCAGGTGCCAATTTCGCAATTACTACGTTGGCTCCGTTAATGGTACCGCCTTGTCTTTGACCTCCCCAATACAATTCTGCAGAAGGCAATCGCTTCACTTTGAACTGCATTCGCTTCAATGGAACGGTTTTACCATCTTTCGTTGTTCCTGAGATGTTTAATGTTGCCGTACCAGTGCTATTTGGCCTTACGACATATCCGTTACCACGCTTCGAAATCGATACATTTGTCCCTGTCAAATTCGTATTTGGATAGCCGGATGCTGTAGCATTTACGATATTATCATATCCTTTGTATAAGACGTTGAACTCAGGCATTTCAATCGATCCTGAAGGTTTCATCACCATAACCGATTTCGTCCATTCTCTTTCTTTCCAAACACCTTGTCGGTTCTGTACCGCAATGGTTCCTTTTAATTCCATCAACCCTGACCCGCCTTTTAAACTGAGGATCCCTTTTCCATCTCTCACGTCAGATACTAATTCACCGTTCATGGTAACGCGCGGTTTTTTGTCCGTATCGTATGCTGCCATTAATACCTCGAGATCAAAATCCTCTCCTTCATTTACTACGTCTGGGGCAATAGCTAATGGCATAATTTCATTAAAGGTAAAATCTCCGCCACCAACTCTTGACCGAACATGGGCAATAGCAGCTGCACGAGCCGATAAGATGTCGCGCTGTAAAGAACTTAAAGATGCAATTGCGGCCACCGAGGGAGCATGATCAAACGTTTTTCCAACCCAGTGTACATTTTCGACCTCATGCACCGTGCTGAATTCCTCCTTGGAAAGGCTGCGATAAATTTCCATCAAAACGTCTTTGTCATCAACGCTTACATTTGATGCTACCACCGCCTTTTGAATCTGATTGTTCAAGTCTTGAGGATTCTTGAATTTATTTAATTCAGGCGCTTTAAAGTAAAATTGAGAATCAAATTTTAGCTGACCACTTTTATCTGTGATTATACGACTGCTCGCAATAATTTCCGTGAGACCTTTTCGAAACCCTAGTAATGATTTCCAGATTTCCATTCCGCGACCTTTCGGTTTTTTGATGTCTGTTGCTGCCCCTAGCATTACACGCATAGGATCGTCGTATTTGTCTTTTCCTTCTACGTGATCAAGATTCATTCGAATGGGTGTACACGGCGCATTTTTGGCATCGTACGGGGTTGTGATAATAGCCAGATCTCCTTTCGCTTTAATGTCTTCACCACATTCTTCCAATATTTGAATTTTAACCTTGTCGATCAACTGGATGCGTTCCGCCGTCATTTTATCAATGTCCGCAACAACTTCTAGGTACTTCTTTGCTTTTGCCGCTCGAACCTTGTTTGATTTATCCACTGAAATCTCTACCAATTCCGCGCGTTTGTCATCGCCTCGAAATACTTCTGTGATGTTTGCTTTTTGAATGTTTTCTTCGATTGCCACGAACGCGTCCAAAATCGATTTTGAAACGTTGAGCGCAAGCAATGCAGTCAAGACGAGATACATCATTCCGATCATCTTCTGCCTTGGTGTTTCTTTTCCTCCTGCCATGATACTTTGTTTTTCTGGTTTGTATCAAGGGAATGTGATCGAATGGGAAAAGTAACAAACTAAGGATTTCCTATAGCAATCAGAGCAGTACCAAATTGTGTGTAAACCTGATAGATTCCGGGGGCTGCATGCACTTCTAGGACCAACAATTTTTGCGTCTTATTGATTACACTGGTTCGAATTTTCTTGCCGGTTAAATCATACACATGAATATTTTCAGCACGAATATTTTCTTGATGTATCGCAATCTGATTTCCGTCCTCGTACATCCAAACTTCAATTGTTTCATCCAATTTCGTTCCGGCAGTGGACTCATTTGCAATGGTAATTTCTACCAGTTCTGTACAATCGTTTGCATCAATTACTTGAATGAAATATGTGCCCGGTGGCAATCCATAAAGTGCATTCCCGATGTTTACCGTATCCAAAAGAAAAGTGTACGGTGACACACCTCCCCAAACGTACAATTCGACACTTCCGAAAGATGTATCTGTATAGGATGATGAAACAAATGTCACATTAAAATTGGGCTCCTGAAGCACAGATAAACTATCCTCATAAATGCATCCAAAATTGCTTGTTAGTAGATAAGAATATGTTCCCGTAGGCAGGCTGTCCAACTGCATTGATTGTTCACCGTTGCTCCACAATACAGAACTGATGACTTGCTGCGGAACACAATACAATTCAATTGCCCCCAAGCTATCTGCTCCACAAGGATTGTCAGCGACATAACTGGAAACCGTTGGAGTTGTCTCAAAGTCAAAAATCATCGGTGTGCCGAAATAAACGGTGTCTCCAGAATTATTCTCTGCTGTGAACGAATATGTTCCGGACTGCGTCACAAAGAATGATGAATTGGTGCTTCCATCTTGCCATTCAAAATTTGTCAGCCCTGGATAGGTCAGTTCGATTGTGTCCCCATTGCATGCCTCTGTATAACTGGCTCCTGCATTCACTTGCACTGAAGCTACTTCATATATAGAGATGCTCTGATTGGCAGCAATATTGTACTGCGACGAGACCAATCCACTTGGGAAAGTAATGTGAACGGAATCAATCACGGTCTCCGATCCTAGGCCAAAGATCAAGTGTTGGGAATTCTGTGCACACATGCCATCAGACGACAAAATCATTTTAGATTGATGCTGGCCATTCGCAAATACTTCGACACGACCGCCTAAGGCTTGAGAATTTGATATGGATCCATAGGGGGTAATCTTGATGAAATTGTTGCTTCCCCCTTGATTCAAGAGGACATTGTGCGGCTGATTCATCCCATTCAATACGACGATATCGTAATAACCATTGTTGTCAAGATCTCCCTTCACCGGACTATACGATGCCTGCGTGATATTTCCTACAATAGAATCATTGGCAAGTGCAAAGCCCAATCCACCGAGATTCTTATACAGTAGTGATATGTGTTCAGTAAGCCCCGTCAAATCATTTTCAGCCGTTGCGATGTACAAATCCTCAAAGCAATCGTTGTCGTAATCGACCCAGAGACCTCCCCAACCGAAAAAATTCGTATCCACCCCAAAGTTCGGTGCAACGTTCGTAAAGCTGGTTCCCGAATTGTTCTGAAAAATTTTATAATCTGTGAGCAGTCCGTTCTCAACAGCGCCATTCGCAACATCCGATTCAAATACATCGAAATACCCGTCGTTATTAAAATCCCCAATTGTACAACTCATCGGACTATGATCATCATTGGAAATCCCCAACGTAGCTGCCTGATTCACAAACTGCCCAGAACCATTATTAATGTACAATGCATCGTTGGTAAACTCCCGATCGTTAATTACATGTAAGTCTACATCACCATCCAATTCTACATCGTACCATACTGGCATGAAGGTCGGTTGATATCCGTTATCTATTCCTAAGCCACTAGATACATTTGTGAAATAGTTACTTCCATCGTTCTGATAATAAAAATTGACCAATGCATTAGGCGCCGAGCTGTCTAGGGTATACGCACAGATATAAATATCAAGATCAAAATCCCCATCGGGGTCCGCGAAGGCCACTCCATAAGCTCGAAAAGGTTGCGCCGATATGCCCACCTGCTGCGTGACATCTGTGAAATTTAATGCTCCGTCATTCTCATACAATCGAACGCCAATATTATAGTAACTCAAAAAAAGATCTGGATCCGAATCGTTGTCGTAATCTACCCAAAGAACCTGTCTCACATTACCAGTTGCCACAGAAAGCAAATCAATCTCTTGAAAAGTGCCCCCTATATTTCGATAGGTGATAATGGAATCTGTTCCAGCCGGAATTGTCAGATCGTCCCATCCATCTTGATCAAAATCATAGAAACTCAAACCATTCGCCAGGTCGTCATCTATAGATTGCACACTATTTACACCTAACGGAAAAGCTGAATCAACGAACTGCTGGCAAAAAGTAAATCCGGGCAGAACAAGTAAAAGGAAGAGTGCATAGAAAAAGGGGTGAATCCGAAAATTCAACCCCTTACTATTATATCCAACTTTCAAATTCACAGCTTCTTAGATTCTCCTGCTAAAATCTATAAATATTTACTGGAATGCAAAAGTTACTACAACAAACTAAAACGACCACACATCGTGCTCGATGGTTCTAATCTCTTCTTTAATTGTTTCTGCTTCGTGCAAAGCGTCCAATCCAAATCGATAAGTACCTATATCCCGGTCGTAGGTGTTACTTTCCTTATAAATGGTGGAATTAAATATCCGCTTCCAGAAAAGGTCGTCAAAACTCATCCATTGCGCATTGTTCTTAGGATTGTATGCGAAATAATTGTTGAATACATATCGGCAATGGGGAAAGTACAACCAGAACATTTCTTCCATTCCGGTTATTTGCTCTTTACCATTCACGACTTCTCTCGTGTATCGAACAGGAGCGATGGCAATAATTCTACTATCCATTACGGAGCGCTCCTTATCGAAGAACCAATCTTCTTTGATTCGATATTGCACAATATCCTCGGAAGTAAACCAGGTTGTATCCGGATCTTCATAGCAAATTACCGTCTGACCAAATTCATTGATTTTCGTCATCGGTTCGCCAAACCTTGGGTCATCTATATCCTCAATGACCTTCTGAATTGTGCTTGGCGGTCCTACCTGACCCAAATAATAATTGGCCTGTTCTCTAAACACACTATCCGTGAAATAATTCAATCCAGACTGTGCTTTGACCGGATACTTGAGTTGATCGCCATCCCAGCCACCAAATCCCATCAGGGCCGGATTATAAGGAGAGAATATCGTTAAGTCGCCATTCATTATGTGCATTCTGATAATTGTCCAGAGACTCCAACGTGTTGAATTCTTCGTCCAGACACCACTGTAACTGATATCATCCATAGGATAATATAACGGATGATTGATCTTCTGTCTGAGATCGATGAAGGACCATACACGTTTACTCCAAACCACATCCGCCTCCCGAACTGATTCATACGGAACCATTCGTTTCGTTGGAATATTTGCTGGTAAAAATACGCCGTCCACGATTCCTGGAGATGGATAGTGAATGGGACCTGGTTGTGCTAACAAGGAATTTACGTTTAAAGTTGCGAACAGAAATAAGGAAGTCGCCACCATCATAATTTGTTTCATACTGCAAAAAATTTAAGTTAGACAGGGCATCTACTTTTATAATGATTTCTGCAACGATCGGTTACGCGTAAAATGTAAAAGTTAGGCACAAAAAAACCCTGACGATCTTTCGATGTCAGGGTCTCCGTATTTCTTTCGATTCTTAGAACGACCAAACGTCGTGCTCGATGTTTCGAATTTCGTTTTTGATGCGCTCTGATTCCCAAAGTGCGTCCACTCCGATTCGATATGTTTCAATATCTCTATCGTATGTGTTACTTTCTTTGTAAGCTACCGCATTGAATCGGCGCTTCCAGAACAAATCATCAAAACTCATCCACTGCGCGTCGTTTTTATCGTTGTACACAAAGTAGTTATTGAATACAAAGCGACAGTGTGGGAAGTACAACCAGAACATTTCTTCCATTCCAGTAATCTGTACTCGTCCGTTTGGATCTTTCTCTGTTGAATACTTAACAGGAGCGATCGCGATAATACGAACATCCAATACAGAGCGTTCTTTATCGAAGAACCAGTCTTCTTTCAAACGATACTGTACGATGTCTTTTGAAACATACCACGTTGTATCTGGTGGATCATAAACGAATGCTTGTTGCCCAGTAACAGGATCTGTTTGGATCAAGTTCTCTCCAAAGTTCGGAGAGTTTGGATCTTCATCAATTAATGGTACTGTTCCCGGCTGTCCAATCTCTGCCATATATCTTACTGCTTCTGCTGCGAAAGCTGAATCAGTATAGAAATTCAAACCTGGCTGAGCCTTTACAGGGTATTTCAACTGATCTCCGTCCACTCCACCGAATCCTAAAAGGACAGGGTTGTAAGGAGAGAAGATAGTTAAATCCGCGTTCAGGACGTGGGTTCTAATAATCGTCCAAAGACTCCAACGAGATGAGTTTTTTGTCCAAACACCTGTTCGGGAAATCTCATCTAATGGGTAGTACAATTGGTGATTGATTTTTTCTCTTAAATCAATTGATTCCCACACACGTCTGCTCCAAATCGCATCCGCTTCACGAACGCTCTCATACGGGATCATTCGCTTTGTTGGGATGTGCTCTTGGATGAAGACCCCATCAATAATACCTTCGGAAGGTACATTCACAGGACCACCCTTGATTTCCTCTTGTGCTTGCGCTGCGAAACCGAGCATGATTAGCGATACAACAAATAACTGTTTCATATTTATTTATTTATGTCTTGAGCTTACAATTATGTAACGAATCAATTGTAAAAGGTTACAGTGGCCAAGATCCTCCAATCTGACGGGCAATTCCATCAGGTCCAACAACCGTTGCCGTGATACTTAAAGAAGTTCCCGGAGGTGCTGCTGAAATCAAAGCTCCCGCAGGTGCGAGACTTCCTCCCATACCTTGTGGCGGCGCTCCTTTCAATCCAGGTGCACTTGCTGTCCACTTTGTAACTTTAAAGCTAGCTTTTAATGGAATCTCAGGTGTATACTTTGCAAGCAACGCACGCGAAGAACGAGATCCTTTCACTCCACTCTTCGATCCACCCCAGAACAATACTGGATCTGGAAGGTTACTTACACGATATGTTCCTTTCTTCAAGACTTTAGAGTCTCCGTTAGCGTTTCTACCTGTAACACTCAAAGTAGCACTTTTACCACCTGTTGGTTTTACAATATAACCGCTTCCGCTTTTACTAACACTTACACTTGTTCCTGTCAATGAAATTGTCTCATATCCTGAACCTGATGCTTCTACCTTGTTCGGGTATCCGCGATACAATACGTTCAATTCAGTCAATTCGATTGCTCCACTTGGTGTAATTACAGGTACTGAAGCTTCCCACTCACGTGTTTTTTCTGCTCCCTGTTTGTTAAGGATCGTAATTGTTCCTTTCAAGTCAACTGAAGCTCCACTAGCACTTCTTTTAATAATAGCTTGACCACCTTTACCAGTGTACACTTTATCTTCACCATCAATCTTAACCTTAGGTTGGTTTTGAGAGTCGAATGCTGCCATCATTACTTTAACCTCAAACTCCTCACCGCTTCTTGTAGACGAAGGAGCAATTGCGATTGGTGCAATTTTGTCGAACGAGTATTCTCCAGTTGAGATTTTTGCTTTCCATAAAGACAATGCATCTGCACGTGCCGTTAAAATATCTGACTGCAAAGAAGACAAAGATGCAAGCGCCGCTACTAATGGTGCGTGGTCAAATGTCATTCCAATCCAGTGCACATCTTTCTGATCGTGTACCTTGTTCTTTTCTTGCTTCGTCAAACGGTTGTAAATCTGTGAAAGTGTTTCCTTATCATCTGGATTCACATCTTCTCCATCAACCATCGCTTGAATCTGCTTTGTTAGATCAGCGTTATCTTTGTAACTATTGATGTCTTTTACATCTACTTTGAACTCCTTACCTGCCCATGTATATGAACCAGCAAGGTTCATAATTTCACGTCGGTAATCAACAAGTCCTTTCCAAAGTTTCATTCCGTGTTTACCAGCACTTGGCTTCTTGATGTCTTCACCAATAATCTCGTGCATAGGAACATCGTACTGATCTTTCGCTGCAACAGCCATCAAATTCATTCGAATTGGCTGACACATTGTTTCCGGAGTCGATTCGTCGTACTTTTCCCAAAGGATTGTCAACTCATCGTTGTTCTTGTACTTAGAAATCTCTTCACCAGACTTTTTCAAAATGTCCAACTTGATCTTATCGATCATCACAATCATTTCAGCCGTAGCTTTATTGATGTTGTCCATCTGATCTAATGCTGCATCAATATTTTTGATTTTCTGAGCATTTCCTTTAGGGTCAATTGCTTCTAAAGCACCTTTCTCTGAACGCACCGTGATTACGTAACCGTTACCACGTTGAACTTGAGCAATGTTACCTTTCTGCGTGTTCTCCTCGATAGCAACGAAAGCGTCGAGGATCGATTTTGATACGTTGAGGGCCAGAAGTGCGGTCAGTACCAAGTACATCATACCGATCATCTTCTGTCTCGGGGTTTCTTTACCTCCTGCCATGATTTAATAAATTTAATTCGTTAGAAATTTCATTTAATTCTGTTATGCTGCGATTAGCTGCGCGTAACAGTCATAGCTTTCAACATGTTTCCGTAAACAGCGTTTAGATCTGTCAAGTTCTTCGACAATGCCGACATGTTTTCTTTGTAAAGACGTGTATCCTCTACTGAATCTGAAAGGTTTTGCATCATTTCTGTTACTTGTCCTTGGAACTTTTCAGTTGCCTCTAAGTGAGCAGATGATCCTTTCAATTGCAATTCGTAAACGTTGTTCAAAGCAGCCAAGTTTTTAGAAACTTTCTGCATTTGCTCACCGAATGATTGTCCTTCGTCTTGAGATGAAGTCATACCTGAGATAGCAACAGATGCTTTTTCGTATGCTTCAGACAAGGTAGATACTTTATCAGACGCAGCTTGCAAGCTGTCAACGTAAGAATCAGTCGCTGCCGCAGCAGAGGTAACTCCTTTCAATTGAGCAGCATTATCGCCAAGAGCACGCATTCCGTCTCCAAGACGTTCTAACAATTCTCCGTCAATTTTAGCTTCTTCCAGCATTTTGTCTAATTGATCAGTCACTCCTGAACCTTTTCCACCGCGGGCACCTGCAGCAGGCAAGTTGTCGTGATCTAATTCATCTGAATGACCTAATGCCAATTCTGGGTATACCAATTCCCAGTTTGGATCTTCGTGAATCGGTTCGAAGGCTGAGAAGACGAAAATTAACGCCTCAGTTCCCAAACCTGCAATAAGCATTGGACCTGCACCTGGCCAGTGCTGAATTTTAAACAATGCTCCGACGATTACAACTGCCGCACCAAATCCGTACAGCTTCGCCATAAACTTCTTCCATCCTTTACTTCCTGGTTTCATAGTTTTCCTTGTTTTTTAGGGTTTTAAATTTTAACTACTAGTTTAGTTTGTTGTTTATATTCTTAGCGAAGTTGAATATCGCTTCGAATTTCTTCACCACCTTCTTTTGTGAAGTCACGTCCACCGCGACCAAGGTGTGTCATTACGTTACGATAACCAACGTATGACTTGGCTGTATCCTGATATTCAAACGTTCTGGTTCCGTTTCTCAGGTAATAGCCTATATCTTTCCAAGATCCTCCTCGAATTACTTTACGTTTCATTGAAGGTGGATCCCAATCCATTGCGTTATAACGGTAATCTGTATTCAAGTCATGAGAGAATTCATACATAGACTCATCGTATGCAGTTTCACACCACTCGGCTACGTTACCTGCCATACAGTATAATCCCCATCCGTTCGGGTTGTATGAATATACCTTCACTGTGTGGAAACCTCCATCCTCGAAGTAACGTCCGCGCATTGGCTTAAAGTTTCCAAGGAAACATCCGGATTCGTTACGGATATATGGTCCACCCCAAGGGTACTGTGATAATTCTAAATCTCCACGTGAAGCTCTCTCCCACTCTGCCTCAGTTGGCAAACGGAAATCGTTCACGAACAAATCTCCCATAGAGATCAACCAATTGTTCAACAACTGTGTTCTCCATACCGAGAATGCTTTTGCTTGCTGCCACGTAATACCTACAACCGGGTAGTTGTCGTAAGCTGGGTGCCAGAAGTACATATTTGTCATTGGATCGTGGAATGAGTAGGTAAAGTCACGTACCCAACATAATGTATCTGGGTATACCGCAATCTTCTCATCAATAATGAAACGCTGACGGTTCTCGTGTCCACGAATAGCGTTTGATTGACCTTTCTTGTTAATTCCATCACCACCTTGTGACAAGTCTAGATCCTGACCACCAGGTTCACCTGTAAATGGATGATCTGGAGAACTTAACGTACGGTGCTTTTGAACTTGCTTGATCCCTTGGTTATTGTAACCGTTACGAACGATTTCAATACGACCACGTTTTGCAGCTTCTACGTAATCAATCCAGTAGTATTCGAAAATCAACTTACGTGTATCAATTTCTTTACGCCCATAGTATCTCTCCGGCTCTGGGAAGTACATGTCTGCCAATAGTGGAACCAATTCCGGATCATTGTAGTAGAATCTACGATCCCAATTCAAGCTAAACAATTCGCGGTTTACATCACGATCGTCTGCTTCGAACTCAACATATTCCAAATCATCAGGGCTATAGTAATAGTCTTGATAGTTGATGTATCGACTCGCTTCTTCAGCTTCTTCTAATCCGAAATAGATCAGATCGCGAGCGATTGAGTCACGAACCCAATACACGAATTGGCGATACTCGTTGTTGGAAATTTCCGTTTGGTCCATATAGAAGGCCTGGACGGACACAGTCTTTGCTCTGGTTTGATGCAAAAACGGCATGTCTCCATCGTTCTCCCCCATGGTGAAACCACCAGAATGTATATATACCATACCTAATGGAATCTGGGGCTGATACACCGGTCTTCCTTCAACACCTGTGAGATGCCCTGTTCGCGTACTACATGACGCAAGCACAATGGCAACTACAGCAAATAACAAAAGCTTCTTCATTCTACCTCTTTTTAAATCTTCCGGATATCTTAAATTAACAAATTACAGGATCAATATTTGTCGATATAACGGAACATTCATTGTATTGGTTACAAATATTCTAAAAAAAATTAATTCTACAGCCAGCGTGGGTGTTTCGAAATTGTCATTGGAATACCTGGTAACGGATAACAATATCTAACAAAAACCTCATGAGATCCTTGCGAAATATTTGACAATTGGTTGATAGTAAAGTCATAAGAATAACCAACCAATAATCGATCAAGATCCGAACCAGCACTTCCACTTGCCAAAGCAAACGGTTTTACTCCAGCCATCAACCCGACCATATCTTCACTACGGAAATTCAATCCTCCGTATAATATACTATTGTGAATGTACCGAACACTTACTTGTGTTGACCACTCAATCAAATCTGACTGAGACATCAACTGAATATCCAACTCACCATTCCCAGCGTTCACACCAGTAACGGTATAGCCCCCCATGATGTACATGTGACGTGCTGACTGGAACCCAAGTGGTGTGCCTGCCAAAGTTTGCTGTGTGCTCTCCAAGTTTGGAGCCGGCAAATGTGTCATCGAGATCCCAGCATTCCATTTGTGACCATTTGAAGCCATTGTATGGCGCGCATACAATCCAAAGTTTGCATCAAATGCCGTCTTGGAGAAATTAGCTGTCAAGTTTTCATCAATCAATGTTTGAGGTGGCAACCATTCTGGTGTAACACTATGATTCATAATTCCTAAACCTGCTCCGATACGAAGATCGAATGGAAGGAATGCCTCGAGCGAGTATCCAAAATTTAAGGTCGCAAAGTTCTGACGGTTAAAACCGATCATATCTTGAAAAAAGGAGATGCCGGCAAATAAATGCGGAACTTGACGATTTAAATCTGCCTCAACGTTAAAAGTACCTGAGTTAGGAGCTCCGTTGATTTTATCCCACTGATTGCGGTAAATAAATGTTCCACAAATCGAATTCCTTGTAAGTGCCGTTGCTGCAGGGTTAACAGTCGTGCGATCAAACATGAAATGCGTCAATACTTTGTCTTGCTGAGCAAAGGAACTTCCTACCGTTCCTGCGAATAGTGCAATTAGAAGTAGTTGTTTTTTCATAAACAATGTGTTATAGCTTTGGTACACCGTGTAAACACGGTTCATCTCCATTCAAGCGCCTAAAATAAGCAATTTATTTAAAATCCTAGAATTTATTTTTCCATTACGGCAAATTCCGCACAATGAGTGGAGACGAAGGCGTTAATTTTAACAATTCACCTCTACTAACTCAGCTTTTGCAACGTTTTCCACCACAAATCGGGGATTTCATTTTTCAACGCGGCGTTGTAATCATCTTGATCGCAAGGCACCAAATGATGTCGATTATACTTGGATTCCTGTCCGGCCGGATATTTAACTTCCAACCACCATCTCTCAGACTTGTCACTCTTGTAGAACACTAGATCTTCGTCGAAGTCTTCGAGGGTAACATGAAATTTTTTGTACGTCACCTTTGAACCGATTGGGAAATCGCCGACTCTGTTTGCAACCCCATCGGCGAAATACCAAATTAACTGTGCTAACAAATTAGATGCTGCCTGAGATTGTTTGGGATTCACCTCTGAAAGAAAAACGCAGGACATTTTATCACTCAGCCCCGCATACTTCATAATCTGACAAAGCTGATCGGCTCTGAATCCATTCACATTATCATAAGCCGAAGGATCGCTATCACTACTTCGAACACTTTTGAAATCAATAGACAATAAGTCAGAATTACGAAGATGTGGTTCTGCTATTCGCGGATTATCGCTAAACGACCCGAGGCGGCAAACATCGAAAAACAATTTATCAAACAAGTCCATCTCCTTCTGACGCACCAATAGGCGCTGCACTCCAATGGTAGCATAATTAAATAGATAACAAGGTCGTTGCATTAATAGATGACTTACAAATGCATTTGAAGAAATTTCTTCGTTTGGCTCACCCACATCCAATGCATTATCAATTGCACAAATATTCATCATGCGCTCTAACCCTTCGAATCCTTTGTAGCAGGCCATTAGCAAATCCTGACTCCCACCAATAATAAAAGGAATCACTTCTTTTTTGACCAATTCGCTTATTACCTGCGCCAATGCAAAATAGGTGTCCTCCACGGAATTCCCTGGCTGGATCATTCCGAGGTCATATAGCTTGAATTTCCAATTATCTCCTAGGTGAAATTCTGCCAATTCTTCTCTGAATCGTGTATTGGTTTCGCTTATATTATTAGCCGAACGCCGGTATTCAGGGACATAAATAATAGCGATTCCATTCTCTTCAATTTCCGGAAAACCGTTTTCATCATGAACCAAAAGGTTCTCTGTGATTTCGCCTTTTCCATTGAGCGAGGGTAAAGGCTGGAAATAAATGGAAATATCTTTCATGCTTCGAATGAATTTGAATCAAAGCTAACAGAAAGCGCCACTAGATTACTCAAGTGGCGCTTTAATATATTCAGTATGATTCGTTGAAAACTACCTACTTCTTCTTTTTAGCCCGACCTTTGCGCGGCGCTGGTTGATTCTCGGAAATTTCGATACACTGCTCCAAAGTCAATTTTTCTGGCTCCACATCTTTTGGAAGTTTGAAGTTCTTACGTCCGATTTTCAAATATGGTCCCCAACGTCCGTTCAACAATTGAACTTCATCGTTTTCCGGGAATGTTTTGATCATTTTTTTAGCATCTGCCTCACGTTTCTCTTTGATCAATTCAACTGCTCGATCAAAATCGATAGTCATTGGATCCTCTTCCTTTGGAATGGACGCAAAAAGTTTCCCGAGTTGTACATATGGTCCAAATCGTCCTACGTTTGCTTTTACGGGTTGATCTTCCATCTCCCCTAAGGTTCTTGGCAGCTTGAATAAATCCAACGCTTCTTCCAAGGTGATTGAATTGATGGATTGATTAGCGCGAAGCGAGGCAAATTCTGGTTTCTCTCCGTCTACTTGCTCATCTCCAACTTGCACCATTGGTCCAAATCGTCCAATTCGTGCAATGATTCTTCGTCCGCTTTTCGGGTGCATCCCAATTTCGCGTTCCCCTGTGGCACGTTCAGAATTCTCTAGCGTATCTTCTACCGAACTGTGGAATGGCGTATAGAACTCTTCCAGCATCTTCGTCCATTGGGTTAACCCCTTGGCAATCTCATCAAACTCCTCCTCTACTTTCGCCGTAAAGTTGTAATCCATGATTCGTCCGAAGTGCTCTGACAAGAAATCCGTTACTACGATTCCAATATCCGTTGGCGCTAATTTATTTTTTTCTTTCCCAGTGGTTTCAGACAACATTTCCGTGTTAACTTCTCCATTGGTGAGCGTCATTCTTTTGTAAGACCGTTCTGTTCCTGGGCGATCTGGTTTTTCAACGTATCCTCTCTTCTGAATGGTTGAAATTGTCGGTGCATAAGTTGATGGACGTCCAATTCCCAAACCTTCTAATTTCTTTACTAGTGAAGCTTCTACGTAGCGTGCAGGTGGACGAGAAAAGCGTTGTGTTGCGGAAGCATATTCCTGCTGAACAATTTCTCCTTCGGTCACATCTGGCAACAATCCAGAATCTTCGTCTTCCTCTGAATCTTCGATGTCACTTTCCAGGTATACTTTCAAGAAACCTTCAAATTTGATAATCTCTCCTTTCGCTTGAAATGTTTCTGAAACTCCGTTCGCTTCAATCTTAATGGTTGTGCGTTCCAACTCAGCATTCGACATCTGAGAAGAAATTGCCCGTTTCCAAATCAATTCATACAAACGTGCCTGATCACTCTCAGCGTCTACACTGTGAATACTGAAATCCGTTGGTCGAATGGCCTCGTGAGCTTCTTGAGCTCCAGAACTTTTGTTGGTATATTGTTGTGGACTGGAGAACTCTGCTCCGTAAGCTTTAATAATTTCTGCTTTCGCTCCGTTCACTGCCGTATCGGACAAGTTTACGGAATCGGTACGCATATATGTGATACGTCCTGATTCGTACAAACGCTGTGCGACAGACATAGTCCGTGAAACGGTAAACCCTAGTTTTAAACTCGCCTCTTGTTGCAAAGTCGAGGTAGTAAATGGAGCAACTGGTCGTTTCGTTACTGGCTTTCGTGTAACATCTGCGATTGCAAATTCTCCTGATTTACATTCTTCCAAAAGCTTTGCGGCTTCTTCTTCCGTTTTAAGTTGACGTGAAACGTTCGCTTTGATCTTTCCATTCTCTGTTTTGAACTCTGCGACCACCTTGTAGAAAGATTCAGACTCGAATTTTTGAATTTCTCTTTCTTTCTCCACAATTAAGCGCACAGCAACTGACTGCACACGTCCTGCGGATAGACTCGGGCGCACCTTTCTCCAAAGCACAGGTGACAATTCAAATCCAACCAAGCGATCCAAAATTCGTCGTGCTTGCTGTGCATCAACTAATTCCTTATTAATTTCTCTTGGAGACTCGATTGCCCGCGTAATTGCCGGCTTCGTAATTTCGTTGAATGTAATTCGGTGTGTTGTCTTTTTGGAAAGATTCAAAGTCTCATAAAGGTGCCATGAAATAGCCTCTCCTTCGCGGTCCTCATCCGTTGCGAGCCAGATTACATCAGCTTCCTTAGCCAATTTCTTCAGTTCGGCCACAACTTGCTTTTTGTCGGGAGACACTTCATATTTCGGTGCGAATCCATTTTCTACATCGATTGCTTCTCCTTTCTTGGCAAGATCTCTTACGTGCCCAAAACTTGACTTAACTACGAAATCTTTTCCCAAGTACCCCTCAATTGTTTTGGCTTTCGCCGGGGACTCCACTATCACTAAATTCTTCGCCATGTGATGACCAGTTTGAAAATTAAATTAACAGTTCTGCCGCGTTTCTTCGGTCGCACAAAATTAAGAGGAAATCTTTCCAAATAACAAATGCATCGATAAGAGAAAATAGAAACGCATACCTTATATATGATTCTTTAACCATAGGTTAAAGGTTGAGGCCACATTTTTTTTTACAAAAATTAAATACTGCCATTTTGACACCCTTCCAATTTTGGCTAGTTTTGTGGATCGATTTTAGGACATGAGAGAAGAAGTAGATATTTCGAAAGATATAGATGAGACGCGTCAAGGTGAGGCGACTGTTATTGGTGGGAACCATGCGGTGGAAGGAAAGAAACTGTACGTGGAAAGCTACGGTTGTGCAATGAATTTTGCAGATAGCGAAGTAGTAGCTTCGATACTAACCAAAGAAGGGTATTCAACTACAGGGAATGTGGATGAAGCGGATGTCGTTTTAATTAACACCTGTTCGATTCGAGAGAATGCGGAAGAACGTGTACGCCACAGACTGACGAATTTCAAAAAACGCAAAGAGCGTGAACCTGAATTGGTTGTTGGAATTCTCGGATGTATGGCCGAGCGATTAAAGACACAACTTTTGGAAGAAGAAAAGTTGGTGGATTTGGTTGCAGGGCCTGATGCCTATCGTGATTTACCTGGACTCATTGGCGAGGTAGAAAGCGGTCAGAAAGCCGTAAATGTTCTGTTATCCCGCGATGAAACTTATGCGGATATCGCACCAATCCGATTGGACAAAAACGGCGTTTCGAGCTTTGTTTCCATTACCAGAGGATGTGATAACATGTGCTCTTTTTGTGTGGTTCCATTTACTCGAGGCAGAGAGCGTTCGAGAGATCCTCACACAATTGTTCAAGAGTGTCAAGAATTGTTCGACCAAGGATATCGCGAGGTTACCTTACTTGGCCAAAATGTGGATTCTTACCGATGGAACATGACTTCTAAGGGAGAAATAAAAGACGAATCAAAACCTACGACCAACTTCTCCCAATTGATGGACATGGTTGCTCAGGTATCTCTTGATTTACGAATTCGATTTTCAACAT
>JADFAL010000029.1 GCA_015665275.1 Flavobacteriales bacterium | reverse complement strand
GACAATTTCATTTTGGAGCACTTGGAAAGCGTATTGAATGGCATAGAACAAAGTACCATGGGAACGGAAAGTGAGGACGACTTCAACAAGCTGTTCGAAGATTTGGACTTAGGCAGTACCAAACTAGGACGAACCGTTGAAGCAAGAAATACCCTCATTGCAAAGGTGCTATCCCACTTGGATAAAATAGACTTTGAACTGGAGAACCTAGAAAGCGATGTGTTGGGCGATGCCTACGAATACCTAATTGGACAATTTGCGAGCGGAGCGGGGAAAAAAGCGGGTGAATTCTACACCCCACAAGAGGTATCGAAAATATTGGCAAAGATCGTTACCACGGGAAAGAAGCGGTTGAAATCCGTGTATGATCCAACATGCGGTTCGGGTTCATTGTTGTTACGCGTAGCCAAAGAAGTGGACGAAATCGGCGACTTCTACGGGCAGGAATTGAACCGTACTACGTACAACCTTGCACGAATGAATATGATACTGCATGACGTACATTACAGCCGTTTCGATATACGCCAAGAAGATACACTTGCAGAACCTCAGCACTCGGAAGAACGCTTTGAAGCCATCGTAGCCAACCCACCATTTTCGGCAAAGTGGAAAGGAGACGACAACCCACTATACAACAACGACGACCGTTTTAGCCAGTACGGGAAACTAGCACCCAAAACCAAAGCAGATTTTGCCTTTGTGCAACACATGATTCACCAATTGGCAGAAAACGGAACAATGGCGTGCGTGTTACCCCATGGCGTATTGTTTAGAGGTTCAGCAGAAGCCACGATCCGCAAATACATCATTGAGAAACAAAACTATTTGGATGCCGTGATTGGTTTACCACCAAACATCTTCTACGGAACAAGCATTCCCACGTGTATTTTGGTGTTGAGTAAATGCCGTGTGCATAGCGAAGATATTCTTTTCATTGATGCGTCCAACGAATGCGAAAAGGAAGGGAACAAAAACAAGCTGACACCCGCCAACATTAAGCGAATTATTGATACGTACCGAAACCGGGAAACGGTGGACAAGTTTAGTTATGTGGCCGCCTTGGATGAGGTCATTGAAAACGAATACAACCTGAATATTCCGCGCTATGTGGACACCTTCGAAGAAGAAGAACCCATTCATTTAGATGCCGTGGCGAAGCAATTGCAAGAAGTTGCGGAAAAGAACGAAAGCATTGATGCGACCATTGCGGAGTTTTGCAAGGAATTGAACATTTCAAATCCGTTTTAAGATGGGGGAAGTACAGAAAGTTCCGAAGTTGAGGTTTTCAGGTTTCGAGAGTGAATGGGGAGAACTAAAATACAATGAAATCTTTTCATTTCATTCGACGAACTCTTTCTCACGAGATGCACTGAATTAAGAACGGAGAAGTTTACAACATTCACTATGGTGATGTTCACACCAAATTTGCGACTATGTTTGATTTGGAGAACGAACAAGTGCCAAGAATTAACGAGGATGTTGATTTAGTTAGGATCAAAGAAGATAACTATTGCCAAATCGGTGATCTTGTTATTGCCGACGCATCCGAGGATTATAATGACATTGGAAAGACAATTGAAATAGTAAACCTTGGAAATAAGAAAACACTGGCAGGATTACACACCTTTTTAGCTAGACCAACTGAGAACAAAGTTGCTTTGGGATTCTCGGGATATTTAATGCAATCATGGACAGTTAGAAAACAAGTAATGACTATTGCCCAAGGGACTAAAGTACTCGGATTAGCTACTGGTAGACTTGGAAAAGTCAACCTATACCTTCCAACCCTTCCCGAACAAATCAAAATAGCCAATTTCCTCACCGCAGTAGATGCCAAAATTGCCAACCTCAGTGAAGAAAAAAGCCTTTTGGAGAACTACAAAAAAGGGGTGATGCAGAAAATATTCTCTCAGGAATTGCGATTCAAACAGGATGATGGAAGTGATTTTCCTGAGTGGGAAATTCGAAAGCTGTCATATTATTTAGAAGTTTCAAATCTAAAAAATCGTGAGCTGAAATACGATAAAACTGATGTTTTGAGTGTCTCTGGAGAATTCGGAATTGTTAATCAAATTGAATTCCAAGGAAGATCATTTGCTGGGGAATCTGTTGAGAATTATGGAGTAGTTGAAACGGGTGATATTGTTTATACCAAAAGCCCTTTAAAGTCCAATCCATACGGCATTATCAAGGTTAATAAAGGGAAATCAGGTATAGTTTCAACCTTGTACGCGGTGTACAAGTGTAGAAAGGATTTGAACGGTCGTTTTTTAGATTATTACTTTCAACTTGACGATAATACGAACAGATACTTGCGTCCACTCGTTCAGAAAGGATCAAAAAATGACATGAAGATTAATAATTCAAAAGTTCTTATTGATCCTGTATTATTTCCTTCACTTATTGAACAAGATAAGATTGTTGACTTCCTAGAAGTAATTGACAGGAAGATTGACAAACTTAGATTTGAAATTGACCATTCGCAAGAATGGAAAAAAGGTCTATTGCAGCAATTATTCGTTTAACCGCAACACACTATTCACATGACCACACAACCTGAAAGCATACTGGAAGAAAACTTGGTGAAACAATTGGCGGAACTCGGTTATTCGCGTATTAAAATCAATGATGAAGATGACCTCGTTTCCAATCTCAAAAACCAATTAGAAAAACACAACAAAAAAACGCTTTCACAATCGGAATTTGAACAAGTGTTGAACGCACTGTCCAAAGGGAACATCTACCAAAAAGCGCAAATACTTCGGGACAAAGTAGAATACAAAAAGGACGACGGCTCAACGGGGTATATTGAACTGATAGACCAAGTGCATTGGTGCAAAAATCAGTACCAAGTTACCAACCAAATCACCATGACGGGCAAATACGAAACCCGCTACGATGTAACTATTTTGGTGAACGGTTTGCCCTTGGTACAAATCGAATTGAAACGTATCGGATTGGAACTTAAAGAAGCCTTCGAACAAACGAATCGTTACGAGCGTTTTTCCTATTCGTCGGGTTGGGGGCTGTTCAACTACATACAGCTTTTTGTTATAAGTAACGGTGTAAATACAAAGTACTACGTAAACAACCCCGTGAAGGCGCGTTCCTTCAAGCAAACCTTCTATTGGGCAGATAAGGAAAACAAACTCATTACCAACCTGCCAGAATTCGCCAATGCATTTTTGGAGCCGTGCCACCTCTCCAAAATGATCACGAAGTACGTTGTACTCAATACCACCAATACACTCATGGTGTTGCGCCCGTATCAATATTACGCCACCGAAGCTATTGTGGAGCGGGTTAAGAACACCAATAAGAACGGATACATTTGGCACACCACAGGATCGGGAAAAACGCTTACATCCTTTAAAGCGGCGCAACTACTAACTAGCTTAGAGAAAGTGCATAAAGTGGTGTTTGTCGTGGATCGTAAAGATTTGGACTATCAAACTATTCGCGAATTCAACAGTTTCAGCGAAGGCAGTATTGATGCCACCAATAACACGAACACGCTTGTGAAGCAATTCAGCGATGATACACCGCTTATTGTTACCACCATTCAGAAGTTGAACACTGCCATAATGAAAGATCGGTATTTATACCGTATGGAAGGATCGAAGGACAAACGTATCGTGTTCATCTTTGACGAGTGCCACCGTAGCCAGTTTGGAGATACTCACAACCGAATCAAATCATTCTTCACATCGTCGCAACTTTTTGGGTTTACAGGAACACCGATTTTTGCGGATAACTCAGTCAAAAACGCATTAGGAAAGCGTACCACTAAAGATTTGTTTGAAGAGTGTTTGCACAAATATGTGATAACGGATGCAATCCGCGATAAGAACGTTTTGAAGTTCTCCATTGAATACATCAGTACGTTCAAACAGAAAGAAGGTGTTGTTGATATTAAGGTGGACGAAATTGACAAAGCTGAGGTAATGGAAGCCCCTGAGCGTTTGGAAAAGATTACGGAGTATATTATCCACAACCATGACCGCAAAACGCATGCAAAGAAGTTTACAGCGATCTTTTGTGTACCGAATGTTGACACCTTGGTAAAGTACTACGAACTGCTAAAGGCAAGAAAAGAAGCGGGAGAACACGAACTAAAAGTGGCTACTATCTTTTCCTATCAATCGAACCATGAAGACGCAGACGCCAACGGATTCATTCCCGATGATTTCGATGATGAATATGCAGAAGAAGCAAACCTTGGTATGGCGGCTGAGCCTCAATCGGAATATGCGACAAAACACCGTCAGGAAATATTGGACGAGTACATGGAAGACTACAACGATATGTTCAATACGAATTACTCCGTTGGTGACTTCTATGGCTACTATCAGGACATCGGAAAGCGAGTAAAGAACAAGCACGTGGATATATTACTGGTTGTGAATATGTTCCTGACAGGGTTTGATAGCAAGCACCTCAACACGATCTACGTGGACAAGAATTTGAAGTACCACGGATTGATCCAAGCATTTTCGCGTACCAACCGCATTTTGGATGAGGTGAAATCTCAGGGGAATGTTGTTTGTTTCCGTAATCTCAAAAAAGCCACAGACGAGGCGATCACGCTATTTTCGAACAAAGAGGCCATTGAAGAAATCATCATTGAGCCTTATGAAAATTACGTGGACAAGTTCAACGCTGCCGTTTCCGAATTGCAGAAGATTGCCCCAACATTTGACGATGTAAACGAATTAGAGAGCGAGCGCGAACAAATGCTATTTGTGAAGGCTTTCCGTGAGTTGATGCGTACCAAAAACGTATTGGACACTTTCACGCAATTGGATGCCGAGGATTTGGATATGGACGAACAAACCTTTGCGAAGTATAAAAGCAAGTATTTGGATTTGTACCAAGAGATCAAAGGCGACACCCAAAAAGAAAAGGTTTCGATTCTCAACGATATTGATTTCGAAATCGAACTCATTCGCCGTGATGAAATCAATGTACAATACATTATCAAATTACTGACGGATTTATACGGTGCGAAACCAAAAGACCGTGAGAAGCAGCGCAAAACGATTTCGGAGATTATGGAATCGAATACGGAACTACGTAGCAAGAAAGAACTCATTGAACGATTCATTGAAGAAAACTTGCCAATGGTTCGAAAAGATGATAGCGTTGAAGATGCCTTCGATGCCTTCTGGACTGCTGAGAAGAAGAAAGCATTCAAAGATGTAAGCGAAAGGGAAAACCTAGACTTTCAAAAACTAGTCGACGTTGTACAAACGTTCCTATTCACAAAGAAAGAACCACGCCCCGATGAGTTGATCGAATTGATGAACGAACGTCCGAAGCTGAAAGAACGCGCAACGGCATCAGCACGTATTAAAGCCAAAATAATGGACTTCGTAGAAACGTTCATTGAAGGAATGGGGTAGTTCTACCGTTCGCCGCCCAATTCCCGGTACAAAGAATCGGTTGTTGGTTCTTGGGTACATTCTTTGATAATCTCGTCCAAGGTATTTTCCAGTACCTCAAAATGATTTTGTAATTCTTTTGCGTTGTTCCATTGAAGTAAACGCAAACCGTGTTCAACGAGAATTATTCCCTGCACTTGGATCATAGCATCCGACAACTCCAGTAATTTTTCGCATTCTTTCGGGTCTTTCATAGATTTTCATTTGTGAATGTGAAAACCTCGTCAAACAGTAATTGTGGGGAAATAGTGGGGAAAGAAAAAACCCAACCATTTGAAATACAATTGATTGGGTTCTTAATAAGTGACCCCGGCAGGATTCTAACCTGCGACCGCTGGAGCCGAAATCCAGTGCTCTATACAGCTGAGCTACGGAGCCGAATCAGGTTTGGTACGCTGAGGTTCTCGAAGTGAGCCAAACCATGAAGTGCAAATTTAACCCACATTCTCGAATAGGCAAGAGGAGAGTGGTTTTTGAGCGAAATTCTCCCAAATTCCGCCCCATCCGAACAAACAAAAATGTGGCAATCCGAGAGTAAACCAATGTTCTCAAGAGTTCCAGAAAAGTCTATTTGGAAACTTCCGTATCACCGGCAGGATTACCTCCCTCCAGTCGGTGCTTTTCAAGTCTAACCTACAACCGCTAGAGCCGAATCAGAGTTGGTACGCTGAGGTTCTCGAAGTGAACCAAACCATGAAGTACACATGTAACCCACCTTCCCAAATAGATAATGATAAAATTGTCCAACGGATTGCCCTATTCATCCATTTTGTACTAATTAACGGTTGCTTCCCTTCTGTTAATACTGAGCATTAAATAAATTAGTCTTATTGTGATTAGTACAATTAGCTTATATTCCCTATCTTCCGAAAAATTAACCAGTGAATCAGCAAGTTAGCGCCTCATCGTTTAATGCTATCGAGAGTTTAATTCATAAAATAATGGAAACCATGATTAGAATAGTAAACCTATTAAAGGATGCCAAGCGCTCCTATTTTCAGCGTTTTTAATACTCTGCGGCAGCCAACAAGTCCAAGCTCAAGCTGCTAACGGAAGTATAACTCATGGGAGTTCCAATCAATTTACATTTGACTATTCGATTGTCTGTGGCTCACCTGCCACTGCGGCCGTTGTAACCGTTGAATACACTACCGCAGAGCCTACCGGCTTAGCGCCTCAACTTCATTTGGGAGGAGGAGTGTTTGTTACCATGAGTGGTCCAAGTCCATATACGTAAACAATTACGGGATTGACCAGTTGCGACTTCAGTTTCCAATTTTATATGGCCTTCGCCTCCGGTGGACTTTATCAGTCTCCTGTTCCACTTACTCCCGGCAATACTAACTTGCCCACGGAACTCATTGCGTTTGAAGTTCGGGAAACCGAGGAAGGTGCAGCGAACTTAAAATGGGTCACTGCTTCAGAGGTTAATAGCGATTACGTCAATATTGAAGAGACTACGGATGGCATAAATTGGGAGGTTTTGGGCCGCGTTAATGCCGCCGGAAATAGTCAAGTTATACTCAACTATACATATACGGATGTAACACCAAAATTTTCTTCAGAAGGGGTTTCCTACTATAGATTAAAAATGGTCGATTTGGATGGCAGCTTTGAATATTCTCCCCTCAGATCGCTTAGCAGAACTGGAAATTCCGAGTTCAATCTTTCAATTTACCCGAACCCCGCAAATCAGCAAATAAACGTAGATCTTTCTCAGGTTGACTGGTCTCAGGGAGAAGTAGAACTGCGCGTGTACAATTCGCAAGGAATATGCGTACACGCTCAAACGTTTCGTGACTTTTTCACGGGTGAAATGAGTCTTGAACAATTCTCAAGCTCGATATACTTTTTCCAATTTACACAAGGAGAAGAGACAATTTATCACACGAAAGTGATCAAAGAGGGGTGAACGAGCTTTTAAGGGCAGCTGAGACTATAGTTTAACCGAAAATTCTAACTCCCCCGGAACCGTTATCATTCATAACAGTTTTCTAATTAAGAAGTAGCGCTCTTAGCATCCCACGCCTCCCTCACAATAAAATTGCATTCGTTCCATCCATTCCGTATCTTAGTTCTATGCGAGTTATCTCCAAAGCATTAGTATTCTTTTGGGTGACCACAATCCTAGTGGCTTCAACCTGCTTTGGTGCGGACCTACATTATTGTGAAGGTGAGGTACAAACATTCTCTGTTTATGACGTGGCGAAACCGTGCAATATGCACAAAAAGAAGTCTACTCAGGCAGAGGAAAAGAAACTTCCTCCCTGCTGTCAAGTTAGAAAAATAGCACAGGAGAAGGCATTAGAAGGAAAACCAGTATTCAAGAAAGGTAAATGCTGTTACAACGATCAAGTTGTCTTCAAAACCGACAGCGAACAGCAAACTTCAAGCATAGATTTGCAAAAAGTAGATCTTGAGAAAGTCCTTGCATTCAACGGTGAATACCTCGCATCTAGCTGGAATAACTTTGCCATTTCAAACCCTCCATTCAGGGGGCCGCCCGATGTCATTTTAAGGCATAATTATCAAATTTTCTTTCAGGTATTTCGCATTTGATGCCTTGTAAACCCTATTTGGGAATGCAAGCAACTGAATTCGAATTGTACAAATTGAAAGAAAAATGTTAATCAAATCTATAGTGGTCCTAGCGGCCATAATATCTCTAAGTTTCACTACAGGAGGCGGCAAAAAAGAACGCGCGTCATTCAAGGTATACGGAGAATGCGGAATGTGTGAAACGCGCATCGAAAAAGCAATCAATGAATTGGAAGGAGTACTCTGGGCCGATTGGGAACTGGAAACTTTAGAACTCACAGTGAAGTTCGATCCTTCTGTAATCACTCTCGCACAAATCAAACAAAATGCAGCAGCAATAGGACATGACACGGACGATGTACGTGCCTCAGAAAAAGCTTATGAAAGCTTACACGCTTGTTGTAAATACGAAAGACCAAAAACAAAATAAAACGAAGAATTATGAAAACACTTTTACTAGCAGCATGCACGCTTATTGGTAGTGCAGCAATCGCACAAACATTTACATGGGAAACCACAAATACGGTTGAGACCAATCTAGCACAAAACCAAACAATTCAGTATCCATTATATTTGAACGCAGTTGGAAATGACTCGGTGACACTTGCCATAGAAGTAATTTACAATGACGTTCCTCAATCTTGGGACGGTATGGTGTGTATTTACGGACAATGCTTAGGTAGTATTTCTCCAGTTGGAACACAAGCTACTATGCTTCCAATTTATGGTGCAACACAAGGAATGGTTCGCTTAACAGTAAACCCATTTAACGGTAACGAAGTTGCAACGCTTCAAGTGTATGTCTATGACGTAAACTTCCCGAACGATGGTGATACGGCAACATGGATGTTGAATACTACTTTGAACACTCCAGAATTAATGGCAAGCGAAATTTCAATCGCACCAAACCCAGTGCAAGATCAGTTTACAATCGATTCAGATTACGAATTGAATCAAGCGCAAATCATGGATGCTACAGGAAGAATTGTACGCGCCGTTGAGTTGACAAATGCACAACAAACGATCAACGTGGCAGACCTTCCAAAAGGAGTTTACACAGCACGCCTAGTGGGTGAAGTAGGAACAGTAGATAAACGCTTTGTGAAGTTATGATTCGATGGGCTCTGGCTTTTTTCCTGCTGAATGGACTTTCTGCAGAAGCAGCCACCATAAATACATCGCTCTATATTCTCCGAGACAGTATTCATTTTGATAATGGAACGTCTTTGCCGTACGCTACTTTCAACGAAAGCAATGCATACACGGCAACCAATGCTAGAATTGTTGCGGATTTGGGCGATCAATTGGATTTATGGGTGGTTAACTTTGATTCAGAAGTTCACGAATTTCGAATTCAGGGAGAGACGAATACCGTTTCAATTCCCGTAGGCGATTCTGTGCAGGTTTTGTACGATTGTAATTCCCAAGGTGTATTCATTTTTCATGATCCAATGAATTTTCCGGACAACGCATCCGTAGGATTGTCAGGGATGTTGGTGGTAAAGAATACTACCAACGCCGGGTTCTATTGGAATATCAAGGAACATCAGGTGGGTAATAATGCGACAGTTTTTGGTGGGTCATCTCCAGACTGGTCAACGTACTACCCGGTCCACTTTACCATTAACGGAAAGAGTGCACCGAACATTAACAATGATGCTGATGCTAGAGTAGTTGGAAATGTCGGAGACACGATATACATTTATATGGCTAATACAGGTCAGAGCATTCATTCTATGCATTTGCACGGATACCACGCAACGATTGTGTATTCTTCAAAAAATCCTTCGCATGTAGGTTGGTCAAAAGATTCCATGCCAATTTTCCCTTCAGAAACGATGGTTTTGGAATTGGTTCCAGATCAACCAGGAGAATACCCCGTGCACGATCACAACTTGATTGGTACTACCGGAGGTGGAGAATACGGACAAGGAATGTTCACCACATTATTGATTGCGCCATGAGAAAAATAAGCACAAGAAATATGGCTAAAGCGATCAAATTGTCCATGGTAAATGTCATCGAGATTGTCAAGATGCCGCATTGGTTTGAGGGAACTCGAAATGTAACCCTCGCTCTCATACTCACGCTGTGCAGCCCGTCTTACGGGCAAATCGACACGTCTCTACAACTCATTTCTAAAATTGATTTTCAGGAACAATTCGAATTGCACGACGGGAACTTGATTCACTTGATGGGTTATACGCAACTCATTTCGGCTCCCATCGATTTGCCATCACCAACTTTAATTTTTGAGGAGGGTGATTCCGTGAATTTGAGCATGTGGAACCTTTCGCAAGGAGCACCGCATACGATTCATTTGCACGGCTTAGATGTAAATCAACAAAACGATGGCGTACCAATGCTGTCATTTGAAGTGGAGCATGATAGTATCGGAAATTATTACTTCAAGGCACCGCATCCCGGAACGTACATCTATCATTGTCACGTTTCTTCTGTCCTGCACGTTCAGTCCGGAATGTACGGCATGCTCATTGTTAAGCCGAAAAGCAATCCAAATCTAACATGGGAAAACGGCTTTCTATTCGATAGCGAACACGCATGGATGATGTCGGAGGTAGACACCAATTGGCATCATGATTCCATAATCAATCACCCGCACGATCCAATGGGTACAATGGACCCAATTCTACCGTATTATCCGCAACATTTCTTAATCAATGGAATGTCGGAAACGCAGTTAGACATGGCACCAATCAACGGAACTGTAGGTGAGAAGATTTACATGCGTTTGGCAAACATTGGCTACTATGCAAATCGCGTTATTTTCCCAGCGGGAATGAATGCAGAAGTGATTGCGTCAGACGGTCGACCCTTGCCGAGCCCATTTAATTCCGATACGGTTGATGTATATCCCGGAGAGCGATTTGGTGTGTTATTGGAAGCAGATGCCGAATTCTCCGATGTTATTCAAGTAGGATACGTCAACCTAAACACGCAAATTCTCGAGAATACGCAGGAAGTTGACTTGACCATTTCCGGATTTATTGGACTGGACGAATTGGACGCAGAGGATCAGTTAGTGTATCCAAATCCAGCGAACGACGAAGTACAATTGCCACTCTCAGGAGAATGGGTCGCTTTGGATCTTTCTGGACGAGCCATCGGAACTTTGATTTCGGAAAATAATAATTACAATGTTAGCGGACTTGCAGTCGGATCCTATATTTTGAAAAATGTAGAGCGATCAGATGTGTCCGTCAAAATAACAATTCAGCGATGAAGCAACAGTGGAAATATGGGATTTTGGGATTGGTGTTAGCCAGTCTTACTCCTGCGTTCGCTCAAACGGACATCAATTTGAAATTGCATCACACGTTCGAAGGGGCTCCCTTTCAATATGGTCTGGTGTATGATTTGGATGGACAAGCCGTTCGATTCAGCCGTGTGCAATATTTTTTAAGCGGATTTGAAATTACCCACGACGGCGGACAAACAATGGCAATGCCTGACACATATGTTTTGGGGAGTGGAAATATTACCGACTACGATCTCGGACAAGAGAACTTCACCAATCTTGAAGGTATTTCCTTCGACTTGGGGGTTGACTCCATCAGAAATGAGATGAATACAAGTGCTTGGCCTGCAGGACATCCGCTTGCTGCACAAAACCCTTCTATGGACTGGAGTTGGCCCGACGGATATTTCTTCTGGACCATAGATGGCAAAGTGGATAGTGACAACGACGGTGTTCCAGATTTAAATTTCTCCTTACATGGAATGGGCAATCATTTGCTGACTCCAGTAAATGGTTTCACAGGATTTAATTTGTCTGGAAATGAGGTCACATTGGAGCTTTTTGTAAATATTGCCGATTGGCTGAACGATATTGAATTGCGCTACGTCGGTGTAGCCCACGATGGACTTCATGAAAACAAGAAAGTAGGGGAGAATACCAATCCAGAGACTGTTTTTACATTGGACAATCCACTTTCAGTTGAAGAGTGGGAGGAACAGGAATCCAATATTTATGCGGACTATACACTGCCGTATGCCCCAACAATTTATTACAACTTGGCATCGCAGGAAAAGGTGGCAATTACTGTCACAGACGCCAGCGGACGCGTTGTTCTCGAAACAGATGATCAACCCAGCGAAGGAAACTACTTCATTCGGAAAGAACTTCCAGATGGCGCATATATCATCAGTTTTAACTCAAGCTATAACTCAGATAAATTTCGATTTATCATAAAAAATTAAGTCCTTTATCAATATGAAAGCGAAACATTTACTTTTAAGTGCAATCCTTACGGGAGCTGGTTTTACAGCACAAGCACAAACTACTATCGATCTTGTTTTGAATCATCAATTCGAAGGCGCATCGTTCCAATATGGAACAGTTTACGATTTAAACGGAACGGCAGTTTCTTTATCAAGAGCTCAGTATTACATGTCTGGATTCGAGTTAACGCATGATGGCGGACAAACGACTTCTATGCCAGATGCTTATGTGTTGGCTAGTGGAAACGTTTCTTCTTACTCATTAGGAATGGAAAACATCACCAGTTTGGAAGGGTTTTCTTTTGATCTTGGGGTAGATGCCGTTCGCAATGGAATGGGAACACAATCGTGGTCTGCAGGGCATCCTTTAGCTGCGCAATCTCCATCAATGGATTGGAGTTGGCCAGGAGGTTACTTTTTCTGGGTTTTGGATGGAGACGTTGACACCGATATGGATGGAACGCCGGATCAACCATTCTCACTCCGCGGATTAGGAAATGTGCTATTGACCGACGTAAACCAATTTACAGGAATGAGCCTTTCGGGAAGCACGATTACGATCGGAATGGATGTAAACATTGCCGATTGGTTACAAACGATTGATTTGGCGAGTGTGTTCTCACAACACGATGCCGGTTCAAACAATCAGTTAATCTCATCGAATACCAATGATGAAACAGTATTTACACTAAATGCTTCATTGAACACGGAAGAGTTGACATTGGAAGAGAGTAACATCTATGCAGATTACCAAATGGCCTACGCCCCAACAATCTATTACGATTTGGCAACGGCGAACAATGTAGACATTACTGTAGTAGATATGACTGGAGCCATTGTTTTGGAGGCTTCCAAGCAAAACCCTGAAGGAAACTACTTCATCCGCAAAGAACTTCCAGACGGAACCTACTTGATCAATTTCACCAATGGAGAAATCAACAAGCAGTTCCGATTTGTAATTAAGAACTAAAAGAAGTCTAAATAATTGAATCAAACCCGTGTCTGTTCAGATGCGGGTTTGTAATTTTAAGTAAATCGTAGTCGTGAAAGCTGTTGTTTATTTTGGATTTTTCGTAGGAGTCGCACTGCTATTGATGCGTTGCGGAAGCGCCGCAATGTCCGAACCTATAGGTGCAACTAATCGTCCTTTGATGAGCGAAGTGGATTCTACAGAATTCTATCGGGTTAAACTCGGTAAGCATTTATTCTACGACCCAATTCTTTCTCGAGATTCGACTATATCATGTGCTACGTGTCATGTGCAGGAACTGGCTTTTACCGATGGATTACCGAAGAGTGTCGGAATCCGAAACCGCATGGTAACTCGAAATTCGCCCACACTAACAAATGTCGGTAACAGAACCATGTTTTTATTGGACGGCGTTAATCCATCGCTAGAATCTCAGGTAGGAGTGCCCATTCAAGAGCACAACGAATTCGATTTTCATGTATTGCTAGTCATCGATCGCATTGCGAATAATCCAACGTATGCGGGATGGGCGCGTAAGGGATATAACTCCGAAGTAACGGAGTTCGTTTTGAAGAATTCCATTGCATCGTTCGAACGCACACTGATCAGTGATAATTCTCCCTACGATAAGTTTATCGATGGAAACTACGCGGCATTGGATAATGGACAGAAGAAGGGTATGGAGTTGTTCTTCGAAACTTTGAATTGTACCGAATGTCATTCTGGGCCAGACTTCACGGAAGAACGACTAACGAATAATGGATTGTACGAAGTGTACGCTGATTCAGGCCGCATGCGATTGACGGAAACCGAAGCCGATCGTGCGATTTTTAAAGTTCCAACTCTAAGAAATATTGCGGTTACCGGACCATATATGCACGACGGAAGTATTGAAACGCTGGAAGAAGTTATCAAACATTACGAATCTGGGGGGCACCCGCATCCAGGGAAAGGAAAAGAGATTGTTCCTTTTGAACTCACCAGCGAAGAGCGCTCGAATCTTGTTCGTTTTTTGGAGGCACTAACGGATAATGATTTCCTTACCAATCCTGCTTTTCGAGTGGATTATTAATATGTAGAATCATTAATTCGAAGAGTCACCCCTATAATCTCCTCAAGGGGATAGCGAAATTTTTCATATCATTTCAAATTGCGATAGCGCATCGGCTGTTATTTTAAATTTTGAAAGGGCGTTGAATCTAAGAAATGGATTTAGGTGTAAATTCTCTCCTCCTTGAGGAAGGTGCCGCAGGCGGAGGGTGACCGTTCACTAAGTAGTATAGTCCATCAAAACATAAACTGACATCCCGAACCATTGACTGATATTGGCTGACATAGAAGGTCTCCGAGGCTCTCTAGTGCCTGAGGAAAGTGCACTTCGACAGGCTCAGTGTACTTTCAGTTGTCTTTTACCTTTCCTCTATTAGTGTTTTGTCCAGAATTCAAATATTTTTGTTCTTCATGCGTTAATACAGCTACATTTTGGTAAACATGCGACTACTTATAGCTTTTACAATCCTCTCGTTTGCAGCGTCCGCGCAAATTGGAACCGGACAATGGCGTCTGCACATTCCCGAAAGGGCAATTGATGTGACGTATCTTTCCGGAAGTGCCTATGTGGCCTATGAGAAGGGAGTGGGCGTCTACGACGAATCCTCCAGCGAACTCAGCATTTGGGACGATGTCACTGGACTTTCTGATATTACCGTTTCTTGCATCGAGGCATGCGAATCGGATAACTCCGTATTTATCGGGTACGAAAATGGAAATGTAGATAAACTAAAAGGCAATCGCGTTACCAACATTCCAGCGATTAAGCTAGCGCAAATACAAGGTTCTAAAAGAGTATTCAATATGGTTGAATACGAAGAACAGATGTACCTTTCGACTGGTTTTGCCATCGTGAAAATGGATCCGGAAAAAGACGAGGTACGTGACACCTATTATCCAACAAATGGAACCAAAGCTATAGTAGATGTGGTGTTTGCTAACGACAGCATCTACGCACTTACCGAAGACGAAATGTACCGCGGCTCGGTAAACAATCAGGCATTGGCCGATCCGGCACAATGGACTTTAGATACGCGTGTTACACCGGCAGCCTATCCGTTTTCTGATATCGAATTTGCAGCGAACGAACTCTTTGTCCTTTCCAAAAGCTCTCAATTTAGTGGAGATACGGTGTATCAAGTGACCAACAGCGGACTTCAAGTCGCCGTAGTTGAATCCTTCGTAATGGAAATCAATTCTATCAGTACCGTTGAAGATCGACTTTTGGTAGATTACTCCGGTGGAGGACGCATCTACAACAGCAATTGGACACTTTACGAAAACCTTGGATTGTTCAATGGAGCACTTGCAAATCCTATGGGAACGGTCTATGACGGATCAACATATTGGATTGCCGATAAGAACAACGGATTGGTGAAGTATACAGGAGCGTATCAAAATACCTACGTTAAATTGATTGGACCGCCGAAATCAGAGATGTACGCATTGGATTATCAGCGAGGAACCATTGCCGTTTGTAGTGGTGCACGATCTGGTGGTGCGCCGTCTTTCAACCGGGGTGGAATTTACACCTTCAAAGACGAAGAATGGCGTTTAATTGATCAGGGAAATGTGACGGCCTGGAGTGATACCATCCACGATTATATGGGTGTATCCATCAATCCGAATAACGAAGATCAATTTGGTATAGGAACCTATTCAAGTGTTCCTGTAACGATTGTTGATGAAACGGGTCAAGCATCCAATAGTTTTGATCCGGGCAACAGTTTGGTGGAAGAAACTTCTATTGGAAACGGCTGGAGCCTCGTTTCAGACTTACAGTACGACAATGAAGGAAATTTATGGGTCTTGAATGGATATGCAGCCGAGCCTTTGAAAGTATATACGAGCGATGGACAATGGGCCTCATTCAACTTGGGAGCCAGTGCCAAAAGTAAAATCACAGAACGTTTGGAAATTGATTTCAACGGAAATAAATGGATGTCCATACGCGGCGCAGGTTTGTATGGATTCAAGGACAATGGAACGCCCACAAATTCTTCAGACGATCAATGGATTCAATTAAATCAAGGAGATTTGTCTGGAGCGCTGCCTTCTACTGAGGTAACGGCAATTGCGGTGGATTTCGACAATGAAATCTGGATTGGAACAGATGCGGGATTTGCTGTTTTGTACAATTCTGACAATGCTTTTGACGCAGCCCCCGGAGATTACAATGCACAACGCATCAAGTTGGAATTTGAAGGAAATGTAGAGTTCGTTTTAGGAGCTACGCATATCACCGATATTGAGGTTGATGGAGGAAACAGAAAGTGGTTCGGAACAGCAAACAGCGGTATTATTTTACTCTCTGAGGATGGATTGACAATTCTGGAGCAATGGACGATGGACAATTCACCGTTGATTTCCAATACGATCATCGATATGGAGATCAATCAGGAAACAGGGGAGATGTTCATCATTACCGATCAGGGATTGATTTCCTACCGCACCGATGCTACGTATGAAGATCCAGAATACTCGGACGTTCAAGTATTTCCAAATCCTTCGCGACCGGACTTTGATGGCGTGATCACAATTCAGGGTATCAAGTTTGATTCGGATGTAAAGATTACAGACGCCGGAGGAAATTTGGTCTATCAAACAACGTCGAATGGAGGAACCGCAACTTGGGACCGACGCACATTGACGGGTGAGTTGGTGCGAACAGGTGTCTACCTTATCTGGACTGCCTCCAATCAAAGCGATGGACGCTACGTTGGAAAAGTACTGGTGGTTAACGAGCGATGAAACAGAACGATCAGGGCATTTTTCTGCACCGTACGGCACTCTCCGATTCAAGCCTTATTGTCACATATTACACCTCTGGTAAAGGTCTCAGAAAATTCGTTTTCAAAGGAGGAAAGAAAAAGGCGCATCAACTTTTTCCCTTAGCACCCACAGAACTGACGTTTTACGGGCGGCAGGAAAGTGACTTGCTGCAATTGACGGGCACCGAGGCATTGTTCGCTACTGACTTTCAGTTCAATCCGGTGAAATCAACCATCGCATTTTTCATTGCTGAAACCATTCGCAAATGCGTACATGAATTTGACACTGATCACCATGTATTTGATTTTATTAGTGATCAGATAAAACGATTGCAACAAGCCGATGAGAATGTATCCCATTTCCCGCTATTCTTCCTAATTGATTTTACCGAAATCATTGGTGTTCAGCCGTTGGTTGAGCAGGGCGGATTCATTTTTGATTTGGACGAAGGAAGTATTGGAAAGTTTGCGCCAAACGGTCATCGAACAGCACAGGGTGAGAGTGTTGAGATCATTTTGAAACGCATCAATGGGTTGGATTGTAAAGCGAGTAAAGACGTGCGCGATAAGGCATTGCAGACCATGATGGAGTATTACAAAATCCATGTACCCGGGCTTCGGGAATTCGAAACCTATACCATTGTTCAGGAAATTCTAAGCTGAGCCTATTTCTTCTTGTTACGAAGCTCTTTGATGTACACATTGGTCAATTCCAATGTTTCCATTTGAGTAGCGTTGAAATCGCGAACACGTGCATTGATGATAATGATATGATCATCCGTCATTACAGGAATCACCGGCGCTGTTTCCACCACCATTTGATCACATTGCACGAACAAATCCATTCGCTTCTCGCTATCCGTCTCAACCAAAGCTTTTTCATAGATGGCATCAAATGCTTCATTGCTGTAGTTGAAATCATTCACAAGCGATTGCTTTTTCATGTTATTTCCATAGAACTGCGCTAGGAAATTCGATGGATCTGGATAATCGGCAATCCATCCGGCACGCCAGATTTTTGCTTTTCCAGATGCCACTGCTGCGCGACGCTCATCCAAACTACACAGAATGATGTTCAGGTTCACGTTCAAGTTCGCTTTCAATTGTCTAGCAATTGATTGACAAGAGCGGTGCGCTCCCGATCCTTCAATAGCATTCACGTAAAAGTCCAATGTCGGAAATCCATTACCATTTGCAAATCCAGCCTGACGCATGAGACTTTTTGCCATTTCCGGATTGTACGAGTGACCACGAACCTTTTCAGATGGGTATCCTTCCATATCTGCAACGAAACCATTTTTCGCTGGCCATCCTTCACCTTCTAAGTCTTTGTCTACAATCATCGCACGATCGATAGCCATATTGAATGCTTTACGTACGCGCTCATCGGAAAATTCTTCGCTTTCGTTCTGCATGGCAACGTACATCATGTTCAAACTCTTTTTTGCATCTACCTTGTGCTTTACGTTCAAACCGCGCTGTGCTTCTTCGAGAGAACCAAGAATGTTTTCTGTTTCTTCAACCGGCAATTCCAATACAAGATCCACTTTCGAATCACGGAATGCCTTCAACTCGCTACGCTTATTTTTCACGTAGGTCATTGTCACTTTTGACAAGAAAGGCAAACGGTTTCCGAATTCATCTTTACGCCAGTATTTAGGGTTCCGCTTCAATGAAATCTTGCTATTGGACATAGACTCTAATGAGAAAGGTCCGGTACCAACAGGGTGTTTGCCAATGTTCTTTCCGTATTTCTTGTATGCTTCTTTCGGTGTAACACTGAGTCCGTTATGTGTTAAAATCTTTTCGAATCCAACGTAAGGTTCAGACAAGGTAATTTGCAACGTATGCTTGTTTATCACCTTAATTCCTTTTACACCGCCCTTACGAATTTTCCCGTTGGAATTGTCGAAATGATCTTTTGCCCCTTCAATGCGATCCACAAGTAGGTAGGCAATTTCGTTGTTCTTTAAGTTTGTACATGCCAGATCTAATGAGAACTTGACGTCTGATGCAGTAACTTCTCTCGTCTTGTTTTTGAAACAAGCATCCTCATGGAATTTTAAGCCTTTGCGAATGTTGAATGTATAGATTCGGGCATCACTGCTTAGATTCCAATCCTTTGCAATTCCAGGGTTCACCGTTCCTGTTTCCGGATCGATTGTCAATAGAGGTTCGAAGATTTGAGAGATGATTCGACTCGAGTAAACGTCACCAGTGTAGATAGGGAAAAGGTTGTCGATTTTTTCAGTGGACATGAATTTCAATTCACCACCGTACATCTTGTTTCCTTTGGCAACAAGTTGTTCTTCTGGCTTTTCTTCGCTTGAACAGCTAGCAATCACTAGGCCAAGTGCCAGTAATAGCAGAGTAAAGGGTTTTTTAAGCATCGTCTCGATTTTCAATTGCAAATGTAATGATTTTAGGTCTCAAAACATCTTAAAACACTCAGTTTGTACCCATTCGTACGCAGTTTTGAGTAACAGGTTACAAAAAGGTTGTGGGCGGTTTTGAAATGAATTGATTGGGAACGGAATCGTACTTATAAACTAAACTATACTATCGAACGAACTATTGAAAATGCTAAGGTTGACTAGAAACCCTTGGCGAATCCCGTTCCCATATATCAATTCTCTCGATACAAACTTCGGGATTTTCAGCACCGAAGATGTTCCGTTAGCTTTAAAGTTATGTGAAGAAATAGGTGCTTTTTGGGCTAATATTGACCCATTTTGGATTGATTTTCACCAAAATCCCCTCGAAAACTTTTGAGAACGATCCGATGTTAAGGGAGTATTAAGAAAATATAGTGAGATTATGTATGCGGGTACATCGAACAGAGACGAGCTGTAACAAAATCAATATCCAACTTTTGCACGAACGCGTTTTAGCACTTCCGCCGCTACTTTTCTTGCTCTTTCTGCTCCAAGGGCTAACGCTTCTTCAACCTCTTGAGGATTTTCAATCAAATGCTGATAGCGCTCGCGTTCGGTTTTGAAGCGTTCACAAATCAATTCGAAGAGTTCTTGTTTTGCATGACCGTAACCGTATCCACCACCTTGATATTTTTGGCGCATCTCAGCAATTTGGTCATTATTAGCTAGCAACGCATACAAGGCAAAGGCGTTACACGTGTCGGGATCTTTTGGCTCTTCCAAACCCTTGGAATCCGTTTCGATAGACATTACTTTTTTACGCAATTTCTTATCTGAAAGAAAGATGTCTATGTAATTATCGCGGGATTTGCTCATTTTCTCACCATCGGTTCCAGGCACCAACATAGTCGCTTCGTTATGGCTTACTTCCGGCGTCACAAAAGTCTCACCCATTTGATCATTGAATCTTCGGGCTACGTCTTGTGTAAATTCCAAATGCTGTTTTTGATCTTTACCAACCGGAACAATTTCAGCATCATACAACAAGATGTCGGCTGCCATCAACATGGGGTATGTAAACAATCCGGAATTTACATCTTCCAATCGATCGGCTTTGTCTTTAAAACTGTGCGCAAGCGACAATCGGGAAAAGGGGAAATAACACATCAAATACCATGTAAGCTCAGTTACTTCTGGCACATCACTTTGACGATAGAATACGACATTTTCAGGATTTAGTCCAAAAGAAAGCCAGGTAGCCGCGGTAGATAATGTATTGCTGCGCAGCGTTTCACCGTCTTTGATCTGTGTCAATGAGTGCAAATCTGCAATAAACAAGTACGAATCATTTTTTGCTTTTTCCGACATTTCAATTGCCGGAAGAATTGCTCCAAGGATATTTCCAAGGTGCGGTGTTCCTGTGCTCTGAATTCCTGTTAAAATGCGTGCCATACGTCTCTTTTGAGAACACGAAAATACAGAAATTTTCAACCCTGATGTTCTTTGGATTGCAGTTTACGACGGCGATTTGCTTAATTTTGTTTTATGAAAGTGCTCTTAGGCATTCCCGGCTTGATCTGGAAACTGTATATCGCTGTAATATTTACGGTGACGGCGCTTGTTTTGTACCCAATAATTCGACCTCAATTAGGCTCCGACAAAGGAAGAAAGCGTGCTTTTAAAGTCTTTGTTTTTTGGAGTTGGTGGTTCCGTATTTTGTGCCTTTACGGTGTGAAGAGGGTGAAAAACAGTCCTTTACCAGAGGGGCCGTATGTCATTTTGGCGAACCATGCTTCATATCTTGACATCTTCCTGATGTATTCCGTGCTGCCGCAAAGTCCGTTTTTGTTTTTAGGAAAAAGTGAGTTGTTGAGCTACCCATTGATCAAGGCATACTTCAAACGGATGAACATTCCAGTATTCCGAGGAAACCGCGTAAAAGCTGCTCGATCGCTAATCCGCGCATCGAAAGAAGTAAAAATCGGTTGGTCAATTATGATTTTTCCAGAAGGAGGAATTCCCGATGGTCAGGCACCTAAAATGATTCGATTTAAAGACGGCGCTTTCCAATTGGCGAAGAGTTTGAAAGTGCCAATTGTGCCCGTCACGTTTACGAACAATCACAAGTTGTTTTCAGACCCTACCGAAATTCTTGGACCAGCACGACCGGGAATTAGTCGGATACATATTCACGAAGCAATTTCTGTAGAACGCATAGCCGAAATGGAAGTAAAGGAATTACGAAAACACTGTTTTGACATCATCAACGAGCCGATATTGGAAGAATATCCGCATTTGAAGCAATAGTATTACATTTGTATCATGAAGATCACGGAAGAAATTGTGGATCATGTCGCGCACCTATCGCGATTGGAATTTGAAGGAGAAAGCAAGCAGGCGATCAAGGAAGATATGGAGCGCATTGTAAACTTTATGGAAAAACTTCAGGAGGTTGATACTGAAAATGTTGAGCCGCTAATTTTCATGACCAAAGAAATCAATCATTTACGTGATGACGAAGCGAAAGTGACGGTTACTCAGAAGCAGGCGTTGCAAAATGCGCCAAAAGCAGATTCAGATTACTTCCGCATTCCGAAAGTATTAAACAAGTAGGTTCTTTCTCTTTCGAAGCTTTTTAGCCCCTTAGCCATAATACCATCTTAAATTCTCTCAAAGTAAACTCTCCTGCTGGGTGTGTTTGGAAATTGGTTCCAACTTCCGAATGAATGGTTATATTCGTCTCAATCAAAACAATACACTATGGCTGAAAAGAAAGTACGCATCCTCTCGCTGGACGGGGGAGGAATTCGAGGAATCATTCCTGCAACTGTTGTTGAATACATTGAGGAACAAATCAAAATCAAAACGAAGAATGAGAATGCCCGTGTGGCGGATTATTTCGATATGATTATTGGTACCAGCACAGGTGGATTATTGACGTGCTTTTATTTGAAACCCAATCCAAACGCCGGGAAGGGGCAGCCTTCAACGGAATTTCCTGCATCAAAAGCATTGAAAGTTTATACGGAAGAAGGATATCAAATTTTTAATAAATCGAAGCGTTTTGCTTGGTTAGGAGTGCGTCAACTATGGAATGCTACTCAATTCAATCCTAGTCACATGGAGAAGACCTTGCAAGGGTATTTCAAGGATACGAACGGGAAAGATATGATGCTAGATAAAATGGTGAAGCCGTGCACAGTGACAACCTACAACATGAATACGAAGTCAAGTCTCTTTCTGCGTAGTACGGATAGGGAAAGAAAGGGCGACCCAAGAATTTATAAGGTTTGGGAAGCTTTGCGTTCAACGTCTGCCGCTCCGACGTATTTCCCTCCTGCCGAGTTGTACAATTACGCGAAACCGGTAACGGATGACAACAAACTATACAATTTGGATGGGGGTGTTTTTGCAAACAACCCTACAATTTGTGCGTATGCTGAGGCTCGAAATATGAACTTTCCGGAACGAGGAGTAGATCGTCCGAATGCCAGTCAAATGTTGATTCTATCTATTGGAACAGGAGGCGGAAATTTCGCACTTACTCCTTACAAAAAGAGTTCGAAGTGGAGCGTGATTAAATGGGCGAAATCGATACCTAATATTATGATGGATGGTAGTATTGACACGACCGATTATCAGCTCAAGCAGATCTATCATACTTTGAATGAAGAGCATCACGATTCATATGTACGCGTGGATGTACTTCCGAAGGATCGTAAAATTTATGCGGCAGATATGGCAGATGCCAGCGATGAAAACGTGAAAAACTTGAAAAAGGCCGGACAGAAAACCGTTGATGCTTATAAAAAGCACTTGGATCACTTTGTTGATCGAATTATTGGATAATTAGCTGTTTTGTGACGGTAGTATCCTCTTGATGAACCTGAAGTAAATACATGCCAGGGCTTGGATTTATTACGTCAATTTTCAGATGATTCCCCATCGATTCTGTCTGAACTTCCAATTGTTTGCCGTGCAAGTCGAGAAGTTGAATCGTTGAATTTGTAGGCACATTGGGTATATAAAACGCACCTGAACTCGGGTTTGGGAAAGGCTTAAAATCCGTTTGATCAATTGGATTTAAATTGGTAACACTTAATACCCCAGGATCAGCTTCGTACCAACTCATAAGGGTCTTATCTGGCTTTAGTACTGCGACATCAATAAATTGATCGCTATTGATTCTACCAATGTCGAATAATTCTACCGAATTGGCAATCCAATCAAGAATATTGGAGTTAAACAATCCTGTTCCTGGATTCATATACCAATTGAGGCTGCCATTCAAATCGCTAAAAATTATATCAATATCTCCATTGTTATCGTAGTCGCCGTGCTTGATTGAACTTGTATAAGAATAGTCGATGAATGCCTCCATCCCAAATTGACCATTGCCAAGATTGAGGTAAGAATAAACAGTATTTTCGAGTGGATCCATGGAGACGAAGCGTATTAGTAAATCAAGATCCGAATCCCCGTCAATATCCGTCAAATCTAAAAACTGTGCGGCTGCACCCGAGACAGAGAGAAAAGGCATATAGAGAGTATTAGATATAAAGCCATTCGAAGTATTTCGGTAAAGTATAGGTTCGCTAATTGTCTCATGGGTTAGAATAATATCAATGTCATTATCATTGTCTATGTCTCCAACCACGAAGTCCCAAATGACAAGTGGAATCATGTATTGCTCTTCAATTAATATAGACTTCTGGAAGGAGTTGTTGCCGTTGTTCGTATAAAGGTATATCCCCATAATTTGAACACCTTGTGCGTTTGCTGTTCTTTCAGCTGTTAGTAAATCTTCTAAGCCATCAGAATTGTAATCCAGGGCAACCAACTTGAAAACTTCATCCAGCGAATCGGCAATAACAACCGGCGCACCGTAAAATAGCCCATTTTGATTGGGAATCAACTCAATTCCATAGTCTAAATACGAGGAACTACTGCTAACGAAGGCAATATCCTTTGCATTGTCGTTATTAAAATCGATTGCTTCCGAGCACCTTGGGCGCGAACCAAACTCTAATTGGCTCCAGCGTACTCTTTGATCTACAATAGTGCTTGCTTCATTTTCGTAGGTTGAGAAAATTCCTGCTTGTTGACTACTTGTTATTAACTCCAAAGTTTGGTCGTTATCTAAGTCAACTAGTTGGATAAATGAAGTAGAAATATTCATGTTTAATAATGAAATGGGTTGTTGCGAATATTGAAAATTGCCCAACCCCTCCAAATAGAAGAAATTCGAGTAGGTCTTAGATCGAATGACGAGGTCAGGAACACCATCATTATTGAAATCGTTTAATGTCTGGTGCATCCAATCCGAATAGTCGGTTTCAGGATGACTGAATAAAATGGAGGATGTAAACTCACTAACGCCGTTAAATTGGTATACGATACTTTTAATTTGAGGATTATCTAGTTGTCCGTAGAATTCCTTAATTCCATTGTTATCAACATCAAACACCGTCAATTTTTCGGCGAAAAGTACCATCGATGTATCTCTCAGGGCCCAATCAAAAGTATTGCTAGCGGTACCAGGAGTAAAGTACAATTCCATTGAATCACCGAAATAAGTGCCCAATTCTATCGCATCCGCCCAGCCATCATTGTTAAAGTCTTCGATTATTAAGTCAGAATAGGTAAAATCTGTGGTGAACGGAAAACCAAAATAGGTTGCCTGATTCGTGAGCGGTGCAAACGAGCTGATGTCATTCCGATACCAGAGGGTATCCGTGAAAAAGTCAATGTCGCCATCTCCTTCTCGGTCGGTTAGAATGGCTTTGGCAAAGCCAGTATAAACATTTTGCGACTGAAAGTTGTTGTTAAGTAAGTTAGTATATGATAGAACTTTCGCTTCGTATCCACCTTGACTAATTTGCTGTCTGTACGTTAGCATAATATCGTCATACCCGTCCTGATTGTTGTCATTAACAACCAATGAATAGGGTGAAGATTCGTCTAATGATAGTAAAGTATCAACTAGTGTGAATTGGAAACTGCCCAAGTTCTCGAAGTAAATAATGTGCTGAGTATTCGTATCCTCGACAAAAGACATGACAAAATCTGTAAGTGCGTCGCCATTTAAATTCAGCGAGAAATATTCATCGTACTGACCTCCTCCAAGTGAAACATTTCCCAAATTCTGAACAGCTATAATGTTTTCAGCAATTCTCCCGTTCCCCATATTTTCCAATATATAGACCTCTCCAGTATTCACATTGTGCGAAAGGAAATCGTTGTCTCCATCGCCATCAAAATCATCCGTTAGGAAGTTGCTGGAGGTTAGAAGAGATTTCGAAATTGGGTGCTCCTGCCATTGTGCAAGTATTGTCAAAGGCAACAACAGTGTCAGGGAAGTAGCAAGTAGTTTCATATCCTTTTATTCTGAAGAAGTAACGTAGTTTCTTCTGAGTAAGTTGGATTGAACCTTCGATCACAAAGTCAAAATGGAACATGGAAACCAATTGAAATTCGCAATGGATCAATATTGGAAAATTCATCTTTTGTCAAATTAAAATTGTACCCAACGGTAGCGTAAACGAAGCTCAATAATGATATTCCAACACATGGACTCGCTTTAAGGGACATGAACTGAAAATCGCTTGGGGCCGATACCCACACTTGAGCAATGGGAAAAATCATAGTATTGTGAGATGTCCCCAAGGTATACTGAATCATTGCGTAGGGACCGATCATGTGTTTTTTATTGATGGAAGTAAAGTTCACACCAGCGGAATAGGTGAATATATGTTCAAAGAAACCTCGATGAGACATTCCCCCAACGCCAATGTTCGTTGAATAACCACCATTGTAGCTGTGATCGGAAGTAATAACTACTGCGTCAATTTGAGAATTTGAATTCCAAGATGTCAAGAATGCTAGTACGAATAGGCAGGGTTTCATACTCCAAAGCTATTTCAATAGCTTCGATTTATGAAAAGGCAATGCGCATGTTCAACTCGTTGATTTGCGCATTTTGCAACTAGGAATAACTGGTTAAGTGTCGAGCATCTGAATGTCTGACGTTTGAATGTCTAGTGTCTCTCTCACGTTTGAAACGTAGCACCCAAGCTATTCGGTGCTGAATTGTTTGCAGGCGCGGCTATTTGAGGTGACTTTGCCGGTTGCTGTTGCTGCATCTTAATGTCCATTTCTTTTTGCATTTTGTTCATGCGTTGTTGCATTTCCTGTATGCGAAGGTCCATGTCCTGACGTGCTTTTTGCATCATTTGATCAGCTTTTGTCTGCATGTCTTGCATGCGTTGGTCCATTTCTAGTCGTTTTGCATCCATCTTAGCTTGCATTTCGGCAAACTCTGGTGTGTCGAAATCTTCTCCAGCAATCACTTGACCGTTTTCTTCAAGGTAGTATTTATCCTCTTTAAGTTCGCCATTTTCATAGCGCTCATACTTTTTCTCAACACGAGATTCTGATTGACCAAAAGCAATGGAACCTCCTACTAAGGCGAGTATCAAAAATGCATGTTTCATAGCTACAGATTTATGGGTTTGATAACTGTAGAGCTAATTCCGTGCCGAAGATTACCACGAAGGACGCAAAGGTTTGTTATTTCGAAATGTGCAAATGAAACTTGTAACCGCATTCTATTTAAAAATAGAGTAGTTTAAATCAAGTTGCCAATTCATGTTGAAAACATGAAGTATTACTTCATATTGACATTAAAAATTCCAATCGTGTTGATCAATATCTGAAATACAGGCTGTGAGTAAATCAATACTTCCTTTGATATCTTCTTTGTGTGCCATTTCAATCACCTGATGCAAGTGTCGTGTAGGAATAGAAACAGCACCCGCAATGGATCCGCCTTCCGTCATACGTTGAATTCCGGCAGTATCAGTTCCTCCAGCCGTAAGGATTTCCGGTTGCCACTTGATTTCATACTTATCAGCTGTATTCTTCATGTATTGCACCATTCGGTAATCGCAAATGGTGGACGCATCCATAATTTTAATTGCAGTTCCTTTACCAAGTTCCGTAATCTTTTCATGCGCTGCAGCACCGGGTAAATCGAACGCGATAGTTGTGTCCAGTCCAAATCCAAAATCAGGATTGATTCTTAAAGAGGAAACATTCGCGCCTCTAATTCCTACTTCTTCCTGAACGGTAAAAACACCATACAAATCGTATGGGATCTCTTTTCCTTTCAGGTTTCGAAGCGTTTCAATTAGAATAAACACTGCCAATCGATTGTCTAATGATTTTCCATTGACGCAATCGCCCATTTCAATGAATTCGCGTTCGCGTGTGATCGAATCTCCAATTTTAACGCATTTTTTCACGTCTTCAACCGACAATCCAGTATCAATGAAATAGTCTTTTGTTTTTGCAACCTTATTTCTTTCTTCCGGTGACATTACATGAATTGGCTTTGATGCCATAACTCCAATCACATCTTCGGTTCCATGCACAATTACGCGCTGTGCGGTAAGCGTTTTCGGATCGAATCCTCCAAGGGTATGAAAACGGATAAATCCGTTGTCATCAATATGCGTAACAATGAATCCAATTTCGTCCATGTGGGCTCCCACCATAACGCGTTTGCTTTCTTTCCCCCTTTTGATCGCATAGACGTTGCCCATGTTATCAATCTCAACCTCATCAGCCAGCTCCTTGATTTCGTTCAAAACTAACTCTCGTACTTTTTGTTCGAAGCCTGGCGCACCGGGTGTGGTGCAAATTTTATTCAGTAATTGCGTATCGATCATCTCTCTTTATTGTGTTCCCTAAAATTAGCAATCATTTTGAAGAAGCTCCTCCGCTGTAAGTAAAACTATGAAGGAGAAGCCGTAACTTTGTAGCATGTACAAATTGATCATTGTATTTGCGATTCTCGTTGCCGGAATTGGTGCTGCATATTTCATCATGACGGAGGAAAAGAAAGAGAAACTTCCCGTTCTTAATCCGAATGATTTGAACCCTGAAGTTGTAGACGAATCGGTGCGTAATATTGGCTACGGCCACAGCATTGGTGAATTCTCCATGACTAATCAGGATGGTGAAACAGTGACGCTCGATGAAGTTAAGGGTAAAATCCACGTTGCAGAGTACTTTTTTACACACTGCGGCTCCATTTGTCCGATCATGAATAAGCAAATGCAGCGGGTGCACCGAAAGTTTAAATCGAATGACGACGTAAAGATTTTAAGCTTTACTGTGGACCCACAGAATGATACCGTTCAGCGTATGAAGTGGTATGCGAACAAGCACAATGCATCAGGAGATAATTGGCATTTTCTGACGGGCGATAAAGAGGATTTGTACCAATTAGCGCGTACTTCTTATTTCACTTTGAAGCCAGCTGAGGCTAGAAATTTAGGCGATGCAGGAAGCGATTTCATTCATACCAATAATTTTGTTCTGGTGGATCGGGAACTACGGATTCGAGGGTATTATGATGGTACGAAGGATGCGGAAGTAACCAAGATGATGCGGGATATGGAGAACTTGTTGGAGGAGTAGTAAGAAAATAGCTAAAATTTTCAGCAAAAACTAGTAAATGCAAAAATACTTAAACGCATTTTTGCGTTGAAGGTTTTTGATGACTTGCTATAAGTCACAGGAAATGAGCGCCATAACCCCAAAATCCAGAAAGCATATTTTTACCCATCACTCGATTCTCACAAAAAGCCCAACACCTTTTCCAGTACAAATTCCGTTCTCAAAATTCTAAAATGCCCAGTGCCTTCAATGGATTCAAATTCTGATGCTTCCCAGTGTTTGTGAACATTCAATGATTGTGAAATTGGAATCACGGAGTCGTTTTTATCATGGATGATTAGTGCCTTTTCTACATTGACCTTTTTAACAAAGTCATGCACATTCAAGTCATTCGCATCAAAACCTGTTTCGGTATTCAGGCGGTGGATAAGGCGTTGCTTTACTTTATTGGTAATGCCTGTTTGCTTAGCAACATCATCAATACGTTCGGAAAACCGATCAGGCGTTGTCAAAAGCACGTAGCGCTCAATATTTAAATCTTGATTGGCAAACAAGGAATACGTAGTTGCCACGCCCCCGAAAGAATGACTTACCAGTTTTTTCACCTTGTAGTTTCGGATAAAGTGCCCTACCAATTCGGTAAACTCGAACAAGCTTGTTTTACCTCTGGAACTAAACCCATGCGAAGGCCCATCAAAAGCGAAAATGTTGAACTGAGCAGCTTGAAGCTTCAAGATCAAATCGGCAAAGTTTCCGGCTTGACCTTCCCAGCCGTGAATGAGCAAGATATTTTCGCCCGGCCCCGGCCAATGATAGGATTGAATATCAAAACCTTTGTAAGGAAAAACGCTTTTTTGAGCCGTATCTAACACCTCAACTTCATTATCTCTCAGCTTGTGCACTTGAGGTCGGGTAAGTTTGTCGTACGCATAGTTCGCTACCTTTTTAGGAGCTAGAATGGAGGCTATTTTTACTACCGTTTTTTTCATACGTCCACATGCTCCGAAGTTTTCGTGTCAAACTCGGTATCGCATTCCTTGCAACGCAATACCTCTTTTCGGTAAATTGGAAAAACGAACACCACAGCCGACACAAGAAAGGCAAGAATACTTTTCGCGTTCCGCATGGAGTTAAAATGTGTGTAATAAGAGGTAGAACCACAATTTGGACATGCGATTACCTCATCATTCTCGTCCGTGTAAGGTGTTTCTTCAAGTTCCTTGAGTATTAAAAGGGCTTCCTCCGAATCCTTCTCACGCACTTTAACTTTTACTCCGCCAACGGCATTGCTTAGAAGTGGATCGAGATCAACCATATTAGCATCGAAAACAAAACAGACGATACCGTGCCCTTCCAAATGTGCCTTTACAATGTGGGCGCGAATGGAGCTATCATATCTGGCAACCGTGACTAAATCGTAACTCAATATATTGGTTTTAATAAACTAATTTAATGCTAATCAAACGTGCATTTTTCAGGCTGATAGAACAATCACTAAACTTTGGAGCAGAAAACTTTGGACGGAAATTTCGCGAGAATGCATACGCTTCGGTGGGAACACCAAGCATGTTCTTATTGCATTTTTTATCTCCGTTTTCATCATGATAAATGCCAATGGCATATTTACCAGACTTCAGCCCAGTGAACTTATGTTTTATGGTTTTCCCGGTGGGTTTTAAACGAACCATTTTATACTGTTTACCAACTTTTGGGAAGCTCTTGTAATTATTGTAGAGACCAATTTGAATTCGGCCTTTTTTATTCTTGATATTAGTAATTTCAACGGTTAGGGTTGCTGAACCTTGGGGCATTGGTGCAAAGGACGAATTCAGAAAGAAGACTGCCAGTATACCGATAAGTAAAAACCATTTATTACTTCGCATTGTCACTATATTCTGTTTTCATGATCTTGTCCCAAAAGGAGAAAAATGAAGCATAATTCCCATTCAATTTGGCATGGTGAACATCATGATTTTTGGTGCTACTCATAAAAGGAACCCAGTTCAACCAGGGGATATCCAGATCAGAGTGAATGTGTATTTCATGTAAGTTACGAATTAATCCCATTGCCCAAATAACATAAATATTCACAGGCATCACGGCAAATATCAGTCCAACCCCTAGCGCAATCCCAATCATTCCTATCATCCATTCCAACGGGTGAACATACAAATACTCCATCGGGAAAGGCGTTGTAGCGCGGTGATGAATGCTATGAATGTTCTTCAAAGCCCATTTGTTTTCGTGCATCCAACGATGGGCAAAATAGAACCAAACATCGTCAATCAGAAAGATGAATGCCAATTGCCCAAGCAAAATCCAAATGCTTGGAAGTGATGTGTCCAAAAGGTCTCCCAAAACGAACAAACTTCCGGCTGCTAATCCGATTACTAGAAAAACGTTCAATATATACAACGGAAATCGTTGCTTAAATATTCCCTTGACATAGGCTTTTTCCTGAATTCTATACCGTTTAAAAATATTGGAGTACAGCGCGAAATACGAGTACACCAACCCAAATATGTTGGATGCAGCAAAAACCAGAACGGTTCCCATGACTATTTCAAAGTTTGTCATGCCCGAGTAGCGTAAAGATTATACATTTTGGTATCCTCCAACCCTTGTTCGCGCTCCACATGAATCGACCCAAAGCCATTTTTCTCAAGCAATCCGCGGATCGTCTCTAGCCTTCCTTCCAGATCGTGCACTTCAATGACAGCCGATTTAATCTTCGGCCAGTCTTTATCTGAAATTCCTTGTAAAACCTTCAATTCAGCACCTTCACAATCTACTTTTAACAGGTCAATTCGATCTACATTTTCTTCAGCCATAATCGAAGAAACGGTCTTCAATTCGCAATGAACTTGTTTCTTTCCTTTCAGCAAATGCTTAGCAATTAGTGGTGCCGCAAAACTTGGAATCAGTCGCATCCAGCGCATTTCTTTTGGAGGATTCTTCATGGTTCCTTTCACCGCATTTTCAAAAGCTTTTGGATTGTGTTCCCAATCATCAGGGAGTGACGTAGACAATGCAGGGGTGTTCGGGAAATAGGTGAATTCAGCTTCTCCAGCATTATCAGACAAACCACATTTTTTCACGATCATTCCGCCCTTACTTAACTCATTAGCATTCTGTTGTAGCACTTCTGCAATGTCAGGAATGGGCTCGAAACAATAGATCTTCACGTCATTGTGCCGCTGTGTGGCACGAACACCAAAAATGCCAATATTGGCGCCTACATCGAAAATGATGTCATTATCTGAAATGGTAATTCCGTGCTGAAAATACCCTTCCACGTGATGGTCGAGCATTTTTGCCTCAGGCGCTTTTAGACAGTACACTTTTGTGCCGTCACTCAGGTTTGTAGTTCTCATTCTCGATGTAAGTTATAAAAGATGTTGCACTTACGGAATGGAATAAATCAATCTTCCAGATTTTCCAAAATTTTTGAGATGTCCGAATCCGTTGCTGTCAGTTTTTCCTTACAGATTTTAATCAACTCCGAAGCGCGTTTTACCTTAACACTTAATTCATCCACGCTGATTTCACCATCCTCAATATCGGCAACAATTTGTTGCAATTCTTCAAATGCTTCGGTGTATTTTGGTTGTTCAGGCATCGTCTTCTTTTTTAAGGACTTTGGAAGTCAGTGTAAAATTAGCAGTTCTCGTGGTAATCGTATCGCCCTCGTTCACACCATTCGATTTTGAGATGGTTTTGCCGTTCTTGGTTGTAATTGAATAGCCGCGTTGCAGCACATGAACGGGGTCTACCAACTTGACCAGTTGCTCCATGCTATCTAGTGAATTTCTGGAATCTTTCAAATATTGCGAACTGTCGTTGGAAAGGCGACTCTTCACCCGGAAGAGTTCATTCTTGTGTTCTTGAAGTAACAATTGACTCCCACTCGAAATTTGCCTTCTCAATCGTTGAACACTCTCGGAATTACGTCGTGTAAAACCTTTGGAAACGTGCACCAATTCTTTTTCTTCCAGGCGAATAAGTTGTCTTTCACGATCCAATGCCTGTCGAACCACATGACCGAAATTCTTCGAATGTGTATTGAGTTGCAAATGCGCCACCTCCAATTGCTGTGTAACGTGCAAACGGATACTTTTCACTGCATCTTTTAGCGGAATTGAGAAGTTATGGAAGGCTTGAATGAGGAAATCTCCCAATTCGGTTGGGGTAATCGCATTCCGGTAGGAAATCAATTCTGCTACGGTTAGGTTGGTCGAATGTCCAATTCCGGTAAGTATGGGAATGGGAAAAGAAGCGATGGCCTTGCAAAGATTGTAAGTGTTGTAACAACTCATTCCAACCTCTCCACCACCACCGCGAACAATGACGACGATATCAAAATGCTCTTTAATCCTAGCGATGCGGTTCAATTGATGAATGATCGAATGTTCGGCCTGATCCCCTTGTAAATATGCGGGAAAAAGATGCGTGATGAATTTGTATCCCCATTCGTTTTCATCGATAACTTTCATGAAATCGGACAATCCTTTACTAGAGGCAGCAGAGATTACGGCGATACGTTTTGGAAGGAGAGGGAAATCCAATTTCTGATTGGCATCTAGCAACCCATCCTTTTGCAATTTTTTAAGTGTCTCTGCCCGTTCGCGTTGTAATTCTCCAAGAGAATAATTCGGATCGATATCAGTAATCTGTAGACTCAATCCGTATACTTCATGAAATTGCACCTTAACTTTCATCAGAAGCGTGGTGTCTTCCTTTAAAGGTTCTTTCACCACACTCATAAAACGTTTGTTGATTGCATCGAAATGATGTCTCCAGATCGTTCCGCGCATTTCAGCCACAATCTTACCATCCTCTTTTTGCACGAGTTCAGGATAACAGTGGCCGCTAGGTGTTTTGCCTAATTTGTGCATTTCCACTTTTAGCCAATACTCACTTTGGTAGCGTTCTTCAATCGTTTTTCGGATCGAGGAAACTACCTGACGGAGCGTGAAAACTTTAGGTTGCGACATTAAGATAAAGATAGCAAAATGAGCCCCTCGCCTTCAACTTTTTTTAAGATCACGGTTACCTTTTGATGTCGAGAAACATTGATTAGTAGAAAGACCGTAACTATGAAAAGAATAACACTAATCATTCTAATCTCCGTGATTTCCTTTCCGCTATTGGCGAGCACGCCCATTCAAAAGGTTCATAAGTATGAAATGGAGCAAGAAGGAACCATTCGACTTCCAACAGATTTTGCGGATGCATTGTTGTTACATCCTGAATTGGCGCGCAAAATCACTGGAAAAACAATCTACCACATAGATTTGGTATATACGGCATACAAGGAATCACCAGACTTTAATCAAGAAGCGCTAAACAACAATAGAATTGAGCAATTGAAGAGGTTGCTTCCTCAGGTTTCCGCTGATAATCCTTCATGGACTTGGGTTGAACAGGAAGGTGCAGAAACGAGAGAAGAGGCAAAGGCCTATTTTCATGGGTTTGTCTTGCATTTTGGCAATCCATTAGATTTTAAAGAAGTAAGGAAATTTCTTAAGCCTTTTCAAACAGCATACAGCACCTATATCATCGAAAATGCAAAAGGTGGCGTATATATCCATAGTAGTGGTTCGCGCATCAACATACCTGCGAATGCGGTAATTTATGAAGATGGGACTCCAGTTGTAGGCCCGTACGAATTACAATATCGCGAGTTTAGAGATCAGGCAGATATCGCTTTCTCCGGTATTCCCATGACTTACGACGAACGTGAACAAAATTACAATTTCAGCTCTGCAGGAATGTTTGAATTGCGCGCAAAACAAGGAGATGCGCAGCTCAAATTGGCACAACCAGTTTCGGTAGATTTCAATTGCACACGTCAAGCAGATGATGTCGATTTTTACGAAATGGACGACGAATCGGGCGTTTGGGAGAAGAAGCATCCGGTTGCTTTCAATAATGCCCAGGTCGGTTTTGGCGTTGCTGCTGGTGCAGATATGCAAGCAGAGGTTTTGGAGCCTGTAAATTTATCCGTTCCTATTTCAGAAGTACTTTGGCGACAAATGGAGAAGTCTAATATGGAGGATCAAGTGTTTCAAGCGACGAATTTAGAGGGTGATAGGGCACTACAAATGTTTGAAATCGATCCCGAAGAGTTGCCAAAAGGTTGGAACGTTGATCCAATGCCAAAACGAAAATGGTGGAAACGAAGACACCTCCGAGTAGGTCATATGTGGGGCCTAGGTGGAGGGCAAGTGTTTCGGAAAGAGTCTAATACGAACGGAACATTGTTGGCCGAAGGAGTCAATGAGGGGCATACTTACCCGAATTTAGTAAGAGGATTGAACACTCCCGAGTTCGGAGTGTATAATTGCGATCAGATCTATCGGATTGGAACACCAGCGAATATCAGCCCAATATATGTAGATGCGGCAACCGGTAAAGCCATAAGTCGGCAGCATGTAACTTGTGTAGTCGATCTGAATTATAACGGCTCTTTTAGCTTCCACCCAAGACGGATAACGTGCAATACGGAGAGTAGGAATGTGGTATTATTATTCACCTCCGATGAAAAAACCTACGTGTTATCTGAGGAAAAATTTGCTGCTTTAAAGACGCACTCTGGTGAAACGCCAACATTCGAAATGGAAGATATGACAGACGCATTAGAGACTTCGGAAGACCTACGAGAATATCTAAATTTATAACCCACCACTAGGAACTCTGGATTTTCGAATCCGGGGTTTTTCTTGTTACATTTGCGTCAAAATTTCATTCCGATGCAAGACATTCACTCATACAATTTCGAAGGAAAACGTGCTCTAATCCGTGTTGATTTCAACGTTCCGTTGAATAAGGAAACGATGGAAATTACGGATGACACACGAATTCGAGCCGCAGTGCCAACCATCAAACATATTTTAGAAAATGGTGGAAGCGTTGTGATTATGTCGCATTTGGGTCGTCCTAAGACAGGCAATGAGCCCGAGTTTTCATTGAAACACATTGTTGAACATACTTCTAAATTGCTTGAAACAGAGGTGATTTTTGCAGGCGATTGTGCTGGAGGTGAAGCCTATTCAATCACGGAAAATTTAGAGGCCGGAGCGGTAGTTTTGCTAGACAATGTTCGTTACCATGCGGAAGAAACTGCAGGGGATAAAAGTTTTGCTGAGAAGCTATCAAAGCATGGAGATGTTTATGTAAATGATGCCTTCGGAACAGCGCACAGAGCGCATGCGTCTACTACAGTTGTTGCAGAATTCTTTCCAAATGACAAGATGTTCGGCTTTTTAATCGAAAGCGAAATCAAAAGTGTAGAGAAGGTTTTGGAAAGCAATGAAAAGCCAGTCACAGCAATCGTTGGAGGGGCGAAAGTGTCTTCGAAAATCACCATCATCGAGCGCTTGCTAGATAAGGTGGATAATCTGATTGTAGGAGGAGGAATGGCATATACCTTTGTAAAAGCAAATGGCGGTAAGGTAGGAAGTTCATTAGTCGAAGACGATTACTTGGATGTCGCCAAAAAAATTATGTTGGAAGCGAAAACAAAGGGAGTTAACCTCTACATTCCAGTAGACACTATCGTTGCAGATAAATTCGACAACGATGCAAATCGTGAAACGGTAGCCATTGATGCTATTGAAGATGGATGGATGGGACTGGATGTTGCTGAGAAAACAGTAGCGGCTTGCGAAGAAATTATTGCCAATTCCAGAGTGATTTTATGGAACGGACCGATGGGTGTTTTTGAAATGGAAAACTTCCAGAAGGGAACGGCAGCAGTTGCAAAAGCGATTGCGAAATCAACGTCAAATGGAGCGTTTTCACTAATTGGAGGTGGAGATTCTGTAGCGGCAATCAACAAATTCAATTTGGCCGATCAAGTAAGCCACGTTTCTACGGGTGGTGGTGCCATGCTCGAATATTTGGAAGGAAAAGTGCTTCCAGGAATTGCAGCGATTCAGAACTAATTTAGGGTTCAAAAAAGAGAAGCATCAGTTGAATACAAATGCCTCTCAATTTAATCTATTTATCGTCAAGAATATGAGCGAAGGTTGAAGCAAGCGCCGTTGAATCCATTGACCATATTTGTTGGATTGTCATTGTGGTACTTGCTTGTGCTAGTATGAACATTTGCTCTTGCTGTCGAACGGAATTCTTCATTGTAGTTAGCATTGCATCAATGAAACCATTTGCCAAGTCCTGTGAAGTTTTAGCAGCAATAGCGGCCTCTTTTTTAGCAGGTGATTTACTTCCATTCGTGGAGCTGGCTGCAACTGAATCTTGCGCTGTTTTGGCTGCTGCAGCAACTGCTTTACTTGATTTTTCTTGGGCCTTGGCTGCCTTTTTTGCCGGACAAGCGTTCTATTTTAAAGATTCTAAACCCTTTTCCGCGATCAACAACAGTGAATTGATGTAATACCTCAGTGGAGTCATATTTCAATAAAACAGGAAAGGCGTAAATGGTTCTGTTTAGCGAAGTAGTGTACGATGAGTTATGGGCGCCAGCAAAATTTAAATCATAGGTTCTAAGCTTTCCAAAAATTGAATCATTCGCCAATTCGTAAGCAGAGGTGAAACAATGAAGGTGCATAGAAGACTCGTTATCCACCATTTCTGCGGCGGACGTGTATTGTTTCGAAGTAACAAAGTCGAGGTAATTCTGTGCGCATTGTTTTCCCTCCTCCTTATTGGAGCAACCTTGAAATATGATAAAAGCAAGGGAAAGTGCAACGCAGAGTTTCAACCGAATTAACAAACTAGTATGTTTTCATAATTCAACCTTTCATCTAATAATGGTCATCGAGCCCGCGATGTATTGAGCCTGTCGAAATATCGAGATGTAAGTTATTCAGTATTCGCTACGATTTACATCTGCTCCAAAAACTCCACTCGTTTCATAATAGGGGGATGTGTAGCAAACAATCCGGATAGTCCAGATAATCCAGCTTCATTTTCTTTGGGGCCATTATCAATGAACATTTGTTTGACGTCATCGCTCTTGACGTCTACATCCGAGTTTCCACTGATTTTGCGGAGTGCACTTGCCAGGGCCATCGGGTTTCGGGTCATATCGGCAGCACCGGCATCAGCCATGTACTCGCGTTTTCGGGACAATGCAAATCGAAATAAGATCGAAAGCAAGTAGACTACCAAAGCAATAACCAAAGCAATGATGACCAATTGTCCACCACCGTCTTTGTTGTTGCGTCTTCTACTGCCACCAAAAAGCAGGCTGCGGAACAGAATGTTTACGACAAAAGCAAAGATTCCAACAAAGATGATAGAAACGATTAAGAGACGCACATCCCTGTTGCGAATGTGCATCAACTCGTGAGCAATCACACCTTCCAATTCTCGATCGTCTAATTTGTCAATGATGCCGCGCGTCAACGTAACCGTATAGGTTTTTTCGTTAATACCAGAAGCAAAAGCATTCAACTGATCCGATTCAATAATGCGCAATTTCGGCATTTGCATTCCTACGGAAATACACAAGTTCTCCGTTAAGTTGTATACGCGCATGTTCTCCTTTCGACTGAGCGTTTCAGAGCCGGTAGAAAGATTAATCATGGCTGAATGCCCTGAAAAAGCAATGAGAAACCAAATTGCAACACCGCCTATTGCGAATGGAATGGTTGTGATAAAATCATACCCTGCAGCATCCATATCCCCTTGGTGCACCCAGATGAAGAATCCGAATACTCCAGCGAAAATGAGCAAAGGGAAAGAAAGAAGTAACAGGATCGAACGGCTATTATTCCGACGAACCTGCGTATCAAGACCAACGTATTTCATCGGACTTTCTAGAATTTAATTTCAGGAGCCTTGTCCATTTCAGCACGTTGCGCAGATCCCAAATCAAACATAGGCTCTGGCTTCATCCCTTTCATATTGGCAACAATATTCGAAGGAATTGATTCGATGGCATCGTTCAATTCGCGTGTAGCGGAGTTGAAGAAACGACGCACTGCCGCCAATTTGTTCTCGATATCCGAAATCTCCGTTTGCAATTGCATGAAGTTGCTGTTCGCTTTCAAATCCGGGTAGGCTTCTACTTGAATATTAAATGCGCTCATTGCAGCACCCAATTCGGCTTCTGCAGCAATTTTATCATTAATAGATCCTGCATTCATTGCTCCGGAACGTGCTGCAGTAACGCGTGTCAGAACCTTTTCTTCATGCTCCATGTATCCTTTCACTGATCCTAGTAACTGAGGAATAAGGTCGTGACGTTGTTTTAATTGCACGTCAATATCTGCAAATGCATTTTCTCGACGGTTTTTTAAACGAACTAATTTGTTGTTTGCCGAGATGTACCAAATCACGAGTATTAGTACTATTCCGCCGCCTATAAGTAATCCAATCATTGTGTCTTTTTTCGTAAATTTATATGAAGATAAAGATTTTTTCAGGTTTGTTGTAACTTTTTCGAAACTCAAAAGTCTTACCCATGAGACTTAAACTAAAATGACTGTAAAAGAATACAATATCTCGGTCGATCAATTTTCGGATAATATATTCCGATTTGCGATGAAACACCTGAAAAACGAGATGTCGGCAAACGATATCGTTCAGGAAACTTTCACCAAGGTGTGGGAGAAGCACGAAGACGTCAGTTTTGAAAAAGTGAAGTCGTATTTGTTCACAACAGCATACCACGCTATCATCGATTGGTCCAAAAAGGAGAGGCGATCTGGCGACATGGAGAATGCACAGGAACAGGCGAGGGCATTGGAAGACAACTTCGATTTGAAAGAAGTGTTGGAAGAAGCGCTCAATACGCTCCCAGAAAAGCAGAAGGCGGTAATCCTTTTGCGCGATTACGAGGGATACAGTTATGATGAGATTGCGGAGATTACCGAACTGAGCGCATCTCAAGTAAAAGTGTACATTTTCAGAGCCAGAAAGGCCTTGCAAGCGTACATCAAACGATTAGATTTAGTGATATAATGGAACGAATTAGCATATTTAACTACGAGGCATTTTACCTCGATTATCTTGAGGGTAACCTTTCTGAGCAAGACACCAAGATGCTACTTCAGTTTCTGGAGGAGCACCCAGAATGCCGCATGGAGGATGAAGATTTGGTTTTGTTGGATGATACCACACCAATGACTTTCAGCGGGAAGAAAGATTTAAAACAGATTGATGAAAACGGACCCGTTGCGTTGGACAACGTGGAGCATTTCATGATTGCCGATGCAGAAGGACTTTTAACCGACGAGAAGAAGGCAGAATTGAATTCAGTAGTAACCAATGATCAAGAGTTGGAGGCAACACGCCGTCGATACAGTGCCGTGTATTACACCGCAGATGAATCTGTAGTTTACGGAGGAAAAGCTGAATTGAAACAACGCAAAGCATTGGTATTATGGCCATATGTGTCTGGAGCAGTCGCTGCAGCAGCCGTTGTGGCAATTATGTTACTGACCGGAGGAACCAATTCTGGTTTGGGAATCATTGATATTCCACAAAATCAAGGTTTTGCTCAGTTAAGAAATGCGCAAAAGGGCCAATCAACAAAAGATCCAAAGAAGGACGGTCCGGTTAAAATCATTCCAGCAACAAATAATTCTAATTCTTCTGATGTTTACGTGGCACAAGCGGGTGGCAATACATCTACCTCAGACAGACCCGTAATTCGAATCACGCCAATGGAGCGTCGAGCGAACATGCAAATTTCTTCGGCACGAAGTACCGGAGATGAGGTAGCACATGCACGCCCGTTGAATTTGGGAGAACCAATTGATTGGATAAGTCCAGGTACGATTCAAACATTCGCTCCAGATATGGAAAACCCAATCGAACTAATCACAGCTTTCATCTCAGATAAAGCTAAAACGGATGTTGAATTCAAACGCCGTAAAGCAACAGAAGAGAAGAAAGGCGGTTTCCTTTTGAAATTCGGAAAATTCGAATTCTCGAAGAATAAGCATTAACGAATATAGTGGTACGCTGAGCCTGTCGAAGTACACCATTTGCTTTATCTCATTTCGAGAGCCACAGTGGTCGGGAGAGGGTGTTATAATTCGTTTAAGAAACTTTCTTGGGAAGGTAGATAAGAAAAGCTATTGCTGATCTTCAAAACTAACCAGGGTTATACTTCATGGTGAAACTACTTCCCCCTTTCGGAGGGGGATTCGAGGGGGAGGATCCGAACGACAGGATCCATACTCAGAAAAAACAATTGCTTATCCTCTTAGCTACGGCGCGAGTTCGCCTGCTATTCGTCTTCAAAAGCTATCGCTTTTTCTTCTCTTCCTGAATCATCATATACACCGCATTTTTACGAAGCGCTTCCTCAAGAGAAATCCCTTCATTTTGTGCCTGTTTTTTAACATAATTAATCCAATCTGGAGTGTTTCGAATGTCCTCAATGATTTTAGCGATTCGTTTTTCTCGCTTCTCGCGACCGTGAGAACAGTACTCATCATACAAACGATCAATGAAATCATAAGCGAAGTCCTTAAGGTTCGCATCCGTGAACATGATTAATACCACATCGTTTTTCTCGACCTCATATCCCAGATCAACAAAATCCTGCACAAAGGTTTCTTTTGCATAGAAATCCGGATAAACCTCCCGATTGTAATACCAGAACTGCCCATTAGTAAAGTATCCGTTCGAGCGCCAGTGATGCATGTCCCAGAAATAACTGTCTGCAATGGTCAATAGTTGCGTTGTTCGGCTTGCCTTGTGTTTAATTACATTGTGAACAGGATAACCCAATGTGCCATCGTCAAGATTGAAGAGTAAATTCATGGATTCCTCAATATCCTCGTCCCTATAGTAGGCACTTTGCGCCGATTTGAAAAAATCAATATGAATCGAGTTCATTTGTGAATCAGTGGTTAAGCCATTGATTCGCTTTATCAAACTGTCGGCTGCCAGAATTTCGCCATAGCTACTCCAATGGATTCCTCCTTTCGGGAATAAAGGATATTTCGAAGTAGACTTCATCGATTCGAACCAACTTCGGAAGTCAACAAATGGGATATTGGTTTTTTCAAATGCTTCTTTATACGCCTGATAATTGGTGCGCTGCATTTTGGTTTTCACCTCAGCCGGGAAATATTCGGGGTAAAAACTTCCTTTGCCCGGAGCAATGGCCACTACTAATTTGACACCGCGACTTTCCAATGTATCTCGCACCCGTGCAAGCTTTCTCATTTTCTCCTTGACAACATCGTCTCCAATGAAATCTGTGCCATAATATGCATCGATATAGCTTTGCTCATAAAGGTAATTCTCCTTGCCAATCACCACAGATTCAACATTCGTAGCTTTGAATAGCCACCACTCCATTTGATTGTTGATGCGCACTAAATAAGGTCGGCCTCCGGTATTATCGTTGAGGTATTCTTCCATCAATTTCTGATACTTTCCAGAATATAGATCGTCGAAATTCAACTCTGGCTTTACCTTCTCTTCAAAGGATCCGTTCAAAGGTTCGAAATCCATGATTGGATAAAAAGTAAGGAGCATGGGAATAGAAATCGCAAACAGGATTCCACCGAACATCAACCGCTTTATATTTTTCGCTTTATCCATCAGAATCGGTAATAAATAAAAGGGTTAAATCCTGAGCTGATCACCGCACTCACTGAAATATAAAAGAGGAAGCCAAGTGAAAGGGTAAGGATTCCGTGTTGTACCAATGAAAACCTTTCTTTCTCGAAGAAAAAGTATCCCAATTTTTTACCAAACCCAAACAACGTAATGAAGGAGAATAGTGCCGCGACAATAAATGGCAGCCAGAATTGAGGAATCACTTGTACTTCTTTCCAAGGTGCAGCGAAGAGCTTTCCGAAATAAGCAAAGAGATGATCCACATTTTCAATTCGGAAGAATACCCAGCCCATCATCACCACAAAGAAGGTAATCACAATAGCGAATGGCCCAATTCGATCTAGGAACTTCTTAAGAAACAAGCGGTCCAGAACAAGGAAGATTCCATGAAAAGCCCCCCAAAGGACATAATTCCAAGAGGCACCGTGCCAAAATCCTGAAATTAGAAAGACGACCGTCAAATTTACATATACCCGATTTTTCCACGAATTCTTATTTCCACCTAACGGAATATAGAGGTAATCCCGCATAAAATTTCCAAGCGTAATATGCCATCTCCGCCAAAATTCAGTAATACTTCGCGAGGTATACGGACTATCAAAGTTCTCTGGGAATTTGAACCCAATCATGCGGCCCATTCCAATGGCCATGTCTGAGTAGCCAGCGAAATCAAAATAGATTTGGAAAGTGTATGCGAGTATTCCAACCCAAGCTTCTGCACCATCAACCCCAGAAACATTGGCGTCGAAGATTAGGTCTGCCTGCTTTCCCAGATAATTGGCAATCAAAACCTTCTTGGCCAATCCTATTGAAAACCGGTAGAATCCTAGAAGCTTGTCATCAATAACTTCCTTACGACTCGTGATGTCTTTTGCAACAGTTCCATAGCGTACAATCGGCCCGGCAATCATTTGGGGGAAAGAAAGAATGTAAAGTAGATAGTCGGTCAATTTGCGCAGCGGCTCGTTCTCTTTTCTGTATACGTCAACGGCATACGTGATGGTCTGAAACGTATAAAATGAGATTCCGATGGGCAGCGCAATTTTCGTCCAGCCAACCTCATGAATCCCCATCGAATGCAATGCGGCATTGAAATTCCCGACAGAGAAATTAGCGTATTTAAAGTAGAGTAATAATCCAAGATTCAGGACGGTAGATGCCAGTAAATAGCGCCTTCGGTTCGTTACAGCCGCATGCATTAAACGTACAATGTAGAAATTAGCGATACTCGCAACCAATAGAATTCCTATAAAGTCCGTTGCTCCCCAGGCGTAGAAAAACAAACTGAAAATCAGGATCAGATAATTCTTGGCGAAACGCGGCACAAGATGGTACGAAACCAAAAAGGCAGGTAAAAACCAAAGAAGAAATATGGTGCTGCTAAAGTTCAATTTTTCGCTTGGATTCCGGTTGCACGAAAGTACGAATTTCGAACTGTGAGGTAGAAGGTGAGCCTTCCAATTTTTGTCACTTTCAAATTAATATCAATGCATAACTGCAACTTTCAATGATTGCGTCCCTAACTTCAAAACGTAATTGCCGGCAGGTAATTCCGAAACATCAATCGAATTGTTTGAAGGATCAATTGGTTTATTCAGAATCACTTTTCCCTGACTATTTAGGAGTTGCGCTTCAAACTCCTGTGAAAGTCCATTTACAATCAAAAGGTCGTTGGATGGATTTGGTGCCAAAGAAAAAGGATTTGTCAGGGACTCATCCAATCCGAGTGGTTGACAGTTTCCAATCAAACCATTGATATCGAACTGAGAGACAAAATCCCAAACTTCTTTTGACGCATCGATGTCGTAATTGGTTCCCGGCAAATTAACGATGCTCCCGGGCCACGTATGTCCACCGTTGGTTATTTTATAATGTTTTACCAAGGTGCAGCCGTTGGCATCCGTGTAGGAAATTCGTTCCACAGTGGAGCCATCGGTTGTTGAGAGATCAGTAACAGACGCTACTACTGGAGTGGATACGCATCCGTTGTAGGTAACCCAATGATTCAAGACGTCATTAATAGAAGAAGACCAAACACCTCCGTTGTAAGGAACTGTTCCGTCGTTTGTTCCATGAATTTGCAAGATGGGAGTAGTGTGCGTTGCCCCACAATTGTTGAGTGTTGCAGGCACCATGGCTCCTGTAACGGAAGCAACCGAAGCAATACGATCACTTAGATTGCAAGCCAGATGAAAGCTCATATAGCCACCGTTTGACATGCCAGTGGAGTACACGCGTTCCTCGTTGATTTCATATTGAGAAATAAGCGTGTCCAAAAGTGCCGAAGTAAAGCCAACATCATCAGTTGTGCTTCCTCCAAAGCCAACATTAAAATGCGTAGTTCCTGTGTTGTCGAGCGTTCCTTGTGGATGTACGATGATAAATCCAGCGGTATCGGCAATAGGCCTGAAATCGCCATAGACTAGTTGCTGAGTGGCATTACTTGTGTATCCGTGAAAATTGAACAAAAGAGGAACTGCTGTTGTTCCGTCGTAGGATGCCGGCACGTATAAAATGTAATCGCGTTGCATGTTATCATGTGTAATAGAAGCATTAATCGTTTGTTGTGCTAACGCATTATTAATGAGCAGACAAAGGCAGCAATAGAAGAGAATTATTTTCATTACACGAAAGTACAATTTTCAAGTTTCATTCTTTTGAGTTTTCAATTTTTCGATTAATTCCAAATCATGGCTATATTTATGGGTTTGCCTGTGGGCAGAGTACAATATTCGATTTGAAAGAGACCCAGTTTATAGAACAAAACAAGGATAAGTGGAACCGCTTTGAAGAGCTGTATCAATCGAAATCCCGTGACCCGGAAGAGTTAAGCGATTTGTACATGGACATCACGGATGACCTTAGTTATGCGCAAACGTTCTACAAGCGACGTACAGTTCGAGTGTATTTGAATCAATTAGGACAACGCGTTTACACAGGAGTGCACAAGCAAAAAGGAGAGTCACTCAAAAAATTCTTCACGGTTTGGCGCACCTCTTTGCCATTGGAAATTTATCGTTCCAGAAAGAATATATTTTTCGCTTTCGCGCTTTTTATGATTTACTTCATCATTGGCGCAGTTACGGTTTCGAATGATCCGTTTTTTGCCGAGCAGATGTTTGGAACAAACTATGTGAACACTACGCTAAACAATATTGAGGCAGGAAAGCCGCTGAACATATACACCGAAACATCTGCAGAAGGGCACATGCGAATGTTTATTCAGATTACAACCAACAACATCAAAGTGGCCTTATTGACCTTTTTCGGAGGATTTTTCCTGACCATCGGAGCGCACATCGTGCTCTTCAACAACGGGGTTATGGTGGGTGTTTTCCAATATTTCTTTAGCACAAAAGGACTTTTGGTTACCAGTTTCCTTGGAATTTGGATTCACGGAGCCTTTGAAATATCGGCAATTGTACTAGCTGCGGGAGCAGGATTCACAGCCGGTAATGGTTTGCTCTTCCCAGGCAGTAGGACCAGGATGCAGTCGCTTCAAATTTCGACCAAACGCGGGCTGAAAATCATGCTCAGCCTGATACCTTTCTTAATGGTAGCCGGATTCTTGGAGAGTTACGTGACTATGAATTATCAGGTGCTTCCTGATTGGTCCAAGTGGACCTTGATTGGATTATCGTTCGGTTTGATTTTGTTCTATTACGTGTTTTATCCTATGTATGTGGCGCGCAAGCATCCAGAGTTATTGGACAAAGAAGAGTCAACTACATTTCAACCACGCACCGGATTTCGATTCAATGTCATTCGACAGATAAACGAAATTGTAGCCGATTCATTCCGATTTTTTCGGGTTAAACTGGGAACCTTGATGCGCATCAATTTACTGGTAACCATTCCTGCAATGATTGCCTTGATTGTTATTCAGGATATGCGTCATTACGATTTATTGCTCACTGAATACTGGTACGATTGGGCTTCGCAACTTTCCTTCATGATGGGGTTCTGTTTCATTGATGAGTTCGATTATTTAGTTGCCTTCGTTTGGACGGTGCTCATTGCTTTCTTATTTACTTCCGTGTTCTTTACGGTGAAAACGCATGGACAAAATTTCCAGTGGAAATCGTTTTGGGACTACTGCCAAAAACGATTCTTTGGTATTTGGTTGGGGAATTTATTTCTAGCCTTTATAGTGTTTGCTCTGCCTTGGCAATGGCTGTTACTGGCCTTTTTCGTGCTGCCATTCTTTTATTTGAATGCAGTAACAATGGGTCTCGACGAAACCGGATTTGGGAAACGTTTCAGCAAAGGATTCAGTTACAGTTCGAAGAGTTATGGGAACGGATTATTAGCCTTGCTCATTATGCTCTGCATCGTGTTCATTGCAGCGCAACCGATCGCGTTTTTCTTAAGTGTCCACTTAAATCAGGGACAACCCCTTAGTTCAGACGTATTGGATCTTGTAACCGAATTCATCAAACGCATTGGACAAATTTTCACGGACGACTACATTTTCTTCGCCAACATTTTCCGACAATTGGTCTACCTGTTGTATGTATTAGTGGTTCTCGGCATATTGGCTGTGATGATGTCATTTGCTTACTTCAATGAAGTGGAACGAAACGAAGCCGCAGGATTAAAAGATTCCTTTAAAAAATTCGGTAAGCGAAATAGAAACAAAGAAACTTCTGTAGACTTTGATTAAGGGGTATTACATAGCGATATTTTGCTGCTTGACTTTAGGAAGTTCTTGGGCTCAAGAGAAAACTCCGAAGAAAAAAACAGAGCCAAAGGAGCAAACTTGGAAGAAGGAGAAAGATCAACTGAAATACGAAAAAGCGGATGATTACAAGGGTCCAGAAGATTGGGCTACCAGTTCCCCTACCGATATCAGTGACGAGCGATATGTCTCAGACGAGGAATTACAAAGACGTATGTACGGGAGTTCTTCCTCAGGACCTGGAAATGGCTATCGCGGGTATCAAGGCTCCAGTGGCCGCGGAACCATGCGTTACAAACCGCAACAAATCCAACGTCAGCGTCAGAAAACTCTAAAAGGATTTGATCGTGGAAACGGAAGTGGTGATGGAAATTTGAAGGAAGATCCAACCGTAAAGCGCCCCCAGCGAAATAATAAGAAACCTAGAGTAAAACCTCGTTCTAGACGATCCGGTTCTAGCAGTTCCTCGTCCTCATCTTCTTCTAGTAGGTCGGGCGGTAGTTCGGGAGGATCAGGCTTTTGGAGAATCCTTCTGATCCTAATTGTTGCGGTAGCCGCAGTGCTGTTAATCTACTTCTTGCTAAGAAATAAGAAACCTCAGGACACTAAAATTGTCGTCAATGTTGAAGATGAGTGGAACCCGGAGGTGATTATGAAAACCGAGTTGGAACTCAAGTTAGAAGCTGCCACCGAAAGAGAAGATTTCCGAGAGTGCGTGCGAATTTACTTCACCTTCATTCTGAAAGAACTTATCAAGAAAGGCTGGATTCGCTGGAAGAAGGAAAAGACCAATCACCACTACGTAATGGAAATGGGCGGACGCAATGGATCCCTCGGTTTTATGGAGTGTGTGCGCATTTACGATTTGGTTTGGTACGGTGAATACGAGATTGATCGGGAGATTTTCGAAATGCTCCAACCCACATTGTTGAACTACTACAAATCGCTGGACCCAACAGATGAATAATAGTAGGAAAATAATGCTCATTGGAGGATTTTTGCTCTTCGGGTTGCTGCTAGTGTGGTTGTTAACTCCGGGAGGAGGGAGCGCTCCGTCGAATAAATCGACTCAGGTTTACACCTCGTCAAAATGGGAAGATCGCTATCAGCCATTTGACAAAAACCCACGAGGCACGTACTTATTTCACACCTTGGTTCAAACGCATATCAAGAAAAAGGATATGTATTTGACGAAAAGATACGTTCAACTAGATTCAATACTGAGTAAGGACGACAAGAAGAGAACCTACATGTTTGTGGGGAACAAATTCGCCTTAAAGAATTCGGAGATTGACTCCATAATGACGAAGGTGGAGAAAGGCTCGGACATCTTCTTCAGTTTTGAAGAAATCACGGAGAACATTCTGGACCGATTCTTTGATACGGTGTACTTCCGTTCCGATTATGACGAGCAGGAAATGGTATATACACCACGAGCGAGATACAAACTAATAGAAGAGTATCAAAAGGATACGATTGCCAAACTCTGGAACGCGTTCGGAGAAATAAAGCCGAAAGGAGAGACAAAAGCGCTTTCAACCTTCATGGAAATGGAGAACTTCATAGTAATCCAGATGGGCAAAGGAAAGGTATTCCTTCATACCAATCCGAATATGTTCTACAACTATCAATTGAAACGAAACGATGGTTTTAGACACGCACGCTATGTCATAGATCAATTGTCAAGTAAGAAAGAAGTTGTGATTCTGGAGCTGGGCCGACTTCCGGATGACTATGACGGAGAAGATGAGGAGGAAGAAGAAGCGAAAGGTCCAGGAGATGGCAAAATGGATAACAGTCTCCTAAGGTGGTTATTGGTCCGTCCAATGCTTCGAAACGCTCTATTGTTATTGATTGGAGGCTTGTTACTCTATGTCTTGTTCCGAACACAGCGAAAACGACCAGCGGTTCCATATCATCCGAAGAAAAAGGACATGACGCTTGCTTTCACGGAAACCATTACGTCAATTTACTACTCGAAGCAGAATCATTTCGGAATGCTTCAGGTGCAACGGAAGAATTTCTATGCGACTATCCTCAAACACTATTTTGTTGATTTAAACCGTCGGGATGGCGACCGCGAGATTCGAATTTTGGCAGAGAAAAGCAACAAACCCTTCGAAGAAATCAAGGCTTTGGTCAATAGTTTCGAAACCAAAGAAGTGTCAAAGGTAAACGATCAAACGATCATCCAAATGGCGAAACTCCAACAAGAGTTCTACAAGGACATGGGGGTTATCAGCGAGAAGATTGACCAACGTATCAAGAAACGAGAAATGATTTTCCGTCGCGGTTTGGTGCTTCCAATTGGACTTATATTGTTTGGAATCATCGCAGTCCTCTGTGGATTCTATTTTTTGGTAAATTCCATCGGGCCGGGAATTGCACTTTGGCCAATAGGAGCCTTGCTAATTACTTTTGGGGTGCTCCGCTTGGTGAATCCATACTTGAGAGTTACAGAAAAACACTTGATTACCTATTCGGAATTTGGACGCAAGCGAGAATATTTGCGTGAAGATGTAATCAGTACTAAATCAACCAAATCGGGAGTAGTCATTCAACTCCAAAACAATAAAAAGATAGTTATTAATTATTGGGACATGAGCCGTTTCGACAAAGAACAATTCGACCGGTTTATTTCCAATGTTCATACTTTAGACCTATGAGAAACGACGATGAAATGAACAATACAAATCCTGAGGGAACTGAGGAAAACGCTGGACAGCAAGATCACAGCGCATACATGCCAGCAAGTTCTAAGGAAACGTCATCCGAAGACATAGCCTCCGAAACAACTCCGGAACAAAGCGAAGCGGCAGACACCCCAGCACCAGCAGACACTCCGGCTCCGGCTGAAACACCCGTTGAATCTACAGAAACGGTAACACCGCCCGTTGGTTCGGGAACTGGCTTCGGATTCGAGCGTCAGAACTCTGATTTGCTATGGGTAGCACAAAAAGTAAGCGATGTTCGAAACGAATTGGCCAAATATGTAATTGGTCAATCTGAAATGGTGGATTTATTGCTCACAGGAATTTTCGCTAACGGTCATATTCTATTGGAAGGAGTGCCAGGAGTAGCAAAAACCCTTTCGGCTAAAGTGCTTTCGAAATCGCTAAAAGTTGATTTCTCAAGAATTCAGTTTACGCCAGACATGATGCCGTCAGATGTAATTGGAACCTCTGTTTTCAATATGAACGATGCAAAATTTACCTTCAAAAAAGGACCTATTTTCTCGAATATAGTATTGATTGATGAGATCAACCGCGCACCGGCTAAAACGCAGGCCTCTTTGTTCGAAGTAATGGAGGAGAGACAAATTACGTACGATGGAGAGCGTTATCCAATGGCGTTTCCATTCCTCGTAATTGCAACGCAGAACCCAATCGAGCAGGAAGGAACATACAGCCTTCCGGAGGCTCAGTTAGACCGTTTCTTGTTCAAAATCAAACTAGGATACCCTGAGCAGCACGAAGAAGAGCAAATTCTAACGCGTTATAAGAACAACATCAAACCGCCAAGTTTGGACGATGTGAACGCCATTTTTGATGCCGACGAGGTGCAGAAAATTCAGGATACGGTAGAGAAAGTTATTGTAGAAGATAATTTGGTGAAATACATCGCCGCTTTGATTCATAAAACACGGAATCATGGTAAAATTTACCTCGGAGGGTCGCCGAGAGCTTCCTTGGCTATTTTGCGTTCTTCCAAGGCCATGGCGGCCATTCGCGGACGTGACTTCGTAACTCCAGAAGACATCCAATTCGTTGCTATTCATGTATTGAATCACCGATTGATCATGACACCGGAAGCAGAAATGGAAGGTGTTACAACGGAGGATATCGTTAAGGAAATCGTACAAACACTTGAAGTACCAAGATAATTGAATAAACTGCTGAACATACACCTCACACGATGGTTTTTCATGGTGTTCTCGAGTACAATCGTAATGTACCTCGTTGCCTATTCGTACCCATTTATGGAGTTCGTTGCCAACGTGACATTGGTGGTGCTTTTTGCCATAACCTTACTGGATATTTTGTTGGTGTTTTCTAGCAAGAACCCAATTTCGGTGAAGCGTGAAGTAGCCGATCGTCTTAGTTTGGGAGATAAGAACCCGGTTAAATTAGAAGTGACCAATAACACCGCCCAGCCTATTGCATATACCTTAATTGAGGGGTATCCGATAGAGATGCAAGAGCGAAGTGCTTCCTACACCTATGTATTAGCGCCGGGAGCAACCAAAGAATATCAATACGATTACAAGCCCGGTTCTCGTGGCGAATTCGAATTTGGAGATGTGTTCATAATCGTGCGATCTATATTCTTTATGGCATCTCGAAGTATGAAGGTTCCGTTGAAACAAAAGGTGCATGTCTATCCTTCCGTGCTTCAAATGAAGCGCTACGAATTGTTGGTATTCCAGCAACAAAAAACAAGCGCCGGGATTAAGAAAATCCGACGTTTGGGGAACAACAGCGAATTCGAACAGATCAAGAATTATGTTCAAGGAGATGAATTGAAACGTATCAACTGGAAGGCTACAAGTCGTCGTAATGAATTGATGGTGAACCAGTACCAAGAAGAGAAGTCGCAAAATATTTTCTGTATCATCGACAAAAGCCGAAACATGCAGATGGAATTCGATGGACTTTCCCTTCTGGATTACGCTATTAACTCATCGCTGGTATTCACGAATATTGCCCTAAGAAAAGGAGACAAAGCCGGTTTGGTTACGTACTCGGATAAGATCGGAACACAACTTCCTCCGGAGCGCTCTGCAGGACAAATGCGTCGAATTCAAGAGGCATTATACAACCAGCGAACTCATTTCAAAGAAGCCAATTTTGAGTTGTTGTACCAGTCCATTCGGAGGTCGATCAACACCCGATCATTACTGGTACTGTTTACCAATTTCGAAACGGAGTTCTCCATGAGACGCGCCTTACCAATGCTTCGTCAATTGAACAAAAAGCACGTTTTAGTAGTTGTCTTTTTCGAAAACAGCGAATTGCAAGAACTGGCGTATCAGCCGGCAAGAAGTTTACAGGAAGTTTATCAAGGCGCCGTAGCGGAAAAGATGATGACCTTGAAGTCTAGAATCGCACAGGAATTACGCCGAAATGGAATTCAAACCGTTTTAACCCTACCCGATGAATTGTCTGTAAATACGATCAACAAGTATCTGGAGTTAAAGGCAAAAGGAGCAATCTAGATTAGACACAGTTCAGTCCAACCTCTCCATTTATCTATCTAGCAACCCAATCTTTCCAACAATGAACCTGTTGCTTTTCTCTTTGTATGCATTATAAGTAAAACCTCTTGTCATGAATCGAGTTATGTACCTGCCCATTGTTTTGATTGTAATTATAGGCTTCACGAGTTTTTCTTGCTTGCCAGAATCTGAAGGAGACTCGGATGCGTCTGAAATAATGGCAGATGTATCGAAAGTTTCTGAAGGGGATGAGAATAGAACAATTGCGCACGTAGCGATTGAAGATCCTACCGAGAAGCTGGTTGACATAATCGCCGAGAAGAATATTCGGAAGGGTGATTTGAAAATCTACATCGATAAATCCGAATATTACCTAGCAGTAAAACATGAGGGTTCAACGCTGATTAAATATCCGTGCGTATTAGGATTCAATCCAGTGGACGACAAGGCCATGGAAGGCGACGGTAGCACTCCTGAGGGCAATTTTGGTGTTCGCAGCATGTATGCGCACAGAAGCTGGAAGTATTTTATTTGGATCGACTATCCAAATGCGGAATCGTGGAGACGATTTAAGCAGCGAAAGGCAGATGGTGAAATTCCAGAAGATGCAACTATTGGCGGTGAAGTCGGAATACATGGAGTGCCGGAAGGAATGGACAGCATGATTGATGACGGAACCAATTGGACACTAGGCTGTATTTCACTTAAGAACGATCACATCACGGACCTCTACAAATCCATTAACAGTTCCACGAAAATTGAGATTGTTCCCTAATATTTAGGCATGAAAAAACCCTGACGATCTTGCGATGTCAGGGTTAAATATTGGGTGAATCCTAAATTAAGATCCCGTGTATTCAGTACGTGTGATACCTCCGTTAGAATCAGTGGTTGTCAACGTCAATTCTTTGTTCTTCAACTTAATGATAGTAGCAGTTGTAACATCTCCGTTCTCATTATCCGTCATGATCACTTGCGTTTTGTCATCATTGAATTGCCATGTTCCAGCATCGTTATCCGTAATCGGTGCTCCAAAAACAGTGTAAGTGATAGATGAAGCCCATGTGCCATCCTTGTTGATGGTTACCGTTCCAGAAGTTCCAGTAATTGTTGTTGTATTACCTCCGGTTTGGTAAGTGATTGAACTGATTGTCCAAGTGTTAGCTAGACGCCCTTTCGCTGAAATCAAAGAAAAGTTCGATCCCTCTTCGTATTTGTTACATGCAGCAAAAACGAAAAGTAAAGAAAGAAGTCCAAAGGCTTTTAAAAAGGTTGATTTTTTCATTTGGTATTGTTTTAAGGTTAACTCGTCTTCAAAAATATGGAATTAATCGAGGATGGTTACATTTTGATATGTACCCGGTTGGTAGGAATGGCCTGTTGGCCTTACAGTTTGACGATATAATTCGTAATTCCACTAAGAATGCTCTGAATTGCATAGGAAGCCAAAATTAGGCCCATCACCTTACTTATAACCATGATTCCGTAGTTCCCAATCTGTTTTTGAAGCGTGTTGGCAAATAGCAGAAGTAAACACGTGACACCAACAATAGCAAGTACTTCAGCGGTAGTGATAATTTGCTGTTGTAAATTGTAGATGTGATTGTCAGTGAGAAGCACCACCGCCATGATGGCCCCCGGTGAGGCGATCGAAGGGATGGCAATAGGAAAGATGGTGACTTGTCGATAATCTGAAATATTGTTTTTCTCGCGCTCCGGTTTTCCTTCTCCGAAAATCATGGTTAAGGCAAACAAGAACAAGATTACCCCTCCTGAAATTTGAAAGGCATCCAATGAAACAGACATCGATTCCAAGATTATTTGCCCGATTACAATGAAGAAAAGTAAAATTCCAAAGGCGATCAACGAAGCACGAATGGCAATTTTGCGTTTTTCTACGGGATCAAATTTCTTTGTGGCTTCCAAATACACAGGAATAGACCCAATCGGATCGATTACAGCGAAAATCAAGAATAGATTTGATACATAATCCATAGGATACCACTCGTTATTGCAAACATAGGGCATTCACTAATATGTCTGCTAGATTCATTCAGTGAAGTGTTAAGATATATTAAAACAGCGGATTCCTCTCTCTTAAACTTGACATTGCGACTTCAAATGCTTACTATAAGGATGTGATTATTTACAATCTTCCTGTTGCTTAGCCGTCCGGCTATATTTTAGACTCCTTAGTAGAAATAACCCTTTTTATGAATTGTTTGGTCTTAGGCTGAACGCTAAAATATTTTTATGCAACTAGAAAGAACACACAAAAAGCTAGGCTTACGAGGTTTGGAAGCTGTAGAAATTGTCGAAAACCTCAACACATCACTCAGCACATATCAAATCTTCTATCACAAAATGCAGAACTTCCATTGGAATGTGGAAGGTCCGGATTTCTTTGACATTCAAGACATAACCGAGAAACTATACAAGGAATCCATGAAAAATATCGATACCATTGCAGAACGCGTACGATTACTTGGAGGCGTGCCGAATTATCGCTTGAGCGACTACATTAATAACTCAAAGATAGTAGAGGATACACACGATTTGTCAGGAGACAACATTAAGGTCATTTTACTCGAAGATGTAGAAACCTTGCTAAAGGTGCTGTCGGAAACAGCAGATTATTCGATAAATCACAACGATTATGGAACTGTGCATGTGATGCAGGAAATGATCCACGGATTAGAAATGATGCATTACAAATTACAAAGCTGGTTAAAATAGAAACTATGAGTACAACAATAATTGATATCAGAGAAGATCAACTTTCAAAGTTGAATTATACCTCGTCGATCGCGAGTAAATCTGAAAAGAGAAAAAACATACGCCAAAAATTGCAGGCTTCTTTGTCGAGGCCGGTTAAAACGCGGCAGAAAATGAGTTTTATCCTCGAAACAACAAGAGGCTTTTTTCGCATTGAAAGCGAATCACTGGGGTTATCACAGAATTACGCAACCGTTAAAGGAGGACATGCCATTCCTTTAGAAAGTATTTTAAAAGTTATCTAAATGGAATTCAACGAAATCCAATACAAGAAACCGGCGTACCCCCTTAAAGCGCACATTCGGGAACACCTAAGGCAATACTCACGTTTAGAGACATTGCCAATATCCTATGATGAATTGCTTCACTTTGAGGAAACCGTCCCCAACTATGATGATGATGGAAACAATACGCTTTGGTTCTCTGCTATCTACAATCAGTTCGAGACCGAAAACCTAAATCGTTCCCTAATTCAGGTGTACGAAAAACTCATTAATGATGGCGATCCGATTCCGCACTTGAGCATTGCTCGTGTAGATTTTTGTTCTTTCGGGAATTCAAAGCCGTTCAGAGTGAAGGTGAGAAACGAGATCAACGATAACTATAACTACTTCTATGTGAAACGCGCAGATGCCTCCCGTGTATATGGATTAGAGCTGGAGGAGATTTTTTCTCCGGACAAGGTGAACTATTTGGTGCACGAGCAAACACTCATTGAAGAGCATGTGGTAGGTGTGCCCGTAGATGCCTTCATTCTGGAAAACAAGGAAGTAGAAATCGATAATCGGCTTCGTTTTGCTAAAGAATTTGTCAAATTCAACGAACGTTCTTTCGTAAGATTGTTAGGCGATATGCGTTCCTATAATTTCGTAGTAGAAATCACCCGTGATTTCGACAATGTTCAGTATCGATTGCGAGCTATGGATTTTGATCAGCAATCCTACGAGGGGCGGATCAATCTCTACAAACCTCAATTTTATAAAGATAATTTGGAGTTGGTGAAGTTGGTTCAGGAACTCATGACGCAGGACGTTGCGCTGCAGTATCAGAAGATGGAGCGGGTTGCGATGAAAAGGCGTTACATGGCCTCCAGAAGACGTACTCAGAGTTTGCTTCGGCATATGATCAAAGACAAATTGACCATTCCTGAAAATCTTGAAAGAATGAAGTTAGATTTGGCCGACTATCACAAGGACCAGAGATTTTTAGCAGTAAACAACGTTGGCGCCATACTGAATCTGCATTTGGAACGCATGTTGAACATTCAAATCCTGTCCAAACCCATAGAAAAAGAAGCAGGTGTGTTCTAAAACCACTTTTTTCGGTAGAAATACAGAATCAATCCAACAACGCAAGTTCCCATGACACCCAAGAGGTAGAAATAGCCATTATGCATTTTCAACTCAGGAATATATTCGAAGTTCATGCCATAAATTCCCGCGAGAAAGGTTAGTGGAATGAAAATCGCTGAAATCACAGTCAGCGTTTTCATGATTTGATTCATCTTGTGTCCCTGTAAACTGTACACTAGGTTCAGTTTCCCGTCAATTTGGTTGAGTTGGAATTCCAGTTCAGAAATCATGTTGATGGCCTGTTCCTTTATTTCACTGAAGTACTCGTTGTGATATTGGTTTGGCAAATTTCGTTCCAGTCCCAAACCAATGTTTCGTAGTCCAGACATGAACTTCTTCATTTTCAAAAGGTCCGTTCTAATTTCTTCTAAATCCAGTGTAATTGAAGGATTCAAGTTGTTTTCTGTCGGCTGAATATCAGAAATGCGCTGTTCATAAGAATCGAGTACTTTGTTGTAGTTATCGCTGATAGACTCTAAAAGAAGGAACAGCAAATAATCGCCTTTGCTGGTGCGAACAATTCCAAGATTATTGTCAATTCGATTTCTTACCCAATCGAAATAGTCGCCTTTTTCCTCTTGAATGCTCCAGACAAAGTTGTCTTTCAACACAAAAAAAATGTTTTCAGAATAGATGCCTTGACTCCCAATTTTAAGCGTGTTCACTGCAATGAGTAGGGTGTCTTCAAGCTTGATTACCTTGTTGTTATCATATCCCTACTCGAGTAATTTGACTAGAAAAATGTCCAAATCAAATGCTTCTACGGCCTCTTTCAGGTGCTTGTTGTTCCATTCAGAAATGGTATTCAGCCAGGTAACAGAAGTGTTGTTGAACGGAATATCCTCAATCGAATCAGGACTGGTCACCTCACAATTTTCCTTGTTATAAATACGAAGTTCAGAAGAAGTGATAGTAGGATTCGTAAACAGAAAATTGAATTAAAATATAATAAAGAGGGATCGGAATTCCATATTTTTGAATGAAAGCGATTTCAAGTAAACCCTACGACATATTAACTCGTCACTAAAGAGAGGTTAGAATAAAAGTAATAAAACTAATTATGAATAGATCCCGCTTTATTATTGCATTACTGATGATTGGAATTGTTGCAACGACTACCTCCTGCAAGAAAAAACTTACCGAGTTTGATATTGATTACACATCACAAGTAGTTGTCAATTCTACTTTCAGACAGTTGATTCCTTTTAGTTTGAACACTCCTGAAATGCAGACGAATTCTGAGTTTGAATTCGAATCCAACAACACCAGAGCGGACAAAGTGGAACGCATCAACCTCACCGAGTTGCGCCTTAAGATTACTTCTCCAAACGGAGAAACGTTTAGCTTCTTGAATTCTGTAGAGATTTTCATCTCAAGCCCCAACCACACGGAGAAAAAGGTGGCATTCAAAGAGTCCATTCCGAACAACCCCGGCTCCATACTTACCTGTGATTTAGTGGATTTGGAATTACAGGATTTCATTAAAGATGAGCGTTTTACCTTGAGACTGTTAACCGTAACCGACGAAACTATTCCGCAAGACGTGACCGTTGAAGTCTATACCAATTTCCGTGTGAAAGCGAAGTTGTTGTAGTGATTTATAGCGATTTAGGAAGCTTTGAAAAGGCCAATTGACTCAATCGCAAAGAAGGGACCTTTTACCCTAATTCTTCTCTCCTATTTTGATTACATTTGTTTGCTCAATCGCAACGAATATGGACAAGAATCAAGACCTTCTAAATCGTAGAGAAGCTTCTAAACTCGGAGGAGGAGAAGCACGAATTGAAAAACAACATTCACAAGGAAAACTTACCGCCAGAGAGCGCATTGAGTTGTTGTTGGACGAAGGATCTTTTCAAGAAATTGGCCAGTTCGTTGAACACCGATCTACCTCATTCGGATTGGAAAAAAACAAAATACCAGGAGATGGTGTAGTAACCGGATTCGGACGTATTCACGGACGATTGATCTATGTTTACTCACAAGATTTCACCGTTCTTGGAGGGTCACTTTCGGAAACGCATGCCGAGAAAATCTGTCGTGTGATGGATTTGGCAATGAAAAACGGAGCGCCTGTAATTGGATTGAACGATTCAGGAGGAGCCCGAATTCAGGAAGGTGTCGTTTCCTTGGCTGGATATGCAGATATTTTCTACCGCAACACGCGCGCATCAGGTGTCGTTCCGCAAATCAGTGTAATTATGGGGCCGTGTGCAGGAGGAGCAGTGTATTCGCCAGCATTGACAGACTTCATCATTATGGTTGAAGATACCTCGTACATGTTTGTAACAGGACCGAACGTAGTAAAAACAGTAACGCACGAAGAAGTAAGTTCGGAAGATTTGGGTGGAGCGAAAGCACACGCTGAGAAATCCGGTGTGAATCACTTCACTGCAGATAACGACGTAGAAGCGTTGAAAAAAGTGCGTGACTTGATCACTTTCATGCCACAGAACGCCAATGAGTTGCCGCCAGAACCATCAATTTTCGATTATACGGAATCAAAAGCAACAACAATCAACGGAATTTTGCCGGAGAACAACCAGATGCCTTATGATATTCGCAAAGTAGTTGATTGTGTGATTGACGACAATAGTTTCCGCGAAGTGCACGAAGACTTCGCGAAGAACATCGTGGTTGGATTTGCACGAATTGAAGGAAGAACTATCGGAGTTGTTGCCAATCAACCGATGGCATTGGCAGGTGTATTGGACATCGATTCCTCTCGAAAAGGAGCCCGTTTTGTTCGCTTCTGTGACGCCTTCAATATTCCATTATTGGTATTTGAAGACGTACCTGGATTCCTACCGGGAACGGATCAAGAGTGGAATGGAATCATCTCCAACGGAGCAAAATTGTTGTTTGCCTTTGCAGAAGCGACGGTTCCAAGAATTACGGTGATTACCAGAAAAGCGTACGGAGGTGCATTCGATGTGATGAACTCGAAAAGTATCGGAGCCGATTTGAATTATGCATGGCCAACGGCAGAAATTGCGGTAATGGGTGCGAAAGGAGCAGCAGAAATCATTTTCAAGCGCGAAATTGCAGCGGCGGAAGATCCACAAGCAAAATGGTTGGAGAAAGAAGCGGAATACGCTGAGATGTTCGCAAATCCATACCGAGCTGCAGAACGTGGAATCGTAGACGCCGTTATTCTACCAGAAGAAACCCGCGAAAAAGTAATCGCCGGATTCAAAATGTTAGAAAACAAAGCAGAAACGCTTCCTCAGAAGAAACACGGTAACATTCCGTTGTAGACGCTTGACACTAGAAGCTAGATTCTAGACGAAGAGACACTAGATTATTCTTCTGTTCGAAACCCATTCAAGAACTCTGATTCGTGCGAAATTAGAACGGTAGAGGCGTCTATAAGCGACTTATGGGAGCGATCTAGAGACCGACTTAATCTTTCTCAAAAATATACATCGTATCCACCACATTCCCGCGGGTTTCCGGTCGGATGAAATCCATCGTTAAAATGGTCACGCGATAACTAGGAATCTTATGCGCAACGTGAAAGTCTAGTTGGTGCGATTCAACGTAGTCTTTTCCCACTTGATCAGTGTATACCCAATCGCCCTTTTGCATATTCAAGAACAAGTTAGGAACTTTTGGAACCAAATTATTGTAGTAGAAATCCAAAGAATGACTGTGCGACGAATAGTAATAAAACTCTCCTTCACCCTTACCGTTTTCACGAGCCAATTCCCCTGCAATTCCTGGTGCTTGGTAGCCACCAATTAAACTCGGATAGAAGTGCGAAGCCATCATCAAGTTGAATCCAATAGCGGTAATAACTGCACTAAAGAAGATTCTTGCAGAGATTGATTTCCCTTTGAAGAAAGCCCACCAAGATCCAGCACACAAGAGCACTAAAACAATAGCGAGGAAGACATTCCCACTCGGGAAAACGTATACCATTCCAAGGGCACAAACAAACCAAAACAAGACATTAAAGAACGCCTGAACAAACAGCATGGTTTTCTTTTTCAAACTCAATAAGTAATTCGCAGCGATAATTGCCGCAAACGGGAAGGTTACGAAGATGTAATGCGGAAGCTTGTATTTCGATAGGGACAGCGCCAGAAATGTAAGTACAAATCCTCCCAAGGTCATGAATTCCTTTTGAGCCGAAAGTCCACCTTTGATATAAATGCGCACCACAGCAATCAACCCGAGCACGAAATAGAGCACCCACGGTTGGAAATCCCACAGAATAGAATGAAAGAAGAAGAAGAATCCAGCGCCATTATCCCATTCGCTCTCGCCGGTGATTCTTCCAAAGCTTTGTGTCCAATAGAAAAACTTCACACCAGAAGGACTGTCAATGCCATACGCTGATTTTTCCGGGTGCAAATCAAATTGTGAGTACAATCCCCAGGTCATAGGAATTAGCAGTATAGCCACCCAAACCAAACCTATCAACCAGCGCCAATTGAAAATCAATTTCCACTCTTTCTTAAGCAGGAAATCTGTACCCAAAGCCATGGCAATCGTAACAATTCCAATAGGTCCTTTTGCCATCATCGCCAAAGCGACTCCTGTAAACCCAAGGAAGAAATTTAACCAATTTTTATTCCGTACGAATAACGCCAATTGCCATACAGAGAAGATCACGAAAACCAACAGATTTGTATCCGTTCTCAAGTCGTTGGTGATTAGGAAAAGTGCCTGAGAAGATGCAAGCATTAACGCTGCATAGGTCGCCACCTTCTTAGAGTAATACAATTGAGCAAACTTGTAGGTGCTGAAGATTCCCAATAATGCGAGCAATACTGATGGAAGTTTGTAGGCTACATTGCCAATCCCGAAAAGTGACATACTGCTGGCGCTAAGCCAAAAAAGTAATGGAGGCTTGTCCAGATAATCATGCTCAAGATGGTATACTTCAAGGTAACTTTTATTTTGCGCCATCTCCATAGAAATGGAAGCATACTGAGACGCATCCACATCCATCACATTCACAAACAAGTTGCAGATGTACACAACCAAAATTCCGGCAAGTACCAGCGCGTATTTATATCGATCTAAGAATGTATCCATGAATTGCTTGAAATCGCTGTGAAATTAGGAAAAAGGATTCATTTTATCTTGTCATCCTTCGCCTTCGGCACCTCCCTCAAGGGAGGATGGGTATTCCTACTTAAAATTAATAGTACACTAAAGGGCCACAGTGATGGCTTACATTTAGTTTTCCTTCCTAAAATTAAAAGTACACTGAGGCTCTCGAAGTGCACTTTTCACTACTTTTGCCTCGAATTAAACGGAAAACATGTACAGATCACATACTTGCGGCGAATTGCGCACAGAACAAATTGGTTCAACAGTCACTCTTTCAGGATGGGTTCAAACCGTTCGTGACAAAGGAAACTTGATTTGGGTCGATCTGAGAGATCGATATGGAATCACGCAAATTGTAGGTGAATCTGACAACGCTACCGAAGAGGTGATGAACAGCTTGAAAGAGTTGGGACGTGAGTTCGTAGTGCAAATTACAGGAACAGTATCCCAGCGATCAGCTGCTAATCCGAATATTCCAACGGGTGAAATCGAAGTGAAAGCGGAGAAAGTGGAAGTACTGAATGCCTCAAAAACACCTCCTTTTACGATTGAAGACGATACAGATGGAGGAGAGGAATTGCGCGCGCAGTACCGTTACCTTGATCTACGAAGAAATCCGGTTCAAGATAAATTGCGATTGAGAAACAAAGTAGCTTTGGAAACGCGGAAGTATTTAGATTCTCAAGACTTTTTAGATGTTGAAACGCCCGTTTTGATCAAATCGACGCCAGAAGGAGCTCGCGATTTTGTAGTGCCAAGCCGCATGAACGGAGGACAATTTTATGCCTTGCCGCAATCGCCGCAAACCTTCAAGCAATTGTTGATGGTTTCTGGATTTGATCGCTACTACCAGATAGTTAAGTGTTTCCGTGACGAAGATTTACGCGCAGATCGCCAGCCGGAGTTTACACAGATAGACTGCGAAATGGCATTCGTTGAGCAAGAAGATGTACTAACTACATTCGAAGGAATGATCAAACACTTGTTCCGCGAGGTACGCAATGTAGAACTGGATGAAACATTCCCAAGATTGACATACGCAGAAGCGATGGAGCGTTTTGGTTCAGACAAGCCAGACATGCGTTTTGGATTGGAATTCGTGAATTTGAATTCTGTAGCTCAAGGAAAAGGATTTAGCATTTTCGATTCGGCTGAGGTGGTTTTGGCCATCAACGCTGAGCAATGCGCTGTATACACAAGAAAGCAATTGGATAAATTGACCGAATGGGTAAAGCGACCGCAAATTGGAGCCAAAGGATTGGTTTATGTAAAGTGCAACGAGGACGGTACGTTTAAGTCATCCGTAGATAAATTTTATTCTCAAGAAGATTTGAAAGAATGGGCGGAAGCCGCAAATGCGCAGCCTGGAGATTTGTTGTTGGTTCTAAGTGGTGAATTGGACAAAACGCGCAAGCAGATGAACGAATTGCGTTTGCACATGGGAGACGAATTGGGATTGCGCAATCCGAACGAATTCAAACCCCTGTGGGTGTTAGATTTCCCACTTTTGGAATGGGATGAAGAGTCTGAGCGTTATCATGCAATGCACCACCCTTTTACATCACCAAAACCAGAGGATCATCATTTAATCGATACGGAACCTGGAAAAGTTAGGGCAAACGCATATGATTTAGCCATGAACGGAGTTGAATTGGGCGGAGGATCCATTCGAATTCACGACAGAGAACTACAATCGCGCATGTTCGATTTACTAGGATTCACCAAAGAGGAGGCCGAAGCGCAATTCGGATTCTTAATGTCAGCGTTTGAATACGGAGCGCCACCACACGGAGGATTGGCCTTCGGATTGGATCGTCTTGTGGCAACGATGGGCGGATCGGAGTCCATTCGTGATTACATCGCATTCCCAAAGAATAACAGCGGAAGAGATGTAATGATTGATGCACCATCGCCATTGGACAAAGAACAATTGAACGAGTTGGGGATCAACTTGCAACCCAAAGCCGTAACGGAATAATTAACTAAGAACATCATGCCTACCTACATCGACTACATTGGCTACGCAGCCTCGTTATTTGTGCTGCTCTCATTTTTTATGAAGAAAATTGCAACGCTACGCATGGTGAACATTGTTGGCTGCAGCTTCTTCATTGCTTACGGATTTCTAATTGATTCAATTCCCATTATCATTACGAACGTGGCAATTGTATTGGTGAATTGCTACTATTTAATGCAACATTTCCGGAAGGGTAAGGCATAGCCTTGACATTGGACAGACTTTAGAAGTTTGGAATAATAGTTGGCAATACCGAGGAAAAAGGTGATCGCTATACAACTAATTAGTTATATGCTTATATCGTTCTTTGGTTTCAACACCCTTTTCATGTCACTGAAACAATTCTCAAAGAAACCGTACTTTCGAACCGATGCAATGGATTAAATCCAACATACAGTGGCTTATGCTATCGGCTTACGCAGTATTCGCAACGTGCGTAATAATTGTTTTTAATGGTACCGGTGATTCCGGAGATAGCATCCTGCATTTTCTCTTTGCACAATCAGCACCCGATCACCCGGAACTCTATTTAGATCATTGGGCAAAACCCGTCTTTACCCTATTGGCAAGCCCATTTGCGCAGTTCGGATTTGTTGGAATAAAAATCTTCAATGGCTTAGTAGTGATGCTCACCTTGTATTTAACATACAAGACCGCCGAAAAATGGAAGATCAACCGTGCTGCATTCGTTCTGCTGTTTATCGCTTGTGCACCTCTTCTAATTCGCCATACCTTTTCCGGGTTAACAGAACCATTGTTCGCTATGTTTATCGCATGGGGCATGTATTTGGTCTCCCGTGAAAAATGGTTGCTTACTTGCGTAGTCATATCATTCTTACCTTTTGTACGTTCGGAAGGACTAATCGTAATAACTTCTTTCGGTCTGCTGCTCTTAGTCAGAAAGCAATGGAAATGCATTCCATGGTTGCTCCTTGGGCATGTGGTTTATTCCATTGTGGGTTGGTTCCATTACAAAGATATTCTCTGGGTATTTACTAAAATTCCGTACGCTTCAAAGAATAGTATATACGGAGAAGGCGATCTTCTTCATTTCGTGGATCAATTGCCTTTCGTAATTGGCATTCCCGCAGCGCTATTTCTGGCAGTAGGAGTCATTAGTTTACTAGTTCTATTGATTAGAAAGCAATGGCATCCAGAATTGCACGCACTGGTTCTGTATGGTTTCTTATCCTATTTCGTTGCGCATTCGCTCTTCTGGTATTTGGGTATTTTCAATTCGATGGGTTTGAATAGAGTCCTTCTCGGCATCATGCCTTTCATTGCTATTGTTTGCCTTGTAGGATTGAATGCCTTGATTGATCTTACTCGGAACTCGAAAGTACGCTTGGCATTAACCGTCTTGTTCGCGCTTGCAATATTGACTTTCCCTGTTTGGGACAATCCTTCTGCTGTGCATTGGAAACGAGACATGAACTTATCCGGAGAACAAAGCGTGGCTAGAAAAGCTTCGAAGTTTGCCAAATCGATTGAGGGTGAGGGAAGATACCTTTACATTCCACCCTACATAAGCATGGCGCTGGAAATTGATCATTTTGACAATAAAAAACGCGCAGATATAAATCCCGTGACCATTCAATCGGTGCAAAGTGGAGATATTTTAATTTGGGACAATTGGTTTAGTGTTGTCGATGCTCATGTCACTCAAGAAATGATCGAAAAAACGGGCGCATTCCGAAAATTGCGAACAGTGAAAGGAATGCAAGAAGATCGAGAAGTTATTTATGTGGTCTATCAGGCGAAGTAGATTGCCCCTATTCCGTACAATTTCAAATACTTACCTGAAAAAAGTTGGCAGATTTGAAGTTGTTTTTACAATTCAAACCTCTTAAAAACATGAGTATAAATACTCATAGTAAATCATTTTACTTAATTTCAAGGACCCGTTCTAAACACCGCATTTTTGGTTATTTGAGCAATATGTGAGATTTATATTACAGTAACGTGAAAACTACGGGAAATTAATTACACAGAACCTTTACCATATTTGTGAACAATGCAACACAAAGGTGAAATTATTGAGAAAGCTGTTCGAGAAAGTGGACACTCGATTACAAAACTCGCCCAGAAAATGGGCAAGAGCAGAAGGTGGGTGTACCAGATTTTTGACAGCGCAGCAGTACCTATAGATTATATAATTGATATAGGTAAAATTATTCATTACGACTTCAGTGAAGATATCAAGGGCATTAAGATGTACGGAGCGGACAGGCCAATCACGAGCGTTGAGGAAGCACGTTTCAATGGGAAGGCTTCTTCTGACGAAGCGGAACATTGGAAAGAAAAGTACATGAACCTTCTAGAGAAGTATAATGACCTCCTTTCCAAACAGAAAAACATCGACTAAGCGAAGTTGCGCAATTCCGTCCTTTTTTTGGACAACAATTTCTCGGTAAAGGCATAAAATCGTATCCCGTAGCATGTAATTTGCGCAAAATCAGCACACAACGGGGAAATAAGTTGCTCACAAAGTGACACATCTTTGTACTGAGAATGGTACACCGAGGAGAAATAATAAAGAATGCCGTGCAAGAAAGCGGGTACTCTGTCACCACGCTGGCTCGAAAAATGAAAAAGAGTCGACGCTGGATGTATTATATCTTTGATAAGCCAAATGTATCTATCGATGTCGTAATAGAAATAGGAAAAATCATCCACTACGATTTTAGCAAAGACATCAAACTCTACACTCCAACATCCACTTCAACGCAGTACGCGCAAGAATCCAGAGTCTTCGATACGAACACAGAAGAAGCAACCTATTGGAAAGAAATGTACTACGGACTTCTGGAAAAATACAATGCACTCCTAGAACAAAAAGGGTAAGGTAATCTATTACCTTCTACCTTCCACGATTTCACCGTCCACTTTTTCAGCAATGCTTCCTAACGATGACTGAGGCTCTCGAAGTCAGAGTTACTATGCCTTCCACCTCGTACTTGCAACTTTTGCCCTTCCTCTTTCTCCCATCTCCTTTCCACATTCATTATTCCTAACTATCTTTGGTCATTCAATAAAAAGCATCAAATGAAAGCAGAGGCAGCACAGCTGAAAATTTACGACAGTCTTGCAGGAGGAAAACGAAATTTCATCCCTTTAAAAGAAGGATTCGTTGGGTTCTATGTATGTGGTCCTACCGTATACAGCAACGTTCACCTTGGGAACTGTCGCACCTTTATTTCATTTGATATGGTATACCGCTATTTGCGTCATCTCGGCTATAAAGTGCGCTACGTTCGCAACATTACAGATGTAGGACATTTAGTTGACGACGCAGATCAGGGAGAAGACAAAATCGCGAAGAAAGCACGCTTGGAGCAACTAGAACCAATGGAAATTGTACAACAATACTCTATAGATTTCCATACCGTAATGGCACAGTTCAATGCTATATCTCCGAATATTGAGCCTACGGCTACCGGACATATGATTGAGCAAATCGAAATGATTCAGGGGATCATTGATAATGGTTTTGGCTATAAATCAAACGGTTCGGTATACTTCGATGTAGAGAAATACAACGAAACACATCCATACGGCGAATTGTCTGGACGTAAGATCGAGGATCTGATTTCAAATACGCGGTCGCTAGACGGACAGGATGAGAAACGAAACCCGTTGGATTTTGCACTTTGGAAAAATGCAGCTCCTGAACATATCATGAAATGGCCATCTCCATGGGGAATTGGATTCCCAGGTTGGCACCTTGAATGTTCAGCCATGAGCACGAAGTATTTGGGCGAAGAGTTTGATATTCATGGCGGTGGAATGGACTTGAAATTCCCGCATCACGAATGTGAGATTGCGCAAGGAACGGCATGCAACGGAAAATCCCCGGTTAAATACTGGATGCATGGAAACATGCTGACTTTAAACGGACAGAAAATGAGTAAATCGACAGGTAATTCTATTTTACCAGACGAATTATTCACTGGAAAGAATCAGTTCATGGAAAAAGCTTTCTCGCCAATGGTGGTTCGCTTTTTCATGATGCAAGCACACTATCGTAGTACCTTAGACTTCACTTCTGAAGCATTGGTGGCCGCTGAAAAAGGTCACGACAAGCTGATGGAGGCCATGAAAACCCTTCAGGAACTCAATACAGGGTCTGAATCCACTATTGATGTTCCAGGATTGGTTGCGCAATTCTACAAAGCAATGAGCGATGATTTCAATGCACCGGTATTAGTAGCGCAATTATTTGAAGCCGTGAAGTTCATCAACGGGGTTCGTGATGGAAAGCAAACAGTATCAAAAGAAGATCTGGAACTCCTCCAATCAGGGATGCACAACTTTGTCGTGGAAATTCTCGGTTTGGCAACTACGGCTGATGGCGGTGATGATAAATTGGCTCCGGTGATGGACTTAGTATTGGATTTGCGTCAACAAGCAAGAACGAATAAAGACTGGGATACCTCCGATAAGATTCGCGATGGATTGGCAGCGGCTGGAATCGTTGTGAAAGATTCGAAAGAAGGTTCTTCCTGGAGTTGATTTCAATGCAACCGAAAAGACCTGAACTGCGTTATGTAGTTATGGTGCGCTCTATTTCAGTCTTAACATGCATTTTCGTGGCAGCAACGTGTTGGTCTTAGAACACGTTTATGAAGACCTTCGGCACAACAAATAGTGATTATGGAACTGCCTGTATCCGAACGGAAGACTGCGGTTCTTTGTTATTGACCGGGGGTGGAGCAAGTAACAGCGCGAACGTTCAGTTTGGGGTGGTTAAAACGGGGTACGACGGTACTTTGGAATGGCAAAAAGTATTTCAGTTTGGAAGTTTCTCTACTGCCGTGGATGCTGTTCTGTCGGATAACGGTTATTGCATTGTAGGCAGCACCGGTGGATCCTTTAACAGTCAGGAATTGTTTGTAATGCAATTGGATGTGTCTGGAAATGAAGTCTGGAAGTACCATTATAACTTTGCGACCAACGGACTGCCTGTTCAACTTGTAAAATGCCAAAATGGAGATTTGCTTTGTTTGGCTGTTTCTAGTTACAATTCAGGAAGTTATCCAGCAGCGCTGATTATGCGTATGAACGCGAGTGGTGATGTAATATGGACGCGCACGTACTCTGGATTTAACGGTGTTTCTCCAAAGGCTTTGGTTGAATTGTCCGATGGCAGTTTGGTATTTACCTGCGCTGTGCGACTAGACAATCAAACGTATCCTGAACATGTTGCGGTCACAAAAACCGATGCCAGTGGAATCCCCATTTGGTCAAAAGTTTTTACAACGGATTACTTGGAAGAACCAAGAGACATGATTACGAATGCCAACGATGAATTGTTCATTGTAGGACAAACCTACTTCATTGAGAATGAATGGGATGGATTCTTCATGAAGTTGAATTCAGAGGGGGACCTTCAATTCGATGTGCACTACGATGCGGGAACCTTTCAGGGAGAGATCTTTCGTGACATTATCCTTGACAATGCTGGCAATGCTCTAGTTTTGGGAGATGCAGGTGGTTTCAATGAGAGAAATATATCGATACTTTCATTACAACAGTTGAATGGAGCTAGAAATTGGTCCTATAAATATCCACTCTCACCCATGTTTACGAATTATCCCTCCGATATGTGTTTGTCTTTCAATAACGGGATTGTTTTTACCGGTGATGTGAGACGACCGGGGTATTTCCGAGATGCAGCGTTATTTCGTTCTGATGCTCAAGGGATCATTGCATGTTATACAGAACCCATCAATTTCGATACACAGTCTTATGTCTTTGAAGTTTCAGATACCACCATAGCTTCATTTGATTTCGGTGAGGTTGCGCGAGGTACCTTTACTTTTGATTTCCCTTTTGATCCAATCACAGAAAAAGTAGTTTGCTCTGAAATGGAGCCTTTTTCCTTCGTTTCGCATACAATTGGTGGCACGTGTCCGAAAATTTGCGTGGATTTTATCAGCGAAGAATTGGGCAATGTAGACAACTGGAATTGGGAGTTTGAAGGAGCGACGCCGTCTTATTCTTCAGTTCAAAACCCTGAAGACATCTGTTATCCGCAAGGAGGTCAATACAAGGTAGTTTTAACTGTTTCGAATACCGAAGGTTCGTCGGAAATTGAACATTGGGTAACCATTCCTCAGTTGGATTGCCCTTTGGGGGAAATTCCGAATGTGTTTACACCTAATGGAGATCAAGTCAAACATGGCTTCCTTCAACTCGATCGTTGATCGCATAAAAAAATCCCTGATCTTCGAGATACAAGGATTTTTTGTCTATAACCTTAAGTCTCTACGACTAGCGTAAATCCTAATAAATTCTAATTCCCAATCCAACTTCGAATCGGTTATCGAAAGATTTAAATCCAAATTCAGTCTTGTTCATTGAAGTAAATCCGCGGAAGTAGTTTCCATATACAACCATGCGTCCAGCAAATTCGTAATCGACACCTACACTCCAACCAAAAGAGAAGGGAGAGAAGAAGTCCGATGCATTTGTGGTAGACAACTCACGTACTTCTGTACTTTGCTGTCCATACAACGACGTAACTTCACTAGACGAGCTTGTGCGGCTCGAAGACATATTGAACAACAAACGAGGTCCGGTAACTACTCCAAAAGTGGAGTTCGATTTCCAGGCTCCTTGATGACGAGCAATGAACTCCCAGCGCATTTTAAAATTCAATGGTAATTCAATTGTAGTCTGAGCGATGTTCGAAATTGAAGTCTCTGTAATAGTGATCGCCGTATCAGGCTCCGTAGTCGTAACACTCGTTACACTTCCAGACCTGCCGGCAATAATTACTTCCGGTTGGAATGAAAAGTTTTCGTTGAAGTCATAACGGAAATAAGCTCCCGCTCCGTAACCGGTATTGGTATTATTGCTGATTTCAGAAGCCTCATTCGTTGACTTATAACTGGGCAAGTAATAATTGAAACTTGCCTTCAACCCCCAGGTTTTATTGTCTGGCATTCGCCCACCGAACTGGCCAAATACGGCCATAGTCGTAAACAATGCACCTAGTGCAATTACATATTTCATAACAGGAAAATCTAGAGATTAGTGCTTCGTGAATGCGTTAACGAAAACAGGGTTTCCATTGGCATCACGCTTCGTAATCAAAATCGCAACAGATACTTGATCTTCTGTCCAAGCAGAGTTGAAATCAGCCTCAGCTTCCAAGTTAACACGGTATCCAGCGCGGATATCTCCCGATGCAACTTTGTATCCGAATGCTTTGTCATCCAATCCAACTGGAGTAGCGATATCCACCAAAGATTTCTTGTGAATTGTATTCGCTCCATCTGGGTGACCCGCTTGATTTGCAACAATTCCATCTACGATGATATAAGGCGCGATGTAATAATCTTCACCTGACAAATCTTGGAAGAATTTCGTTGTCGTTTTTACATTGATCTTTCCGTCAGCGATAGTTACTTCGTAGTTCGAATTAGCTACAACTGCACTTGATTGGTGATCTGTTACCAATTGTCCACTGGTTGTTTGACCTAAATTACCATGGAAAGTTGGTGTAGCAGAAATGCTCAATGCGTTAGCAAAAGCATCAAAGAAGTACTCATTGTTGGCACCTGCCCCAAGGCTTCCGGAAACTACTGCTATGTTCACTTCAGAATCACCGTACGTATCAATCTGAGATTGAAAGTTTGTGAATCCCCATCCTCCGCAAGGTCCACACCATGTTCCTGTGTGCTTCGCAAGGAAACTACTGTTTGTTTCTGATACTTCAAGGAAATCTGAACTCGTTCCTTCAACTACAACTTCTTTCTTACACGACGTCAATCCAACAGTTCCAATGAAGAACAATGCTGCAACCGGAGCAAAACGTGTCATATTTTTCAATTTCATAGCAATCTAAATTTCGATTATTTATATGTGGTTCTCTAGTTAGTAGACACACTTTGTTCAAAAATAGCTGCTTCTGTTCGAAAAAAAAAGTGTTAAAGCGCTAAAACGTTGTATTCCTATGGATTGATGAGTGGTCTGGTCGAATCAATGAGTGTGCTGTAATAATACATTTTGGATTAGTTAATCGCTGATGAGATATTTTAAAGTCTGCTTAAGTTCCTCCTTCATCCCATCCACAGTAAACAAGCAAACCCCGCTGGCGCCCTTTTCCTTAGCCAATCGAAGGGCTTCTTGAAAATCATCAACAGATTCAAATCCAGGCATGTACAATCCGGTATAAAGTGGGTAATCAACATCACGCAATCCTTGTTCCGTAGCAAAGCCAATCCAAGGAATGCTTTCGCGATAAAAATTATGGTAGATCATGGGAAAAACATAGTCCAAATTCCAATCATCCCAAGCTTGCCGAACCATTTGCCTTGACATTTCTGGGAAAGGAAATACGGCCGCGGACAATCGTTGATCGCGTGCATGCACCTCCTCGGCAATTTCATTCACAAGACTTGTAACAGCATTCAACCGAAACTGTCGCCATTCTGTGCTGAGTGCTGGATGCTCCATTTCCATCGGATCAACTTCAAACAGTTCCTTGAATTGCTCTCGAGCGATAGGATGATACCCATAGTCGTATTCCGGCATTTCTTCGTCTTGAACCAGATCGTATTTTGGTTGTAAATCGGCGCCGAGAATCACATCGACGTATCTAACATAATCAAGGTGGATGGACGCCAAACCTTCAACTTTCATCAATTTGCGGACGTTACTTTTGATGTATTCACGCGCTTCAGGATGGAATGGGCTCAGCCACTGATAGTAATCGACATAAGCTCGGTATTCCAAGGAGTTCTGCCCGGCACGATTGACTGCATACCATTCAGGATGATCCATCGCTGTAGAATCATTCGGTCGATTCAAAGTCCACATCCACGCATGTATACGCATGTCGAGAGAATCTGCCTTAGCAACCAATTCCTGTAAAAAGGCTGGACTACCTCCAACCAGCACTTCAGATATTCCCAATGATTTGTAGCGCTCCAATTTTTCGTCCCAAACCGCATGATCCATTTCTTGGCTGCCGTGCGCCCAAGTGGCGATAGTGAACGAATCTTCCGGAAGGTCTTTCTGAATCAGTTTTCCGAAATTATCAATGACGTAGCGACCGTTCTTTCCATCCACAACAAATTCATATCCGGTATTGGTTTTGAATGCTGTAATTTCTGCGATTGCCTCAGGGCCGTACTTTACAGAAAGCAATCGTTTCTGTCCAGCATCCAACACATCAAAGATATGGAGTTGATTGTAGCGCTCCTTCACGTACAATGCGTAAAGCGATTGCTTGAGTAAAAAGTCAGAATCTTCTATGATTTTTTGATCTGGGTTGGTCGATTCCGTGAATTGCACAATTCCCCAGTTTTCGGGCATATGCATGTTGATGGCGCCTTGCTCTGACCAAACCCAATTGTATTCACGTTGCAATTTCCCATCTACTTTCTTCCGTTCATACTCTCCATCTAACAAATCATAATCCCATTCTACACGAGAAAAATTCATGCGCCATTGATCGCCTTCCTGAATAGGCTTTCTTTTATCGTTTTTCAGTTCGATGAGTGGTTTCAATGGAATAGCCATCTCTACACTCCATCCCTTGTCGATATCCTTTGATTTGTTCAGTGTTCCGTCGATAGAAACAGCCGTCTTTAACTCGTTAAGATCCCAGTGGAAGTTGGCATAACCGCTTGCACGATATGGTTTGTCCAGTAGCAAATCCCAAACAGTATTCAGTGCGTTGATTTCAATTTCTGCGTACGCTTCAGTTTTTTCAGACGAATTGATAAAGACTTCGAAGTCATTGTTGAGATATATAATAGCATCACGATCTGTGATATCGCCCCAAACATGCGGCTCGTCCATTTCGGCGTAAACGTACAAATAGGTGTCGTCCCAAAGCATCTTGAATCGTGTGTCAAACTTGACGGGTTTCTCCCCTTCAATATCGACGAATTTATCAGAGAATGGAACCAACCCCCAAGCATTATCGGCTTTTCCATCAACTTTAATTGGCCCCGAAGCTCTGGCAATTACGTACGTTTTAGGTTGGATAATTTGGTTCGAAACATCAACGAGGTTCGATTGCCCGAAAAGTGAGGCTGAAGTCAAAATAAGAAGGAAAAATAACCTCGATCGCATGATTTTGTTTTAAGGTTCTCTGCATCGCTAAAAATCCGTAAATCTGCAACGGAGACCCGTGTAAAAATAGTATTATTAGGGTGAAAAATTAATGAATCAAACGATGTCAATTTGGGTTTTCGATATGCAACATCTTCTTCAATGATAAAGTGAATATGATGCATTGGATAAATTGGATGCATTAGATTGTCCAATTCATCCAGTCTCTCGAAAAGTCTAAATGTCCGATAAATAGTAATAAAATGGTCAGTCAGCAACACGACAAAAAACTTTTTCTAATCGATGCGTATGCCATCATTTTCCGATCGTATTTCGCTTTTGTTAAGAACCCGAGAATTAATTCGAAAGGATTGAATACTTCTGCCGCATTTGGATTTACCAACTCGTTGATTGATGTCCTGAATAAAGAACAACCTACGCACATCGCAGTAGTGTTTGATCCTCCAGGTGGATCTACTGTTCGAAAGGAAGAATTTTCAGAATACAAAGCCAATCGAGACGAAACACCGGAAGGAATCATCACGAATATAGAGCCGATTAAAAAGATTATTCGGGCATTCAATATCCCCATTATTGAAGTGGATGGTTATGAGGCCGACGATACGATTGGAACCTTGGCAAAAATGGCAGAACCGAAAGGGTTCTCGACCTACATGATGACGCCCGATAAGGATTTTGGTCAATTGGTAACTGAAAATTCGGTGATGTTCCGTCCAGGAAGGGGTGGAAATCCACCGGAAATTTGGGGGCCTCAAGAAGTTTGCGCGAAGTTTGATATTGAATGCGTTGAGCAGGTTATTGATATCCTTGGATTGCAAGGGGATGCTGCGGATAATATTCCAGGAATTCCCGGCATTGGTCCGAAAACGGCTTCGAAACTTTTGAAGCAATTTGGTTCCGTAGAAGGAATCATTGAGAACGCTGATCAGCTAAAAGGGAAGCAGAGAGAAAACGTAGAAAACTTTGCACAGCAAGGGCTGATGTCGAAATCATTGGCAACGATTATTACCGACGTACCAGTAGAGTTTGACGAGGAGGCATTGGTGAAGGAAGATCCAAATCCAGAAAAAATCGAGGAGGTATTCACTGAATTGGAATTCCGCAATCTGGCACGCCGTGTTCTTGGAAAAGAAATTGTGGTAACAGCGAGTAAACCGACAACAGAAGATGGTCAAATGGACCTTTTTGGAGCACAAAGTTTGGTAGAAGAACAGTCTCCCCATGAAACGTCGGAATTCAAAACAATTGCCACCGAAAAACCAAGTTATCATCTCATAACGAAGCCGGAAGAACGTAAAGAATTGTTAGACTTGATTATGGCGCAAAAAAGCGTGTGTTTTGATACCGAAACGGACAGTCTAGAGCCCTTGCACGCGAACATTGTGGGGATGTCTTTTTCTTACAAAGCAAGAGAGGCATTTTACGTGGCAACGCCAAACGATTTCGAAGGAGCAAAATCAATTGTTGAGGAATTCAGACCTTTTTTCGAATCGCAGGAAGTTGAAAAGGTAGCACACAATATAAAATACGATATCAAAGTGATCAATCGCTACGGTGTTGAAGTCAGTGGACCGATGTTTGATACTATGGTTGCTCATTATTTGATCAATCCAGACTCGAAACAAAGCATGGATTTCTTATCGGAGTTTTACTTGAAATACCGTCCGGTATCTATTGAAACCTTGATAGGTAAGAAAGGAAAGAATCAGAAAAGCATGGCTGATCTGACGCCAGAAGAAGTGTCCGACTATGCGTGCGAAGATGCGGATATCACTTGGCAATTGAAGGAGATTTTCGAGCCGGAAATTCAAAAGGATCACCTGAAAGATTTATTCTACAAGATCGAAATGCCGTTGGTTTCGGTGTTGAAATCCATGGAGCAAGAGGGAATTTCAATCGACGCAGAAGGTCTAGAACGTTATTCAGAAGAATTGGAAATCGACCTCGTTCGTTTGGATGAAAGCATCAAGAGCGAAGCGGGAATGGACTTCAACATTGATTCCCCGAAACAGTTGGGAGAAGTACTGTTTGATCATATGGAAATTGATACAAAAGCGAAGAAGACAAAGACGGGTCAGTACAAGACGGGGGAAGATGTGTTGCAGAAATTAAAGCACAAACATCCAATTGTCCAAATGATTTTGGATTACCGTCAATTGCGAAAACTCAAGAATACGTATGTGGACCCATTGCCAACATTACGCGATCCAAAAGACGGGCGCATCCACACAAACTACATGCAAACCGTTGCTGCAACGGGTCGATTGAGTTCCAATAATCCGAATTTGCAGAACATTCCAATTCGATCGGAAAAAGGGCGTGAAATTCGAAAATCGTTCATTTCCAGAGGAGAAGATTTTCAGCTGATGGCGGCCGATTACTCTCAAATTGAGTTACGAATTATTGCTGCCTTGAGCGAGGATCCAAACATGATTGAAGCTTTCCGAAGCGGACAGGATATTCATGCCGCAACTGCTGCCAAGGTCTTTCACGTAGACATTAACGATGTTTCCAGGGATCAACGTAGTTCTGCAAAGGCAGTAAACTTTGGAATTATTTATGGTCAATCGGCATTTGGACTGTCTCAGAATTTGGGCATTTCCAGAACTGAGGCAAAAGGCATTATCGACGCGTATTTCGCGCAGTACGCAACTATAAAAGACTACATGGACAACGCGGTGAAAGGCGCTCGTGAGAAAGGATACGTAGAAACGATCATGAAACGCCGTCGCTATTTAAAAGACATCAATTCAGCGAATGCAGTTGTACGTGGTTTTGCGGAACGAAATGCAATTAACGCTCCCATTCAAGGATCGGCGGCCGACATCATTAAAGTAGCTATGATTCAAGTGGATAAGGCAATGCAAGAGGCGAACATGAAATCCAAAATGTTACTTCAGGTGCACGATGAATTGGTATTCGATGTGCACAAAGATGAAATTGCCCAACTGCAGGAACTCGTGAAGCGCGAAATGGAGTCAGCTATTTCCATTGCCGTGCCAATGGTGGTAGAAATGGAAGTTGCTGATAATTGGTTAGACGCACATTAACACCTATAAATTCGCAATACAGTAATCTGTGAGATAGCCTTCTAATGCCGCGATGGGAACCTCAACCGAGATAGGACCATAATAGTACGGAGCAATTTCATAGGTGTTGAAAAGGAACGTTACCTTCTGGGCGTCAAAGGTGAATATTTCGCTGACTTCAAAACCTGCGTCTGAAAACCAAAAGTCACTTTCTTCCCAGTTTACGGTATCCTCCAAATCAAAGAGATCTTTGAAGTACGTTTCAGAAATTTGGTTCACGGCGTCCAAATCGGTGAAGAAATCGGAAAGCCCGAGCACTTGTCCACTGGACCGATCAATCTGGAAATATACGGTGCTAGAATTGCCATGCGCCCCACCCAAGTAATTGTATTCTTCGATGAGCAGATCGACGTACAATTTGTGATCCGTCACTTGTGTGTACATGTCTAGAGACCATGCTAGTTCGTATTCAAATTCCTCCTGACTTTCTTCAAAGATGCGAACGACAGTATCCAATTGATTATCAAAGAAATCGGGGTTCATGGTGCGTAAGGGTATATCCGAATCACTATCTGAAAGTGTGTTCCACAAGGTATTTTGATATACAATTTCGTTCAGTGTTTTTTGATAGGGCTGGAGTTGGGTTCCTTCATTCAGCGGGGCATAATAATAGTATTCCAGGCTAATTTCAGAGGAGTCGGTTCCGTCAAATGAGTGCAATGTTTCGGTTGCCACACCGTGAATTAATTCGGCATTTCGTTCCTGTGTTTTTGTACTGTCAGTGGAATGGTTGATTGAATCGTTGCAAAACCCCACGGTCTGAAGTGAGATGGCGATTCCTAGGGCAATTATTTTTACTGGCATGACGTTGAATTTTAATCCAATATCTGCCTTTGCAAGCGTGTTTATATTGATATCTGATTATTCGTAATGAACGAGGTATTATTTGAATCGCTTTCGGATCACCTCTCAATCGTTTTTTTCTGGCTAATGCCATTTATGTTTTCATGAAGTATTTTTAATGAAAGGTCATCCTCCACCTGCGGCAGCTCCCTCAAGGGAAGAGAGGATTATGGTAAAATTCTTCTTTTCAGGAAGGTTTCGGAAGGGTGATCAGGAGAATAATAAAGGTTGGCTACCTACTTAATCAAACAAATGCGTTCCGTGAATGGCTCCGATAAAAAAGCTAATGAGCCCAAATGCCACGCCCACCCACGCAATCTTGAATTTCTTCACTGCTGGGTAGATTGAAATCAATACTGCCGCGGTACCCATGAGCATCACTATCATTCCATAAGTGGTTTTGTAATCTACCAATTCATACAATTCACGGTATTCTTTCGATTGGAGAAATTCCATGCCCTTCTCAGCAATATTCGAATCGATTTCCTTGTTCAACAAAACAACAGCCTTTGCATAGATAAAATGCAGATGAAGTGCCACAGACGTGGCAATAACACTTGTAATGACTCCAAGTACTCCGAGAACTTTCATAATGCTACGATTTTACTCGGCAAGATAAGGATTTTAACGCTCTGGTGGGTAGGCATCACCATTTTCGTCCAGCCACTTTTCGCTGGTCATGAGTGCATCAATTTGTTCAGCTAAAATCTTAATGCGCTTGGGATAGTTGTAACGACAGAGAACCGTTTTGAGATTGCCGCTCTTGTCAATTACTGTAACAATTGTCGAAGGCAAATCGGTAATCATACTATCATCGTATTCGTCTTCCATTTCGTAAAATTCAATGTCCTCGGCCTGTTTCAAAATGGCATTCATTTTACTCTTGGTGATGTTGGTTGTATACTTCCCAATCATGTCTAAATCACGCTTCCCATTTAATTCTACAAAACCATCCGCGTATATTTTCAAATTATATGATGGGCAACGGCCAAAACAGGGAGTTCGTTCAACGCTCGCGAATAGAATACGTTCACCAGTATCATTTGAAATTACGGGTACTTCTTCATTCGCAACTTCTGCTGCTTCGGCTGGAGCTTCACTAACCGATTCCTTGAGGTCAGCGGCTTCTTCAGTTGTTTTACACGCCTGAAACGCAAATGCTATCAGTAATATCGGAAGGATGTAAGACAATTTTTTCATAACGGTACATTTTCTATTCAATGATAATCAAATAGTTTGCCACAACCCAGAAATGCTATCTTTAAAATATGAAAAAGGGCATTTGGTTTTTGTTGATTTTGGCGTTGTTCTCATGTGAAAATCAGAAGGATAATTCACCGGACAAGGAGGGGAAAAAGACTTCTTTCAAAACGGTTGTACCGTTAAAATTGACGAAAGAGCAGGCCGAAGATCTCGCAGAACTTCCCTTAACATGCATCGATCAGGAATACCCAAACAAGCTGAATCAGGTCATTGCTGGTGATCAAGATTTACGTTCACCAGAATCGCTGCACCCGGCATTTTTCGGTTGTTTTGATTGGCATTCGTCGGTGCACGGACATTGGTCTTTGGTTCGATTGCTGCGTACCTTTACGGAGATAAGCCAACGCGATCAAATTATTGAAGGATTGCAAAACCACCTCACGGAAGAGAACATTGAAGGAGAATTGGCCTATTTCGATCATCCGCAAAGTCAAGGATTCGAACGAATGTACGGTTGGGCCTGGTTGTTGAAGTTGTCTGAAGAATTGCATCGTTGGGACGATCCAGTGGGTAGAGAATTGGAAATGAGTCTTCAGCCTCTGACAGATCTAATCGTATCCAAAGTAGAAAAATTCTTGCCGAAATTGCACTATCCCATTCGCGTCGGAACGCACACCAATACAGCGTTTGCACTGTGCATGGTGTATGATTATGCCGATGCTGTCGGAAATTCTTCGCTGAAAGATTTAGTGACGAAACGGTCCAAAGAATATTATGCGAATGATTCGGATTGTCCATTGATATGGGAACCGAGTGGATATGATTTCCTATCTCCCTGCCTGGAAGAAGCAGATTTAATGCGACGTGTTTTACCAAAGAAAGAGTTCAAAGCATGGCTAACGAAGTTTCTTCCAAACCTCGTGAAGTCGGAATTTCAATTACAACCGGGTATCGTTTCCGATCGTGAAGATGGACACTTAGTGCATTTAGATGGATTGAACTACAGCCGTGCCTGGTGTTTGAAAGGACTTTCGAGAGATTATCCAGAGTACGGGTATCTCAATGCAATTGTCAATCAACACATTGAACATTCATTACCAGATTTGACTGATGGCAATTACGAAGGCGGACACTGGCTTGTAAGTTTTGCGTTGATGTCGCTCACAGATTAGATATGTATATCTCCCTCTAGAATTGATTGCTATTCAGTGCAAGCCCATAATCACACGACATAGATTTGTAGCAAATCAAGTTTATGAAAGCTACAATTACCACTATTTCGCTATTCGTTTTGTCCATTTCCGCCAATGCGCAGACAGTTGTGTCTACCTTAGTTGAGAATGGCGCGACTCCATTTACTGACGATTTAATCGAAGACGCTTCGGGGAATCTATACTGCGCTGATTATTCTGGAGATGCGGTTTTCAAACGAACGCCTTCGGGAGTCGTTACTACATTCGTAAATGGTCTGAATACGCCGAACGGACTTGCTTTTAATAGTGCGGGAGAATTGTATGTATGCGATAATATTGGTAGCAGAATCTATATTTTCGATGCGGCTGGAATTCCACTTGATACCATTACGATTACAAATCCATCCGGTATAATTAAAGATGCCGTGAGTGATACGATGATCGTCACTACCTACGGTTCTATTAGCGAATTAAAAAAATTGGCGCCCGATGGATCTATAATTGATTTTCATGCCGGTGGCGATCTGAATGGCCCAGTTGGATTGGAATATTGCTTAGGAGATTTATACGTTGCAAATTTCAACGATCGAAAGATTTTCAAGGTGGAGGAAGATACGGTGATCTACCTCACGCAATTGCCGGGTACAGGGCGATTGGGTTTTTTGGCAAATGCAGGCAATAAAATGCTAGCCACTGCCTTCAATGGGCAAAAATTATACACGATTGATCCTGTTTCAGAGGAAGTGCATATCTATGCTGGGAATAGCTTTGGAGGAATTGATGGTGCATTAGATAGTGCGCAGTTCACCACGCCGAACGGGGTATATGTAAATCCTTCTTTGGATAGCATTTACGTTTCAGAATACAATACGGGTAAGTTGCGCTTGATCACCGGATTTACGCTTGGCCTGCCAGAAGAATCATTTGCTACAACATTTGATCTGTTTCCAAATCCTTCGAGCGGTACGTTCTCGATCAAATACAATACTCAAGAGCATTACACTGTCTCAATTTTAACCTTGGATGGTAAGATAATTGAAGAGAAATGGGTGGAGGAAACACAGGTAACGTTTGATCAACTCGACTTAGAAGCTGGCATATATTTGGTTCAGATCAAGGTCAAAGGGGCAGTAATTGCGCAAAATCGACTGGTTTTGAACTAAAGTAGATTATCAGAGTTGAATATTTAAAATCGACTAAAGTTTGCGATATTTCCCTTTCCAGTGAATGTCGCCTGTAATTATCAGGTCTTCGTCCGTAACGGAATCATTGGATTCGCGATATTCACATATTATGGAGTCCAGTTTTGCTGAACTCCGTTTAGACAGATATAAGCGAACTCCAATTTTGCTATCGCCAAAGGCATTTTTGATCAGGTAGTAGAAATGATCTTGATGGCGTTTACTTTCTAAAATTTCACCTCTGGCAATGCCTCTTTGTTTATCTCCGGTATAGCTCATGCGCTTTACATCCAGAACGTTGTTTTTTATTGTGATGTCTGCGTAGAACTCTTGATCGGATATTTTGCTTAAAACTTGTCCATCCAATGATTTGTAAATGTAACGCAGACCAGTAGCACTCTCTTCCGATTCTTAGGTGCATGCAGAAAGGAAACTTAGAATGAGAATAGGGAGTAAAAATTTCATTGTTCTTTAGTTGTATTTAATTTGCCATCCGCGAGATTGCATGACAGATTGGAACGTTACTAATTCTTCCGCTTGTTTAAAATGAGCCTGTGGTTTTGCAAGTATTATTTTATTACCGTCTACCATGAATTCTGCTTCAAACGGAAGGCTTATTACAGAAGATGATTTTTCGATTGATTGCAATGTACCAAACCACAACCTCAGTAGATCGATGGATTCGTTGTCGCTTAATTTGAAATCCGCGTAAGTCACCGACGTGAAAAATTCCAAGCGTTTACGAGCCCTAGTAAGCAATACGTTCAATCGGCGACGACCGTTTTCAGTGTTCATCGGTCCGAAGCGCATAGCGAAATTCCCTTCAGGATCTTTTCCATATCCAAAACTGATGATGAGGTGATCACATTCATCTCCTTGAACATTTTCAAGCGATTTAACAAAGGCAGTTCCTTCGTCCACGCGATCATTCAATTGCTGAATCATCTTGTCGGATAGTTGCTTCCGTATGCATGACAACTGCTCCTCAGAAAAAGCAACAACACCAAGGGAATGATTGGATTTCAATGCCGTTTCAATGGCCTGCGCGACTACTTTCGCTTCAACTTCATTTTTTCTATTTTCAAATATTCCATTAGCGACGAAGTGGTGTTGGATCGGAGAGGATATACCATGCGCCGGATAAGCCGTCAATTCGTTCTTATAGAAACGTTGGTTCGAAAACGAGATCAACGCTGGATGCAGACTGCGATAATGGTGTTTCAACATTTTGCTGCCCCAATGAAAGGAAGCCTGGTGCAGCAAATCCATTACCTCCGATTGCCGGCTTTTGAAGTAAGACGTCGGCCCCATTTGTTGGCTGTCTCCGGCTATAATTCCATGATTGACTCGTTGCAAAGCGCCTAGTCCGTTTTGTAAAGGAATTTGACTGGCCTCATCGAATATAGCAACATCGAATAAGTCACGATCCAAGGGAAATGCCTTTGAAATTTGTGTTGGATTGCTGAACCAAAGCGGAACAAGTAACTGTATCCATTCGCGTGCTTCAGAAGCAAATAGTTCCCGAACCGTAGGATGACTTCGAGTTTTTGCAAACTCTTTTACCAGGATTGATTTTCCCTTTCGCAATCGCTTTTTGCGTTCTTTTTCTTCTTCAGAAAGCTTTCTTGCCGGCGTATTCAGCAATTCTTGATACGATTGAAATCTATGCTGAACATTGATTAGAATCTGTTCGGAAAATTGCCTCGATTCCAACTTTTGAGCATTTACAATATCGGTTGTTTTTAGATGAAGGTTGTTCATCTCAAATTCGGAAAACGAAGGGAATCTTTGTCGGAATTGCGACCAGTGACTGTTGGCAACCAAGGCTTCGCAAGTAGTATAGTCATCACCAAATTTCAATAGTCCCAAGGTAGCATCGTCTAGAGATTTCAATACATTTCGAAGTGCATTTAACTCACCGAAATCGGAAATAATGTGTTCCAATACGGATAGGATTTCTGTACCATCTTCCAGTGTCAAAATTCGATGTAATTGCGATGTGCTCTCACTTAAAAGCGCATGAGAATCGGTTAAATAGGAACGTTGTTTTGCAGATAATTCTTCAATAATTTCCCATTCATTTTGAATGAAACTTTGAATGGAAAGGTGTAGAATATCAATCTCCTTTTCAGGATCGAGCACTCCTAATTCGCAAAATTCAACAATAAGTTGAGATTTATTAGTGGAAAGCTCTGTTTTTCGTTGTAATTCGCGAAATGCATCTGGAGCCATAATCGAAGGAAGTTCTGAGAACTTTTTCCAGTGGCGATCTAGTTTTCTTCGCGATAAAAAGGATGTGCGTTTTTGTTCTTCCATTTTATCTCCTGAGGTTTGAGAGGGAAGAAGCGATTGCATCAATTCGATTTCAGAGGCAACAGGTTCTCGTTTCCAAACAAATTTTGCTTCGAAAGCATCCAACTCTTTGCAAATCCGATTCCAATCCTTGTACAATTTGAAGAAGCGTTTTTGTTTGCGCGAATTCTCTTTGAACAGGTCGGCGTATTGTTTCTGTTTTTGATTCTCTTCATTCTGACAGAGAACAGCTTGTTTGGTTACGTAACGTAAATCGGCCCAAGTAGTGAATGGAACCAAAGAACGAAGCTGTTTCAGTTCCGAATGCCATTTTTGAATGGGCTCTATAATTTTTGAAAAATCCTCACGGCTAAAAACGTTCGCTCTAAATTGGGAAACAGAACGCTGAATGCCCTTCTTGAAGATGTTTTCTAGCGTGCCTTGCTGCTCAATTAATTCGACAACACTTGGCGGGTTTGAAATGAAAGGAACGTTCTCCGTATTGAGATTGCGCATCCATTCTCGAAAATCATACAATGTAACACCACCAATAGCATCGGGTTGATTCAATAAATCAAGAGAAAATTGTAATTGCGAAGTGTATTGCTCCGATAATCTGAGGTTCGCTGACGGTTCGAAAGATTGCTGCTCGAAATAATGCCAGTTATCTTCCAATTGACGCAACAAATCCTTCGAAGCATTATCTGAGGTCACAATGAAGCCCAAACGATCCAGTTTGAATTCGGACAGCTTCTGTACCAATACTTCTAATGCTACGCGTTTTTCAGAAAGTACAATGGAAGACTTTTTCGCCGCAAGTAATTTACCTAGAACATTGGTCAATACCTGCGACTTCCCTGTTCCTGGAGGCCCTTGAATTACCGTTGGGTGTTTCTTTATCTCTGAGAATACGGCCAAATGATCTACGTCAGCAGGCAACAACAGGTCGGCTGGCATTTCCAGTGCTTCTTCAATGGAGTGTCCGTCCTCTAAGACAGATGATAAGGGAATACTGAAGTCTTCTTTCTGCAGCAAATCTTCTAATTCACGCAGAATGGCGTAGCGATGATGATGAAAGTTTCCAAGGCAAGGCAAGGCTTCCAAGTCGATATCAAAACCTGCTTCGGAAAGAATCGATTCCAAGTTTTCAAGATCGGGTTTTGCATTGATGTTATTTTCTTGCAGCAGATGTTCGATATACGGATTGATGAAAGTAGCGTTTTCCACTTTCTCCAATTTCAACTGAAATCGCACCTTGTCGACGGTATAGGTCAATGGCGTCAGAAACAAAGGACTTCGAAGTGCATCATCACCATGATTTAGAAATCCTTCCGCGAGACACAGTGTATTTATACCGCTTTCTTTCTCATTCTTTTGTGCTTCCTTGATCAATTTCCAAGAAGGAGCCTTAGGAACAAAAGGTTCTAATACGGGTGATTCAAAGGCTAAAGTCTTCGAGGGATCAGCATGGACCAACACATCATTCTTATTGAAAGAGCGACTTTCCGTAAGCAGTTGAGCGATGGTATTTCGAATCGTTTTTGACAAGACGTTAAAAATAATCAAGTTAGACTATAATTGACCATTACATCTGACGAGATTTTACGACCGATATACGTATAAATGCGTACGCACACGCACATGTTCTGAAAATGCAACTCGCTGAAATCTTGCTATATTTAGCCAGTTACAAACCAAAACTCATGAAAAAGACAAGCATTGTCGCTATTGGAATTGGTGCCGCTGTTGTTATAGGATCTGCATTTGTATTATCGCAAGGTGGACAAGATATTGATCTGAACGGACTCACGCCAAAAGATTCCTCCTTTCAAGAACCCGTTGAAGTTTCTCAAAATGAAGCCTTGACGATTATTTCTTTTAACATCAGAGATATGGCCGGGAGACAACGAACATTAGAAGATTTTCAGGAAATGGCCCGACTCATGGAGGGTGCTGATGTCTTGGTTTTACAGGAAATGGGAGCAAAAGCGTTCAAAAAAAGTGGTGACAATGAAGACTTGATGGCGCGTCTGGTAGCATCAACCGAAGTACTCAAAAGTTACCTTGGAAGCGAATGGGAATTTGTGTTTGCAGATGGTGCCACACCGGAAACATTTGGAGGTGCTGCAGAAATTCCTTGCATTGGATATCGAACAACTCGTGATGCAGTAACTCTTAATGCAACTTGGTCAGGGTATTACGACCTTGGAGAGGCAAGGGATATGGGAACCTTTGAGGTGACTTGCAGTAAGGGAGCCAGCAGTGAAACCTTTACCATCGGCACGGTGCATACGAAACCAACATGTCCTCAAAGAGGTGAGGAGCTGCAGAAAGTAGCAGATTACATCGAAGCGCATGAGGAGGATAAATACATCTTGCTAGGCGATTTCAACTGGGGATATTACTCAACATGTTCGAATAAATACGATGGTGAAGAACGACTTACCGAACTCCACGATGATGGTAGTGTTTTTCAAGTATTCAATACCATTTCATTTACAGGAAAAGGGAAAGATGACAACTTCAGGACCAATCTAGACTTGCGTTCCACGGGTCAAATGTATGATCAGTTCTTCGTGTGTAAAAACTATGCTGATCAGATAGCCGATGGTGGGTCTTTGGGCAAGGACTGCGGATTTGTATCCTTCAGCAAAAACGATTACTTCGAAGATCGAATGGATGATATTGTTCGGGAGCAGATCAATGGAGTAAAGGCATACATGCGTACGAAAGGATTTAAGTCCAATGATCCAGAGACGAAAGCGGCTGTTGCTGCTGCGGAAGGTGAAATTCAAACATCACACATCACGGTCGATAAAGCCAGTCATAAAATGAGCGATCATAAGCCCATTTGGTTGCGTATCAACTTGTTTTAATTGAGACTTTTAAAGGATAAACGCAATCCTATTTAGCCATTTGGCTTATTAAATAAATAGCGAAACCTTGCAATTGATGCACGTTTTGGCTAATTTCTAGAGTACCTCCCTACTGGAAAGGGCTAAATGCGTATTTTTGGTAGATCATACGCTGAGAGAAAAGAACCAAATGAAATTCGGAACCAAAGCGATTCATGCAGGGGTAGAACCAGACAAATCTACTGGCGCGATCATGACACCAATTTATCAGACTTCCACTTATGTGCAAGATGAGATCGGCATGCACAAAGGATATGAATATTCACGTAGCCAGAACCCAACAAGACATGCCTTGGAAAAGAACATTTCCGCCCTCGAAAATGGAGATTTCGGTGCGTGTTTCGGATCTGGTCTGGCAGCAATTGATTGCGTATTGAAAATGCTCAATCCGGGCGATGAAGTGATTTCTACCAACGATTTATACGGAGGTACCTTCCGGTTATTCACCACCATTTTCGAGAAATACAATATTAAATTTCATTTCGTTGGGATGTCAGGGGTAGATGCCGTTAAGGCTCAAATCAATGCCAATACGAAGCTCATTTGGGTGGAAACACCTACAAATCCCATGATGAATATTGTGGACATTGAGGCCATTGCTGAAGTGGCAAAAGAGGCGAAGGCAATGATTTGCGTTGACAATACTTTTGCAACGCCATACCTGCAAAACCCGCTAGATCTTGGCGCAGATATCGTGATGCACTCCGTAACAAAATACCTCGGAGGACACTCGGATTTAGTTATGGGCGCTTTGGTTACTTCCAATGAAACCATCGCGAAGGAAATGTATCGAATTCAAAATTCTTCCGGTGCTGTTCCCGCACCTATGGATTGCTTTTTGGTACTCCGCGGAATCAAAACCTTGCATCTACGCATGCAACGTCATTGCGAGAATGGAGAAAAACTGGCGGTGTTCTTGAAAAATCACCCGAAAGTGGAGAATGTATTTTGGCCCGGTTTTGAAGAACATCCAGGACATGAGATCGCTAAGAAACAAATGAATGGATTTGGAGGGATGCTTTCCTTCTCTCTAAAAGGGAACAGAAAGGAAGATGCGTTCGATGCGGTCAAGAAAGTAAAGGTTTTCGCACTAGCTGAATCTTTGGGAGGTGTCGAGTCATTGATTGGACATCCTGTCACCATGACACACGCATCCATTCCCAAGGAAGAACGAGAACGAAACGGCATTGTAGATTCGCTCATCCGATTGAGTGTCGGGGTAGAAGATGCAGAAGACTTAATAAACGACTTAAAGCAAGCACTGGCTTAAAACAAGAAGTATGAACTATAGCAAATTTGCAGTTGTAGGTGTTGGACGATACGGACACACCATCGCAAAACGATTAACAGAGAAAGGTACGCAGGTATTTGCTTTCGATCCAGATGAAGAGAAGATTGAAAGCATTAAAGATGAAGTGTCATATGCAGTTACCTTGGATGCAACTGATTTGCGCGCATTGAGAATGCAAAACCTCGACGAATTGGACGCAGTCGTAGTGGCCATCGGTGAAAACTTCGAAGCAACCGTTCTTACCTGTGTGCACCTGATTGATTTGGGTGTGAAGCGCGTTATTGCTCGTGCCAGTGGAGATCACCAACGATTAATTCTGGAGAAAATAGGTGTTACCGAGATACTTACCCCGGAGGATGAGGTCGCGAATGTCGTGGCTGAAAAATTGCTGAACCCAAATATTGTATCCTTCCTTCAACTCCCGGACGAACATGAAATTGCAGAAATCATTGCACCAAAAGGTGTAATTGGCAGAACCATTGAAGATATTGGCTTCCGGAACAAGTACGAAATGACTCTAATCACAATCAAACGTGCTTACGAAGTCACGAAAAATGGAGAAGATACCACCGAAGAACACATTATCGGTGTTCCGAAAAGTGAAACGCCCATTAAAGAAAGTGATACCCTAGTGGTATTTGGCGCTGCGAAAAGCGTGCAGCGTTTTATTGAAATCAACGAGTCCTTGTAGGAAGTATGCTACACCGATTCTAACTGAAAAAACTATGAAATTATTCACTCAGGTGTTGCTGGTTATTCTGGCTGCCATGCTATCTCTGTCTACCAATGCACAAGAAGTTGATTCCGTCCAATTAGACGGTGAGCAAGTGTACGTGTACCCTTTTAAAGTGGGGGTCGAATACGGACCGCGCTATTGGTCGTCAATGGATGGTGAGATGTTATTCGGTGAGTTAATTACCTATGAATCTTTCGAAATGGAGCAGCGAATGGCAGGCGTGCCTGATTCCATGCAACTGTCGCGGAAGGAATTCAATGATTTCGTCAAAGCAGTTAACGCTAAATCGTATAAGAAATTCAAGAAATACTACCCTACGAAAATGGGGGTTCAGGTAACGAAGTCAGACTTCCAGATGTTCAAACGCATGCGCGATATGAGTGGATGGGGCGCTGAAGAATATGAGGAACCGAAAGTTTTCAGCTCCAAAAAATTCAAGAAGGCAATCCGAACGAATCCGTATCCTTTTTTGCAGCAGAGTCTCGGTCTCGATCAAGACATTACACCCATGTTGGAGCCGATTCCAGATGGGAAATATATACAATACTATGAACCGTATTGTCTGGTCCAAGAGGACGGATCTTGCGTATACATTGAAGATCAGATTGCGGGGTACTTCACCATGAAAAAAAACACGCTTCATGGCGAAGCAACTTGGGTCAATTTTGTCGGAGACACCATCAAACATGGAACGTTCGATATGGGCTTGAAGACAGGACAATGGCAAGCGGTCTATCAATATCTTGGCTACTTTGATGAGTACGACGCAAAACACTTCATAGAAACGGGAGAAGTAGCGTTGGTGTATAGTAAGCAATTGCTAACCTACGAAAACGGGGTTTTACAAGGTCCGTTCTTAAAGATGATCGGAGGGGAGAAAACCGTTGAAGAGGGAAGTTATAATGACGGTCAAATGGTTGGAGAGTGGTTGACGTATTTCGAAATGACCGCCCCTTCTTACCTAGAAGATAACAATGGAGATTTGGCCATACGCCGACGATATACCTTAAATACGGATGATTCGCTGATCGTGCATCCATTTGTGATTCGTGACGGATTGCTGTCTACATGGAATGCCGAACCGGATTCCTTCAATTTTTACCCAATGCACCGCATTCCATCGTTACCAAATATGTATCGACCCGCGTTTCCAGTAAAACAAAACCTCGAATTGGAGGAAGAAATCTACGACGATAGTTACTCCGAAATGGAATACTATGAAGAGGATTATTATGACGAGCCCTTATATGCAGATGAATACTATGGTGAGGAATATTATGGAGAATACGGAGGTCGTGGAAGCTGGGGTGAGTCCTATTTCGACAGTTACATTTACGACCCCAATTCGGAAGAACCTGTAGAACGAGGAAAAATCTTCGATAGTTTGGGTGCGTATCCAAGCTATACCGGAATCTACGAACATTATTATCCGAATGGTCAACTGGCCTTCCGATATGATTTTCAGGACGGAAGTTTGAAGGAAGAACCCACGATTTATTGGGACAATGGTCAGGTGCATGACAAGATTGAATTCATAGCTGACTCCAACCAATATCAAAGGACTATTTACGACTACAATGGTAAAGAATTCGCAACTCAGATCTATGATTCTTCAGGTAGATATATCTATCAGGATTCGTATGATTGGGAGTTTGATATGGTCGAAATTGAAGGACTTGAATTTTATCATGGAGGTTATACCAGTTCATTCAAATACAACATTCCAGATTCTGTTTTGGAAATAGCCACAGATCCAAATACAATTATCAGTCGTGAATGGAACCTATTGGATACATCCAGAATCGACGAGCGCTATTACAATCCAGAGACACGAACAACGAACTTCTACGTCTACAACATTTTTGGAGATACGTTAACGCAGTCAGAGATTCTTTATTCGGAAGGTTTTGACAGCTGGACAGGTCGCAGAACCAAAAAGTTGGGCCCATTTACATTCCTTAGCATTCGATCTGCATCCTTGTATGATGATGTGGAAGTAGATTCCATTCCTGTTCTTATGCTCAATCAATTTGATGCGTTCCGAACGGATTCTGATTTCACCTTATATTACGAAGGAGAAATGCTCACCGGACCTATGAAATTTACCTTTGGTGGTAAGAAGTTCAAGATGGAAAAAGAGGAAGTAACCATTCCATCGGAAGTTAAGAAGTGGGATAAGTTTCTCGAGGCAATCGTTGATTATCGTTTTGCCGATCCAGAAGACAGAAAGTTGAAGAAAAAGTACCGTGAATACGCGGAACTTTTGGATAATGAGTTTTCTCCATACGGAGAGTTTACTTCTGTGTTTACGGATTATTTCTCTTCCATCTTCTCAAATTCCTTCGGAGTATACAATACATACTACAATGATTATTACTGGGAAGGTGGCAGAGCTTCGGGCAAAGACGAAACGTCACGTACAGTTTCCATCGAAGGATATTTGCTAAACGGCAAGCCGGAAGGCGTTTGGAAAAGCTACGATCAGTTTGGAAATGTTCGCATTGAGGTGAATTACAGCAAGGGGATGCAGAATGGGAAGAAATTGGAATACGCATACGAGTATCCTGAATCGGAAGAAGACATGTACTATATGGATATGGAAGAAGATTCACTCCCAGAGGAAAAAACATACTACTTAAGTTCCGAATCCAATTACAAAAATGACATGTTGGAAGGAGTTGCCTACCAGTATACTTGGTACGGTGATGTGGAAATGGAATCCAACTACAAGGACGGGTTCCGCCATGGATTAACCACCGAACGCAATGATATGGCCGTAAGTTTCTCAGAATTCCGCAATGGAATGCGTGACGGTTATAGCCGAACCTACTTGACGTTGCAGGGCAAAGATTCTATTTTGCTATTCGATCTGAATTTCCAGAATGGCGCACTGCAGGGAGAGTCTGTTTCGTATCATACAAACGGTAAAATTTCCAAAAGAGGATTCTTCCTTTCAGGAGAACCAATCGAAGATTACGAAGGCTACGACTCCCTTGGATTCAAATACCATTATGTGAAATTCGAGTACGGATTCCCAGTCGAAGAGAAATTATGGGAGGAAAATGAGTTAAGCGTACGATACACCTTTAACTGGGAAGATTCCATACAGTTTATTCCAATGGACCTGACCGATTCTGAATCCTTAGATGCGTTGTTAGTGGAAGCAGGACTTTCTGGCGGATGGGAGTACCGACCGTATTACGGGCGCCAAACAATCGTGGACAAGGGAGATGTTGATTATCAACTGACCAAGTATTTCCCGAACGACACCATTTCTCGAGATGGAGCTATTGCAGAAGGCAAAAAAACCGGGTTATGGGAGTTCTTCAGTTACGAAGGTGTGAAGCTATACGAAGTCAATTATTTCGATACCGTATTGGTGGTTAATGATTCCATTAAGTTCAAAGCAAAAGGAATTTACACAGATGTCGATAGCCTTGGAAATGAATTGTTCCGAGCGTATATCATCGAAAAATCCGAACGATTCGATTGTTCACATAAAGATCATTACGAGGTGCGTCAGTTCTATACTATTTCTGAAGTAGACGATTCCTTGGGCCGCATGAACGGTGAAGTTTTCAATTACTACGACAACGGAACGCTGCAAAGCTACGGCAAGATGAAAGATGGACTTCCGCACGGAGATTGGCGTTACTACGATCCGGCCGGAAAGCTCAACAAATACGGGAATTATACCCAAGGAAAACGAAATGGTCGTTGGTTGCAAGGAGATCTTTCCAAGACCAAATACCTTGGTGATATCTGTTTGAATCCGAACATGCCGGACATTGAAGAAGAATTGCGTTACCGCGAAAACTTCCTAGACATCCAAATCATCAACTACCGATTGGGTAGAGAACGCAATCGCGAGTACTACGATATCAATATGAATCAATTTATCGAACTCGAAGAAGAAGATGAGGAAGAAATAAAGTTTGACGAAGAATAAGTAAAAAGAAAAGTACGCTGAGCCTGTCGAAGTGCACTTTTCGGCATCTCAACAAGTTCTAAATCCGTCTAAAAAAATCCAAATGTCCAATCCATTCAATAAAACATACATAATAACCGGAATTTCCAGAGGGCTGGGGAAAGGTATTGTAGAAGGGCTTTTGGCCAATAACGAGACGGTGATCGGCATCGGAAGATCCAATCCATTCGGTGATTCGATCCGGTTTATTGAATGTGATTTAGGTAATGCACAAGCTATAGATGCCATTGATTTTGGTTTGTTGGAAGGTGATGTTACGCTCATCAATAATGCTGGGGTAATTGGAGAGATCAAACGTATATCTGAGCAACAAAACTCTGATCTGGAACACGTGATGCAAGTAAATGTTTTTGCGCCTATGGCGTTGACACGAAACCTATATTCAAAACTGAAGGGTGATCAAACTTTTATTCTGGTCAATATCAGTTCAGGTGCAGCCAATCGTTCCATACCTTCTTGGGGAGCGTATTGCGCATCAAAAGCCGCATTGAATCGATTGACAGAAAACTTTTATCTAGAAGAACAGGAACGTAATCGAAAGGTAATTGCGTATGCCGTTTCGCCAGGAGTGATTGATACAGGAATGCAAGCCGAGATTCGAGCCGCCTCTTCAAAGGATTTCTCCGAAAGAGACAATTTTGTTCGTATGAAAAAAGAGGGGATGTTGTTCAGTTCTGAAGAAGCAGCAAGCCGTCTCTTGAAACTTTTGAATGTGCCTTTCTCAGGTACTGTTTTTCAGGATCTAAGGAGCCTCGAACCGTAAAATCAGTATCTACTACCGTTCATCAAGAATACCGTGTGGTTCGCTCAATAAACTTGCGATTTGGTCAGTAAGTGCGTATCTTACACGTCCAATCTGGACAAAACTGTTGTACTTATGAAAAGAACTATGCTCTCCATCATGGCCATTTCTGGTCTGATATTTTGTGCGTCAGCGCAGCAAGCAACCTCAAATCAAATAGACCCACAAAACTGCCGTGCAGGCGAATCCGTGGAATATTGTCGTCAGCATACCTATCACGCTGACATGTTAAACAATCCTGCTTACGTTCAATCGTTGGCAGCCGACGATGCCATTCGCGCTCAAGAAGCCGCAAACGGTCAAGCTGAGAATGGAAACATCATGTATATTCCGGTAGTATTTCACTTGTTACACAACAATGGAACGGAATTCATTTCTGACGAGCAGATCCTTGATGCATTCAATATTTTGAACAGAGATTACATGCTTCAGAATGCTGATGCAAACAACGTGGTCAATGCGTTTAACGCAAGCAATCCTGCTGCAACGGCAATTCCAGATTCAGTGTGTATCCAATTCCGCTTAGCGACAAAAGCACCAGATGGAACATGCTTTACCGGAATAACACACACAGTAAGCTCTGCGGCGTACAGCGACAATGATAATACGCGCTTGAACGCAATCATCAATGGTAACGATGTTTACAATGGACAATGGGCCGGAAACCGTTACTTGAACATCTTCATTGCAGGAGATATCGGTGGTGCTGCAGGTTATACGTACCTTCCTTCCAACTGGATTGGAGGGGGAATGGATAACGGAATTCGCATCCTTCACCAATATGTAGGTTCTATCGGAACAGGGAACGCTGGAACAAGCCGTGCATTAACGCACGAAGTTGGACACTGGTTGAACCTACCACACCCATGGGGAGGAACAAACAACCCAGGAATTCCTTCAAATTGTAATGATGATGACGGTATCGATGATACGCCGGATTGTCAAGGAGTAACTGCCTGTCAATTGACTGCAAATACATGTAGTGGTGACAATAGTTACTGGGGATTTGATCAGATCGACAACGTTGAGAACTATATGGATTACTCATACTGTTCAAAAATGTTTACTCCAGATCAGGCACAAGAAATGCGTGATGCCTTGAACTCGTCAGTAGGAGGACGTAGCAACCTTAAATCTGCTAGCAACCTTGCTTTTACAGGTGCGGATGGAAACTTAACGTTGTGTGATGCAGCATTCTCAGTGGATCGAACATCTGTTTGTGTTGGTGAATCAGTGCAATTTTCGGACGATTCTTTCAATGCCGTTACAAGTCGTACATGGACGTTCCAAGGAGGTACTCCAGCAACATCATCTCAGGAAAACCCGACAGTAACCTATAATACACCAGGAATATACGAAGTTGAATTGTCTGCAACTGACGGAGTAACTACAGACGTTGAAACGAAGACATCTTACATTCGTGTTCTTGCGAACGGTGGAGCGGTACCAGTCTTAGAAGGTTTCGAAGGGTATTCGTCTCTTAACGGCATCACAGAATGGGAAGTTGTAGATTACGGAAACAATGCGGAATGGGAATTGACAACATCAACAGGACTTTCAAGTTCCAAATCAGTGAAATTGGCAAACTTCGGTCAGTCAGCAGGTAATTTTGATGAGTTGGTTTCTGAACCAATGGATCTTTCTGGAATCACTTCACAATCAGGAATGACACTTTCTTTCCGCTACGCTTACCATAAACGCAATTCAGGAAACGACGAAACAATGAAAGTATATGTTTCTAACACTTGCGGAGAAACATGGGTAGCACGTAAAACATTAACAGGACCAATTCTAGGTTCGGATATCACTTCATCATCTTGGACACCTTCTTCGGCATCTGATTGGGTGACGGTGCACATGACGAACATTACATCGGCATACTGGGTAGATAACTTCCGTTTCAAATTCGAATTTGAAAGCGACGGAGGAAACAACATGTACCTTGATAACATCAATATTTATCCGGGATCTCCATCGGATAATTTGGTTGCTAGTATTGATGAAACGGCGGCGATCGATCACGTAACATTGTACCCGAACCCTACAGAAGGAGACGTTACAGTTCGTTTTGACGTAGCAAGTTCTCAGGAAGTAAACATGGAAGTAGTTGACGTTACCGGAAAGGTAGTAAACACAACAAGTGTGAACGCAAGTACTGGAGCAAACATGGTTGTTCTTGGGACTGCTGCAATGGCACCGGGAATGTACTTCTTGAAAATTGACGGAAGCAACAATTCACTGCAATTCGTAGTGAAGTAAACTCATAACACTATCAGGAAGGGATGCATTTAGGTGCGTCCCTTTACCTATGTAAGAAGTTGTGCATGCGCGAAACATGTACAATCATTGTAGTCTGACTAAGATTACACTGTACTTATGACGAAGGGCTATCTCGACAGGGATAGCCCTTTTTTTCAGCCAGTTGATTTTTGGTTTTAGAATGGATGTGGTATTTTTAATTCAAATTATACATCTCATGAAATTATTTATCGCCTTTCTATCCTTGGCTGTAAGTTTATCTTCGTTTGCTCAATTAAGCAATGGACTTGTTGCTCAGTACTATTTTAATAATGGCGCTACAAGCGACCAAAGTGGTAATGGATATGATATTGCGGTTAATACAGCAAGTCCTTCAACAGACCGCTTTGGAAACAGCAATTTTGCTTACTATTTTGATGGAACAGAATATATGGAAGTGGCGCAATCTTCCGTTTTTGCTGCCCCAGATGTTTCCGTTTGTGTTTGGATTCGATCTACAGACAACCAACACGCAAGAATTATCGCCTTACCGTATTTAGAATCGTCGTCGTGGAGCATTTTATATCATCATCCCTCCATTGCAGCAAACAGTGTTGGGTTTACCAATACCACGAGCACCCCCAATACATTTAGCCCCTATACTGCAGAAGGAACGGTGCAAGTAAATGATGGTCAATGGCATTTTATCGTTTGCCTGCGAGACGCATCAACGCAAACGCTGTCTCTCTATATTGATTGTGATCTAATTTACACGGCTCAATATCAAGGAACCCCCTACGATCCAAACCAAAACTTGGCAATTGGTCGGTTCAATCAAGCATCGGGACGCTATTTTACAGGTGATATTGATGACATTCGACTTTATAACCGCGTCCTAAGCGAAAGTGAAATCAACATGCTTTGTGCTGAAGAAGATCCAACCTTAAACGTCGCCGAAATAGGTGCTGAAGTTCCATCAGATGTGAAGTTGTACCCAAATCCTGCTGCGGATTATGTGAGTATTGCATCAGATAACCCGGCAGTTTCGGTGAAGGTTTACAATAGTGCCGGAGAATTAGTGTTAGAAGAAGATGAGGTAGGTGAATCAGTTGATATTAGCCATTTAAGCAATGGTGTTTATTCCGTTAGGGTAAAAACGCAAGATGCTTCTGTACGGGTTCGAAAACTGGTCATTTGCTGATAGGTGAACCTGAGATACTCAGCACATTGATCAATTCTGAAATCGATGGATTGGAAAGTACCGTCGTAGTTGTTACCTCTTTGGCGCTTAATGCAAGATGCGTGCTTTCTCCCCAAGCAATAACGGTCGATGATTTGGGCAGCGCATTTTTAGCGAAAAACCCCTCGACATTCGATGGACTGGTGAATACATAAGCGTCGAATGCTGAATTCAATTGATGATCTATGATCACCGTCTCATAGCATTCAACGTGCAATGCTTGATGTGCCGGAAGGCCTTTGGAGATGGTTCCGAGGGATTTTGTTGATACCGGGAACAACACCTTTCGATCGCCCAACCACTTTTGAAAATACTCCGCCACTTCAGAAATGCTTCCTTTATTTTCTCCGCTAAAAGCCACTTCATGCCCCATGGATTGTAATAAGCCCGTTGTTTTCCCTCCCACAGAAGCAAGCAATACGTTATTGGGAATTGCATGTCGACTTTGAAAGAATACTACGGCTCTAGGACTGCCAAAAAAGAGGACATCAAAGCTTGAAGGAAGTTCGAATGCAACAGGTTTAAACTCCAGAAAACTTTTCGAAGTGAGTTGGATATCGTTGGCATCAGCGAATTGCTGAAGTTCCAGTGTCTCCCCTGAATGCTTTGATATAAAAATGGATTTAAGCATTGCTAGCCAGCTCGTGCAGATCGCTTATCACTTCCTGAGCTATAGTGCTGTAGTCCTTTACCGCGTAGTGCAAGAAAGAGGAAGTCTCGTCGGCACTTTGGGCATACGCAACATGCAACATATCGTTTTCAGTGCAATAGACGCCTAGCGGAAGTTGACATCCGCCTTCCAGCAAGTTCAAGACCTTTCGTTCCAATTCAATGCGTTTTTGAACTTCCGGATGGTTCATTTCCTGAAGCACATCATGCAACGAATCGTCACCTTCACGAATTTGCAAACCAAGAACACCTTGCGCGGGTGCCGGTATGAATTCAGTAGGGTCAAAAACCGTTACGTGGAATTCGGAAAGATCAATTTCCAATCGATCGATTCCTGCTTTCGCCAAAACGATCGCATCATAATTTCCCTGACGTAATTTATTAATTCGAGTAGGAACGTTACCACGTAAATCATTTGTAGAAATATCCGGGCGAAGGGTTTTTAGTTGTGATTTTCTTCTGGCAGAAGAGGTTCCAACCACCGCATTCTTTTTCAACGACCACTTTTCATTGGCATCGGCAGACTCTTTTCGAATTAAAAGTAAATCTGAAGGATGCGCGCGCTCAGAAACGCAAGAAATTTTCAATCCAGCAGGAGGATTTGTTTCCAAATCTTTGTGAGAGTGCACGGCAAGATCGATGGTTCCGTCCAACAGCTGATCTTCGATTTCTTTGGTGAAAAAACCCTTTCCTTCCAACTTATCAAAACTCAGGTTCTGAATACGATCTCCTTGTGTTTTGATGATTTTAATTTCTACGGTGCATCCCAATCGCTTCAGTTCGGATTCAACAAAATGGGCTTGCCAAAGTGCAAGGTCACTACCTCGCGATCCAATGATCACGTGTTTCATTTCTAACGTTTTTTAAGGAGTATTTCTTTGGCCATCAGCATCGGCATGCTCATGTATTTTTTCTCCATGTATCCCATAATTTTCTCAACCACCTCGCGTGACTCATTGTCCAGAGATGCCAATTCATTGTGGAATACATTTTCAATAGCGTTGCTACGAATTTCTTTCACCTTTTCAGGAACAGAGCGCATGGCCAATTCCACAATTCTTGATTGATGAATGTGCTCAAATTCGTAAAGCGCTTCACTGATGATTTGCTCAACGTGCTGGATTTCTTTGGAGCGTTCTTTCAAGTTCGCATTCGAGATTTCCTGCAACACTTCCACTGAAATGTGTGTAATGTTGTTGTCAGCAATTATTTCAGGAGACAAATCTTGCGGGATGGCGATATCGATCACAATTTTACGATCTGTTTCGCCTTGCAAAAGCTGTTTGTAAATGTCTTTTGTAATGATGTGCTTCTCGGCTCCGGTGCAAGTAATAATTACATCGAATCCTCCATCGAAGGAATTCAATTCGTCTAGCTTGTGCGCTTTGCCATTTAAATCACTAGCCAATTTTTCCGCTTTCTCAAATGTTCTGTTGAACACGTGAAATTGCTCGAATCCGTGCTTGCGTAAGAAACGACTCATATTCGTGTTGGTCACACCGGCACCAATAATCAAAATGCGGGAATCCATTGGAACGTTCAAATCACGTAATTTGTGATACGCCAATGAAACTACCGATACCGGACGTCGAGCGATATTCGTTTCCGTGTATACTTTTTTGGCCGTTTCAATCGTATGGCGCATGACCAAACGAATGGTATCTCCGGTCAACTGCATTTTACGGCAATCCTCAAAGGCTTTTCGAACCTGCGTAATGATTTCGCGCTCACCAACAACCATGGATTCAACGGAAGAGGCTACGCTGAACAAGTGTTCTACAGCGTTAATCCCGGTGTAATCTTCGGCAGAATCAGCGAACAAGGTACGTTGCGCATCAGACAGATTCGGATAAAGTGCATTGAAGAAACGGTGAAGAAAACGGTGATCGACAATGTCATCAGTAACGAAAAGAAACTCCACACGGTTACAGGTTGAAAGAAACTGTAATTCCTCCAGATTCATTGCCGTCTTAAACGCCGTCAAACGCTCTTTCTGATCATTGGGATCGATATGTAAATTACCAATCTCTGATACAGGAAGATTTCTGTGCGTAAAAGCAATCGTGTGCAGCGTATTTAACTGATTGTCCATCTTCACACCACAAAGAACGCTATGAAAGCCATTTATAGTGTCATAGTATTGTCATGAAAGTAATTTAGAGGAAGTCTAAATTAGATGAAAGGTGAAATGATAATTGGTAAAAGAGTAAGCTGCGTGATATTGAGTTCCCATTTTGATAAATAGTGCAGCGCTTCGTATCTATATGCGCAGACTGTGACTCTTCGAAGTCGCGCGGTCTAATATCTCAAAGCGAAGCGATCTTTTCTCTATTTGTTTATCTTTAAGCCTCAAGAAACTGAGAAATGAAATCGGTCGAATTTGTATCCGCACAGAACGTAAAAGTCGAGTATGAGTATGCTACGGTAATTCAGCGTACTACCGCAACTATTATTGATGCCACGACTGTAGCTGTGTATTTGATCATTATGATGATTATCATTCGTGGGATTGATTCAAAATTTGTGCTTCTCTGGGAATTAATCATCATGAAAATTCCCTGGATTTTTTATCATCCGATACTGGAATATCTCACTCATGGACAAACCCTTGGAAAGTACGCAATTGGAATTCGGGTAGTAACAACGGATGGAGAGCGCCCGGGATTGCGCGAAATCTTTACGCGCTGGATTTTTAAAGGTCACTTTATGTGGATTGCCTTTAGTTTCTTTTTACCGGTTGAAAACCTATTATACGTAGGGATGATTCATATAGGATTTGGGATTATTGGGTTTATGTATGCGAGTGTTTCAGACAAGAAGCAGCGCATGGGAGATGTTATGGCTGGAACCATCGTAATCAAAGATAAATCCGCTGTACGATATTCACTCCGCGATGTACTTTCCATCAAAAGCCAAGAGAATTACACGCCGGAATATCCGAACGTGATCCGATTCACGGATGAGGACATGTTGTTGATCAAAAATACCATTCAACGAGTACGCAAGTATCCAAATTCGGAAACCAAGAAGTTCGCCATTGAACTGGCAGATGAATCTGCTCGATTGATCGGACTAGAAAAAACTCCAGATAAACGATTGAAGTTTCTGCAGACCTTATTGCAGGATTACGTAGTCCTAACGCGATCTTAATTTATGTCCAAACTATATTTGGTTCCCACGCCAATCGGCAATTTAGAAGATATCACACTTCGAGCCATCCGAATTTTGAAAGAATGCGACATTATTTTCGCAGAAGATACAAGAGTTACCAAACGACTCTTACAGCATCTTGAAATTCAGAAACCATTGCAACCTTTTCATGCCCACAACGAGCACAAATCTTTGAAACAAGCAATCGATAAAATTGCATCCGTTGAGAATGCAGTTTTGGTTTCAGATGCCGGTACACCTGGTATTTCAGATCCAGGATTTTTACTAATTCGCGAGTGCATTAAAGAAGGAATTCCAGTAGATTGTTTGCCAGGTCCTACGGCGTTTGTTCCGGCGGTTGTTGCCAGCGGTTTCCCGTGCGACAAGTTCATATATGAAGGATTTCTTCCGCACAAAAAAGGACGTCAGACCTTATTGAAAACTATTGCCGAAAGAGACATTACAACCATAGTTTATGAATCACCGCATCGCTTACAGAAATGCCTTGCACAAATTGAGGAATTTATGGGCCCCGACCGGGAGGTTTGCGTCGCACGCGAATTGTCAAAGATGTATGAAGAATTTCAACGTGGCCCTGTTTCTGAAGTTAAGGCACACTATGATGCGCATCCACCGAAAGGTGAAATTGTCGTTGTGATTTCAGGTATAAAATAATCATCTTAATAGTTGAATAATGAAATCAAGCTTAATAACCACCATACTATTTCTCGCTATCGTTTTATAGTCCTGTGCTCCTTCTATAGTGGGTGAATGGGAATTGGTAGATCTGGATATGGGGATGGAAATTCCAGAAGAGCAGAAAGAAATGTTTGAATCTGCGATTGAAGAGATGAAGGAAAAAACGGTTTATACCTTTACGGATGATGGGAAAATTACGATGAGAACTTCAGTAATGGGGGAAGCGATGAGTCAAGAAGGAACCTACAGCGTAAAAGGAAATATTTTAACGGTAATTTTTGAGGGAGAATCGAGCGATCAGGAAATTGACTTAACAGATGAGACGCTGAGCTTCCAAGAATCGGCTAATGGCGTGACCATGTCTATGACTTTTGAGCGAAAATAAGTCTTGATCAACTCCTTTCTATTTGCTGAAATATATGTACTTTCAGGCCTCATAAAAAATCAATTTAATCTACAAACCATGAAAAAAACAATCTACGCATTTGCAGTAATTAGCTCAATGTTCCTTGTTTCTTGTGGAAGCGATTCTACAGAAGACGCATCTGGAGAGGGAACAGAACAATCAAAAGAAGACGGAAAAGAAGACGAAGCGTCCGGTCCATCTATCGTAGGAGATTGGAAACTTACTGATCTTGATATGGGAATGGAAATTCCAGAAGAGCAAAAAGCAATGTTCGAAGGGATGATTCAGGAAATGAAGGACAATACTTTGTATAGTTTCACTGCTGACGGAAAAATCATCATGAACACATTCGTTATGAATGAGAAAATGACACAAGAAGGAACATATTCTCTTGATGGTGAAAAGCTTACTGTAACAATGGATGGTCAAGCGAAAGAGCAAAACATTAAGTTGACAGAGAATACACTTACTTTCTCTGAGGAAGATCGTGGAACTACTCTGACAATGACTTTCAACAGAAAATAACATTGAATCCATTCAATGAAAAGTCCTGATGTAACAATCAGGACTTTTTTTTTGGACGCAACTAAAGGAATCCTCCTTATTTTAGAAGGGTTAACGGATAAAAATGAAAACAGAAGGATATTTTCTAATCAAGAAAGGAGACGCGAAACAAGCATTTGAACTACGGTCGTTCGAGTTGCCAGCTTTGAAATCGAATGAGGTAATTGTGGAAGTAGAAGCCTTCGGTTTGAACTATGCCGACGTTATGGCGCGAAGAGGATTGTACCGCGAAGCGCCACCTATGCCTTGTATTGTAGGTTACGAAGCCGTTGGAAAAGTCATTGAAGTAGGACATAATGCCGACCAGAGTCTTGTTGGAAAACGAGTATTGGCCTTTTGTCGATTTGGAGGATACGCGAAGCATTTAATCACCAATGATTATGCTGTAGTTCCAGTCGCAAATGAAGAAGCCATTGAATTGTTGGCGCTCAGTACGCAAGGTGTGACAGCGTATTATATGGCCGAATATCTTACCCCTGTATACGAGCGTGATACCGTATTGGTTCATGCTGCTGCCGGAGGTGTAGGTACCTTACTTATTCAAATGGCGAAACGCCGAGGAGCAACTGTCATAGCGAAAGTAGGTCGTACTGAAAAAGAAGCATTAGTGAAGGAATTAGGAGCAGACGCAGTGGTGAATTATCGAACGGGCGACTATGTTGAACAGGTAGAAAAAGCACTGAATGGTGGACGATTGGACGTGAGTTATAACCCCGTGGCTGGTTCAACTTACAAGAAAGATATGTCGCTTTTGGGGTCAGGTGGCCGCATGATTTTATTCGGTGGTTCTGAATTGTCAGGTAGTAAACTTGGAATTTTATCTGCGCTATCCTTTGTGTTCAAAATGGGACGAATAATGCCCATTGCACTGATGATGCGATCGAAAAATATATTGGGAGTCAACATGTTGAAGATCGCCGATAATAAACCGGAAGTGCTAAAGCATTGTTTACGAGAAGTAGTGAAGTTGTATCAATCTGGTGATTTGAAACCACAATCTGGAGGAATGTACGAAGCGGACAAATTGGCCGAAGCACACGCTATGCTAGAGAGTGGAAATTCAACGGGGAAAATAGGAGTAAGAATTAAATAATAAAAGAAATGGCAACAATAACATTAGCAGGAAATACAATTCATACATCTGGAGAATTGCCAGCAGTAGGTACAAAAGCAACTGATTTTACAATGATTCAAACGGATTTATCTTCAGCATCGCTCTCTGATTTCGCAGGGCAGAATTTGGTATTGAACATTTTTCCAAGTATCGATACAGGAACCTGCGCAACTTCCGTTCGAAGGTTCAATCAAGAAGCGGCAAATTTAGAGAATACAAAAGTGTTATGCATCTCGCGTGATCTTCCATTTGCTCAAAAGCGATTTTGTGGAGCAGAAGGCATTGAGAATATTGTGATGTTATCGGATTTTAATACCGGAGCTTTCGGTAAAACATACGGACTGGATTTAATCGACGGTCCACTATCAGGATTGCATTCACGTTGCATTGTTGTGGTAAATTCCGAAGGAACAATCGTTCATACAGAACAAGTAGCGGAAACGGTTGATGAGCCAGATTATGATGCTGCTAAAGCGGCGCTCTGATCGCGAATAATGAAGTGGAAAATAAGGATTCATGAATTGTAGTGATTCCCTATTCAACATGCTGTGACATGCTAAAATTCAAAATTAAATGGATTCTTGCATTCAGTTCTACCCAAGAACTGGAGGAACATTTTGCATTGAAAAATACGGCGGTTATCCCATCTAGCTATGGCAAAATTCTATGGGTCAAGTTTGAGGACGGTTATCACGCATTTAAGAACAAATGCCCCCATCAAAACAAGCCCATGGATTATTGCTGGATTGATGGAGGCGATTTGGTATGTCCGTTTCACCGCTTTCACTTTTCCGTTGAAAACGGTCGCGGTATGGCTACAAGTATGTACAAGTACGAGGTTAAAATTGAAGAAGATAAAGTATGGCTTGGAAAAGAGGTTCTGGGTCTTTCCTTCCAATTAAAACTTAAGCGTGTAAATAAGGTTCGGGATCATCGATAGTTGTGTATCGTACTCGATGCTTTGCGTGCGATCGCTATACCATTCCCGTATTCTTGCCTTATTGTTGGTCACGTTACGTACGTCAATTTTAAAGGCATGCGTGACACGTTTTTTATCGACTCGGTACGTCAACCCAATATTGGTAAAGAAAATCGGATCGCCTTTCGCTGTGAATCCCTGATCGGTATGATACACAGTATTTCCCGATGCGATGGATGCCTCTAAATCAACAGGAGTGTATCGGTTCCCTCCAATCACGGTCACTTTCGTATTCACACCAAACGATTTGTTCTTCTCCGATCCAAAGGTCCATTCTTTGCCGAATAAGAAGTTGGAGGCATAACCCGCGTCAAAACGAGTACTCCGCATAATGCCGTCCAATGCTTTGAATTCAGATTTGTAAAGGGATCCTGTCAATAAGAAGTAATATCCTTTGTTGAAGAAGCGCTCTACGGTCAATTCAACGCCGTAGTTTCTTCCTGTTCCTTCGTTCACTAATTCGAAAGAGGGAATTCCGTAAGATGAATTCACCAAAGAAAGATAGCTATTGGAATCGTTATGAACAGGCATGTTGTAAAGGTGTTGATAGTATAATTCTGTTTTTAAGTATACGTTTTCATTGATATTGAAACTGTATCCCAATACGCCGTGAATGCTTTTGGATAGGTCCAAATCACGATTCAAATACTGGTAGCTTCCATCGGGTTGTAATTCTGTATACAAGTACGTGGATACACTTTCAATACGACTGTGCATTCCTGCTCCCATCGAGAAGGTGCTACGCTTATTGGCAGCCCATTTGATTCCCAGTCGAGGTTCAACGGCGGTTGAATTATTCAGCAGAAAGTGCGTGTAATGTACTCCAGAAATAATGGTTAAATCGTTAGACAAGCGGTTTTTCCAAGATACGAACGATTGTATCATATCTGTCGCTCCTTTGGAGTCTTCCCATCGCGTCATCACACCGTCTTCATCATCGTAATCGTCTTCGTAGAAATAATTGTACAGCATTCTTGTGTAAGTAACCCCACCTTGAATTAAATTCCTCTGATTGATTTTGTAATTGGCGATGGATTGCGCCTTCCATTGATGATCACGGTAGTTGTCCCGCTCCGAAGTGAAAAGTCCGGTACTGTCCGATTTCTGCCATTGCCCTTCGCCCGAGTTTCCTGCCGAAGACGCTGAAATATAGCTCTTGACGTACAATTTTGGAGAAACAATGTAAGAGTGTTTCAATCCAACCATTCCCATACTAGCGCCAAAGGCATATTTCGAATGAACGTGTCCGGTTTCATCGTCTTGGTCTGTTTGATCGATACGACTCATGCCGCCCATACCTAAAAGTTGAAACGTGCCAGCTTTCTTTGTGGGCAAATAGAGTTTGAATGATCCATCCTGATAGATGGGAATTCCATCGAAATCCAAAACGCCGAGGCGGTCTAACAATGCAATAGAAGAATAACGGTAATTCGCGATGTACGATCCTCGATATCCTTCTTTTAAAGGCCCCTCCATCGTTCCATCAATTCCGATAATTCCTGCGGAGAAGCTGTATTCGCGTTTTTCATTGTTCCCCTTTCGAAGATTTACATCAAATACGCCTGATAGAGCATTGCCGTATTCCGGGGCGAAGGCGCCACTAAAGAAGTCGGAGTTGGCCAACATGGACCCGTTGAGTGCTGAAATTGGTCCTCCCGTTGCTCCGGTTGACGCAAAATGATTGGGATTTGGTATGTCGATTCCATCTAGGCGCCAAAGGATGCCTCTGGGTGAATTTCCTCTTACAACGATGTCGTTGTCTCCCTCAGGATTTCCTGTAACTCCTGCAAATCCAGATACCATTCGCGCTGGATCATTCAACGAGCCTGCATAGCGGTTGGTTTCTTCAACACTAAAGGTTTTCGCACTTACGGATGCCATTTTGTTCAAGGCTTCGGATTTGTCTTTTCGGGCGGAAACTTTCACTTCTTCCACTTTTTGAAGGTCGCTGGTCATTTCAAGATTGAGGACAGTTTCCTTTCCTGACTCGACCAAGATATTGGGAAGATAAATGTCCTGATATCCTATGGCTGTAATTTGTAATTGAACCCGGCCGATTCCTACGTTTTCCAGCTTGAAATCACCATTCGCATCGGCAATCGCCCCTTTCACTGGACTTGAATTCAACAAAACAACCTTAGCTCCGTAAATGGGCACTTTGGTATCGAAATCGATAATGGTACCGCGAACTGTTTGATGGAGTTCTTGAGAAAAAGCGGATGCGGTAAGAAGGAACAATGTGAGGGTGAGAATATGTTTCATGTAGAATGTTTGTTTCAGTTGTGAGACAAACAATTAGTATTCTTCCCCTATTTTGGGGTAACACTTTTACGTAATTGAGACATAATTCTTCTCAAATTCGACAATTATCGAATTACCAAATTCTAAAATTCTAGAATTTGCCAATTGTAACTTAATTAATTACCTGGATTAATGAGGCGCTTGTTAGATAGCATTTCACGCGGGAAACCATTACGCCTCGTCCTCTTCTGAAGATTCCGAATCTTTTTCATCCCCACGATGGCTAAACCCATCAAAGTCCTGACGCTGGGTATTTTCTTCCATACGCTTTTTGAATTCTTCTTTCTGTTGCGGGGTGTTGTTCTTGTTAAGAATAGGGACTGTATGAAAGAGGACATCCGTAACTTTCTCACCTCGGTATGAAATGAGTGAAATCATCATAATGATACTCGTGATCAAAATAGGGTAAAGGAGCAATCCGGCATCGAATTGATCGATTTTAATGCTGCTTTCCTCAAGGGTAAAGAAAAGGAGAACCGTAATTAACCCTCGTGGCGCAATCCAGAGTTGAGGTATGATATTCTTACGTACAACTACCTTCAAAATGATCCAGCGAACGACTAACAGAATGGCGACTATGGCAAAGCTATTTACGGCTACTTCCCAATCGTAAAGGGAAGAAAGTGTAATGGTAAATCCGAAAACCACGAAGAAGAAAGTCCGAATTAAAAAGGCGGATTCCAACGTCAAATTGTGGAAGTCATGAAGAATTGGTTTGACCTTCTCGCGATCGAAATACTTTTTGAGGAACCCCTGGAAAAAGAGATCCGTATTGTTTAGTACAAGTCCGAAGGCAAGGATGATTAGCAGAGATGATAAATGGAAGATTTTCCCTAGCGCAAACATCATTAAAAGGATCCCAATGATAAGGAAGAGTTTTACCTGCATTTGCAAGTGCTGGAACATATATACAAGTACATACGCAACGACTACCGAAAGCACTGTAGTAGCTAAGATATTCAATACAATTTCCCAGAAAATGGATCCACCTCCAGCGCCTCCGTCGGCACCAATCATAAAGTAGAAGACCATAATCCCAAGGATATCGGAGAACGTACTTTCGTAAACCATGAACTCCTTCTTCGCACCGGTTAATCCACCAACACTAGGAATGATTATGGCGCTACTCATAATACTCAGCGGCGTAGCATATAGGATGGCCGTGTACGCCGAGGTATCAGGAAAGATGTACATGAAGAAGGCTCCTATAGCAATCATTGAGCCTCCAAGGGCCAAAAGTGCCGTTAAAAAAGACCGCACAATGAGCGGGGTTTTCTCCTTCTCCAGTTGGAGATCGAGAGCGGCCTCTAAGACAATCATCACCAACCCTACGTTCCCCAAAATCTCTAGAATAGGACCTAGGTCCAGATCTCCAATAAGTTTATAATGGCTTAACGCACTTTTGAGTCCCATCCCCAAAATGATCAACAACAAGACCGACGGAATGTTGGTGCGTTTCGCGAGAATATTGAAGAAAAAGCTGAGAATGATGATCCCGGCAATTCCTACGATGAGAACATAGGTATTCATATGGAACGATTGCTTTGCCGCCAAATTAGTTGTTTTTTTTGGGATAGATTCGTTTCCGACGGCCGGGAATCGGTTAGTTATTCACAAAAAAAAGGAACCCGAATAGGGCTCCTTTTTGACTAACTATACTTCAGCTATTACTCTTGAAGTCTCTTTTTGGTTGTTCCATCGTTCATTACGTCAACAACCATTCCGCGGTAATTTCCATCTACTTTTTGACCCAACAAGTTTGTTGTGTACAATAACACTTTACCAGTATATGTGTTGTCGATTGAAACGATACGGTAACTTCCTGTTTGACCATCGTAATCGGTCTGAAAGATTCTATAATAATTCACAGTTGCATCAACACCTTCATGAACGTAAGCGTATTGTTGTAGTGAAGAGGAATTCCCCGCTCCGTCTACTGTCCCAAGCTCACGCCAGTTTTGAGCGTCGTAAGAGTGTTCTACTGTAAAGTGATCGTTGTTAATTTCAGCGTTCGTTTTCCAAAACAATTGATTCGTTGAATTGTTCAGCGTTTGAACATAGAACGACATTAATTCGGTAGGAAGAAGCGTACAATCCAATCCAGCCGTTGATCCGGTAAAATCCAAAGTGTATGGAGAGGTTGTAGAAGAGAAGTTATCTACCAATAAGTAAATCACATCACCTACATTTAAACCAGTTATCGGAGCAACCCAGTTATCACCGAATGAATCTTCAGAAGTATCTACTGCACCTTGTCCAAGTCCAGTATCATAACTGCCTCCTAATCCAGCACCCGCAGCAAAAGAACAACGGTCTACGTCATTATTTGAAGGTGGGCAAGATTGTCCAGCGCCACCAGGGTAAACCCAAGCAGCGAAGTCATAATCATCCGTTCCGTTTTGTGGCGAAATGGTGAATTCGATATCTCCAGCGCTGGAAACTTCAAAATACACCCAACTTGATTGGTTTTCCCCAACCAGACAATCGTCGTTGTTGATGTTAAGGTCGGCCACAGTCCCCGGACCGTTGGATGCCCCTGCGAAAGTCGTTCCACCACAAATTGGGATAGCAGTATTACAGTCTTGATTGTTTAATGTTACAGGAGGCTCAGATATACAAAGGTCGAAATCACCAGCAACATCATTGTTCCATTCCCAAATTCGAATATAAACGGTCGTTCCAGCGGTTAATCCTGTCGCTTGAATGATAGGCATGGTTCCGGTTCCATCCAAATCATCACATTCAATTTCTGTCAATGATCCGCATACTCCTGAATAAATCGCCATATCGGCGTCCGTAATGGAATTGGCAGCAGCGAAGTCAACGGTAAAGTTTACCTCACCAGAAGCTGGAACGGTTATCGAATACCAAACGTCTCCGCCTAAATAACCACCACAAGAAGGTGCTGGGGCTCCAGCGCTAGCTGTTGCTCCAACATTTGTTCCGGTAACTTCCGTACAGATTCCATTGGTACCAACCGTTACTGGAATGGCATTTGCGCAATCGTCGTTGGCAGGAGGTGAAGGAAGTCCCGTAACACATACATCCATAGTAGGAATAGTTCCATTTGTCATTGAATAGACAGCGATGTAATACGTTCCATTGGCAAGATTGGCCAAGTTCAAAGTCTCTGCACCACCCGCTCCATTGGCATTAACGCAGCCCAATGAAGTCAAGCTTCCACATGCTCCACTGAATACTTCAAAGGCAACGTCTCTCGCGTTGGGACCTCCCGAACTTGTATAGTTGCTTACATCAAGTTGAACCGTTTGTGGACCATTTGCGATAGTGAAATCATACCAACCTTCCGACTGTGCCCCAGGGAAACAGTTATTATTGTCTAAAGTAGGGTCCGTTGCCGGAGCATTGACCAAACAGTGTTGCGTATTTAGTTGTGGATCGTTAATGATTTCTACCGAAGTAGCGCACGATGTTTGTGAAGTCGCCCATTGTGAAAGGCCCATAAAAACGGTGGTTACTAATAATAGCTGCTTCATTCCTCTTCGTTTTTAGTGGTTAAAATTTTACCGTCTTTCTCTACTTGAATCGACGTTACGTTGAAACCGTAAGCACCCAGATGTTGAACTACGCGATCTTCCGGAACAGAAAAAGCAGTCTCCACACGAAACGTTCCTTGAACGAATGTAGGATGCACCTCAAATAAATCTTTTGAATAGGCTCTAATGTCTTTCACGGTTCCTTCATCCGTCTGCGCGTTGATGAATTCGATCTCGAAAGAATACTGATAGTTAGCAGGACTTAGTTCTTGATTTTCTTGGCCAAATGAAAGTCCACAGAAAAACAAGAATGCACAAAGGCATTGCGTTGTAGTAGTCATAACATGAATTGATTGTGTAAGAAAACTTACTAGTTAGAATTAGGTAGCTCAATACTCATACTTAGCACACCTGAGGCGCAAAGATACACCTTTTCCGTTAAATAAAAACGCCTAAAAAGGCGTTTCGATTAGTTCTTTAACAAATATAGGAAAGCAAGGATGGGTCTTAGTTGTTTTTACTGCGATCTTTAAAATGACAGCAGCTAAACAGATTTAGTAGTGATTTTTCCATTTTTTAGCACGTAAAACTCACAAAATAAGTGGAAATCAAACTTTTGGAAGTTCAAAAATTGTGGAAAATTGTTTCGCCTTGAATCATATTTTGTGAATCCGAGAATCCGTAATTTCGTGCCGAACAAATTACGAAGTAATCTATATTAATCGTAATATTGCGATAAAGAAGTGTAACACAAGTGGGAGCAACAAAAACGGAACAATACTCAGAAACACAAATTGAGCTAGCAAGCTTGCTAAAAGTCTTAGGACATCCGGCTCGAATAGCCATTGTTCAAGCACTAATGAAAGTCGAGTCTTGCGTTTGTGGTGAGTTGGTTACCGAAATCGAGTTGGCGCAATCAACAGTTTCTCAGCATTTGAAGGAATTGAAAAGTGTTGGTTTGATTAAAGGAACTATCGAAGGTACCAGTGTTTGTTATTGTATCGATAAGGAGAAATGGGCCCATTTGCGTAATACACTTGATTCGTTTATTAACGATAGTCTCGCTTGTAATGATGAGAATTGTTGCTAAAATAGATTACTATGAAAAACACGACTTATCCGCGGATGCATGTTTCCTTGTACGTTAAGGATATTGCAAGCACGGTAAACTTTTACACTGCATTTTTCGGACAACCAGCTTCCAAGGTAAAAGCCGGTTACGCAAAGTACGAACTAGAAGATCCTGCTTTGATTATTTCTTTCGTTCAAAACGAAGAGCGCGTTCAATCCAATTTTGGTCATTTAGGAATTCAGGTAGCCTCAAAAGAATTGATGGAAGAGCGTCTCGAAGTTGCGCGAGGTTTAGGAATTGTGTCCTTGGAAGAAGTGGGAACAGCTTGCTGCTACGCCGTTCAAGATAAATTTTGGGCGACCGACCCCGACGGACATCAATGGGAAGTCTATTATTTCCATGAAGACGTTGAGTTCAATGATCCGCAATATGCATTGGAAGAGAACGCGGTATGTTGCTCACCAGATACGGTTAGTGAATCAAAGGAGGAAAAGCCTAAAAGCAAGTTGTCAGAATTGAATAAACAGGAAGCGAGCTGCGAGCCAGGTTCCGGATGCTGTTAAGAATGGGAAAAAAAGTATTAGTGCTTTGCACAGGAAATAGTTGCAGAAGTCAAATGGCTCATGGCTATCTTAAAACATATGCCGCCAAAGGAACGGAAGTGTATTCGGCAGGAGTTGAAACGCATGGCGTGAACCCAAAGGCCATTGAAGCAATGAAAGAAGTGGGTATTGATATTTCTGATCATACATCCAACAATGTAGATGAATATACTGATGTCGATTTTGATTACATCATTACCGTGTGCGACAGTGCGAAAGAGCGTTGCCCGTACTTTCCATCCTCCGCTGTTAAATTTCACCAAAGCTTTCCCGATCCTTTTGGAGCAACAGGTACAGAGGAAGAAATCGCTGCTGTTTTTAACGGCGTGCGCGATCAAATTGACGTGTACTTCAAAGAATTTGCATCGGCTTATCTGCGATGAAACGCTCATATACAGCTGAATTTCTTGGAACCTTTCAACTGGTTTTTATTGGTACGGGTTCGATTCTACTCGTAGAAACGCAACAATGGTCGTACCCGCAACTGTGGATTGGACTTGCTTTTGGGTTCGCGGTATTTTTGGGAATTATTCTTTTTGGAAAAGCTTCAGGTGCGCATATGAATTCGGCGGTAACAACAGCACTATGGGTAAAAGGCGCGTTTGATGGTAAGGAAGTACCCTTTTATTTGTTGTCTCAATTCGCTGGCGCAGCGGTGGCAAGCGCATGTTTGGCTGCAATCTATCCTGATAATGCTCATTACGGAGACACCCTTCCAAAAATTGGCGAATGGCAAAGCTTTGCGTTGGAATTCGGTCTCACATTTGTATTAATGCTCGGGGTTATTTTTGACTTTCATAGCAAATCGAGCATCTGGCAAGCAGGTATTCTTATAGGCACTATTGTTGGATTGGAGGCGTATTTTGCCGGGCCGTATTGTGGTGCTAGTATGAATCCAGCTAGAAGTTTTTCACCCGCTGTATTCAGTGGATTGTGGTCAAATGTGTGGATTTACATGTTAGCCACAACTTTTGGCGCCGTCGCTGCAGTATTGCTATTCAGGCGCGGGCGTTAAGCCAAAGACAGTTTTTAATAAGAACCTGAAATCAAGTCTAATTTCAAATTTTAAATCCACTAGTTGGTTGCACGTGGAAATATTGGTTGACATATTACAGGATTTGTCGGCTCACTTGCATGAAAAGGTCGAAGAAAAGCCTAGAATGAAAGTCTTCCCCTTCTTTGAATGTCAAGTTTGGAATCAATTGAAGAGCCACGAATCCGTTCGAGAGGTGAAAAAATTGATTTTTTAACGTAGTTTTGTGCCTATTGTATCTTATTTAACATTCAAGCAAAATGGCTGAAACAATGACAGATTTAGGAATTGCAGAAGTATTAAAGCAGTTCGGAATCGAAGAAAATAACAACGGTGCTTCTACAGGAGGACACTGGTTCAACACTAGAGGTGAAGTAATTGCATCTGTTTCTCCGGTAGATGGAGCAACAATCGCAACGGTAAATGCTGCAACAGAAGCAGATTACGAAGCGGTAGTGTTGAAAGCACAAGAAGGATTCAAAGCTTGGAGACAATGGACGGCTCCGGCACGTGGTGAAGTAGTGCGTCAATTGGCGACAAAATTACGTGAATATAAAGAGCCATTAGGAAAATTGGTTTCTTACGAAATGGGGAAATCATACCAAGAAGGTTTGGGTGAAGTTCAGGAAATGATTGACATCTGTGATTTCGCTGTTGGACTTTCTCGACAGTTGCACGGATTGACCATGCACTCTGAGCGTCCTGGACATAGAATGTATGAGCAGTATCACCCACGTGGAATCGTAGGAATTATTTCTGCATTCAACTTCCCAGTGGCAGTTTGGAACTGGAACACAGCATTGGCATGGGTATGTGGTGATGTTTGTGTTTGGAAACCTTCAGAGAAATCGCCAATTACGGCAATTGCGTGTCAAGAGATTACAAGACAAGTTTTCGAAGCGAACAACGTACCTGAAGGAGTTTCGGGATTAGTAATCGGAGGAGCTGAATTGGGAATAGCGATGTCAAACGACACAAGAATTCCTTTAGTTTCTGCAACGGGTTCTACTCGCATGGGTAAAGCCGTTAGTGCAGCAGTTGGTGCCCGTTTGGGAACATCACTTTTAGAACTTGGAGGAAACAACGCAATTATTATTACGCCATCAGCAGATTTGAAAATTGTGCTTCCAGGGGCAGTATTTGGAGCTGTTGGAACAGGTGGACAACGTTGTACTTCAACAAGAAGATTGATCATTCACGAAGATGTATATGATACGTTTGTATCTGCTATCGTCAATGCATACGGGCAATTGAAAGTTGGAAATCCATTGGATGAAAGCAATCACGTTGGACCACTTATCGATCAGGATGCCGTTAATGCATATTTGAAAGCATTGGAAGATGCGAAAGCAGAAGGTGGAAACATCTTGGTAGAAGGAGGGGTTCTCGAAGGAGAAGGATACGAGTCTGGATGCTACGTGAAACCAGCAATTGTTGAAGCAGACAATTCATTCGCTATTGTTCAACACGAAACATTTGCGCCAATTTTATACATCATGAAATATTCTGGTGATGTAACAAACGCAATTGAAATGCAAAATGATGTACCTCAAGGGTTGTCATCTGCTATCATGACAAACAGTCTTAAGGAATCAGAAGCATTCTTATCTGCCCAAGGTTCTGATTGTGGAATTGCAAACGTTAACATCGGAACTTCAGGTGCTGAAATCGGTGGAGCATTTGGTGGAGAAAAAGAAACAGGTGGAGGACGTGAGTCTGGGTCTGATGCTTGGAAAATTTACATGCGCCGCCAAACAAATACAATCAACTATACAGATGAATTGCCACTAGCGCAAGGAATCAAATTCGATTTGTAGAATCAATTGAACGTACATGGAGTCCGTTGAGATGCACGTTTCAGAATATAATACTAGCCGGTCGCTGAGGTACTCGAAGCGCCGGCTTTTTTTGTGCTAACTTTAAACCATGTTCAGATCTCTTTTTCCGTTTGCATTTTTCATCGCGCTCAGTTTTACCGCCTTCTTGGTGTTTAACTTAATGTCTTGCAAGAATGAGAAGAAACCGAGCGATGCCAAAACGGAGAAAACTGAAACTTCGGAAGATCGCATTTCTAAAATCGAAATCACCGAGTTTGGAAAGGTAACTACCCTGGCCATGAGTTACGAGAAATATGCCATCAGCATTGAATTCCAGCCATACAAGGGGAATGTAGAATCGAGAATCGAACTGAACAAAGACAAGCAAATTCGAGAAATCATCTCTGGATCTCAACGCATTCAATATCTCTATGATGAAGAGGGTCGCCAGATTGGAATCTTCAACGGAAACGGAACGCAGCAAATTATGTTCGATTACGAAGGAGAAAATATCTCAGCTCAGCATACCATTATGGGGAATGATACGGTAATTTCATTTTTCTATACGTACGAAGATGGATTACCTGCTGAATTAGAAATTAAAGGCAAAGTACCCTATTCCCGCACGTATAAGTTAGAGTACACAGACATCAAGAATCAGTTATCCGGATATAACGAAATGGTGCTTCCAGCAGAAACTAGCGGTCTGTTAGGAATCCCAGCGATGTACGGCGAAAAGTATTTAAAGAAAGCCACGCGAATTGATGCAGGAGCCGCCAAAGATGAGCCTTTAAAGGAAAGCTATACGCCCAGTTTCGAAGTGGTAGAATTCGAAATATCGAAAACAGGAAAACAGGAAGTACTAAAATTGGTTAGTGACGGATCACGCCAATGGAATGCAACGATTCACTTGTAAAAACCTTTTTGCGTACATTTAGGAGGCTAAAACTATACGTATGAAACTCCTTCTCCTAACATTATTCGTTGGATTGTCTTCTCTTGTCTTCTCTCAGAAATGGAAAGAACTCGCGCAAGATCCTCAAGTGAACTTTTACGATGTCGTTGCGGTGGCAGAGGCACATTTCGATACCATCGACAAATTTGCTCAAGGTTCCGGCTGGAAAGGTTATCAGCGTTGGCGATACGAAAATGAGAAGAAGTATTACCCGTCAGGAGATCGCACTCAAATAGATCCATATTTTGCTGAAAATGCTTACAAAGAGTACTTGAATTCGGCTCCAGAATCCAACATTTTCAATGCCGGATGGAAACAATTAGGACCGCATTACATCGGGCAGGTAACTGGACATTACTCGCTCGGTTTAGGTCGAATCGAAACCTTTTACGGAGATCCTACCGATCCCAACAGAATGTACATCGGTTCGCGAAGTGGTGGATTCTGGCAAACGCTAGACGGCGGTGTAACCTGGAATGAAGGAGCAACGGATTTCCTCATTGCCACAGGAGTGAATACCATGACGGTCCGACCGACAAATCCAGATTCTATCTTGATCAATGTTCGAAACGCAAGAAATGGAACCACACACGGAATCTATAGATCGACTGATGCAGGATTGACATGGTCTACAACGGCATTTAACCCAGCAAACCTTGGTTGGGGAGGATTGGGAACCAACCGCCAGATCTACGAAGTAATTTATCATCCAACCATTCCCGATTTGGTATATGTTGCATCGAATGAAGGTTTGTATCGATCTACCGATGATATGGCTACTTGGACGCAAATCTTAACGGCCTCAACCTATGAAATCCACTTTCACCCAACAGATCCAAACGTAATGTACGTGCGCAGAAATAATTCAAATTACATCTACGTATCCACAAATGGAGGTCTTTCATTCTCCAATTCTGGAACTACACCAGGAGGAAATGTAAGTCGCCTTTCCGTAAGCGCCGATTGCCCCGATTGCATTTATGCGGTGAATGGAACCTACGTTTGGAAATCAGAAGATCAAGGAGGAACGTTCAGTGAAATTGCAAACCACGGATTGGGAATGTATGGTGCATTTGCAGTGAGTGATACAGATTCAAGTCAAATCCTCGTTGGAAACATCGATATCAACATGAGTTCCGACGGAGGACAAAGTTTTGGTCAAACAACATTTTGGTCGCAAGGAAATGCAAGCTATGCAACCAATACTGCTTACGTTCACGCAGATATTCGCAGAGCGAGATGCCAAAACGGAGTCTTTTGGGTAAGTACTGATGGATTTCTGGGGCGCAGTTATGATAACGGAATCACTTGGGAAATTTTTGAGGGACAATCCATTCGAGAAAATTACTCGCTGGGCGTGAGTCAATCGAATCACGAGCGCACAATTACAGGATCGCAAGACAATGGGACGAGTATTCATACCGAAACCGGTTGGATTGAATTCTACGGAGCCGATGGAATGGAAGGAATTATCCATCCTTTGAACGATGATTGGATGATGGGTAGCTTGCAAAATGGAGGTCGTCGATTGACAAAAGATGGAGGGGTTTCGCAAACAGGAGCAACCCCGCCTGGACAAAATGGCGGTTGGGTAGCACCTTTGGTGTACGATCCAAACAATCATATGCGTGTTTATTCATTTGGAGACACCGTTTTCAGAAGCGATGATTTTGGGGTGTCTTGGACACAGTTGGGAACTCCGAGTTTTAGTGGTACCATTTCTCATGCTGCAATTTCAGAAGGAAACTCACAAAAAATGATCGTTTCGCGTTCAGACAATTTGGAGATTTCATTCACCGGCGGAAATACTTTCTTTGATATTCAGGGATCTTTGCCGAACGCATCCATCGCGGATATTTGTTTCGATCCAAAAGACGATAATACCATCATTGTGGTGTATTCAACATACCAGAACAACGGCGACAAAGTGTTCATTTCGAACAACAACGGATTGACATGGACGAACATCACGTACAATGTAGGTAATATACCTGTTCGAAACGTAGTGGTGGATCATACCGATGCCAGTACAATTTACGTGGGGACGGAAATTGGCGTATACAAGAAAGCGATGACCGACAACACATGGACACTTTACAATCCTGATCTTCCGAATGTAGCTATTTCAGAGATGGAGGTAATGTATGGATCCAATACACTTCGTGCAACTACATGGGGCCGAGGGTTGTGGGAATTCACCTTGGATGGCCGGGCCGATTTTCCAGCAATTCTGATTACCGATATTACGGATGCTCCAACTGATGTTGCACCACTTGAGGGAGTCGATCAATACGTTACTTCGGTAATTTCGTATGACGGAACCTTATCTAATGTATACACAGAATGGTCTTTAAATACACCTGTTTTTGGGAATGTAATCCCAATGACGAACACCATCGATTCCACTTGGGTATCCGATCAACCTTTGCCAGATGCTCCCGCGGGAACTCGTATTTTCTTCAAGGTGTATGCAGTGGGAAGCACGGGAGATACAAGTGAAACATACAAATTCACATATGTCGTGAAGCCCGAGCAATACTGCACGTCCACAGGAAACATGAGTTGGCAAACTGCCGTAACCTTGGTTGATTTTAATACCATTACTAACGCCACAGGTAAAATACAACCTTATACGGATTATACATCAACACAATCCACAACAGTTGAGGTGGGAAGTTCTTATCCGCTGACAACAAACGTAAATACGGATGGAAACTACACCATCTATGCAAAAGCTTGGATCGATTGGAATCACGACTTCGATTTCAGTGATCCAGGGGAGGAGTACGATATGGGATCAGCACAGAATACCGCGAACGGTCCAACGAACCAATCTCCAATGACAGTTACGGTTCCTGCAAATGCATATATCGGTACTACAACCATGCGAGTGTCCGCGAAATACAATCAATCGCCAGACACATGTGAAGTTGGATACGATGGAGAAGTGGAAGATTATAGTATTGTTATCATTCCAGGGTGCAGTCCGCTTTCGTCTACAACAGATATTACGGCTTGTGATAATTATGACTGGAATGGAAACTCTTACACAACTTCGGGAAGTTATGCTGTGACTTTGCAAAATGCTCAAGGATGTGATTCCACTGCGAATTTGAATTTAACGATTGAAACGGTTAACACGAATGTGACGCAAGGAGGAATAGTTTTAACGGCTGAAAGTGCTACAGGAACCTTCCAATGGATTGATTGCGATAACGGAAATGCGATTATTCCCGGAGCTACGAATCCATCGTATGTAGCGACAGCCAATGGAAATTACGCGGTTGTTGTTTCGGATGGAAGCTGTTCCGATACAAGTGTTTGTTTTGTAATGGATCAGGTAAGTTTGAATGAAAACAGTCTGGAAGATGTTGCGGTCATTGCGCCGAACCCTTCTAATGGGAATTTCAGTGTTCATTTTAATCAGCCCGAGGAAAGTATCAAGGTTACTGTTTACGATGTAGGCGGAAAGTTGATTTTATCCGAATTCCAAGAGAATCAGAAATCATTGGATTATCAATTAGATGTCGCTCCAGGAACGTATTATTTGCATTTGCAATTGAAAGAGAAGTCCGGAGTATATACTTTACTCATAGAGTGAATTATCTGATTGTAATACTGTTTATAGTCCTTGGTTCAGATGTTGTCGCTCAAAATGATACAATCAATCAAGTTGATAAAGATGGGTTGAAACAAGGTTACTGGATTGAATACGGTGTGGATCGCCCGGAATATGGATATCCTGATTCAGCAATTTACAAAGAAGGCAGATATCTCGATGATCGAAAAGAGGGTTTATGGACGAAGTACGATCGAGACGGAACCGTATTAATAACGATAGTGTTTAAAAACGGGTTCCCCTATTCAGAAACTGGATTTCGGGAGTTCCTAAAATATGGATATTCTAGGTGTGAAAAATCGCTTTACGATTCCTTCCAGGTGCGCTATCGAAACATCAATATGGTAGGTCCGTTAATCGATACAATTATTGTATTCTATCCAAATTCAGGAGAATTAGCTGCTTACGTGGATTCTTTAAGTATCATAGATACGGCCTATCAATCCAATCAAATGGTGTTTTGTTCTCATTTCAGAGACATTACCATATAAAAGTTCGTAGGCTCCACTCACTGTCTAACGCTATTTTCAACGTGTTCAGGCAATTATTCCGAAGCAGCTTCGGTGGTCAGGGAGTGCGCTTTCAAGGTATTCGGATTTGGTAAATTTGAAGACTAAAAGGGCCACATCTTAAGTCTAAAAGCGACTGAAAGAAGCGATCTAACATCTAATACCCCTTCAACAATTGCTGCTTCTCTTTGTACAAATTATAATCATCCATCATTTCTAACTGAAGCGTCACTTGAATAAGGGCATCCAGCACATAAATGTTATTCGGTTCCAATTCATGCGCTTTTTCCATGTGCGGCAATGCTTTTTTAAATTCTTCATTCATCTTATCCTGCCACTCTTGCGCTTTCTGAAAGTCAATTTCGTCATTGGCTTTTCTAGCATAGGAAGTTCCTTTGTTCACACGGTTTGCTCCTGCATTAAAATGAGCAACGGAATTGTTTGGATCGATAACAATGGCATTTCTATATGCCTCGTATGAGCCTTCGATATCATTATACTCGATGAGGTTACCATAAACCAACCACATGTTCGCATCGCCCGGATTCTCAATTAGTGCCTTCTTGAATTTGGCAACCGCCTCATCGTATTTTTGAGGTGAAGCACTATAAATGTCCAACTCAAATCGATTCAGTGCATCCATAACACTACCAAACTGCGCCCCTTGTGACGCTAACATACTTTGATCTGAACTTCCATTGTTAAGCAAGCCCTTCAATCGTTCCACTTCGCTCTGCATCAGTTCATTTCCAACCTGCGCCAATTCCAGAGCTCTGTCCAAATCATTGTTGTTGTACCGTTCGATAATTGCCATAGAATAGTAGGCGTATCCAATGTTCGCATCTGGAATTTCGGGAGAAGAAGCTAGGTAACGTTCCGTTGCTTTGGCGAAATCATTACACGCCAGTGTTGAATCTCCTTTGGATAGATACGTTTGACCGCGCAAGGAGTAAATTTGATATTCTCCGCGCATTCCATGCGATTCAGCAATGGATTCAGCAGCGTTGTAATAAGTAATAGCGTCGTCTAGGTTGCCCAGTAAATACTCTGTATTCCCAGAATTAAAAATAACATAAGACAAGTCTTGAATTTCCTGAATAGAAGACTGAGTAATTTGATCTTTTGCGCCTGCTTTAATTGCCTTATTGAAGCACTCGTAAGCCTCTAAATCGTATCCTTTGTATCGCACCAATTGCTCTTGGTTCTGTAAACTCATGGCATTCGAAATCAGTATGGATTTAGATTTTCCTAGATAAAACCAACCTTCTGGAACCTCCTTTGCTTTCAATAATACAGGAGCGTCCATAGCCTCAGATAGTTGACTCACGGCCTCCTCATAGTTGCCGAGTTCGAACGAAACCATACCTTGTTTTAGTTTAGATGATTGTGCTGAAGCCGCTATTCCATTGCAAATGAGTAATAAAGCAAGAAGAATTCTCATGGGTGATACGTGTTTGTTTGACAAACGAATATAGAAAAATTGTGCCAAGCTAATCCCAGCTACCTACACGCCACATTCTCATTGAACATCGAGCTAAGTGGTTAATAAGTAACAGATGTTAATTCCAATTAAAAAAAGTATCGCCCTTGATAGATTTGCTAAAGGTTTCTTTGAGTTGATCGAGACGTTTCAATGCCAAAGCATCTCCCTTAGCGGCGAGTTCCTTCACGCGATAATACTCATCCATGGTCTCACCGAACAAATCATGATCTAACTTTGTTTTAATCGAAGCAATTTTTCCATTGATTTCAATTAAAAAGTGCTCAAGTTCCCCAAGTTCTTTGCGTTCGTCATCTGTGATGTCGTCTTTTTTCATCAACGAAATATAACGCGGTAAGATTTCACTAAGGATCAAATTGAATTGATCCAACTCTTTATTTAATAGACGCTTATGACGTTCGAATTCCATTACTTCGACTGTAAGTTAGAAAAAAATGTAGCGCCATACAACGCAACCCAAAAAATTAACGAGAATCTAATTCAAACGTGAAATTGACTGTTAGTCGAATCTATGTACTTTTGATTCGTGGCCGGAATTTACATTCATATCCCCTTTTGTAAACAACAATGTTCTTATTGTGATTTTCACTTCAGCACTACTTTTCAGAAGTATCGGAGCCGTATGTTGGATGCCATGTCATTGGAATTGAGGGGGCGATCGGGGTATGTGCAGAATGAAATTATCGAGACAATTTATTTCGGTGGTGGAACACCCAGTTTACTTCTGAAGAAAGAACTGAGTGCATTTCTGGCGCAAATCGAAGAATTGTTTGAAGTGTCTCCCAACGCTGAAATTTCGCTCGAAGCCAATCCAGATGATTGCACCGAAAAAAACCTCAAAGCTTGGAAGTCAATTGGGGTGAATCGCCTCAGTATCGGAATTCAATCTTTCAAATCGTCCGATCTTGAATGGATGAATCGAGCGCACAACGCAAAGGAAGCAGAACAATGTGTGCTTCTTGCGCAATCCATAGGATACGAAAATATTACAGTCGATTTAATGTATGGGCTGCCCGGATTGTCGGAGGAAGAATGGCGCAACCATATTCAAAAAGTAATTGATTGGGGGGTTCCGCATGTATCGTCTTATTGCCTTACAGTTGAAGAGAATACGCTATTGGAGCGAAAGGTGAAATCTGGAGAGTTGAAGGTGGCGGACAATGAGGAAGAAAGCCGCCAATTCGAAATTCTGTTGGAAACACTCAGTCAAAACGGCATCGATCAATATGAAATTTCGAATTTCTCCAGACCCGGATTTGAATCACGGCATAACAGCAATTACTGGAAAGGAGTGCATTACCTCGGGATTGGTCCGTCCGCTCATTCGTTTCAAGGAACTTCACGTCAATGGAACATCGCAAACAATACCCAATACATGAAAAATGTGGAGGAAGGAACGGCATTTTTTGAACTGGAAGTATTATCTGATTCAGATAGATTCAACGAACTTATTCTTACCGGATTGCGCACGGTGTATGGCGTTTCCTTTGAACAACTATCAGATATTCAGCAGATTCCATCTGATTTCAAAGTGAATATCGAGAAGTTTATATCTCAAGATTGGGCCGAAGTGAAGAATGAACGAATATTCCTGACCAAAGAAGGTCGGCTCCGCGCGGATTTCATAGCTTCCGAACTGTTTATTGCCTGAGCCTGAATGTCGTAAAAAATCGGTATTTTAACGTCCTTAAAAACTAAGGTATATGCGACTACTTACGGCACTTCTATTTGTATCAATTTCAATAGGAGCAATTGCGCAAGAGAAGAAGGTGATCGACCACACGGCTTACAACGATTGGAAATCACTGAAAGGTGCCCAAATCTCTAATGATGGAAAGTTCATTTCCTATGAAATCAAACCACATCGTGGAGACGGAGTGTTGTGTGTCTATAACGTAGAAACAGGAGAAACGGACACCATTCCGAGAGCATATCGCGCCCAATTTTCCGGAGGAAGCAGCTACCTTGCTTTTAAAATCACCCCGGGGTTTGACACACTGAGGACGTGTGAGTTGAAAGAAATCAAACGTACAAAGTGGCCGAAAGATTCACTAGGAATTTACTACCTGGGACAGGATTCATTAGCAAAATACCCTGAAGTGAAATCCTTTACAACAAGCGATGTTAACGATTGGATGACCGTCGAATTCAGTCATAATAACTTGACTGAAGTACCCGGAAAAAAGAAAAAGAAGAAGAAAAGACGCAAGAATAAAGAGCCTGAATACGAATCCAAGGGGAAGCTTCTTTGGGTCTTTCATCCGGAATTCAGCAAAGAGATAGAGAATGTTACGGGTTACGAAATGTCATACGAAGGAGATCATGTTGCTTACAAAACGCATCGAAGCATGGACGAAATCGATTCGGTCAAAGTCAACTTTTTTTCCTTCACGGATCGTGCAATTTGGACCTGGAAGGACCAATACACGGCAGTTGATATTCAAACCTTTAATTCTAATGAGAACGGGATTGCATTTTATGCAACACAGGATACTTCGGAGGTAAAGCTTTACGATATCCACTTGCTGGCAGTTGACGGTTCATCATACATGCAACTCGATTCTGCGAAAGTAGGATTCGATATCGATCACTCCATTTCTAGGCATTATGATTTGAGTTTCACTATGAACGACGACATTCTATTCTTCGGAATTGGTGATCGTGAATTGGAAGAACCAGAAGATACACTAACGAAAAAAGAGAAAGTGCATCTAGATCTCTGGCATTACAAAGATCAGCGCCTGCAACCACAACAATTGTTGGAAAAAGATCGCGATCTCGAAGCGTCGTGGATGCATGCATATCATATCAAATCCGACAAAGTTGTTCAATTGGAAAACGATACGTTGGGTGTTTATTCTGAGTACAACATGAAAGGAAAGTACCTCATGGGGATGAGTGAGGAAACGTACGCAAACACTTACAACTGGGTTTCTCCAAGACCTCGTGATTTCTACCGTGTAAATGTGGAAACAGGTGAAGCGGAATTGGTACTAACAGGACAAAAATTCTGGCCATCGATGGCGCCGTCTGGCAAGTACATGGAATTCTATTGCGACGGAGAGCACCACATGTTGGACTTAGAAACCGGAAATGAAGATTGCATTACGTGTAATACTGCAGATGTAGTTTGGACCGAAGACATGAACGGAATGCCAATGGAGGCTTATCCGAAAAATGCAGGTAATTGGACACGGGATGAATCGAAAGTGTTGATCCAATCCGAATTTGACTACTGGCAATACGATCACAACGATAAGACCTTGGCATCCTACACGCACGATATGGGAAAACTCAACAATGTCGAGTTAAGTTTGAGCATTTGGGAGCGAGATAGTGTTTACTATGAACCGTTCAACGTCTACTTCAGAGGGTTTGATCGAAACACAAAAGGTTCTCGTTTTTACGAATTGAAAGAGCATGACGATCACGTTGATTTGGTTCAAACGGCGTCTTTCAATGCCAACGTAATGCAATTGCAACGCTCAAAAAACAACCAGCGCCACATTGTACGAAGAATGACTTTTCAGGATTACCCTGAATTATACACGTTCACAGATGATATGGCCGAGATGCAAAAGATATCTGAGACAAACCCTCAGCAAAGCGAATACAATTGGGGAACTGTGGAGTTGACCAAATGGACGAGTTATGATGGTTTTGAATTGGAAGGATTGATTTACAAACCAGAGAATTTCGATTCGACGAAATCGTACCCATTAATGGTATATTTCTACGAGTTGTATGCCGATCGATTGCACTCACACTACATCCCTAAACCAACAGCATCTATCATTTATGCTACGGAATATGCTTCGGCTGGATATGTGGTATTTATGCCAGACATTCGATACAAGCCAGGTCATCCGGCAAAATCAGCATATGATTGTATTATGAGTGGAACAGATCATGTATTGGAGCAATTACCCAATGTAGATTCCACCAGAATGGCATTGCAAGGTCAATCTTGGGGTGGATATCAAACGGCACAATTGGTTACAATGACAAACCGCTACAGGGCGGCAATGGCGGGAGCTCCCGTAGCAAATATGTTCTCCGCTTACGGAGGGATTCGCTGGGGAAGCGGATACAATCGACAGTTCCAGTACGAACGTACACAGAGTAGAATTGGTTATACAATCTGGGAGCGTCCGGAATTGTACGTGGAGAATTCACCGTTGTTCCATTTGCCAAATGTTGAAACGCCATTGATGATTATGCACAATGACGCCGATGGAGCCGTGCCGTGGTATCAAGGAATTGAGTTATTTACTGGGTTGAAGCGATTGGGACGACCTACTTGGTTGTTGAATTACAATGAAGACAATCACAATTTGATGCGTAATGCTAACCGAATTGATTTAAGTATTCGCATGCGACAGTTCTTCGATCACTACTTGCTCGAGACTCCAGCACCACAATGGTTAACGGAAGGAATTCCTGCAACAGTCAAAGGCAAAGAGATGCGTTACTAACGGACGAAACAAACGAAACAAACAACCTCCGTTTAAAAAATAAGCGGAAGCTTTTAACTCAAATACTAAATGTCGATCAAGCGCGATGATATGCCCTCCGAAGGTTGGCAGGGGCTGAAAAAGCATTGGAGAAATGACGTAATTGCCGCAATCAGTGTGGCACTGGTGGCGCTGCCGCTTTCGTTGGCAATTGCCAAAGGGATGGGGCTCCCACCAATTTCTGGTTTGATTACCGCCGCCATCGGGGGTATGATGACATTGTTTTTTCGCACAGGTTACCTTACAATTACGGGACCGGCCGCGGGGTTGATTGCTGTAGTTGGAGCTTCAGCAGTAGCGCTTTCCGATAATCCGGGAGCGGAAGTTGATTACTCTGGCTTTCCTCATGTTCTAGGGGCGATTGTTGTTGCAGGAGCATTGCAAGTCGTAATTGGTTTGCTCCGTTGGGGACGTATAGCTGAGATCTTTCCAACTTCCGTAATTCGAGGCGTTTTGGCCTCCATCGGAATCATCATTTTCGCAAAACAATTGCATGTTGCGATGGGAACGACATCGGATGGCGCGAATACCATTGAAATCATTCAACACTTATTCGAACGCGTTCCAGACATAGACCCTTACATTGCGTTTATTTCAGGAATTGGAATCATCCTTCTGATTTTCCACGCACGGATCAGTTATAAAGCATTTCACTTAATTCCAGCCCCAGTTTGGGTGTTGGGAATTACGGTGCCAATTGTTCTGTTATACAACCACTTGGAAGCAAATCAAATTGCTGTTTTTGGGAAGGTTTTTGAATCTCCCAAGGATTACCTCATCGACGTCCCTAGCAATTGGATGGATGGATTGGCCTATCCAAGTTTTACAAAGGCACATACCGGAACATTTTGGATGTCTGTGATTTCCATCAATTTGATTTCATCCGTAATTACCTTAGCTGCAGCTAAAGCAGTGGATAAACTCGATCCTTACAAGCGTAAAACAAACTTGAATAAGGATTTGACAAGTACGGGAATCGCAACCATGGTTTCTGGAGCTGTAGGTGGACTTCCAGTCCTGAATGTAATTGTGCGAAGTACCGTAAACGTTCATAATAATGCTAAAACCAAATGGTCGAACTTCTACCACGGAGTGTTCATTGCGCTGTTTGTGCTGTTACTCACTCCATTGATTCAATTGTTTCCGGTAGCGGCCTTAGCAGCAGTTCTTGTGGTAACGGGAGTCAAGTTAGCTTCGCCACGTGTCTTCCGAGAAATCTATCAACAAGGCTTAGAACAAACAGTTTTCTTCCTTGCAACCATTATTATTACTCTCTACAAAGACCCGCTTATTGGGATTTTGGGAGGAATTGGAGTAACACTGGTAGCGCATTTATTGATTTCCCGTTTGTCCATTCCTCAGTTCATTCAATTGGCGTTCAAATCAGGCACACTATTGAGAGAGAACAAAGATGGAACGTATACCTTGAAGGTGAAGGGGGTTGCAAACTTCTTATCCCTACTTCGTTTGATTGGTATTTTGGAGAAAATTCCGGCCGGGGCTGAGTTAACTGTAGATCTTTCCAAAACAAGACTCGTGGATCTTACTTTCCAAGAAAAGCTTTTCGAGTTTCGGGATGCACATCGCTTAACAGGAGGTAAAGTTCATATCATAGGTCTTTCCCAACATATTGCGGCCTCAAACCACAGGCTAGCGTTAAAAACGCATATCATTCCTAACTTTCAGAAAACATCGCCCCGTCAGCAACGTATGAAGAAAATCGCTGCAGATAACGGCTGGTACTATGTGCGTCAAGAAAATGTGGATGCGAGCGAATTGCTAGATTTTGAGTTTTTCCGATCGAGACCATTAGAATCCAAGACGAATGTTATTGGAGGAGAGTTTGAGGACTATCAAGTCGATTGGGAAATGTCGGATATTGTCTTTGACGAAGGAGCCATGCTTTCGAAGGAGGTATACAAAACGACATTACTTCTCGTACATCTTCCTGATAAAATTGCCGAGTTCACCTTGGAAAGCGAAGGTATTTTTGATCGATTGTTCGAGCGATTGTCTATTACGAATCGTAAGGATATTGATTTCGAAGAGGCACCAATTTTCTCCAGTAAACTAAAACTAACAGGTCCAGATGAAGATGCTATTCGTAGGGCATTTACTCCAGAACTTATTGCTTTCCTTGAGAGTGAAGAGGTCTATCATATCGAATGTAAGGGCAGAGCGTTAATCATTTTCAAATCGTTGCGTATCGCAAATACCGGTGAAGTGAAAAATATGGTCCGCTTTACAGGGGATTTGGTGAAACATCTGCCTAAAGGAAGCGAAGAATGAAATTTGGGTTCAAGTTATTGATTCAATTATCACTTATTGGGGTAATCATAGGAATTGCCTACCTAAGTTTATCTCCTTCCCCAAAACTAACGGCAAGTAATGATAAGTTAGGGCATTTCATCGCCTACGGAACGTTAATGTTTCATCTTGGCTTATTAACTGCCAATAACCGAAAGAGCCTATTAATTTCGGCAGTATTTGCGTTTGTTTACGGTGGGTTGATGGAATTTGGACAATATTTCGTCCCTGGCCGATCGGTCTCCGGTCTCGACTTACTGGCAAACACAGGGGGAGTACTCATAGGTTACCTCTTTACTTTAGTCCTAGCCAAACCCATCCGAAAGTTGCTGAAAGTCCGATAGTGCTTCTAATTAAACACTCTCGTTGTCCTTTGCGCTCTTCGGCTCCTTCGCGTTTCAAGTAAAAACACTTTAGCTGTCCCCGTGCCTTTCACAAATCAAACGCTAGGATTCATCCTAAGAAAATCGGTACTTTTATCGCACAAAATATACCCATGGAACGACTTCAGAATTTTATTGATGGTGCCTACTGCGATCCAGTAAAAGGACAGTATATTGATAACTACGAACCAGCTTCTGGTACTGTATATTCTCAAATTCCGAACTCAACAGAAGAAGATGTTGCATTGGCAGTCGCAGCTGCTGAGAAAGCATTTCCGATTTGGTCTGGAATGAGCAATGCAGAGCGAAGTGCTATTCTGGTTAAGCTGTCAGAAGGAATTCAATCACGCATGGATGAATTCGTGAAAGCTGAATCGCGTGATAATGGGAAACCACTTTCATTAGCAGCGCACGTAGACATTCCAAGAGCCGTTTCCAACTTCCATTTTTTTGCCACTTCCATCATTCATTATGCATCTGAATCGCACAATATGGAGGGAGTAGGAGTGAACTACACCTTACGCAAGCCCATAGGAATAGTAGGATGCATTTCTCCCTGGAATTTACCGTTGTACTTGTTCTCATGGAAAATTGCACCGGCACTAGCTACTGGAAACTGCGTTATCGCCAAACCTTCTGAAATCACACCGTATACGGCATATTTATTGGGGAAAGTGGCTAAAGAAGCGGGCATGCCCGATGGTGTGCTGAACATTCTTCACGGTGAAGGAAAGTTTGCCGGAGACGCCATAGTCAAACACCCTAAGATCAAAGCTATTTCTTTTACGGGAGGAACGTCTACGGGTCAATATATCGCTAGAACAGCTGCTCCAATGTTCAAGAAGCTGTCGTTAGAGTTAGGAGGAAAGAATCCAAATATCATTTTTGCTGATTGCGATTTTAAAGAGATGTTGAGCACTACATTGCGCTCATCATTTGCAAATCAAGGGCAGATATGTTTATGCGGATCGCGCATTTTTGTAGAACGTTCTATCTATGATAAATTCAAAGAAGAGTTCGTCAAGCGAGTGGATAGTACAGTTGTTGCGCATCCCGATAATCCAGATGCAAAATTGGGAGCGGTTGTTTCTAAACCGCACATGGAAAAAGTACTTTCATATGTTGAGTTAGCGAAAGAAGAGGGAGGAACAGTTCTAACAGGTGGAGAGCGCGTTACTGTGGAAGGATATGAAGATGGTTACTATCTCAGACCGACAGTAATTGAAGGTTTGTCGTATGATTGTCGCACGAATCAAGAGGAGATTTTTGGACCTGTTGTTACAATTACGCCATTTGATACGGAAGAAGAAGCCTTGATGATGGCAAACTCTACAGACTATGGTTTGAGCGCTACGTTGTGGACATCCAATCTGAAGCGTGCGCATCGCATGGCGAATGAACTGGATTCGGGAATTGTATGGATCAACTCTTGGTTGGTACGAGATCTGAGAACGCCTTTCGGAGGAGTGAAAGCTTCGGGCGTTGGACGTGAAGGCGGGTGGGAAGCACTGCGCTTCTTTACAGAGCCTAAGAATGTATTTGTGAAGTATTAATTATTCTTTTCGGGATAGATGGAATTCGTAATTGTGACCATTTTCTGCAACCTCCCAGATCATGTTCGTATTGCTAAAATCAATTCGAGATACGTATAATGAACGTTGCAAACTATCCTTTCCAGGATCTAAAATCAAGCTTTCGGCATTATTACGTACATAAATTCGAAGGACGTCCAATAAATGGTCTCACAGATTTCTTCCCAATCTCCATCACCTTCCTCATCTTCCACCCATTCAAACTC